>NZ_JBWQOG010000049.1:0-204 GCF_056591735.1 Parashewanella sp. 2210YD4-3 | reverse complement strand
AGACACTTATCAAACCAGCAAGTTACGACTAATAAACATTAATCGATCTATCCCTTTTATTACAAAAGACGGTAGCGCAGTTAATCTTTTTCTAGGCAAGGCTAGAGGTTGAATTAAGAAGGAGTGTAGTTCACTACATGACTGATGAATGAAACCGATAACGCCGCATAGCGAAAGAGAAACAAGCGAAAAAAATCCATTAGA
>NZ_JBWQOG010000048.1:0-217 GCF_056591735.1 Parashewanella sp. 2210YD4-3 | reverse complement strand
TGATCACATTGCCAAACTCGTCTACTAAGGTTCCATCGGCACGTTTATAAACTTTACGGCCATTGAACATTAACGGTTTACCATTTTTGCCCAATACAACTTCAGTGGCCGTTACAGGTTTGGTCTGAAAACCTTCATTCACAGCTTGCTTGCCATCAATGGTAAAACCTTTCATAGAAGCTTTACGGCCTGACGAATCAACGATTTCACCATCAGC
>NZ_JBWQOG010000047.1:0-229 GCF_056591735.1 Parashewanella sp. 2210YD4-3 | reverse complement strand
TGCTTAGACTGGTTAATTGTCCGTCTGACGGCATTGTTTCCTCGCTCTAGTGCTCATGTACTTATCGTACACTCCGCGCTTCGCTCGTTACGGCTTTGTCAGCCAAACAATTTCCTGCGTCTTTAAACCAATCTTCTTTAATTCGGAAAGCTTGTTCTCTAATCCAGTTCTCGCTTCATTAAGCGCTTTGTATTCTTGCTAAGGTTCGCAAATTACTCTGAACTCTTCG
>NZ_JBWQOG010000046.1:0-240 GCF_056591735.1 Parashewanella sp. 2210YD4-3 | reverse complement strand
TCGTCTTACCTAAGTAAGTTGATTTCGTTCCGTGCGGACTTCATCATTGATAGAATTTTTGTCAGCATCCGAAGATGTTAACTGTATGTTTCTATCTCTGCGAGTGTCCACACAGATTTGCTTGTTAGATTGTTAAAGAACATTGTGCTTTATCAGCACCCCGTTGAAGCATTCTCTTCAGCGGGTCAGGGCTGCGTATTCTACGCATTTCCCCGTGGCCGTCAACACTTTTTTTAAAGT
>NZ_JBWQOG010000045.1:0-262 GCF_056591735.1 Parashewanella sp. 2210YD4-3 | reverse complement strand
AATTTGCATGTCTGAAATCGTCTTACCTAAGTAAGTTGATTTCGTTCCGTGCGGACTTCATCATTGATAGAATTTTTGTTAGCATCCGAAGATGTTAACTGGATGTTTCTATCTCTGCGAGTGTCCACACAGATTTGCTTGATACTTATTGTTAAAGAGCAATGTGTTCTTTAGAACACCCCGTTAAGAATCGTTGTTCTCAGCGGGTCAGGGCTGCGTATTCTACGCATTTCCCTGTGGCCGTCAACACTTTTTTTAAAGT
>NZ_JBWQOG010000044.1:0-298 GCF_056591735.1 Parashewanella sp. 2210YD4-3 | reverse complement strand
AAATGGGTCTGTAGCTCAGCTGGTTAGAGCGCACGCCTGATAAGCGTGAGGTCGGTAGTTCAAGTCTACTCAGACCCACCAAATCTCTCCTACTCTTCGTTAGAATCCTGCTCATTTGCTTAATGCAAACTTCGCAATATTCTTCCTTGATTAGAAAAGATTACTTCTTCGTGTTGTAATCACTGATTTGGACAAAAACGTATCGACACATGATGGGGCTATAGCTCAGCTGGGAGAGCGCCTGCCTTGCACGCAGGAGGTCTGCGGTTCGATCCCGCATAGCTCCACCACTCATGTG
>NZ_JBWQOG010000043.1:0-367 GCF_056591735.1 Parashewanella sp. 2210YD4-3 | reverse complement strand
AACTCTTCAATTAAAAGTTTAATTTTGTTCATCCTAAGATGAACTACTCAATGAATTCTGTCGTTGACTCGTCTATAAAGACAAATCAATTTGCATGTCTGAAATCGTCTTACCTAAGTAAGTTGATTTCGTTCCGTGCGGACTTCAATCATTGATAGAATTTTTGTTAGCATCCGAAGATGTTAACTGGATGCTTCTATCTCTGCGAGTGTCCACACAGATTTGCTTGTTAGATTGTTAAAGAACATTGTGCTTTATTAGCACCCCGCACTCTCGATTCAAACTGCTCTAGGCAGTATTCTCTTCAGCGGGTCAGGGCTGCGTATTCTACGCATTTCCCTGTGGCCGTCAACACTTTTTTTAAAGT
>NZ_JBWQOG010000042.1:0-368 GCF_056591735.1 Parashewanella sp. 2210YD4-3 | reverse complement strand
CTTAGAATCCTCGATGCGGATGGCAAGCAATTATACAGTGCAACCAATGATTGTGATGCCCTAAAGGGCACCGACTGTGAAAACCTCTACAGCAAAGAAATTGATGATTCTGAGTTTATTGATGACAACGCCGAACAAAATCAAGAAGCATGGGTAACCATTGCCAAAGGCAATAAGGTCGGTAAGACGGTTATTACGACGGAATACCCACAAAGAATGCTGTATACGGCTTCTGCGGTATTCAAAAACAAACTGTGGATGTTCGGTGGAAACAAAGGGAATAGTGGTCATAATGAAGTTTGGCACTCAGAAGACGGCACTGTCTGGTCTCAGGTGAAACAAATTGATGAGTCAAAGGCTTTTACAAA
>NZ_JBWQOG010000041.1:0-389 GCF_056591735.1 Parashewanella sp. 2210YD4-3 | reverse complement strand
AACCTCTCGCGTTTGTCCATTGATGTCGGTGAAGGTCACTTTGACCGTTTCAACGTCGCTATCGATGCCGTCAAGATTAACTTCTACCGCATTGACTTCATTGCCATTGATGACGTCATCAACAGGACTTACGGTTAAGTCGTCATCAACATCGGCATCGGTATCTAAGGTGAAGGTTAGAGAGCTTGAAGCCGAAACGTTGCCCGCGCTGTCGGTTTGACGCACTTCAATGGTATTAGCGCCTTCAACAGCCGTTGGCTTTTCTGTGGTCCATTCACCATTGTTAAGGCGATACTCCACCGTCGCGCCTGCTTCTACTGAGGACTCGACTAAGGTGTATGCTCCCTTGTTGGTGATGTTATCGTCTGATGCTGAACCTGTGTCTTCGT
>NZ_JBWQOG010000040.1:0-435 GCF_056591735.1 Parashewanella sp. 2210YD4-3 | reverse complement strand
TTTGAATAAAACGTTTAAACGCAGGTAGTTTGCTTTAGTGCAAACCAATTGAGAATCGAACAACGAAGTGTACGTAAAGTACATGAGGCGCGAGACTCGCAGAATTGGAGCAGCAATAAAGTAGAATAACCAGTTTAAATGGGTCTGTAGCTCAGCTGGTTAGAGCGCACGCCTGATAAGCGTGAGGTCGGTAGTTCAAGTCTACTCAGACCCACCAAATCTCTTCTACTCTTCGTTAGAATCCTGCTCATTTGCTTAGTGCAAACTTCGCAATATTCTTCCTTGATTAGAAAAGATTACTTCTTCGTGTTGTAATCAACTGATTTGGACAAAAACGTATCGACACATGATGGGGCTATAGCTCAGCTGGGAGAGCGCCTGCCTTGCACGCAGGAGGTCTGCGGTTCGATCCCGCATAGCTCCACCACTCATGTA
>NZ_JBWQOG010000039.1:0-440 GCF_056591735.1 Parashewanella sp. 2210YD4-3 | reverse complement strand
ACGAAGACACAGGTTCAGCATCAGACGATAACATCACCAACAAGGGAGCATACACCTTAGTCGAAGCCTCAGTAGAAGCAGGCGCGACGGTGGAGTATCGCCTTAATAATGGTGAATGGACCACAGAAAAGCCAACGGCTGTTGAAGGCGCTAATACCATTGAAGTGCGTCAAACTGACAGTGCGGGCAACGTTTCGGCTTCAAGCTCTCTAACCTTCACCTTAGATACTGATGCCGATGTTGATGACAACTTAACCGTAAGTCCTGTTGACAGTCTTATCAACGGCAATGAAGTCAATGCAGTCGAGGTTAATCTTGACGGGATAGACAGTGACGTTGAAACAGTGAAAGTGACCTTCACAGACCGTAATGGACAAACGCGAGAGGTTAATGCGACTAAGAGTGGTAACAATTGGACGTTAGAGCCGCAAGACTTAAGT
>NZ_JBWQOG010000038.1:0-442 GCF_056591735.1 Parashewanella sp. 2210YD4-3 | reverse complement strand
CCAGAGTTAACTGTGGAGCGTTTGGTGCCGTAGTATCTTCGGTGCGGATCACCTGTGTCGCTTGGTCTGCCACATTACCCGCGGCATCGGTAACATCGGCACGTACCGTGTAGTTCGCTTCGTCGACCAAATGACTTAAATCGACGTCTGGGATACGCCAAGTGCCATCGGTACCCACTACCGCTGTACCGTTGTAAACAACGGTATTACTGCCATCAATGATGGTCACGGTTACCGTTTGTCCTACCGCGCCAATGCTGTTTCCGCTTAGTGTTACGCTGTTATCTTCATTGTCATCCACCACATTATCGCCTGCCACGGTATCGATACTGATCGTCGGCTTGGTGGTGTCTATACTGAAGCTACTTTCACTGCTAACTGCATTGTTACCCGCTATGTCCGTCACTTCAACTTTGACGTTGACCTCACCATCGGCAAATGC
>NZ_JBWQOG010000037.1:0-443 GCF_056591735.1 Parashewanella sp. 2210YD4-3 | reverse complement strand
ATTTGGGTTGTTGGCGGGAGAGGACAATTTGACAGCTCGGATGATGAAGAGCTTAGCTATAACGACATCTGGCGCTCTAAAGACGGTGTTAACTGGTTTAAGCTGTATAAAACCCAAGTTGATATGAAAGAGTTACCCGCTCGATAACTTTGGTTTTTGAACGTAAAAGTCACAGTGCAGAAAAGGTACTGTGGCTTTTTATCAGCTCTGTAGCAACCAGAAAACTGAAAATAAAGCCTTAGTTTACAGTCTAGCCCGCTAAATTTTCATTTTTCTTTTATCCGCTAATAGTCTGTTTTTTAGGAAGTTAAAAAGCAGCTTTTTTATAGAATTTAGTTAGTTATGAAAAAAATATTAATTGCCTGCTCAGTTGGAATGCTGTCAGCATGTGGTGGGGCAGATAAATCTTCTTCGCCATCGCCGAGTACACCCGATCAACCAAC
>NZ_JBWQOG010000036.1:0-493 GCF_056591735.1 Parashewanella sp. 2210YD4-3 | reverse complement strand
TCCGTCTTTATCTATGACCCATAACTGATTTTTATCAATCACAAAATGCGGTGATCGTACGTTACTCGGCAGCGAGATTTTTACCCAGTCAGCATTGCTGTCTGCACTTTGGGTATAAAAAACATCTTGACGATTGCTGTTAATGAGCCACAGTTTGTCATCAAAAGCTTTTAAATCAAACTCTCTAAATGAAGACAATGGTGTTGTTGATGTATTTTCTGTCCATTGCTTACCATCAACTGTGCTCCACAAGCGTGCACGGGCAGAATCAAGGCCAGGACCAAAACCACCAAGCAGTATTAACTTGCCGTTAAATGAAACCATCTTAGGTAGAAACCGGCCTGCAGGAGAGTTGGTACCTTCAACTTTTTGCCAGTTTATCCCATCCTCACTGACCAATAACTCGTTCGAAAAAAACAGTCTGTCCTCTCGATAAGCACCGCCAAACACCCATAATTTGCCGTTATGCTCTGTAACTGCCGCTCCTGCACGC
>NZ_JBWQOG010000035.1:0-654 GCF_056591735.1 Parashewanella sp. 2210YD4-3 | reverse complement strand
GCTTGTAAACCTGCAATTGACCAGATTTTCCCCTTGAACGACACAATATTGTTATATCGTCTTGAGGTAAAGGTTGGCGTATTTTCAGCTGCTGAGTCGTTAAAATGATGCCACGTATATTGTTGGGTGTTGGCATTCTTTTTCACGTAGTACTTGCGCCCATCTTCATCTATGACCCATAACTGATTTTTATCAATCACAAAATGCGGTGATCGTACGTTACTCGGCAGCGAGGTTTTTACCCAGTCAGCATTGCTGTCTGCACTTTGGGCATAAAAAACATCTTTACGACCGCTGTTAATGAGCCACAGTTTGTCATCAAAAACTTTTAAATCAAACTTATCACGTGAACGCATTGGTGTTGTTGATGTATTTTCTGTCCATTGCTTACCATCAACTGTGCTCCACAAGTGTGAACGGGCAGAATCAAGGCTAGGACCTTCGCCACCAAGCAGTATTAACTTACCATTAAATGAAACCATCTTAGGTAGAAACCGGCCTGCAGGAGAGTTGGTACCTTCAACTTTTTGCCAGTTTATCCCATCCTCACTGATCAATAACTCGTTTGAATAAGTCTCTCGCCTGTTTTCTCGATAAGAACCGCCAAATACCCACAATTTGCCGTTATGCTCTGTAATTGCCGCTCCTGTACGT
>NZ_JBWQOG010000034.1:0-732 GCF_056591735.1 Parashewanella sp. 2210YD4-3 | reverse complement strand
TCTAGTGTAGATGATGATTCTGGTAGAGGTGATGATAGTTGGAGCTTGAACAAAGATGCCACATGGAGTCGATTAACGCATAGCGACGTCACTAAAAGAAATAGGGTGATTAATTCGCCAGTGGTGAGTTTTAAAGACAAACTTTGGGCAATTGCAGGGAGAAACGATATTTCAGTACTTCAAAGTTCTGACGACGGTAAAAACTGGGATAACCACACGATTATCAATAATTCCATGGTATCAAGTCGCAATGAGCATGGTGTTAGCGTTTATCAAGATAAGATTTGGGTCGTTGGTGGCATTAATCCACGAGAGAGCCGAAGCAATGAAGTATTCTCCTCTATGGACGGTATTAACTGGACCAAGCACGACAGTAACTTGCCTAATATCAGTCGTTTCACCATGACTGTGTTCGAGAACCAAATGTACCTCTTTGGTGGTGTTCAAGGAAATGGTGTTTCAAATGCTATCTGGAGACAATTACCCACTTCAGATGTATGGGAGAAAGTTGATGTTTCAGGTACCCTCGAGCCATTACAAGATGCCCGCATGGTGGCTCTTGGCGACGCTCTTTATATCATTGGCGGATACGCTGAGACTACAGAAGATGTATCTAAGAAAATTTATAAATTGGCACTAAATAGCGATAATACATTCACTGCGACCACCGTTGTAACAGAGGTTCCCTTTGGCCCCCGCTACGGCGTTGCAACCATTAACTACCAAGATAGC
>NZ_JBWQOG010000033.1:0-864 GCF_056591735.1 Parashewanella sp. 2210YD4-3 | reverse complement strand
CCCATCTTCATCTATGACCCATAACTGATTTTTATCAATCACAAAATGCGGTGATCGTACGTTACTCGGCAGCGAGGTTTTTACCCAGTCAGCATTGCTGTCTGCACTTTGGGTATAAAAAACATCTTTACGACCGCTGTTAATGAGCCACAGTTTGTCATCAAAAACTTTTAAATCAAACTTATCACGTGAACGCAATGGTGTTTTTGATGTATTTCTTATCCATTGGTTACCATCAACTGTGCTCCACAAGTGTGAACTGTAAGAGCCTGGGCTGCTGACCCTGCCACCAAGCAGTATTAACTTGCCGTTAAATGAAACCATCTTAGGCTTGTGTCGGCCTGCAGGAGGATTGGTACCTTCAACTTTTTGCCAGTTTATCCCATCCTCACTGACCAATAGCTCGTTCGAATAAGTCTCTCGCCTGTTTTCTCGATAAGCACCGCCAAATACCCACAATTTGCCGTTATGCTCTGTAACTGCTGCCTCTCGACGTTTTGCAAAAGCCTTCGACTCATCAATTTGTTTCACCTGAGACCAAACAGTGCCATCTTCAGAGTGCCAAACTTCATTATTAGCATCACCGCCTTTGACTCCACCGAACATCCACAGTTTGTTTTTGAATACCGCAGAAGCCGTATACAGCATTCTTTGTGGGTATTCCGTCGTAATAACCGTCTTACCGACCTTATTACCTTTGGCAATGGTTACCCATGCATCTTGACCTTGTTCGGCATTGTCATCGATAAATTTAGAATCATCAATTTCTTTACTGTAGAGGTTTTCACAATCGGTGCCTTCTAAGGCATCACAATCATTGGTTGCACTGTAAAATTGCTTACCATCCGCATCGAGGATTCTAAC
>NZ_JBWQOG010000032.1:0-883 GCF_056591735.1 Parashewanella sp. 2210YD4-3 | reverse complement strand
ACTACCTTGATAGTGAATGGTTGCAACGCCGTAGCGGGGGCCAAAGGGAACCTCCGTTACAACGGTGGTTGCAGTGAATGTATTATCGCTATTTAGTGCCAATTTATAAATTTTGTTAGATACATCATCTGTACTCACAGCGTATCCGCCAATGATATAAATAGCGTCGTCAAGAACCACCATGCGGGCATTTTGTAATTGTAATGGCTCGAGAGTACCTGAAACATCAACTTTCTCCCATGCATCTGAAGTGGCTGATTTTCTCCAGATAGAATTTGAATCACTATTTCCCTGCTCCCCACCATAGAGGTACATTTGGTTCTCGAACACAGTGATGGTGTGATCTCTAATATTAGGCAAGTTACTGCCGTGCTTGGTCCAGTTAATGCCGTCCACAGAGGAGAATACTTCATTGCTTTGTCTATCTTGTGAGTTAATACCACCAACGACCCAAATCTTATCTTGATAAACGGTAACGCCATGCCCGGTTCGACTTGATACCTCGGTATTATTGATATTCGTGTGGTTATCCCAGTCTTTACCGTCGTTAGAACTTTGAAGCACTGAAGTATTGGTTCTCCCTGCAATTGCCCACAGCTTGCCTTTAAAGCTCACCACTGGCGAATTAACCACGCTATTTCTTTTATTTTCGTCGGTATGCGTTAATCGGCTCCATGTGGCATCTTTGTTCAAGCTCCAACTATCATCACCTCTACCAAAATAAGAAATGCCTTCTGAAAGGATCAACTTGCCGTTTAATACATTTAAGCTGGCGTCGAATCTTGGGGTGAATTCACCATTAATGGCATGATGCTGCCATGTTTTATCTTCAATATTGGTCGATAAAACTTCATTACGGACAGATTCATTAGTGGTTCTTGAT
>NZ_JBWQOG010000031.1:0-1201 GCF_056591735.1 Parashewanella sp. 2210YD4-3 | reverse complement strand
TTCAAACACAGCACCTGTTGCACGAAATGTAGTAGCCAAAGATCAAAATGGCGGTTCAGTTGTTGTGGGTGACTTACTTCAGGGAACTTACATCTTTTTTGATAAAGAAAAAGATACAGAAAAAGGCACTACTTTCAAGTGGATTATTGATGGAAAGACGGTTGGCACTGACAAAAATTATAAGGTAAAAGCCGAAGACCAAGGTAAAAAAATCTATTTTGAAGTCACACCCAAAGCTGCTACCGGCATAGCTACAGGAAAAGCGGTTAAGGCACAAGCTGTGCAAGCCTCTAACTCTCCTGCGCCTGAAAACAACTCTCCTACGGCAGCTGATGTAAAAATTGTCGATGAAAATGGTGATTCTGTTGCACTCGGCGATAAACTGGTTGGAAATTACACTTATTCAGATCAAGAAAATGATGCTGAAAAAGACAGCGCCTATCGCTGGTTCATAAACGGAGAAGTTGTAGGTACAGAGAAAAACTACAGCATTCAAGATAAGGATTTAGGTAAATCGATTGTCTTTGAGGTAACGCCTAAAGCCGCCGCAGGTAAAAATGATGCCGAAGCGGTTAAATCTGCTGCCCTTGCGATTCCACTACCAGAAAATGAATCCCCCGTTGCAACCTCGATTTCTATCACCGATGTTAACGGCGGGGAAGTCCTGATCAAAGACATGCTATCAGGCACGTACACCTATTCAGACAACGAAAACGATGCTGAAAAAGACAGCCAATACGCTTGGACGATTGACGGCAAGGTAGTTGGTAGTGATAAAACCTATCAAATCACCCCAGCTAACCGTGGTAAATCAATTGTATTTTCGGTAACGCCAAAAGCGGCTGCTGGTATGAACGAAGGCGTGAGTGTTAGCTCTGAAGGATTACAAATTTCAGACAAACTGCTTACCCAAACCATCGCGTTTGATGAAAATGAAATGCAAGCTGAAGTGGGTGACAAAGTTAAAAACCAAACAACGGCTGATGGTACTGGTGCACTAACCTTTATTTCTCAAGATGAAAATGTGGCTACGGTTGACCAAGAAGGCACAGTCACCATGCTGAAGGTGGGTTCGACCAAAATTAAGGTCACCATTGCCGCTGACGATACTTATTCATCCGCCAATGCCGAATATGACTTAACGGTCACTGAGGCGAAAACGCCAAAAATCATCGCCCTAATTGGTGAGCAAAATACGTCG
>NZ_JBWQOG010000030.1:0-1246 GCF_056591735.1 Parashewanella sp. 2210YD4-3 | reverse complement strand
TTGGCTCAAGTCGCCATCACCATCTACGATGGTGAAGTGGAAGTCTAAATCACCATCCGTTGGCGTTTGGATGTGATGGTATTGAGTGAATTCCCAACGTCCTTCGCTTTGATTGAGCACAAATTTAAAGATTTCGGTGCCATCTTCCGCTTTCCCTATGATGGTGTTGCCATCGAGATATTGTGAGATGTTTTGACCGTCCACCGTTTTTAGGCCGGTTTCTTGCGTCGGTTGCAAAATCAGGCTGCCTTCGCCATCAGCGCCCCACTCTATGGTGAATTCACTGGCGGCTAAACCAATCGGCTCACCCGGCAGCGCATTCACCTCAAGCACATCCACCGCGGTCGCGGTATAGTCGGCCGCACTGTCATCTTCTATCACCACAAAGAAGCTACCCGTGTCGACATTACCTTCGCTGTCAGTCACCGTAACACTAAAGTTCGGCGATTCAACGTCTTCAACGTTGGTTTGTTCATGGTCTAATGGCTGCAGTAAGGTGACATCGTACGTCCAGGTTCCACCTGTTGTGTTCGCTGGCGCATTGAGCTTGATGGTCATCACTTGATTATTGTTTGAGTCGCTACCGGTATAACCAATCAAGGTTTGGCTCGACGCATCCCATTGCCAGTTAACCGCATTGCCACCTGAGGTAAGGCTCACATCAGGACCACCCAGTTGCACCGTAAGCGCATCACCGTCCACATTGGTCAGAACAATTTCACCGGAGTCAGTCACACTGTTGGTTTGGTCAATGACGCCTTCATCATCCGGAAGGCCATTTACGAGTCCTTCTTCTGAGACATAGGTTCCGGTGGTCCAAATGTTCACTGGATCGTTCACTGGCGTCACTGTGATATCTAAGGTACTAGATGCCCCCGAACTCAGCACGTAAGTAATGGTTGGTACGCTACCGTTCCAATTCGGAAGCGGATCAAAGCGATAATCCCCTGTACTGCTGATAGTGATACTGCCGACTCCAATATCTATAATGTCTCCAGCACCGTGACTGTTACCGTTTACCTCAAAGCTGACTACACTTCGTGGCTCTGCGACGTCATCGTCATTGTCCAATACGTTGCCGATGGCTGGATTATCTTCGGCAACCGTATTGCTATCAGGGGTTGGATCATCAACTGGTGTTACCGTGAGTGTTAAGGTCGAGCTGTCTTCGACACCCTCGGTATCGGTTAGCAGATAAGTAATGACTGGAACTGCACCGTTGTAATCAGCCGCCGGCTCAAAGCTA
>NZ_JBWQOG010000029.1:0-1258 GCF_056591735.1 Parashewanella sp. 2210YD4-3 | reverse complement strand
GCACGGCAAGATTACGAAAGCTCTTGCCCAGCAAGGACTTGAGCTAGGTAGCTTGTACTCATGGCTGCTTTCTTTTGCTTTCTCTTTAAACCGGCTTTAAAGGTTGTTTCCTTATTGAGTAAATTCAGCGCTACATGACGTATGTTTGAAAACACTTCAGGTGCTTCACCTCGTCGTATACGACAGTTATCTTCTCGCATCGCAACATCCAATTTCCAGTGAAGCTTATTTTCAATATGCCAATGCGATCTTACAGCTTCAGCAAACTTCTTAGGCGTTAATTTAGCTGAGCTAATGAAGTATCGAATTGTAGCGTCTGTGGGAACTTCACCTTCGTTATTTCTAAAGGAAATACTGACTCCCAATGTTTGTAGCCCTGGCCACTCAAAGCCTAAATCAACAAACTCTCCAAAGGTTTCACATGTTATGTGCATTCGAGTTTCTTCACGCCCATGTGACTTTTCGTTTGTTGTGAAATATTCACCAGTCCACTTCTGTAGCTTATCCATAGAGAAATGTTTGATAAAGGCTTCTTCTAAGCGCTTATGATTACCTTTTACTGCAAGCAAGTAGTCAGCATCTTTATCTAAGATTGTTTGAGCTATTTGCTTCTGACAGCCCATTGCATCAATGGTTACAATGCAACCTCTAATGTCTAACAGTTTTAGTAACTCTGGAATTGCGGTAATTTCATTGGATTTTTCAGCCGTTTTTATTTGCCCTAACACAACATTATTGGCTGTAGAAAAAGCACTCACCATATGAATTGGACCAAGTCGTTTTGCTTTGTTATATGAACGGCGAACAGTTTTACCATCAATAGCGACAACATCGCCTTTAGTCATTTCATGACAAGCTTGCATCCAATCAATAAAGCATTGTTGGAACTGCTTTGCACTAATGCTGCTGACTACTCTGGCAATGGTATCGTGTGCGGGAATACCATTATCAAAATCTCCATAATTCTGAAGCCAGTCAAGACGTTCATGACCAAAGTCTTCGACTTCTTCCCAGCCTTCAGCACCAGCAATAACACCACAAATGGTGAGTAGCAAAATATCTGTTAGTTTGTGTTCAATCTTCCAGTCCTGTCGTGGATCTCTGATTGTGGAAAGTTGTTGGATCAAATCATGGCCGTTCATAAGAAATCTCATACTCTAAAAAGAAGTATAAGATCACAGTAGGATATAAAAGAAAAGCTAAATTTCTAAATCTACGGAAAACTAGCTGTGACGGGGCGTTTCATGATCTTTCCCTA
>NZ_JBWQOG010000028.1:0-1457 GCF_056591735.1 Parashewanella sp. 2210YD4-3 | reverse complement strand
CTATAACAGATTGCATCCATATTACTGTGGAATCGATTTACATGCCAGAATGCTGTACGTTTGTATCATCGACGATAAAGGTAACAAGCTAGAGCACAAAAAGATAAAAGCCTGTCCAGCAGCGTTGATGAACTTGATATCGCCATACCTTAAAGGCTTAGTTCTAGGTGTTGAGTGCATGCATTGCTGGTATTGGGTTAGCAATTTTTGTCAACAACACCTGATAGATTTTGTTTTAGGCCATGCTTTATACATGCGTGTGATTCATTGTGCTAAAGCGAAAAACGACAAAATCGATTCTTATAAAATAGCCAATCTATTGCGAGGAGGTAATTTCCCCGTGGCTTATGATTATCCTGAAGTGATGCGTGCAACACGTGATTTACTGAGACGACGTACTCGTATCGTTCGTCATGGTGCCGATTTAAAAGCGCACGTATCGAACACTTTCAGTCAATATAATTTACCAGCCCATGACGTGAACTTGCGTTATCCATCTGAAAGAGAAAAGCTACGTAACGTGTTTGATGATAAAGCTGCTCAGCGCAGTATTGACATGGATTTAAACATCATAGATTTTTACAGCAAAGAGTTAAGCCAAGTTGAACACTTCATTTTAAAAAATGCTAAGCAGCACAACCCACAAGATTATCAAATCCTCAATACGTTTCCAGGCATAGGACAAATCCTAGCACTCACCATACTGTATGAAATAGGTGATATCAGGCGTTTTGAGACGGTACAAAAGTTTGCCTCTTACAGTCGGCTCATCAAATGTAAAGCCGAATCCAACGGTAAGACTTATGGCACCCAAGGAGGCAAAATTGGTAATGCTCATCTTAAGTGGGCATTCAGTGAAGCGGCAGTGCTTTATTTAAGAGGCAATGATAAAGCCAAAAAGTATCTCGATAAACTCCAAAAGCGCATGAGCAAAGGCAAAGCCTTATCAGCGCTGGCACACAAAATCGGACGTTGTGTCTATTTCATGTTAAGGAACAAAACGGTATTTGATGAAAAACGATTTCTAACGAGTTAAGTCGTGCAATGATGTGAGCTGAACGTCTAACTGGCTACACTCCAGAGTCTGAAACCGATATCAATACGCCCTTAGTGAAAGCTAAACTATTGATAGATGGACCGCCATGGGCAGCCTGCTTGCTTGATTAGCTGCATCATTGGCACGCATTATAAGCTTTAAACAATTTATCACTTACACCTTAGCTGAGCCTGAAACTAACTCGGCGCTAACGCTGACCACTTTGCTTGAATAGTGCCAGACTAGGGTTAACCGATAAATGTCTAGTGCCCCTGCTCAATAAGCTGTACCACCGAAGCAGGCCGTGGTGAGACCACAATAAGAGAGCCTCAATATGTGTTTGCCGTAAGTGATGACTTGATGGCGGATCAGACAGACGAAGTAAGAGATATTGTTAAAAGCACCAAAGGCACTGACTTCT
>NZ_JBWQOG010000026.1:0-1536 GCF_056591735.1 Parashewanella sp. 2210YD4-3 | reverse complement strand
CTGACTCTTCTACACAAATATTATCGAAGTTGAACTTATTGCCTGCTCATTGATCTGATCATTAAATTAAACCAGATAAAGCAACGAGTCATGTCAATTTTCAGCCATAGTCAGTGGTCAAAAAATCAATTTAAAAACGCAAAAACAGGTGATAAACGAAGAACAGAACGATTAATTGAGACAGCGGCAGATATGGCTCGTTGTAGTGGTAAGTCAATCGCTTTATCATGTCAGGGAGATGAAGCAAAGCAAGAAGGAGCTTATCGTTTGATACGTAATGATAAGGTTATTCCAGAAACTATTCGCTGCTCAGGATTTGATTATACTGCTGAACAAGCCCAATCCTATTCTGAAATTCTAGCTGTAGATGATACGACCTCATTAAGCTATAAACACCAAGTCGCATCAGAGTTAGGAAAGCTTGGAAGCGTTAAAGATAAGGCCCGTGGTTGGTGGGTTCACTCAACGCTATTACTAGACGGCTATACGACAAAGACTATTGGGCTTATTCATCAAGATTGGTGGTGTCGCCCTGATAACCCAGAAGATGCTGACGAAAAAGAGAGCGGAAAATGGGCAGATGCTTCCCACTTTTGTCGTCAACGCTTAGGCGGGACCATGTCTCGAGTCATTTCGGTCTGTGACAGAGAAGCAGACATACAAAGCTATTTGCAAGATAAGCAAGCACATAATGAACGTTTTGTTGTGCGAGCCAAGCATAATAGACCACTTATTGGCTCTGAATTACCACTATTTGAGCACCTTGAATCTCAGTCTGAGCTAGGAGCCTACACAATTGATATTCCTCAAAAAGGAATGAAAGACAATAAAGGAAAACCCATTAACAGAGCGGCCAGAAAAGCCAAACTAACAGTAAAAGTAGCCAAGGTTACTTTAAAAACTAAAGGTGAAATGAAGCCAGTCAACGTCGTATACGCCCAAGAAAGCACCTCAAAAAAAGAAGCAGAGCCGCTACGTTGGGTATTACTGACAACAGAGCCTGTGGAAACCTTATCTCAAGCTTTGCGTGTGATAGATATCTATACCGCAAGGTGGCGAGTTGAAGACTTTCATAAAGCTTGGAAAACGGGAGCTGGCGCAGAACGTCAACGGATGACTGAGCCGAAAAACTTAGAAAGAGCCGTGTCCATTCTTGCTTTTATTGGTGTGCGATTACTGCAACTCAGAGAGGCGATAACTATTCCTTATTACTTGCGTAAAAAAGGATTAGTTGAGGCAGCCAATGAACTTGAAAATCAAAGTTGTGAAACAGTATTTGAAGAAGATGAATGGAAATTGCTAATGAAAATGAAGAAGCCAAGAGGATGGAATGGCAAAGATATTCCCAACTTAAAATGGGCTTATCAATCATTGGCAAAACTCGGTGGTTTTACAGACTCCAAACGCACAGGCATCGCTGGCTGGGAAACTATTTGGGAAGGTTGGGATACTCTTCAATCTTATGTCGTTGGATATAGGATGGCGAAAGAAATGCTCGCTGATGGAGAAATGTTCTGAGATCTGATCAAGAGACAG
>NZ_JBWQOG010000025.1:0-1749 GCF_056591735.1 Parashewanella sp. 2210YD4-3 | reverse complement strand
AAGAAGTCTAAGTCGCCATCCGATGGCGTTTGTATTTCTTGGAACTGTAAGAAATCCCACGCGCCAGTACCTGGCGTAAAGATGAACTTGAACACCACGGCGCCATCTTCCGCTTCACCGGTGATGATATTTCCGTTGTGAGTCAGGGTGATGTTTTGACCATCTAGCGTTTTCAGTTCTGATTCGGTAGAGGGTTGCAGCAGTAAACTGCCCTCACCATCACCGCCCCATAAGGCATTAAGCTGACCGCTTGCTTCACCGATTGGCGGTGTTGCTTCTCCGATAAATTCGATTTTCTTTATCGCAAAGTCGCTGTTGTCTCCATCTGAAGCCGTATTACCGTTATTCGTCGCTCTTATCACGACTTTATCAAAACCACCAGGAATGGCATTGAAGTTAGCCGCAAAGTCACTGCTCCCAGGTACGTTACTGAAACTTTGAGTGGCACCTTCAATCGGCGAACCGTTTCGATAAAAGACCACTTCACCGGTTTCTAATTCACTGCCAAACAGTAGACTGAATTCGATGTTCATTTCAAAGGCGATGGTACCTGGGTCTAGCTGTATCACCACTTCTTCTGATGCACCATTGTCGTTACCAAAGTCTCTAAACTCGATTTCTCCATCTAATGGCAGATAAGGAGAGCCATTACTGATGACACTTAAGCCGTGAGCCGCTTGAAGTAAATCCGCGTTTATCAAGGTTGAGCTGCTCGCTGATGTAAAACCTTGACCTGTGATGGTAAAGCCATCAAAGTCTAATTGATCGCTTACGACCGTACCTTGCTTCGTTAAGTCATATTCACCCACCACAACCTGAGTCGTCGGCGCAACGACATCGACAGGAGCTTCTGTAACATCTGCGGGACTGTCATCTTCTATCACCACAAAGAAGCTACCCGTGTCGACATTACCCTCGCTGTCCGTCACCGTTACACTAAAGTTCGGCGATTCAACGTCTTCAACGTTGGTTTGTTCATGGTCTAATGGCTGCAGTAAGGTGACATCATACGTCCATGTACCGCCCGTAGTGTTCGTTGGTGCATTGAGCTTGATGGTCATCACTTGGTTACTATCCGGATTGCTACCGGTATAGCCAATCAGAGTTTGACTGCTGTCATCCCATTCCCAGTTAACCGCATCGCCACCCGAGGTAAGACTCACATCGGGGCCACCCAGTTGCACCGTAAGCGCATCACCGTCCACATTGGTCAGAACAATTTCACCGGAGTCAGTCACACTGTTGGTTTGGTCAATGACACCTTCATCATCCGGAAGACCATTTTCTAGTCCTTCTTCTGAGACATAGGTTCCGGTGGTCCAAATGCCTACCGGATCGTTCACTGGCGTCACTGTGATGTCTAAGGTACTAGATGCCCCCGAACTCAGCACGTAAGTAATGGTTGGTACGCTACCGTTCCAATTCGGAAGCGGATCAAAGCGATAATCCCCTGTACTGCTGATAGTGATACTGCCTACTCCAATATCAATAATGTCTCCAGCACCGTGACTGTTACCGTTTACCTCAAAGCTGACCACACTTCGCGGCTCTGCGACGTCATCGTCATTGTCCAATACATTGCCGATGGCTGGATTATCTTCGGCCACCGTATTGCTATCAGGAGTTGGGTCATCAACTGGTGTTACCGTGAGTGTTAAGGTCGAGCTGTCTTCGACACCCTCTGTATCGGTTAGCAGATAAGTAATGACTGGAACTGCACCGTTGTAATCAGCCGCCGGCTCAAAACTG
>NZ_JBWQOG010000024.1:0-2293 GCF_056591735.1 Parashewanella sp. 2210YD4-3 | reverse complement strand
TCGAAGTCAGAAAGATTTTTAGTGCCTATTGACTAGCAGGGGGCTCATATGTGTTAGCCATACTTGACTCAATTTCAAAGTACACCCCTGAAAAGTTATCTTGATTAAAGTAAGTTAGCTTATTTAAAGGGAAGTTGGAGAAAACTAAATGTTTATCAGATGCCCATTTTACTTTGATATTTTTGTGTAAACCTCTAACGCCTAATACCCCTCGATACGTTACTCCCGTTTTTAAATTTACAATATGAACACCAGTTTCATAATCTGTGGTTGCACCACAATTGATGTAACCTAGCTTTGCTACTTTTGTACCATCAGGTGAAACAACTTTAGAGATGTTTTCTTGCTCACAAAAATCTGGGATTAAATTGACCTCGAAATAATCCAAAACGTAATTTATAGCGGCAACGCCCATAAATAATAGGAAACAGACAGCGCTGAAATTCCAAATAAAACTCTTTAATTTTGACAACATACCTTGATACTTCTTTGTATGGCTAACGCCGCATTAACGGGCGGAAAATTGTTGGCTATAATTTGCGACGCAGGAGCAAAGCCAACGATTTTGCGTCCTGTTGAATGCCTTGTTAACTTCTATTTAGCTATTACCATTGTTGCGTTTATATGCATTCCTTCCTGCGAAAAAAGAGGCTGCAGCTATTGGAAGGCAAATAAACCCGTATGCCTTAAAGCTTTCTGAAAGACTACTCATGTCGGTGAGTAATCCAGCTACAAGCACACCAATAATTGTAGGTAAAAAGATACCAGCGACTGCATGTAAAACCTTATTCATAACTATTCCGTTTAAATTTATAGAAAGGAAGTTAACGCCCGTCTTAACAGGCAAATATTTGTTGGCTAAAATATGGAGCGCAGCGACAAAAGCCAACGAGTATTTGTCCTGTTGAAGCGCTTGTTATGTTTTACATATAAGCAACAGCTAATGGCAGAAGAAAGGATATACCTGATAGCAGAAAACCGATAATTAGTAAAATTCTTGCTGTGTCTGCTGCATCATTTAGTGTGCTATTGTTTAATTTTTTATAATGAGATTTCAATAAAAAACTACAAAATTTAAGCGAGTTTGAAACAGTGTTGTTTGTTACTAAAGAAACATTTCCTAGTTCTTTGTGTACTGTGGGATATTCAGATTTTAGTATCTTGATAATTTTATGGGTTAAAAGCATATAGACTGCTGTTACAAGGAATAGCAAGGCAATGACTAAAAGCCATAATAATTTCATGAAGTTAAAATTCCCTTTTACCTAGACGTAAAACATAACGCCCAAATCAGGTGCGCCATAGGCGTCACCTGGATTTGCTGGTTATGTGCCTGTTGATGCGTACTCAGTTCTTACAATTTCTTGTGCTTGATCAGATGCTTCGTTGGCTGTAGCAAATTCTTGTTTGTAGAAATAGAAGAATGCAACATTATATTGTGCAAGCTCAATAAAAATGAAATTGTTTGTTGAGTGAAAAAAGTGAAAATCAGGATTCGTTGTGTGTAATATGCACAATGAATTATGTCTTGAGTTCTTTGATTTTACGCTCAGTGTTTTCAAAGCGTTTCGTAAATTAGAGAACACTTTTGATGGACTCTGATCCATCGGACCTTGAAACATTGCGATAGGCATTTGCCCAATATATGGAATATAGTCAGAGCCTTGAACTCTATTTAAATTTCTTCTCAGGTCAAGAACATGAAATTTGTATTCAAGTGTTTCAAGCCAGAGAATAATTTTGTCTATATCATCATCGGAGAAATAGTTATTACGTAGATCTATTTCTTCAAATTTGTGCTTAAGGTGCCTTTCCAATTCACCAAGAATATTATTGTTGCAGTCACGACAGGCTGGAACTGTGGTTCTATTGTAAGTCTGAGCATTATTGTTTGTTGTAGTAATGAAAGTTCTTCTTGTACAACGATCATAAACCCACTGAGGAATCACATGCTCTCTTGTTAAGTTATTCGATTCACCACAAAAGACACATATATTTGTTGAGTGGTCTTCAATGATCGAATCAATAACTTGTTTTCGGTTGGCTCTTATCTTTTTTCGGAACTCAATAAGCTTACTATTTAAACTCATTCTCGAATGTTTACTCCTTGGCACATAACGCCCAGTTAACGGGCAAATGGTGTTTGGCTAAAATTTTGGAACGCAGTGACAAAAGCCAACCAGTATTTGTCCTTGTTGAAGCACTTGATACTTATTGAGCCTTCTCCCAGCTTAGCGACGAATCGCTAAGCTTTAGGCAACCAAACCAAAACAGGAGAAGACTCAATGAGATT
>NZ_JBWQOG010000023.1:0-2538 GCF_056591735.1 Parashewanella sp. 2210YD4-3 | reverse complement strand
TAAATCCAGGTGACGCCTACGGCGCACCTGATTTAGGCGTTATACGTTTGTAGAGGTTTAGGCATCAATGACTTGTTTCAGATTACTAATCATTCTTTGTTGTCTCATATCTCTTAATGTAAATGCGTTTACTAACGATATATCAATAGCAATTGAAATTGCTAAAAATTATTTGGTCAATGTTAAAAAATGGAAATGCGGTGAGTTCATCGTAGAGCATGAAACCTTTGAAGGTGTTGTGCCCAAAAGAAAAATACCGAATCACTTAATATATATTCGAACGTTGCATAAAGATGACGTGAATAACATTGCACCCAGTAGCGGCACTTCCGTAGCGTTGGTCATCGACCTCAAAAAAAGTAAAGTAATAAGTGACTTGGCGTATCAATAAAAACGTATAACAAGGCATTCAACAGGACGCAAAATCGTTGGCTTTGCTCCTGCGTCGCAAATTATAGCCAACAATTTTCCGCCTGTTAATGCGGCGTTATACGTATATACCAATCAAAAGGAATTTGAAATTGCAAAAAATCATAGAGTTTAGCAAACGCAATTTCTGGTCAAGTAAAATTGATATAGAAGCATTGAATCAACTTATATTTCAATATAATCAAGACGGTTGGTTTGTAAAATCAATTACAACCAATGTTGCTTTCATTGGTGTGGTTGTATCCTATACAATTTTGTTGGAATCCAAAAAATAGGTAGTTTTGGACGTCAACGTATAACAAGCGCTTCAACAGGACAAATACTGGTTGGCTCCTACGCTGCGCTTCGGATTTTAGCCAACCAATATTTGCCGGTTAAGCGGGCGTTATGTTTCTTAACTTTATCATCCAGTTCAGAAGGACAGAATTTTGGATTTACAATTTCAAAGAAAGCATCTTTCCATTGACCAATTTAATCCTGTAAATCTTCCAGGTTTTGTAGTTTTGACTGGAGTTAATGGCTCCGGAAAGAGTCATCTATTGGATGCAATATCCAATGGAAGTGTTTCTGTTAATGGAGTACAGAGAAGTAATATTGTTTTATTTAATTACGAAACATTTCGATTAGATAATGAAGGGGGCTACAACGCTCAACAAATAGTCTCAGAAAAGGAGCAAGCTTGGAATTATGTTACACAGCAAATAGTACCCAATTCCCGAAACTGGAGAGGGAATATCTCAAGTGATTCCTATAAAGAACTAACTAATAAACATTCTGCCCTATTAGAGATTGAGGATGAAAATTTATCCGGATATCAAAACCAAGTGAAATCTTGGTTCAATTCTGATCATACAAAACATGACCCTACAGCTCAAAGTGTTTATTCTCTTATGAAGAGAATACCGACCTTTGTTGATGAGCTCGAAAAAGATGACTTTATAAGAAAATACAAGCCATTTTCTTTTAAAAATAATTTTCTTCCTAACCAAATAGGTAAAATATTCTGGGATTATTACGTTAAGTTAAGACAAAACCAAGTAAATGGTTATGAAAATGAAAAGCATGGGAAAAATTATAAGTTCTTAAGCGATGCTGATTTCGAGTCAGAAAATGGTCCCAAACCTTGGGACTTAGTGAATGATATATTAACTACATTCGACAGTTTGCAATACCAAGTGAAATCCCCCGAAGGCATGGATATATTTGGCAGTTACCAACTACAACTAATTCATGTTGAAAAGCCTGACGTAAGTATTGACTTTAACAGTTTATCTTCTGGTGAAAAAATATTAATGGCACTGGTTGCTTCGATCTATAAGTCATCATCTGATGGAAATTTTCCAGATTTGCTTCTTTTAGATGAAGTAGATGCATCATTGCACCCTTCCATGATGAAAAATATGCTAAATGTCATTGAAAGAGTGTTTATTAAAAACAATGTAAAAGTAATTCTGGTAACTCACTCACCAACCACTATTGCCTTAGCTCCTGAAGAATCAATTTATGTAATGAACCGTTCAGGTTTAAATAGAATCTCCAAAAAAGATAAAAGTGAGTCGTTATCAATATTGACACAAGGTTATGCAACAATAGATCAAGGTTTGAAACTGTTTGATGAAGCAACTAAATCTGAAGTGACCATAGTTACTGAAGGGAATAACACAAAAATAATCGAGAAAGCTCTTGAATTATATTGTGTCTCGGGTGTAGAAGTATTAAATGGGATAGAAGGCATAAGCGGTAAAAATCAGTTAAAAACTCTATATGAATTTCTATCTAAAACAACACATGAAAATAAAGTGATCTTTGTCTGGGATTGTGATGTCAATTATTCACTCAAAGATGGAAATAACACCTATCCTTTCATATTTCCCATAAATACAGAGAATAATTTATGTAAGAAAGGTATAGAAAATCTATTTCCCGAAACATTGTTTGATGGGTTTATAAAAACCATTACACCATCAAAGGGTGAACCCATTAGAACATTTGATGACTCAAGGAAAAGAGACTTTGAAGAGTTCATAATCCAAAGAAGTAACAAAGATGATTTTTCATGTTTTCAGTCTTTGTTCGACAAAATACAGAGTATCAAAAACGAAACATAAC
>NZ_JBWQOG010000022.1:0-2926 GCF_056591735.1 Parashewanella sp. 2210YD4-3 | reverse complement strand
GTTGTATGGTTAAGTGACTAAGCGTATACGGTGGATGCCTTGGCAGTCAGAGGCGATGAAGGACGTGTTAATCTGCGATAAGCTCAGTTAAGGTGATAAAAACCGTTACAGACTGAGATTTCCGAATGGGGCAACCCGGTGTCATAAGACATCATCATACAGTGAATACATAGCTGTATGAGGCGAACGTGGGGAACTGAAACATCTAAGTACCCATAGGAAAAGAAATCAACCGAGATTCCCCTAGTAGCGGCGAGCGAACGGGGATTAGCCCTTAAGTTTTATAGAAGTTAATGGAATGCGTTGGGAAGCGCAGCGGCACAGGGTGATAGCCCCGTACATGAAAACGACTATAGAATGAAATCGAGTAGGACGGCACACGTGATATGTTGTCTGAACATGGGGGGACCATCCTCCAAGGCTAAATACTCCTGACTGACCGATAGTGAACCAGTACCGTGAGGGAAAGGCGAAAAGAACCCCAGTGAGGGGAGTGAAATAGAACCTGAAACCGTATACGTACAAGCAGTGGGAGCGGTCCTTGAGACCGTGACTGCGTACCTTTTGTATAATGGGTCAGCGACTTACATTTTGTAGCGAGGTTAAGCGAATAGCGGAGCCGTAGGGAAACCGAGTGTTAACTGCGCGAATAGTTGCAAGGTGTAGACCCGAAACCCGGTGATCTAGCCATGGGCAGGTTGAAGGTTGAGTAACATCAACTGGAGGACCGAACACACGTATGTTGAAAAATGCGGTGATGACTTGTGGCTGGGGGTGAAAGGCCAATCAAACCGGGAGATATCTGGTTCTCCTCGAAAGCTATTTAGGTAGCGCCTCGGACGAACACCTTTGGGGGTAGAGCACTGTTAAGGCTAGGGGGTCATCCCGACTTACCAACCCTTTGCAAACTCCGAATACCAAAGAGTGCTATCCGGGAGACAGACGGCGGGTGCTAACGTCCGTCGTCGAAAGGGAAACAACCCAGACCGTCAGCTAAGGTCCCAAAGTTATTGCTAAGTGGGAAACGATGTGGGAAGGCTTAGACAGCTAGGAAGTTGGCTTAGAAGCAGCCATCTTTTAAAGAAAGCGTAATAGCTCACTAGTCGAGTCGGCCTGCGCGGAAGATTTAACGGGGCTAAGCAATACACCGAAGCTACGGGTTCAAGATTTATCTTGAGCGGTAGAGGAGCGTTCTGTAAGCGGATGAAGGAGAAGGGGTAACCCACTCTGGACGTATCAGAAGTGCGAATGCTGACATGAGTAACGATAAAGGGAGTGAAAAACTCCCTCGCCGAAAGACCAAGGGTTCCTGTCCAATGTTAATCAGGGCAGGGTGAGTCGACCCCTAAGGCGAGGCCGAAAGGCGTAGTCGATGGGAAACCGGTTAATATTCCGGTACTTCTGCTTACTGCGATGGAGAGACGGAGAAGGCTAGGCGAGCGCGGCGTTGGTTGTCCGCGTTTAAGGCTGTAGGCTGTAGACTTAGGTAAATCCGGGTTTACATAAGGCTGAGAGCTGATGACGAGTCACTAAGGTGATGAAGTCGTTGATGCCCTGCTTCCAGGAAAATCTTCTAAGCTTCAGGTAAGTAGGAATCGTACCCCAAACCGACACAGGTGGTTGGGTAGAGAATACCAAGGCGCTTGAGAGAACTCGGCTGAAGGAACTAGGCAAAATGGTACCGTAACTTCGGGAGAAGGTACGCTCTTGATGGTGATGAGACTTGCTCTCTAAGCTATTGGGAGTCGCAGATACCAGGTGGCTGCAACTGTTTATCAAAAACACAGCACTGTGCAAAATCGCAAGATGACGTATACGGTGTGACGCCTGCCCGGTGCCGGAAGGTTAATTGATTGGGTTAGACCTTGTGTCGAAGCTCATGATCGAAGCCCCGGTAAACGGCGGCCGTAACTATAACGGTCCTAAGGTAGCGAAATTCCTTGTCGGGTAAGTTCCGACCTGCACGAATGGCGTAATGATGGCCACGCTGTCTCCAGCCGAGACTCAGTGAAGTTGAAATTGCGGTGAAGATGCCGTATACCCGCGGCTAGACGGAAAGACCCCGTGAACCTTTACTATAGCTTGGCACTGAACATTGACCCTACATGTGTAGGATAGGTGGGAGCCTTTGAAACTTCGTCGCCAGATGGAGTGGAGGCAATCTTGAAATACCACCCTTGTAGTGTTGATGTTCTAACTTGGCCCCATTATCTGGGGTAAGGACAGTGCCTGGTGGGTAGTTTGACTGGGGCGGTCTCCTCCCAAAGAGTAACGGAGGAGCACGAAGGTTAGCTAAACACGGTCGGACATCGTGTGGTTAGTGCAATGGCATAAGCTAGCTTAACTGCGAGACAGACACGTCGAGCAGGTACGAAAGTAGGTCATAGTGATCCGGTGGTTCTGAATGGAAGGGCCATCGCTCAACGGATAAAAGGTACTCCGGGGATAACAGGCTGATACCGCCCAAGAGTTCATATCGACGGCGGTGTTTGGCACCTCGATGTCGGCTCATCACATCCTGGGGCTGAAGTCGGTCCCAAGGGTATGGCTGTTCGCCATTTAAAGTGGTACGCGAGCTGGGTTCAGAACGTCGTGAGACAGTTCGGTCCCTATCTGCCGTGGGCGTTGGATGATTGAAGGGAGCTGCTCCTAGTACGAGAGGACCGGAGTGGACGAACCGCTGGTGTTCGGGTTGTTATGCCAATAGCATTGCCCGGTAGCTACGTTCGGAATCGATAACCGCTGAAAGCATCTAAGCGGGAAGCGAGCCCTGAGATGAGTCATCCCTAGACCTTTAAGGTCTCTAAAGAGCCGTCCGAGACTAGGACGTTGATAGGCAGGGTGTGTAAGCGTTGTGAGGCGTTGAGCTAACCTGTACTAATGACTCGTGAGGCTTAACCATACAACCCTAATGGGTTTTACTGAA
>NZ_JBWQOG010000021.1:0-4420 GCF_056591735.1 Parashewanella sp. 2210YD4-3 | reverse complement strand
GCCTTGGCACTTCCACCATCAACAACCGAAGTCGAAGCCGTCAGCTATCAGGCAAAGGTGGTAAAAGTGAAAACATTAGCGATCACGGACGAGCCTTAATGCTGCCACAAGAGCTAATGCAAATGGGCGCTGATAATGCCATTTTACTGCTAGAAAACTGCCCTCCTGTGAAATGCCAAAAACTGCGTTGGTATCAAGACAAACAGCTAACTGTTCGGGGCAATCACCCAGATAGAAATCATTATTCAATACCAAGCATTCCCAAGGTCACGCCTAAACAGCATTCAATCACTATTACTCAAATTCGCTACGCTGAGGATGGCGATACAACAAGTGTTGAGCAATCTGAGCCTGACAATTGTGTTGCAGAGCAGCCGAGTCAATTAGAACCCAAGCCTATCCCCAAACAGTCCGCTATGAATGACTTAGTTACCGATTTCAAAAATGTAGTTGGAGATGAAAACTATGAGTAACGAGCAATTGAAACACAAAACCTATCTGGCAGTGGGTTATGACGATAGAGCACAAGCCCAACAAGAAATCGGCAGACTCAATAATGGCATAGCCGCTATCAGCTTTGATGGTGAGCAAGGCTTATGGTACGCCAAAGCCGGAACCGATAAACGCAAAGTAGAGCCTTGGTTGCCCGACCCCAATATGATGAAACAGCACAGTGATATCGATCCCTTGCTTGAATTTAACAATGTCTTAGAAACAGCAGGTTTCTTACTGAAAGAGCCACCGTTAATGGATGGTCAAATTCATCGTGTTGCCACACAAGATGACAAACGAGGGCAAAAAAGCGGCGTTTATGCTGTCTTTAATGATGGTCACCCAGTTGGCTGGTATCAAGATCATCGTAATCACAATGAGCCACAAAAATGGCATGCCAGCTTTGAACAAGCTGATCCGACTGCAAGGCTTCATCAAAAAGCGCACATGGCCAATATTCGCTATCAACGAGAGCAAAGTCTCAATCAAAAGCAACAACATCACGCCAAACGCTGCGCTCAGCTGTATCGACAACTGCCAACCGCAAATTCAGGTCAGGGCTATTTGAGTCGCAAAGGTGTACAAGCTTATCCCGGTGTATGTCAGGACAAGAAAGGCCGTTTGGTGATCCCGCTTTATGACACTGAACAGAGCATTCATAGCCTTCAGCGGATTAGCACTAATGGCTTCAAGTGCCTTAAAAAAGGCGCACAAAAATCAGGACACTTCTTTGTGGTGGGCGATAGACCGCTAAACACTAATGAACCCATTTTGTATGCCGAAGGTTACTCAACAGCAGCGAGTATTGCCGAAGCGACAGGGCGCAGTGTAGTGATGACAGTAGATGCAGGCAATATGCCTAAAGTCGCAGAAAAAATCAGTGCTAAATACCCCAATGCCAAACATCTGTTTCTTGCCGATAATGACCATAAAAATCAAATCAATAAAGGCATACAAAAAGCCAGAGAGTCAGCCAACTTAGTCGGTGGGCACTGGCTCACGCCTAAATTTTCCACAGAACAAATTCAACATGGCTTAACCGACTTTAATGATCTACACATGAGCAGCAGCGTGGTTCGAGTGAAAAAGCAAATCGAAGGCTATATTGAAAGTTGTTGGCCTGAGCTAAAGTATCAAAAGTCAGAGCGGATCTTGCCAAGGCTTAACAGCATTATTCCAGAGAAAGTGTCCCCTGAAAAAGCAGAGCAATACACTTCATACCATGAAACAGATCAAGCTGAATCACCCAGCAATCCACTCTCAGTGGCAGAACCAAAGACACAAGCAAAAACTGAAAAAGACGACACGCAAGATGCACCCAAAACTCACAAAATGCCTATGCCTAAACATCTGTATTTAAGTTATGTGACTGTCAATGGTAAAGGCTATTTCCCTAATCGAAATTCAACAGCACTTGTCTTTATCGACAAAGGCAACAAGCTACAAACACGGCTTGAACACAGCAAAATCATTATGGATTTATTGGCGATTGCCGAGCATCGAGGCTGGCAACAAATCAAGCTCAGAGGCAGTCAGAATTTCAAACGTGAAGCTTGGTTACAAGCCAAAATCAAAGGTATAGACGTCACAGGCTATAAACCACACCACATAGATTATCAACGTTTGGCACAGCAAGGGGTAACCATCAACAAGCCATCCCAGCAGACTCAAGTTCATAAACAAACTCAAACAGTAAAGCCCCAAACTCAATCAACTACTTCATTACCAAAGCAGCAAGCTTCTATACAAGCCAAACCACAATCAGCATTAGAACGATTTAAGCAGAGATTTACTCCACAAAACTCAATAACTAAGTCACGCTTTGCACCAAAAAAGGAGGCGCACTATGAACAGCAACTTGAACACTAAGCTCGATGAAAAATTAACTCTGCTCAACACACCACAAAATATTGTGGAAGTCACGGCAGCTGAAGCCGAAGAACTGGGCGCATTTGAGGAAGATGCCCTGTCAGAACAAGACGCATGGGAAGCCAGCGACGTTGATACTGATGAGGATTAAACCATGCCAACGAACCAAAAGACCAAAGTCCCATACCATGAGCAAATCGCCAATAAGCTTATTGAGCAACTCAAACAAGGCACTGCACCTTGGCAACTACCGTGGAAACCGGGCGAGCCAAGAATGCCTCACAATCCTGTTAGCGGCACAAAATACAAAGGCTCAAATGCCATCTGGCTTGCTATGCAAGGCAGACAAGATCCAAGGTGGATGACTTTTAAACAAGCCAATAGCTTAGATGCCAAGGTGATGAAAGGGCAACACGGCACCATAGTCCAATATTGGAAGCTGTTCGACAAGGTAGATAAAACCGACAACAACGGCAAAAAGATCATAGGTGCTGATGGCAAACCACTAAAGGAAACCGTCAAACTAGAAAAACCAAGAGTATTCAGTGCAGTGGTGTTCAATGCTGCTCAAATCGAAGGTTTACCCGAGCTGGAAATCAAAACAGAACCAGATTGGCAACGCCACGAACGAGCAGAGAAAATTCTGAATAATGTTGGTGTCGCCATTCACCACGATCAACATGACAATGCTTACTACAGCCCTGCAACTGACAGCATTCATTTACCCGACAAATCCCAATTCGAAACAGCAGATCGATATCTGGCAACGATTTTTCATGAGACTGGTCACAGCACAGGCCATTCCAGCCGATTAGCCCGAGACATGACAGGTCGTTTCGGTGATGAATCCTACGCCAAAGAAGAATTGAGAGCCGAAATCGCCTCACTAATGATTGGTGACGAACTGCAAATAGGCCACGACTTCGGGCAACATGCTGCCTACGTCGATGCTTGGATTAAGGTTTTACAAGATGACCCGAAAGAAATCCTAAGAGCCTCAAGAGATGCTGAGAAAATTCAGCAGTTTGTGATGGGTTTTGAAAGGGAGAGTACCAATGAAAAAGCAACAACACTCTTTGAAAAGCGGAATAATAGTTTGATTAGAACCATGAAAGAGCAACATCTTGAGTTTGGTTAGTGACAAAAGGAGAAATAATCTCCATTATTTACCATAGTCTCTTGTTATATGCCTTTTACTTAAACTCTACCGAATGAATTTGAGGCTCCTCAAGTAACTTTGATCTAAAAAACATAACACATTCATCAGAGTTATCTATTTTTTCCTTACCAAATAGTTTCTCGATAAAAGTTCTATCCTTATCGATTTGAAAAATCCATTCTAATTCTGATTGAGGGTCATCACCTTCTTCAAAATAGACCGATGCCCCTAGCATATATTGGCGACCTTTCCAGAGGATACTGCTACACCACCCCCAATCTTCGGTGAATGGTTCAGAAAACTCGATATCTTTATCAACGGCTACTTTGAGCCAATTTAACAAAGATTCTCCATATATAGGGTTGATTGTATTTTCATGTTCCTTTGATAAATCAAACATTGACGTTTTGAAGCTAATAACAACGTGCACAGTTCCCTCCTTGACATATAACGCCCGTCTTAACAGGCAAATAATTGTTGGCTAAAATTTGGAGCGCAGCGACAAAAGCCAACGAGTATTTGTCCTGTTGAAGCGCTTGTTATGTGGTTGTTGTTTTAGCCTTTTTCGTTGCAACAATATATATGATTGTTACAGTAAGGAAAATGATTGCTGAGTGAATGCCAAACAAGTTTTGTAATACGTTTGCAACGATTGGTGTTGAACAAAGTATGGTGATAAACGTGGTGTTTTTATTGCGCAAACGATTATCCATAAAGCCCAATATTGCAACTGTAATTAGTAAAGCAATTGCAACATAAAGTTCAAATCCGTATGACATTTATAAGTATCCTTTAATCATGCTGATTTACCACATAACGCCCGCTTAACAGGCCAATACTGGTTGGCTAAAATCCGAAGCGCAGCGTAGGAGCCAACCAGTATTTGTCCTTGTTGAAGCG
>NZ_JBWQOG010000020.1:0-25606 GCF_056591735.1 Parashewanella sp. 2210YD4-3 | reverse complement strand
CATCGACTCAGCCGAGATATGACAGGCCGCTTTGGTGATGAGTCTTACGCCAAAGAAGAACTCAGAGCCGAAATCGGCTCACTCATGCTCGGCGATGAACTGCAAATCGGCCATGAATTCGGCCAGCATGCCGCTTACGTCGGCCACTGGATAAAGGTATTGCGAGATGATCCTAAAGAGATTTTACGAGCTTCAAGGGATGCAGAAAAAATTCAAAAATTTGTTTTAGATTTAGAAAATGAGTTTCAGCAAAGTGTTATCCAAAACTTAGGAATTCATTCCAGTGAAAAAAACCAAATAAAATCAAAATTTAAAAAACACGAGAAACAACCAGAATTGTAAGCTTTGAGGAGTGTTTAAATAACGATTTAGAGCAAGCCACTGTCAGAATGACATTCTGATTTATTGTATATAAATCTTACAAATCCTTTTTTCAAGATAGTTTGTTCGAAAAAAAAACAGTTGAAATATTTTTGTTAATTTTATTGTTGATTAATGTTTTGTTTTTAACTTATATTTCACGTCGTTGTTAAGACAAAGTTTCTTGAAGTATTTAATTTGTCAGATTGGATTGGCATGTAGTTTAAAATAAGGACGTTGTATGTCTTCATTATTTCGTCAGCAGGCTGTTGACGCTCAAAAACAAAAATTGCATGGCGATATTTCTCTCGCTCAACCTCTTTCTATATATTTTACAGTTGGCACAATTGTATTAATTATTATTGCTGCCATTTCTTTTTTATCTTTTTCTCAATATTCAAGAAAAGAAACGGTTCGAGGATATTTAGTTCCAAGCAAAGGACTTATTAAAGCTTATCCTATTTCGACAGGTAGTATTGAGAAGCTACATGTTGTCGAAGGTCAAAAAGTTAATAAAGGTGATGACCTTGCAACGATTGTTATTAATAGGAATATGACAAACGGTAATGATCTTAGTGACTCGTTAATTAAAGAATTAAATGCGCAGTTAATCGTTGTAAAAGGCGAACAGAATACAAATAAAATATTATTAGAAAAAGAACGTACTCGTTTAAATAAAAATATAAATAACCTAACTAATCGCTTAACTGTTATTTCTGAATCAAAAGTATTATTGGCAGAAAAATTAGAATTAAAAAACAAACAACACCTTCAACATAAAAAACTTCATAAACAAGGCTATTTGTCGACGATGGAGTTTCAAGCTCAACAAGAAAGTTTAATTAATACCAAGCAAGAGCTAACAAATTTAAAATCAAATGAACTTCAGGTCACTAGTGAACTAAATCGAATTAAAGCTGAACTTGGACAACTCGATAACCTTCACGCTTTAAAAGTGGCTGATGCACAGCGCCGCAAATCAGATATACAGCGCCAACTGGATGAAACTAAAACAAACCGCCGCTATGTAGTCAGAGCTTCAGAATCTGGAACGGTCACAGCAATTCAAGCCTTGAAAGGTGAGTTAGTTAGCAGTAATAAAGCACTACTAAGCCTATTACCAGAAGATTCAAAACTTATCGCAGAACTATTGCTACCGACTCGTTCAGCCGGATTTATTAAAAAGGGTGACGAAGTAAGAATGCGTTTTGATGCCTTTCCTTATCAGCGCTTTGGATTTGTGGAAGGTGTAGTGAACAGTATTGATAAAGCACTATTAGCAGGTGATGCTGTTGGTGTACCAATGCAATTGAATGAACCCGTTTATCGCGTCAGAAGCGAACTTACAGCACAAGATGTTGCTGCATATGGTGATAGTTTTCCTCTGAAAAGCGGTATGTTACTTGAAGCAGATATTGTTCTTGATAGTCGTTCATTATTTGAGTGGTTACTTGACCCAATTTATAGCCTTAATGGGAGAGTAAGCTAATGAAGATTCATGAAAGTAGTGCAATGACTGAACAAGAAACTTCGGCAATCGATCTGTTAGAGTTTTCAGGTAAACGCAGTGTACCGCTGATCTTACAGGCTGAAATTGCAGAATGCGGGCTAGCCTCTGTAGCAATGGTGGCTAATTACCATGGCCACAAATTAGATATGGCAGCACTGCGTAAAAGATTTACTGCAGACTTAAAAGGTATGAATCTACAGCAGATGATCGACCTTGGCGATAAACTGGGGTTAGCGAGTCGAGCACTGAAATGCCCGATTGAAGAAGTCGGAAAACTGGCTTTACCTTGTGTATTACATTGGGATATGAACCATTTTGTTGTACTAACAGGTGTAACTAAAAATGGTGTGTATATTAATGATCCGGGGGTAGGCAAGCGTAAACTGTCCATAGAAGAGTTTGCAGAGCACTTTACAGGCATTGCATTAGAGCTAACGCCAACCAAAGGCTTTAAAAAACAAGATGAACGCCAACAGATGCGTTGGAATCAACTTTGGACAAAAATGACGGGTTTTGGCAAAACCTTAGTCGCTTTGTTTGCCCTTTCGGTGTTATTACAAATTTTTGCTTTAGTCACGCCTTACTATATGCAGTGGGTTGTTGATGAGGTCTTAATTAGCCAAGATAAACCGCTTCTTATTGTATTAGCCATTGGCTTTGGCTTACTTGCTATCATCAATGTTGTAACAACGGGCGTGCGAAGCTGGTTGGTATTGCGAGTGTCTAGTTTGCTGAATATGCAAATGGGAGTGAATTTACTTAGGCATCTATTGCGTTTACCTATGGCTTATTTTGAAAAACGTCATATTGGTGATTTGGTCTCACGCTTTGGTTCTTTATCACAAATTCGTGAGCGCTTAACCACTGGATTAGTTGAAACCCTTGTAGATGGCGTAATGTCGATAGCTGTATTAGTGATGATGTTTATTTACAGCACTGAGTTAACGCTTGTTGTTCTTGCAGCTATTGCTTTATACAGTATTTTACGAATTGCTCTGTACAGACCGTTTCATCGAGCCTCAGAAGAGTCAATACAAGCAAGTGCTAAAGAGCAAACCAACTTTTTAGAGAATATTCGTGGTATCCAAACCATCAAACTATTTACTAGTGAGGCTCAGCGCCAAAGTCAGTGGCAGAACCGTTATGCGGAAGTGATTAATGCAGATATTCGTTTAGGTAAACTTCAGATTAGTTTTGATGGTGCGAATAAGCTTTTATTTGGAATTGAAAACATTATTGTCGTGTACCTTGCTGCCACACTTGTTATGACTGGAAGTTTAACTGTAGGTATGGTGCTGGCTTTTATCGCTTATAAAAACCAATTGACCGAACGAGTGGCAAGTTTAATTGAACAAATCGTGCTTTTTAAAATGATGCGCCTGCATTTAGATCGTGTTTCTGACATTGCATTGCAAGAAGAAGAAGCCAATAGAGACGGTGATGCCCAACTTGTGGAAGCAAAAGGTGAATTAACACTTGAAAATATCAGCTTTAGCTATGGTGAAGACGAACAGAATGTGATTGATGATGTATCAATCAAGATTCAAGCGGGTGAATCTATTGCTTTTGTGGGGGCTTCGGGCTGCGGTAAAACCACATTAATGAAAATCATGCTCGGTTTACTGACACCAACAAAAGGGCGCATATTACTTGATGGACAAGATATTACTAATATTGGCTTAACCCAATACCGTAAGCATATTACTGCTGTAATGCAGGATGACACCTTACTATCTGGTTCAGTTGCAGATAATATTACGTTCTTCGACCCAGAGCCAAACTATGTTCGTATGCAACACTGTGCACACTTGGCAGCGATTGATGTTGATATAGCACAAATGCCAATGGGATATAACGTACTAGTCGGTGATATGGGCAGCCAGTTTTCAGGTGGACAAGTACAACGCTTATTACTTGCAAGGGCACTCTATCAGCAACCCAAAGTAATATTTATGGATGAAGCAACTAGTCACTTAGATATTGAAAATGAAGCTCGTATCAGTGAGCAGGTTCGTGAACTGGATATGACACGTATTATTGTGGCGCATCGTCCTGAAACAATTAAGCAGGCACAGCGAGTGATAGTGATGCATCAAGGTAAAGTATTTACACCAGAAGAAATTGCTGAAATGCAACAAGCCGCGAATTAAAAATATTTAAGTTATCGATAATTAGCTTTTATCAATAATTTGAAGGATGGCATTAATTGCTTTAGTCGGGAGTTAATGCTGAAACAGTCTGAGTATGTTGATACTCAGGTAAATATGACGAAGTAAGGAAATAAAATGAAAGAGTTAAATGTGAATGAAATTCAAGAAGTAAATGGTGGCAGCTTTTTTAGAAATAACCTTGTTGGTTATCTAATTGGCGAAGTTGCAAATGATTGGAGATCCAACTCATCATCTTATGGTTCTAAGTGGAGCAATCGTTTACTGATGCATGCTAAGTACTAAATAAAATACTTTTTAAGTAATAGATATTGGGGAGTTATTCCTCAAGAACAACTTAGAAAGTCATAATTATCCAAAGTTAAGTAACATGAAGTTTTACAGTAAAAAGAATGACTTTTGATTGATTTTCTTATTTGTTTTTAATGGAGGAAGATAGAAAAATGAAAAAATCTAAAATTACTGAGTTAAACGCCGAAGATGTTAGAAAAGTTTCTGGAGGAGACTTTCTAGTTGATAATGTAGTTGGGTATTTAATTGGTGAAATTGTAAATGATTGGAGGTCGAATTCTTCATCTTATGGTTCCAGATGGAAAAACAGACATTTAATGCATGCAAAATATTAATCGTTAAAGAAAAAGCGTAGCTTTCTTGAATTTTTAAAGTTACATTTATTGCTAGCATTAAACTAGTATTAGTGCTAGCAATTAAAACATATGGATAATACTAAAGTTAATAAATAATTATATTTCCAAACAAAATATTCTTAACGTGTGTTGGGTTAAACTTATGATATTAGTTGATAGAGTTAGCAATAAAGACAGTATAAAAACAACCATATTAGGTATAGTAGAATGTTATCTAGTCTGGTCATTACTACTTTTAATTTTATCTAAATTTATCGGGAACAACTCGGAAGTAAACACACAAACCAGTGATGTCAGTGAGTTTGTATTAATAGCTACATTATTTGCTCCTTTGGTGGAAACTATAGTATTTCAGTTATTAATTCCGTATTTTTTATATGTAATCGGAGCAAAAAAGAATAGTGTTATATTAATTTCTTCTGTTTCATTTGCTTTTTCACATAATGTAGAGCATTGGCCTTTATATATCTTTTATATACTAACAGGTTTTTATCTTGCGAGTTATGGGTATAAATTTATGTTTGAAAAGAACAGCTTTCTCAAAGGGGTTGTTTTTATATTTATGCTTCACAGTATATGGAATTTGATGTTAATAACACCTTCGTTTATGTAAATATTAATGCAGTATAAAACCGTAAGAATGAAGATTTAATTTAAATTCCAAATTAGTTAAAATACCGGGAAGCATTCTACAAATAATTAATACTGCGTGCATTAAACCAATATTTTTATCAGAAATAATAATTAAAAAAGATGGCGCTGAACAATGGATCAAAAAATGTAAATTAAACTTTAAAAATAAAATGGCTAAAAACACGGGATTTTGTGGTTACAATTAGAATAATATATACTTTAAAGATAAGCATCGTATATTAAGACCAACACTTACCTTATCACAAAAACATTATTCAGCAATAATAACAAATATTTAGAAAATAATCATTTCTAAAATTAAAAAGATACACCTTAGCTTTTTTACACTTAAAGATCTAAGATGTTTGCTTTATTTTTATTCATACTTAATTAAGGCTGATGTGGGTTTATACCTATTTTTAAATTAGGGAATAAATATAATTTTAAATATCAAATATTTTTGAAAATCTATTTTTCGAAATGAATTTATAAAATGAAGACCTGACTGCATTAGTCGGGAGTCAGGTCTTCAGTTAGTAGTCTGAAATGCTCCACAGCTGGTACTGTTTTATGGCTTTCAGGCAAACATAACAACTTGCATTCTAAATTAGGGGGAAAAATATACAAGCACTTATGCAAAAGGGGCTTACTAAGGTATGCAGTGACAATATCACACTTATCCTAGATCTAGAGTTTGACTGGTCAAAGTTAATCGGTACTCTGGGGAAGAATCCTAAAGACCCAACAGATCCTGTTACCCCAAAATCAGGGCGGGATCATACTCTGAAATTTGAGTGAACTTTCTGAGATAATGATGATCAGCTCATCAAACTTCACTCACTATTGCTCTTTATGTCCTTATTTGACCATTTATCACTCATTGAAGATCCCCGTTCTCACGTGAACCAACGACATAACCTTGTTGATGTTCTGTTTCTTGTCTTTTCCGCCATCAGTAGTGGTCAGGATGACTGGGCTGAAATGCAGCAATTTGGTGAGTTAAAGCTTGATTGGCTTCGCCAGTTTCGAGCCTTTAAAAATGGCATACCCAGAAGACACACTATTACTAGAATTGTACAAGCCATCGAGCCTGAAATCCTTCAGTTAACACTCATTAGCTGGATAAATGAAAAACGTAAAACTTCGGGTAAGCCGCTTATCGCCATTGACGGCAAAGCATTAAAAATGGCATCAAAACTGGGTGAAAAATCTTTTCACTCTGTGGGGGCTTACGACATCAATTCAGGATTGGCACTGTATCAGGAGCTGGCTACTGGTAAAGGAAAAGAGATTGAAACTGTTAAGTCATTACTGACTATGCTGAACATTGACAATGCTCTAATTACATTGGATGCGCTTCATGTGCATATTCCAGTCGTGGTGGATCAGCAATTCCAGTCCAAGTGGATCACCTATTCCAGTCGTTAACAGATCGCTAATTCCAGTTTTATTTGGATCAAATACGCTAATTTTCCGGAATTGGTGATCCATATGCCGGAATCAGTGATCCAGTGATACTGGAAAACCTCTAACGTATTGTTTCTTAACTACTACTATTTTCCATTTAACCAATTGGAATATGGTAATGGCAGCAAAGAGAGTAACAATGCGAAACATCAAAGAAATTATTCGTCTTGGAATTGGGGCAAATCTTAGTCTCAGGCAAATTCATGTCAGCACTAAAGTCAGTATTGGAACAGTACAACGCACTCTTTCTAAAGCGAGAGAGCTAAAGTTAAGTTGGCCGTTATCGATAGATTTAAGCGACTCTCAGCTTGAAGCACTCATCTTTCCAAAGTCATCATCGACCTCAACAGCTAAAGTTCATACTCCTAATTGGTCTGAAATCTACTTTGAGCTAAAAAGAAAGGGAGTAACAAAGCAGCTCCTATGGTAAGAGTACAAAGAGCAATATCCGAATGATAGCTATGGCTACTCACAGTTTTGTGATCGCTATCGAGCTTAGCAGGCCAAACAAAAGCGCTCCATGCGCCAAGAGCACAAAGCCGGTGAGAAACTTTTTGTTGATTATGCTGGGCAGACTGTTCCCATCGTTTGTGGTTCAACAGGTGAGATTAGAACTGCACAAATCTTTGTGGCTGTACTTCGGTGCCTCAAACTACACCTACGTTGAAGCAACCTACACACAATCATTACAAGATTGGTTAGAAAGTCATGTTCGTGCTTTTGAGTTCTTAGGTGGAGTTCCTAGCATCGTGATACCTGATAATTTAAAGTCTGGCGTCACTAAGGCTTGTCGATATGATCCTGACTTAAATCCTGCTTACCAACAACTCGCTGCTCATTACGGAGTTGCCGTCATCCCAGCTAGACCGTATAAACCCAAAGACAAATCGAAAGCTGAGGTCGGCGTACAAATTATCGAACGCTGGATTTTAGCTAAGCTTCGTCATCAAACCTTCTTCTCTCTCGGGGAATTGAATTACTGCATCAAAGCACTTTTGAAAGAGGTAAACCTCAACCCCTTTAAGCAACTGGATGGCAACAGGCAGAGCTTATTTGAAAGTCTAGATAAACCAGCACTCTCAAAACTGCCAAAATATCCCTATCACTATGTCGCAATAAAACCAGCGAAAGTCGGCATCGATTATCACGTCCAATATGACCGCCACAACTACTCAGTTCCGCATCATTTAGTAGGTGAAAAGATTGAGCTGCACGTCAGTGACAAACACGTTGGTGTTAACTTTAAAGGAAAGGTGATTTGCCATCACATCCGTAAATACCACCCTGGCACAACAACTGAACCGCTGCACATGCCTAAACGCCATGAAAAACATCATAAATGGACACCGGGTCGCTTGCTTAACTGGGCAAGTACCATCGGCTCAGATGTTACTAAATGGGTGAAATATCAACTTGATAGCAGACCTCATAAAGAACAAGCCTATAAGTTATGTTTAGGTGTCTTAAGTCTTTCCAAAACTTATCCCGCCGAACGATTAAATAACGCTTGTCGTCTTGCTAACCAGCATAAGCTTTATCGTCACCGAGACATCAGCAACATCTTAAAAAGTAATCAAGATAAGTTTGTTGATAGCCAGCAACAAAGCTTTGACTTACCTCAACACCATGAAAATATCCGAGGCGCAAAAGCCTTCCACTAAGGAGTGATTATGATGATCGAACCTCTCATCAGGCAACTGAAGTTATCCGGCATGGCTCAAGCTTTACTGAGCCAGCAAGAGCAGCTGGGGCATTATGCTGAATTATCTTTCGAAGAACGGTTTCAATATATCATTGAGAGTGAATCGATAGATCGTGAACATCGTAAACAACAGCGATTACTTCGAAATGCAAAACTGAAATTAAATGCTCAAGCAGCAGACATCGACTACCAGCACCCAAGAGGTTTGCAACGCAGTCAGATGGCAGGACTACTTCAATGCGAATGGGTAAGCAAAGGGCAAAATACGTTGCTTACTGGGCCTTGTGGTAGCGGTAAAACTTATTTGACATGCGCTCTTGGTAACAGCGCATGTTTAAAAGGCTACAGCGTTCGCTACTTCAGGCTATCACGCTTACTGCTCACACTTGAGCAGGCAAAGGCTGACGGAGCTTATCAAAGACTTCTCAAGATGTTATCAAATACAAATTTATTCATCATCGATGACTGGGGCTTAGAGCCGCTAACGGCTGCTCATCGTTCTGACCTTATGGAAATCATGGATGACCGCCACGGAATGAACTCTACAATTATGATTAGCCAACTCCCAACAGAACAATGGCACAACGCTATCGGAGATAACACACTGGCTGACGCCATTTTAGATCGACTTATGCATAACGCTCATCGAATTAAATTAAAGGGGGAGTCTATGCGAAAAAAGGATGAAATCTTGACTGAAGTGGATCACTTGGAATAAAAAGGACGTTGTATTTTACGTTAAAGGCTAAAGTGATCCAGAAGAACTGGAATCAGTGATCCAACTCACCGGAATACGCATCATGCTCAAACAGAAACATTAGAAGCTATTATCAAGAAAAAAGCTGATTATTTGGTGCAAGTTAAAGGTAATCAAAAACTTCTATCTCAAGCTATTAAAGACCAATTTTCTGAAGCTTTTAATTCCGGCCTTGAACCCGATAGTTTTACGACAACTGATAAAGGTCATGGACGAGAAGAAACACGAATAACTTTTCAATTACCATTTTCTTCAAATGTTGAACTTCACAAAAAGTGGCCGTCAATTAAGGCTATTGTGGCAGTGGAGCGCCATAGAAAGGTGAAAGACAAAACAACTATAGATACCAAATACTATATCTCATCACATGGTATCGAACCTGAATTTATCTCAAATGCTGTACGTGGTCACTGGCAAATTGAAAATAGCCTCCACTGGTTATTGGACGTTGTTTTTAAAAAGGATAGTAGTCGTATCCATGACGCTGGTAGTGTTGAGTCGATACTCATAATGAGAAGACTAGCTCTTAATTTGGCTAAAATGGAGACATCTCAAAAACGAAGCATGAAGAGCGAGCTTCATCGTTCTTTGCTGAGTGATGAATATCGAGAGCTACTAATTTTTGGAGATGTTATCGGCAGTTAACAAAGTATGCTCCTGCCCTGACCCCAAAACCACCTGTTTATGAAATGTAAGCTCGAAGAAAAAATAATTACACAATGGAAGAATTAACTCAACAAGCATCGTCTAAAGACGATGGGTTAAAATTACGGACTGAAAGTCCGGATACGCATCAAAGACTCGTTGTTAGTACTCAGTCTAGAGTTGTCGTCGACTTTAGGTTCAAAGTGATGCTCAAGACTCTCTACAATCATTTCTCCTGTTAGATGCCTTGAAGTAACACAGAAGTCCCCCTTTGCCCGAAAGTGTCTATTAAGTCCGGGAAATTCTCAAAAAACTTACTGGATGAGCGTCCTTTGACTTTTCTCATTACTTTACTTGAATCCATTACAGATAGTGATGATATTCATAGGTGAATGTGAGCTTTACTAACACCCCCTTTGAGAATTTCTATTTCGAAAGATTTACAGGTTTCTCGTATCAGCTCTCTCACTCTCAACCCTACATTACCTCTCAGTACTGGATAGCGATACTTGGTTACAAAAACAAAATAATATTGAATTTTAAAAACCGTGTGACTGCCATACCTGTAATCAATTTGCACACTCTCTACTGCATCGGTATGAGAAAAATTTCATAGCTAAAGCTGACCGCCTAAAAGCAGTGGTTTTAACTATAAAGAAGACTAATAAAAAAACAGACCTAAAGTGGACAAAAAAAACTTTTTCAGATGTAAAAAACACTTTGTACTTTCTACTGTTCTCTATCAAAATTTTGAAATAGACATTGAAAGCCCCCCTTTTCCTTGCCTTTTTGATGTTTGGGAGGAGTTGATTTAACGGCAACTCCTAATTTTTCTAGCTCAGTTGCAAACTGCTCTCGCCAAACTTGCGGCAGCCCTTTCTTTACATGCAACCGCTTACCATCAAAACCTAAGTTTTTAACTGTCAGGTGAACATGAGGGCTGTCGGTATCGGTATGCAGGGCGAACACATATTGGTGATTATCAGCGAAGGTCTTTTTAGCAAACTCTCTAACGGCTTGCTTTACCGCTTTGGATTCTGTGCCATCAGGCATGGATAACACCAAGTGAGTGGATAGACGGGTGCGCTTTTTATTGCTTTCGGTGTCTTGATGCCAGTCTTGGGCGAGCTGTTGAATGCTTGCTTTGTCTTGGTACAAGCAGCCGCTTTCATCTTCGATTTCTAGCTTTCCGTTACGGCTTATATATTCCATGTGAGAAACGGTATGAGAAGCTGTGCGGCAATGACCACTGATCTTCACCATGACTTCTGGTGCTCTTTTACTGTATCGCTTTAAGTTTCGAATGCGGTTGGATTTGGTGCGAACATCACCAGAGAGAAGGCTTGAAATGTTATCGCTAGAGATTTGACTCATAGTTCAGCTCCCAGCGATGATGGCTTTGATTGATAAGCTGGTTTACCTTTGCTCGATGCTCGTTGATGTGACCTGTTAGCAGCTCAATCATTTCTTTGGTGATTTTATCGCTTTCTCTAAATTCAATATTCAACACTCTGGCGATTTGATTGAGGTTACGGCCTAAAGCGGCAAGCTGACGATTTGACTCTCTTAAAACGTGGGTTTCAGACTCTGTGAGAGTGGGGCTTCGTTGTAAGCTGGCAACAACTGACGCTTTCACCCAACTGGTTGGATTAAGATAACCTTCGCCCTTGGCTTGAACTCCTAACTTTTCGATTTCGTTGTCGGATAAACGAATGGTGATTTTGTTGGTTCTGGCTGGTTTGAATCCATCAGCATTGGCAACATCTGGAGCGGCATTTTTAATGAGCTGTCGCATCATGCCTGACTCACTTACACCTTGATCATGACAATACTGTTTCCAGTTTGACTTCTCATCATCACTCAAACGAATTTCAACTCTGGCCATAAAATTCCACCACCTGATTGAATACTTCTCCGTTAGAATCAATCTACTCCTACGCTGGAATTTTGTACAGTACAAAGATAAGGTTTTTAATGAGTTAACACACTTGAAAATCCCTACCCGTCAAATGCTGGCAGATGTTACGGCATTTGCTGGCAACAGCTACGGCAAACGCCATCACTTTGCGAATCCTGCACTAGTAGATTAGAGGATTTTTTCTCTTTTTACGGTATTCGTCTCTTTTTGGGTGGAGAACATAAACACCCCACCAGCAACTAGAATCTCTAGGTGAGATGAGCTTTCTTAAACCAAGATTAAGACTCTTAAATGTGTGAATTACTACGTTATGTGATAATTTATCTCGATTCGGGAAAACAAAAGTTTAATCTTTACTATTTTTTGAGTAGCTATCCAGTTTTCTACACTTTCGCTTGTTTAGATGATGTTAGGTTTAAGTATGAACACACTTGCAGAACGACTTGATTTTGTCATGAAAGAGGCTGGTATTAACCAGTCTGAACTTGCATCTCGTATTGGGATCAGACAACAAGCAATCAGCCGAATGCTCACTGGCATTACTAAAAACTCTCGTTACTTCTTGCCTATATGTAATGAACTAAGTGTTAGCCCTAAATGGTTGATGGAAGGCATTGGCAATATTTACTCAAGAGATCTTAAAACCAATGCCGTTATTCGTCGTGTTCCGTTACTAACACTCAAGCAAGTTATTAACTGGCCACAAAACAGAGCCGAAATCACAGATGATATCATTGATGCTTGGTGGGAAGTATCCAGCACAAATGTCGGTGAAGATGGCTATGCGATTAAAGTTCGTGGTGACGGAATGGAAGGTCAAGGGCATCGCTGTATTTCTGAGGGATGTATTCTCATTGTTGAAGCCACATCAGAATACGAATCGGGTGACTTGGTTATCGCTAAACTTCCAACGTCATCTTCTGCTTGCTTCAAACAAATTGTAGACGAAGCTGATGCCACCTATTTGAAGTCTTTTAATCCAAACTATCCGTTGATCAAGTTTGAAAATGGACAAGTGCTAGGTGTCGTTAAACAAGCTATTTACGAATATTATTAGTCAGCCAAACACATCTTATTTTTCAATATTTGCTGAGCGCGTCTAACGGTTTGTTTCTCTGAAAACAAAGGCTCAATGCTAATCTGTTTTAATTCTTGTTGCTTTAACCTTGCTGGGTTCAATACAAACCAATCTGTGAAGTAAATGCCGTCAGCTATTCGCCATTCTGAGCCGTGCCAATCTTCTATTTTTATATTGTGTAAGAGATCAGCGGCTCTGTAGGTTAAGGTTTCAAAAAATCTAACGCAAACAAGTTCATCTTCTTGCTGTTTTGAACGCTCATAACTTTTGATGGCTTGAGCCAAACAAATCCCAAACAATGGCTCATCGAATACTCTAATTGCATCAGAAAGGTAGTAGACAAAGAGCCTCAGTGCAATGTCGACTTCAGGGAACTCTAATAAAAATAGGGTCAGTGTTGGCGATAGGTTAGGATATGTTGTTCGCCAATTTTCTATCATTTCATCAACGCTGTTGATTGATGGCACTAGCTGGATCAATTGAGTCATAGACTACCTCGTTATTTCAATAACGAATCCATTCTGTTTCTGCTGTTAACCCTTTTTTTATCAATTGCACAATCAAAGTTAATCAAAGATTAATTTTTAGCTCATTGACTAAAAGCAGTCGTAGCTTTTAAGCTGGCTAAAATTTATCGAAAATGGCTAGAGTTCACTTATAACAGACTAATAAATTAGGTTAATTTCTTAATCAAAAGTAACTGTAAAGTGTGCCATTGAAAGCTATGTTAATTAAGTTTGTCATCAACATTAAGGCGATTGAAGGAATAAGACTCTTAACAAAAACAAGGTAATAGTCATGACAGCATTGAAATTAAACGCTGCTTATGAGTCTAAAGACATCACTTTCAATAAAGCCTTTTTTATGGTTTTTCTACCTTTTGCCCTCGCCTTTATCCTCAGTTGCCTTTTTCGCACAATGAATGCGGTTTTAGTGCCTACTCTGTTGCAATTAACTAAAGCCAGTCCATCTGAGCTTGGATTATTAAATGCCACCTACTTTCTGGCTTATGCCCTATTTCAAATTCCACTAGGCACATTGCTTGATAACTATGGCGCTAAGAAAGTTCAGTCTTGCCTATTCGTTATCGGTGGGCTTGGTTTGTTGTTATCTGGGGTCACAGATCGTATAGGTGTTATTGCTATCGGTCACGCTTTGCTAGGCATTGGAATGTCTGGTGGGTTAATGGCGGCATTTAAAATGATCGTGCAATGGTTTCCAAATGAAAAGATCCCAATGCTGAACGGGGTAATGATGACGTTTGGTGGTATTGGAATCCTATTATCCGCCACTCCCACTGATTTTCTGGTAACGCATTTTGGTTGGCAGGCTTTAAATATTGGTTTTAGTTTGTTGGCGTTCAGTGTTGCCTTTCTTATCTTTTTCATTGTTCCAGATACCAAAATCGCTACAGAAAAATCAAGCTTTGCTAGTCAACTCAAAGGCATTACCACAATTTTTAAATCTAAATACTTTTGGACGATAGCACTTATCACTGCCGGTGTTTTACCTAGCTTTATGGCGATTCATGGGCTTTGGATTGAGAACTGGTTACAGACAGTTTCAAATGCCAAACAAAGTACGATTGATGATTACTTATTACTAATGGGCTTAGCAATGCTCGTTAGCCTACTATCGACTGGCTATATCGCAAAAATAGCGAAGGAATGTAATAAACCACTTGAGCATGTGCTTGCTTGTCTAGTTGTGGTTTATATCATCATTGAAGTCACCATCATCACCTCTCATGGGCGTTATGAATGGATATTGTGGGTACTGTTAAGCTTGGTATCACAAATTTTTAATTTGTCTTATGCAGCACTGACTCAGCAATTTAAAAAGACACATTCAGGTCGAGCAAATACCGCATTGAATGTTGTGGTGTTTACTTCAGTTTTTCTGATCCAGTATCTGATTGGGCTTATTGTTACTTTATCAAGTCAGTACTTTTCTTTAGCAGACAGCTATAGAATAGGCTTTATGCTGCCAGTTGTAATTCAGGTCGTCTGCCTTGGTTTGTTTTGGTTTACACGCAAAAATAGTACTTGTGAGACTTCTATCAACGCTCTGTGAAAGCATAAATATTGTTTTTAATCCTCACTCTGCACCTGTTTCTGTACAAATAACAACCGACCAATCTTTAAACGATTGTTTAAATAATTCTTTAATTTATAGTGAACAATAATCGTTCTCATGGATAGAGATGAAAATTGAAAAAGAAAACTGTGACAGTTCTTTATTATTCAGAACCGACCAATATTGAGATAAAAGCTGAAACTCTCAAAAATCTTCCGTACGAAGATCAAAACAGCAGAGTTAGGCTGCCAGATAACTTCAAAGCCAACAAGCTCATCATTGCTGTTCTTGAAGGAGAGGTACAGCTCCTTAATTTTCTTGGTGAAAGGGCTGAACAGGGTTAATGTACAATGATAGTATTGTTGAACACTTCAAAATGATAACAAAGTTTTTCCCATTTCGAGTGGGCTCCAAGCTACACTTCCTGTGCAAATATGATTTTGAAGGTAACTCCTTCTTCCCCAAAATACATTAACGTAAAAGCCCTACCGTTTTATTGCTATATAAGAATTAACAGTTTTGTCATCAACACTATAAATTTATCAACAACTACTTTACAAGTGTGACTGTCACGTTTATTATTCCGTGACAGTCACATTTTGGGGTTTGTTATGGCAATGACAGCAGCAGAGAGACAAAGAAAAAGGCGTGCAAAACTTAAAAATTCAGATATGAATCAGATTTTTGTTCGAGGCGAAGGTGGCGAACTTGATGAAAGAATAAGGGTAGCATTTGCTGTACAAAGTCTTGCACAAAGTGGAGATTTACCTGCTGAAATTATAGAAAAAATCGTAAAACGTTCAGAGATCGTTTTCCCCAATAATGACCAGTTAACAAAAAAATACATCAGAAAAATAGTCAACGACTTTTTAGCTCAAAATTAAGGAAGAAAATATGAAAAATACTACAGTTTTTGACAAGAATTTAAACCCAGTTTTGGAAATTGCAGATAAGGACGATTTAGAGCCGCTTGTAGAGTATGTAATAGGAAAGTTGTCTGAAGATCTTTCTGGTAGTGATGTTTACAAAAGATACTCACCTGATCACACTAAATACGCAGACCTAGTAGCTCGTGAAATAAGAGATATGGGCGGTAATTCATTCGCCAATGTTTGGAGAGGAGAAGGACCTTCTTACCATGAAATTGTATGCGATGTTGCTAAAAAGTTAAATATTCCTTTTAACAAAAATAGATCAGTTGATGAAATTGAAGATAACATTTTAGAAACTATTCTTAAAAAAGCGCTAGACCATATGGAAGATAGCGAAAAAGAAAAACTAATTGAAGAAATGGCTGATAAAGGGAGCCTAGGTAAAGGAGGCATAAGTGCAGCCACATTTATAGCTATATTTAGAGCAGGCGGATTTAAATCTTACCAATTAACTCTCATTATTGCTAACCAAATTGCTAAGCTTGTATTAGGCCATGGCTTAAGACTCACAACAAATGCTGCTGTAGTGAGAACCACTTCTATTCTAGCAGGACCTGTAGGTTGGGCAATTACTGGTATTTGGACTGCTGTAGACTTAGCAGGCCCTGCCTATAAAGTTACAATACCTTGCGTAATTCATGTTGCAATGCTCAGAAAGAAACTTAATGCGTTAAATTGTGCTGATTGTGGCGCTGTTCTACCAGACACTACAGCTAAGTTCTGTACTGAGTGTGGTAATAAGCTTACGGCTTAACCAGACTTTATTTGAGCAACCAAGATACTATAGCTTCATAGATTATTGAATGAGGCTTAGTATCGAGTAGAAATAGCAGCAGATCAATGTAAGCTAGTATTTATTTCGAATTGGTTTGTGTCTATTGATGTGCCAGCAACGATCGCTGGCAAAATCATCTTTGTCGAGAAATGAGTTTGTAACTCATTAATACCTCATATGTTTAACCTGAAACCCTGTTAGATCTCCCCATTACTAATGAACATTCTATATATCTTTTTGATTAAGGGTTTTGGCTATCGCTTCGCTGATGAATAGCCAAAATTCATCAGATCGTTCCAACATTAGCCAATGCCCCGCTCCAAGTATTACAGCCCTCTCATATCTAACTTCCCTTAGATGAGTAAGTTCAAGCTTAGACATACTGTATTCACCATAAACATATAGCTTTTCACACTTCAAATCCCTATAGATAGAATCAATGGTATTTCCAGCTAACAACTCTGTAGAGGACTTTGCCCAAGCATGAATGATTTCAGGATCAGCTTGCTTAGCATTTTCAAGATAGCGCTTGATGTAGATATCTGATTCAGCGCTAGCCTTTAATCGAGAACACATATAGTCGACAAACTCAGTTGAACACTCAAACTCGCTGGCTTTGGTTAGGGAACGGGCGTTAATCTCATCTTCAACTAACATGCCTTCGACATTGAGAAAGAACAGCACATTATTTAATTTAGCTGTGAGAACTGTGGCAATGGTTGCTCCCAATGAATGACCGAGAATGATCAGCTGCCTGTCCTTTGAGTATGTTGAAATCAATTGTTCAAGCAAAATGACGACATTTTTTAAGTCTTTATATTTTGCTTCAAAGGGACTTTTACCAAACCCCGGAAGATCAGGAATGAATACATTAAAACGATCAGTGATTGCTGTTTCGAATACTCCCGATAAGCTATCACTGTATTCAGTGAATCCATGAATAAGCCAAATATCGGCATCTGCATTATCATTGTGTTGATAGACGATGTTGATACCTGTAGTTTCATCAAGCATTTCTAATGGCATTTAATTCACCTTAGTATTTTCTTGATTTGTAACATCTGATTAGCCCCTTTGGTAAAGTGATAATTAACCTCGACAATGTGATACTCAACTGGCAACAGATCAAGCGCGTTAAGAACAAACTGTAGCTGCTCTGGTGTTTTTCTATTATTGCCGATTAACGGAAAAACTCTCACCTCTTTAGCAACTCTGACTAACTCAAGCACTGAACTAATATGAAAGTCTGTGGATAATATTTCTGAGTAGAGAAACAAAAAGTTACCACATAAAGCAAGGTCAAAACTGTTATCTGCAAATGGCAGTGTCGGTAGCTGAGCATTGATGTATCTATCGCTCATTATATTTTTTGAGAAGTCATCTAAGAATGACTGTGAAGCAGCAAGCCGTTTTGCTTTTAACTCTTGAGGATGCTTAAAGTAACCCCAATTAAAGTCTTCCACTGAACTGAGTATCTTCGGATAAATTAACTCACAAGAGCTTCTGACTTTATCGTTGATTTTTTGGGGGCTTAGCCCGTATAAGGGATCACAAGAAGTCACATTCATGCCTAACGATGTAGCTGTAACATTAAAAGATGCAGCACCATCGGCACAACCTAAGATCTTTTTGTTGGTATCACTTTCATTCAGCGAGAATATTTGCTGATATTCGTTAAATGACCGACTCCAAATTAACACATGATCCAATAGAAAAGGCATAAGCTATCTCACCTTTGAGTGTTACTGAGTTGGATTGATGGCACCGATAAGTTTTCAAAAACAAAGTCGATAAAGCATCGAATACGCTTTGGTAAATTCTTATTGGTATAAGGGTGGATCAGGTAGATAGAATTTGTGATTGTTTTGTACTGATTGAGCACCGGCACTAGAAACCCTGCATTAATGGCATCGGCAACAATAAAGGTTGGAGAGTAAGTTAACGCCACGCCACTCAATGCAAGATGCTTTACAAAGAGGGCATTATTGGTAAATACATTGGTTTTCACTGGAATGTTATAGGCTTCATCACCATCAAAAAATGTCCAAATACGTTGCTCTGGCTGGATACCATGATGGCAGTCTAAACAATTGTGTTTTTCTAAATCATTGAAGACTTTCGGAATGCCATGTCGTTGCAAGTAAGAATGACTAGCACAAACGGTATAGTCATGAGTGAGAACCAGTCTTGATATCGCAGATGAGTCCTCTAAGCGACCACACCGAAAAGCGACATCATATTCACCAATAGGCGGTAATGCTCCCATTGCGCCATCAAGTGTGATTTCAATTTCAACATCACTGTATTCTTGTAAGAACTTTTCGAGTAAGTCAGAGAGGATAAGGTTACTGAAATTTTGTAATGCAGATATTTTGATTTTGCCTTTAGGGTTGTTGTGAACATCAATAACTTGATCACACGCTGAGCTAAGCTCTAGCTGGATATTGGCGCACTGCCGATACAGTATTTCTCCTGCTTCTGTTAATGCTAAGGTTCGGGTTGTTCGCTTTAGTAATTCAACCCCTAATGAAGCCTCTAACTGTGAGATACGTTTACTGACAGCCGCTGCTGTTTTGTCATTTTTCTCTGCCGCTGCGGTGAAGCTTTTGTACTTAACCACATCGACAAACAGCATCATATCGTTTACTGGAAGCATGGTGTCTCCGCGGCTAAAAAAAGATAATTCAATAAAGCTTGTTTGGCTTTATCGTTAATGTCCCTAACAGACCTAGCACTGCAAGTAGCATCAGGTAATAGGCTGGCATTAAAGGATTCTTGGTGACTTTTATCAGGAAAGTGACAATGAGTGGCGTAGTTCCACCAAACGCAGCAAAGGCAAGATTGTAGGCAAGCCCAACGCCTGTATATCTTACTTTAGGAGGAAAGAGTTCGGCTAACATTGCACCGTAACTTGATGCCACTAGAGAAAAAGACACGCCAAGAATAATAAGTGAAACCAATACCACTTTAATCGAACCACTAAGCAAGGCATTAAACATTGGATAGGATAAGAGAATTAATAAAACCGAGCCGATGTGGATCAGTTTTTTTCTTCCAATATTATCTGAAAGGTAGCCAAACAACAGCATAAATACTGAGAACACACCTAAGCTGATACTGTTTAATAGATGCACCTCATCTGCCGGAATTGGATGATGAGTCTTGAAACTGACTAAATAGGTGGGCATGTAAAGAAACAATAAAAACATGCTCACAGCATCCAAGCATAAGATTGACAAGCCTTGTAGAAGTTGTGGGAAGTGCTTTTTTACTAGAAATAAAGCAGGGATATAGCTTTCTTTTTGCTGATTTTTGATTGAGTCAAACAAAGGCGTTTCTGATACGTTCTTCCTCATATAGCCACCGACAACACCCAAAATCGCGCCAATTAAAAAGGCTATACGCCAGCCCCAACGGTAAAATTGTTCTTGGGTTAACGATGAATGCAGCAAGGCTGTGACACTTTGAGCAAACAAGACTGCCAAGCTGAGGGCAAAGAACACAATGACGATTGCTCGACCTCGTTTGTTTGCATCTACATGCTCAAACGTAAAGGTTATCGCTCCGGGAATTTCACCACCTACTGCCAATCCTTGAATTATTCGCAGTAAAACAAGGATGATAGGCGCTATAAATCCAATGTGTTGATAACTAGGTAGGATTGCTATCAATAAAGACGGAACAGTCATTAATAAAATGGAAACATAAAACGCTTTTTTCCGACCTCGTAAATCTCCGAAATGGCTAAATACCAAGCCACCTATTGGTCTTGCGAGATACCCAACTGTAAAGGCACTAAAAATCCCTAATAGTGAGTTGATATGTTGTGTGGCGGGAAAGAATTGTGGACTAATGGTATTGGCAAGAAAAACAAAGATCATAAAGTCGTAAAACTCTAATGCCCCACCCAGTGCAGCGATACCCACAACCTTTAACTCTGACGGTTTCAATCTAGATAGTTTCATTATGGCAACACTGCCAAGACAAAGCGGATTATGCCCCTGACAAACTGAGGGTAAAATCGCACACCTAACCTAAATAACGTAAAAAGATTAATAGCTTTAACACCTTACGAACCATTCACTAATGACAATAAGGCTAATTTCTCCAAGCTTAATAGAAGCTGTCTAAAACTCATTCTCTAAACGGTAAATCAAAGAGTTACCACTAACAGGTAAAAAAACTGCCTTTTTGATCAGAATTGAACTTTACAAATAACTAGACATTTTGTACTCATATAAAACACCTTTATACAACTTTACTTGTATTAAATTGTAAACGGTATTTAGTGAGTGTGTAGAGCTACCCATAAAGCAGAGTGATTTGGTTAACTTATCACCTGCCTTGTAGGCCATTTTAAATTAATAAAATAACACCTAATAGCCTGAGTCGTTCTGCCGTTTATCCACCTCAAAATTCATCAATTTAAAAATAAATTCACAAGTATTTACGATTGGAGATATGTTATGAGAGCGATTAATTCGACAAAGCTCAACAAGGTGATTGAGCCGATTAATGAAGGGCAGCAAACTACATCACAGTTCATTCCACAAATTTGGTATACCAAAGCTGACTTGTGCCGTCACTTTGGTATTAGCTATAACACACTGAAACATTGGGAGCGCCATAGAGACTTTCCCCTACTAGAGCTGCAAGACTTTTGTACCGGACGTTATGACATCCGCAAAGTAGAACGATTTATACATCGTCTTCGCATGAATCAAGCTTAGTGTGGAGAGAATGATGCAATCAATATTTCAAAGTGAAATACTGCGCAGATTAAGAGCAGATTTTGATTTCAAAAAATACAATGGCGATTTTTTACAATCTGGCACTTGCCCTAATTGCGGTGAAAGAGAACTTTATACCCACAAAAAAAATCCTTGGATATTGCGCTGTGGTCGGTTGAATAAGTGTGGCGCCGAAATACACATTAAAGAAATTTACCAAGATCTTTTTGAAAGCTGGAGTGAACGATTTAAAAATCATTCTGATCCGAATGCGGCAGCTGATGCTTATCTGCAACATGGTCGAGGCTTCAAGCTTTCTGTTGTTAAAGGCTGGTACCAACAAGGTTCATACTTTTGCAAAGAAAAGCAAATTAGAACTGCTACTGTGAAATTTTCGCTTGCTAACGGAGCAACTTGGGAACGCTTTATCGACAAGCCTGAACGATTTGGCAGTATGAAAGCACGTTTCACTGGCAGTTATAAAGGCTATTGGTGGCAGCCACCAGATTTTGATGTTAACCAGTTTACTGAAGCTAGAGAGCTTTGGCTTACTGAAGGAATATTTGATGCGATATCGCTAATTCAAATCGGTATTCCTGCTGTAAGTGTTATGAGCTGCAATAACTTTCCTGTCGAATCTTTAAAAGCTTTCAGAACGCAATTAAATGGTAGAACCCTACCCACTTTGGTCTTTGCATTTGATACTGGTCATGCTGGTGAAAGTTTTACTATCAAGTTTGTTGAGCGAGCCATCAAACTAGGTTGGACAGCAACAGCTACACAGCCACCGAAAACTAAACAACCTCTTGATTGGAACGATTTATTACAGAGAGAAAGGCTTACTCCCGAACATATTGAGCACTACCAATATTTAGGAAAGTTACTGATAGCACCTACCCCAAAAATGAAAGGCTTATTGATTCATAAGCAAACGGGAAGATATGAGTTTCCTTTCGAGCACAAGCTTTGTATGTATTGGTTTAAGTTTCACCCTGATAAATACGAAAAAAACTCCATGCAAGACAAAGATAATGATCGTGAACTTCAAGAAGCGTCAAGCACTCAATTGCTCTGTAAATGCTACCCTCAAGCATTGTACTTTCAAGAAGACCCTAGCAATGATGAAAGCTGGTATTACTTTAAAATCGACTTTCCTTATGGATTAAGTGTTAAGAAAAAATTTACTGGCTCTCAAATTAGTTCAGTCAGTGAATTCAAGAAACGATTAGTCAGCACAGCGTCTGGAGCAATATTTCGAGGAAACAATTTTCAGTTAGACACTTGGCTTGAAGAACATTTATATAATATTAAACGAGTAAAAGTCATTGATTATGTTGGCTACAGCTATGAACATAAATGTTATGTATTCAATAATGTGGCCGTTAAAGGTGGCAGGCTTTTTCTAATTAATGACGAAGACCACTTTGACTTGAAACAGCTTTATATCAAAAGTCTCAACCCTGTTGCCATTTGTCCTAATCCAGATATCACCGCGTTTAAGCCTGAGTTTTTTGATGATCTTTGGCAAGCTTTCTCAACGAAAGGCGTTATTATACTGGCATTTTGGTTGGGCAGTTATTTTGCTGAACAATGCCGAGACATCTTCGGTGCCTACCCTTTTTTGGAATTGGTTGGTGAACCCGGTACGGGTAAATCCACTCTACTCGAATTTATGTGGAAACTTTCGGGGCGAAGTAAGCATGAAGGGTTCGATCCAGAAAAATCTAGCAAAGTCGGAACAAGTCGTAAATTGGCTCAGGTGGCAAACTTACCTATTGCCATGATAGAAGCAGATAGAGGAGATACACCAACGGTAAACAATAACAGCTCATACTGGGATCAATTTAAAACAGCCTATAATGGTCGTGCCGTTCGCTCTACGGGTAATAAAAATAATCAAAATGATACAAACGATCCTTCATTTAAAGCCTCTATCGTGATCAGTCAAAACAAACCTGTTGTTGCTTCCCCTGCCATTCTGGAAAGGATTGTTCATATTTTCACCGACCGCAGCAATCACAATCAAAATACACGAGAAGCGTTTAATCGACTCAATCGCTGGCCTATCGAGGTGTTATCAGGGTTCCTTATTAAAGCAACGACACAAGAGAGTGAAGTACTGAAGTTACTTAAAACTCAACAGGAAACCTATGAAAACAAATTAAGAGAAGATCCTAAAATTCAAAACAACCGCATCAGCCTTAACCACTCCATTATATGTGTATTTGTTGAAGCATTGTCATTAGTTGTCAATATCAGCAAACAGCAAATAGAAGAAACACAGAACCAACTTATTCAAATGGCCAGATCACGCGAACAAGTTTGTGGCTCTGATCACCCAGTAGTGCAAGATTTTTGGGAAATTTATGAATTTCTTGAAGGCTCAGATGGAAAGATCGTTAATCACTCTAGAGATCCACAGTTCATTGCTATCAGCTTTAACCAATTTGCTGAAGAAGCCACAATTCGCAAACAAAAACTACCTTTATTAACCGAGTTAAAGCCCTTATTGAAGGAATGTAAAACTCATAAATTTGTCTGCCAGAAACCCGTAAATAGTGCTGTCCATGCTCGTTTAAATAAGCTTCACCCAAACCTTAATAAACCTGCGACAGTTAAATGCTGGCTGTTCCAAACAGACAGAAGCTGAGGATAACTCTTATGCTAATGAATTATTCGTTGTTCACCAGAAGGAGCTTTCCATGAATCAAGCGTTTCTATTAATGGCTCAATTTGGCAAGGCAGTGGTTAGACTTGATGACATTTGCAATGAATACCTTGGCATGAGTAAAGCAACAGCAATAATGAGAGCCAAAGCGGGAACCCTACAAATTCCAACTTATCGAGCCACTGAAAGCAACAAATCACCTTGGCTAGTCAATGTATCAGATCTCGCAGACTGTTTTGAAAAACGCAGAAATGAAGCCAGCAACGACTTAATATCTAAATGATTCTGGCTATAGCAGACAATTTGAAGGATTCGTTACCCAATAAGTAACATGAGATTACCAGAAAATGGTAATCGGTTTTATTCAATTATCTTAATTAGTTACGCCTTGATTTCATCAAGATCACCTTTGTTACCCCAGTGCCATCGTACATTATTGGTTCCCAATCATTAATGATTAGAACTAAGACAATATAGTTCTAAACTTCTGGGAATTTAAGCTTGCAAGTTCCCTCTTTTTAAGGAGCTTATGCCCCGAAGTTTGTTGGCCTTGGAATGAAGGTTTAGCATTTTTGGTATTAGCTTGGAAATAGCTTTAGTCGTGCTAGGATATATCTTATTTGTTACGTATGTTTGAAGGTCAGACCTTCAATGGGGCTTAATTGCTCGCAGCAAGCTAATGTGCAGGTACTTCTGCTCCACACCGCAAGTACTTCCCTGTAGGCGCAACGATGGTATCTGATGTGAAGGGATTCACTAATACTGTGATGACATGGATGTCAAGGAACGGCCATGCCATCAACGTCCGCAGATGCACCTGCACCGGGTTATTCGTCTCTTCAATTTAGCTTCATTTGATACAGCATGATACAAACTATTATTTTTACAGAAAAAATTTCTATTAAGTATGATGAAGCGTATTGAATTAATGTTCCAAAATAGATTAGAGTACCACCAATCAAGGACAGAGCTAGGCCAATTCGACTCAAGCAGCGACCACGCCATTAAGGGAATGAAAAGCCAACCACCTCCCTCAAAAGTTAACTCTGACTCCATTTATTTAGTTAAACAAATACATTTGTTGAGGCTTTGATGTCAGGTGATTTTTTTGAACAGGTAGCTGCTGATAAAAGCCAGTTGGGTTTCGACTACCAAGATCTTGTGTGCCTTGAATATCTCATTGATATGAAACAAGGAGAAAGTGTTGGTCTTGAAGTTTTAGATGATGTTCATCATGAGAGAATTCATGGCGAAAAAGCCTTAATTCAAGTTAAGCACTCTGTTGATGATACTGAAGCTGTAACAAATAGGGACTTAGACCTTTGGAAAACTCTTTACAACTGGGGCAATGCTCTTGAATGTATTTCAGATGATGATATTCAACTTATCTTTTTCACAAATAAGAAGAAAACAATCAGAAAAGGTCTCGTTGAGCAGTTAGATCAAACTACCATCAAATTAACTGATATCGAAGAAACAATCTCTTCAATCAAGGCTGATATAGATAAAAAAGAATCTGTTAAGGAGGAAGGTTCAGCAG
>NZ_JBWQOG010000019.1:0-33012 GCF_056591735.1 Parashewanella sp. 2210YD4-3 | reverse complement strand
CCTGTTACCGCCGTGAAAGGGCGGTGTCCTAGGCCTCTAGACGAATGGGACACAATAGGACTTAGCGTTTATCTTTCATGCTAGGCATTAGGACAAACATTTAAGAATTTGGTGGAGCTAGACGGGATCGAACCGTCGACCTCTTGCATGCCATGCAAGCGCTCTCCCAGCTGAGCTATAGCCCCGAAATTCTTAATTACATTTGAGTACTCTGCGACTTAGGTCACCCTGTGTCTCAACTGCGAGGCGCATTCTATGCAGCGTACCCAAATGTGTCAACACGTTTTTTAGGAATTAAGCCTGTTTGCTATAAATTCAACCGCTTTCTCGATTCTTTGAGCACAACGTTCTTTACCAATCAGGTATAAAGTCGTGTCTAAAGAAGGCGACTGCCCTGCCCCAGTCACGGCTACACGCAATGGCATGCCTACTTTACCCATACCTACTTCGAGTTCAGCAGCGGTATCTTGAATTGCTTGGTGAATGGCTTCTGGTGTCCACTCTGCTAGAGCAGCGACTTTTTCTTGAACAAGTTTCAATGGCTCCATTGCAACACCACGCAAATGTTTTTTCGCTGCGGCTTCATCAAAAGCTTCATAATCCTCATAAAAATAACGACTAGAAGCTGCAAGCTCTTTTAATGTCTTCGCACGTTCAGATAATGCAGTAACCACTTGAGACAACTCAGGGCCGTTCGACATATCAATATTTTGATCCATCATGTGCCACATTAAATGCTCAGCAACATATTCAGCAGGCAACGATTTAATATAGTGTTGGTTCAACCATATTAATTTTTCAGTGTTAAAGGCCGAAGCCGCTTTATTTATGGCATCTAAAGAAAATAACTCTTTCATTTCATCCATTGAAAACACTTCCTGATCGCCATGAGACCAGCCCAAGCGCACAAGGTAGTTCAACAGAGCTTCAGGCAAATAACCATCATCACGGTATTGCATCACACTCACTGCGCCGTGACGCTTAGATAGCTTGGCACCGTCATCACCTAAAATCATGGCAACATGAGCGTATTCAGGAATTGGAGCATTTAACGCTTTCAATACATTAATTTGCTTAGGCGTATTGTTGATATGGTCTTCACCACGAACAACACAAGTAATGCCCATATCCCAATCATCTACAACAACGCAGAAGTTATAAGTTGGAGTACCGTCACTACGAGCGATAATAAAATCGTCTAGCTCTTCGTTTGAGATTTCAATACGACCACGAACATGATCATCAAAGACTACACTTCCTGATTGAGGGTTTTTGAAGCGAATAACATACTCTTCATCAGTGTCACGAGGAGCATGATCACGGCAATGGCCATCATAGCCTTGACGTTCACCTTTCTCTGCTTGCTCTTCTCTTAACTTCTCAACACGTTCGCGAGAGCAATAACATTTATATGCAGTGCCCTCTTCTAACATTTGTGCAATCACTTCGTTATAACGGTCAAAGCGCTTGGTTTGGTAATGTGGTCCTTCGTCCCAGTTCAAGCCTAACCAATCCATTCCTAACAAAATGGCATCACAAGCTTCTTGGGTTGAACGCTCTATATCGGTATCTTCGATACGAAGCACAAATTCACCATTGTTAGCTTTGGCATATAACCAAGAATATAATGCAGTACGAGCACCACCTACATGAAGAAAACCAGTAGGACTTGGCGCAAAACGTGTCTTAACTGTCATAATGGACACTTACCTTGAAATCTATATTGAATAAAGTGGCGTTATTCTATACCTGAGAGAATTGAGGTGCAATTTTCATGGGGATATCAAGAACAAAAGATTTAACGTGGATTATTTCTAATCAGCTCCAAATAAATCTCTGGTGTAAACCTTGTTTTCAACATCACGAATGTCATCAACCATTCGATTGGCAACGATTACATCACATTCTTGCTTAAATACTTCAAGCTCTTTAATGACTTCTGAATTAAAAAAGTGAGATTCCTCAAGAACAGGCTCATAGACAACAATCTCTATGCCTTTGGCTTTAAGTCGTTTCATAATTCCTTGCACTGAAGACGCCCGATAATTATCAGAACCTGTTTTCATGATCAGCCGATAAATTCCTACTCTTTTTGGGCTTCTATTAATAATCGACTCTGCGATGAAATCTTTTCGAGTATTATTAGCATCGACAATTGCACCAATAATGTTATTGGGTACGTCTTTATAATTTGCCAATAGTTGTTTGGTGTCTTTTGGTAAACAGTATCCGCCATAGCCAAAAGAAGGGTTGTTATAATGTGAGCCAATACGAGGATCTAATCCAACCCCCTCAATTATCTGTCGGCTATCCAAGCCATGAGCTTCAGCATACGAATCTAACTCATTAAAATACGACACACGCATAGCTAAATAAGTATTCGAAAATAGCTTAACCGCCTCTGCCTCAGTTGAGTTAGTGAAAAGTATCGGGATATTTTTCTTCTCAGCTCCCTGAGTCAACAATTGTGCAAAGCCTCTTGCCCGCTCAGAGTTCTCACCAATAATGATCCTTGAAGGATGTAGATTATCGTAGAGCGCTTTACCCTCACGCAAAAATTCTGGTGAAAAAAGAATATTCTCAATATTAAACTCATGCTTTATTCGCGCTGTATACCCTACGGGAACGGTAGATTTGATAACGATTAAGGCGTTTGGATTGACAAGCAACAGTGACTTGATAACAGATTCAACCGAACTGGTATTGAAATAGTTGGTGTCAGGATCATAATCTGTTGGCGTAGCAATAATAACCAGTTCTACGCCATCAAAGGCTTCTTGCTCACTTTCTGTTGCAGTTAAACTCAACGACTTAGAATTTAGAAAAAACTCGATTTCTTGATCTGAAACAGGAGATATTTTCAGATTCAGCATATCGACTTTAGATTTATCTATATCTAAAGCTATCACCTCATTATGTTGTGCTAACAAAACAGCATTAGAAAGCCCGACATAGCCGATCCCAACAACGCAAATTTTCATGGTCACTCATTAAGCTATATTCCTTTATAAACTCAAGTATTAACCATTTTTACTACAATGATATTTCAGTTTTCACTGTGCGTGCATAATACTGAAAATAAACGTCAGCGAATGCATAATATTTCATAAAATCTTATGGTCGCTATCGTGAATATTGGATGCAAAGCAACCACTAACTTTATACCAATCATTTGTTGACTTACAAAAACAGCATGCACTACATATTAGGTGCTGCTCTCAAAGTTTTACAACCTAAATCATCAAAAGTATACTTTAATCTGTAATGGAAACTTAATGGGAATCAAAGTGCCTATCGACACAAGCTACTTAACACGATGCATTCAGACACTTCTTGAAGCGAAGAAAAAGCTTGAACAACTTGACCAAGCAACGATTGAATATGACATTTATAGAGCAGCCAGTGTCAAAGAGTTTGAAATTGTGCTTGAGCAAGTTGGAAAACTACTAAAGCAAGCCTTAATCCCGTACATGCACTCAGCGAAAGCAGCTAAGACACTCACATTTAAAGATACTTTCAGAAAAGCAGCACAATTTGGTCTATTGACTACAGAAGAGGTGGAACGTTGGTTAGAATACAGAGACAATCGCAATCAAACAGCCCATGATTACGGAAAAGGTTTTGCTGACAACACATTAAAGCTACTAATGCCTTTCATTCAAGATGCAAGCAAGTTAACTCAAGTACTATCAGAACAAGAATATGATTGATATTAGAGAAAAAGACATAACCCAGATTCAAAAAATAGCAAAAGAATATTTGGTAGAAGGTACTAAACTTTGGGCATACGGAAGTAGAGTAAAAGGTACATCGTACGATGGTAGCGACCTAGATTTAGCCGTAATCACTCCAGTGGGTGAAATTAATGATATTGTAGAATTTCGAGAAAAACTTGAAGACTCAACAATCCCAATCATAGTTCAAGCTTACGACTGGCAACTCTTACCTGATTCTTTTAAATTCAGCATAAAACAGTGCTACCACGAAATTGAATTTTGAACTGCTAAGCATGTTAAAAAATTGACAGATCAAACAATCAGGCTATAACGTCTTGTCCGAGACTTATTTCTAGCTTTTTCCTATGGACAAAAAAGTAAATCATTAATCTTCACAAGCCAATTCAATTTCGACACCACTCAGCATTTCGGTTAATTTATCCCGCAACGCATACTGCGATTTAGGCTCTCCGTGAATCAATCGAATTCTCTTAAGGCCATTAATACCAGCGGCAAAGCTGACTAATTCATTGGCATCCGCATGAGCAGAATAACCATTCAACTTGTGAATTTGAGCTTTAACTTCAACAGACTCATCATTAAACTCAACAATCGAACGCCCTTTAAACAAGTCTCTACCCGGTGTGCCTTTTGCTTGATATCCAACCAATAACACATCTGTACGTTCATCAGCTAACAATGCTTCCATATAGTCGACAATTCGACCACCGGTTAACATTCCACTTGCAGCAATTACAATCACTGGTTCTGCCGAATGTTTAATACGATTAACTAAAGCGAGATGCTTTTTATGTGAGTTAATAGTTACTAACTGTTCAAAATCCAATGGATGCCGACCATTGATAATTTTCTCTTTAGCCTCTTTACTCCAAAGCGACCTAAACTCTCGATAACTTTCAGTAAATTTATTGGCTAATGGTGAATCCAGCACCACTGGAATACGAGCAACTTCACTTTTTGGCAGCTCATATATCAATTGCTCTAAATCAAATAATAATTCTTGGGTTCGACCGATGCTAAAAGCGGGAATTAAAATAGCACCACCATCTTGCAATGACTTTTCTAAAACCTGCTTTAAGCGCAAACGACGCGAAGCAATATCTTCATGCACTTTACGGCCATAAGTGCTTTCAATCACTAACCAGTCAGCAAATTGGGGAGGTATAGGATCTGGTAGTAACGGTGTATTCGAAGGACCTAAATCACCACTAAACACACCCACTTCACCATTAGGAAGGAAGCATTCAACATAAGCAGAACCTAGAATATGCCCAACCTGTTGAAAGCGAATAGAAAAAGGAAGATCTGAATTTAAAGGAATAACTTGCTGAACATCATAATCAACAGATACGATTTGATTACTAAGAAGAGGCTCAATCGCATCAAACATACGACGGGAAGAGAAATGAACTTTTAACGCATCTTCAAGTACTATCGGCAATAAAGCCGCACTAGCTTGAGTGCAATATACAGGGCCACGAAAACCAGCAGCCAATAACCAAGGAATGCGACCAATGTGATCCACATGACAATGAGTCACAATCAAGGCTTTAATTTTAGAGACATCAAACTCAATTGTTAAATCACGGCTTTCATTCCCTTGAAATAAGCCGCAATCAATTAACACTGAACATGAAGAGTCGAGAACTAACTCATGACATGAGCCAGTAACGCCATCCTTAGCGCCATGATGAATCACATCCATAATTCACCTATATGAAATAAATGTAATTACTTATTACACACAAGATTTAATTGAAGGTCAAATCATTCATATCCATTAGGGTTCATTGACTGCCAACGCCAAGTATCTTCAACCATTTCATCTAAAGTGTGTTCAGCTTTCCACCCAAGAACTTCTTCAGCATGGCTCGAATCGGCCCAACATTCAGCAATATCACCGGCGCGTCTTGGTAATACTTGATAAGGTACTGGCTTGTTTGAAGCCTTTTCAAAAGCGACGACCATTTCAAGTACACTTTGACCTTGACCTGTACCTAAATTGAAAATGTGCAAACCTGATAGTTTACCCACCTTATTTACCGCAGCAATATGTCCATCTGCAAGATCAACAACATGAATATAGTCACGAACACCTGTGCCATCTGGTGTTGGATAATCATCACCAAAGACGCCTAATTTTTCACGGCGTCCGACTGCAACTTGGGCAACAAAAGGTAGAAGGTTATTAGGAATACCTTGCGGGTCTTCTCCCAACAAACCCGATTTATGAGCACCAACAGGATTAAAGTATCGAAGTAACGTAATACTCCAATCAGAGGTCGCCTTTTGAAAATCCGTTAAGCATTCTTCGACCATCAGCTTGCTGCGACCATAAGGGTTGGTAGCCGAAGTAGGAAAGTTTTCACGGATTGGAACAGAGGCTGGATCACCATAAACAGTAGCTGAAGAACTGAACACTAACTGCTTAACCCCAGCTTTATCCATGGCCTCAACGAGATTCAACGTACCCGATACATTGTTATCGTAATACATCAGAGGCTTTTCAACCGATTCACCGACAGCCTTTAGACCTGCAAAATGAATCACACCTGAAATATCATGCTCAGTAAAGATCTTAGTTAAAATCAAACTGTCACGAATATCACCTTGATAAAACTCAGGTTTAACACCTGATACTTCTCTAATACGATCAAGTACAAGCTTTTTACTGTTATATAAGTTATCCAAAATAATAGGCGTAATGCCTGCTTCAATCATTTGAATACAAGTGTGGCTACCAATATACCCAGTACCACCTGTCACTAAAATCTTCAAAAGAACCTCAAATACTTATCTAAATAATAGCTAGAATGTCATACCCGAAAGGTCGAGCATCCAGTGCCTTTATGCTTTCAGAGCTTTACCATAGGTAGATTCTACGATAATCTCAAAACCAACGGTCCATCACTCTTCACATATGGTTAGCTCTAAATCATAGCCTTAAGAGCTTCTCTAAACTTTTCACCCAGCTTTTCATCATTCAAAGCATACTCAGCGAAGGCCAATGCGTAACCTAGCTTATCACCACAATCGTGTGATTTTCCTGACATATGGAAAGCTTCGACGGTTTCTTGCTCAATTAGCATATCAATAGCATCCGTTAGCTGGATTTCATTGCCAGCACCGACTGGTGTTTTCTCAAGCAGAGACCAGATATTAGCCGATAATACATAACGCCCAACAACCGCTAAGTTTGAAGGTGTTTCTTCAACAGCAGGTTTTTCTACCATGCTATTGATTTTTGCTGATTCACCTTCACATAAACCCGCCCATCACAATCAGCAATACCGTACTTATTTACTTCACTTTCAGGTACGGGAGCTACCATAATCTGGCTTGCGTTAGTATCTTTAAAACGAGCCTTCATTGCAGCCAGATTATCTGTGGATTGATTAGCAGTATACTCATCAAGGATCACATCAGGAAGAACTACCATAAATGGATTATCACCAATACATGGTTTTGCACACAATACAGCATGTCCAAGCCCTTTAGCCTCACCTTGACGAACATGCATAATAGTCACATCTTTTGGGCAAATAGAGCGAATTTCTTCTAGCAACTGACGTTTAACGCGCTTTTCAAGCGTGGACTCAAGCTCGTAAGACGTATCAAAATGATTTTCAATGGCGTTTTTACTCGAATGTGTTACTAACACAATTTCTTTAACCCCCCGCAGCCACACATTCGTTAACGATATACTGGTTCAGTGGCTTATCGACTAACGGTAACATTTCTTTTGGGATCGCTTTCGTTGCAGGCAACATACGTGTACCTAGGCCTGCAACGGGTATTACTGCTTTCATGTAACTGCCCTTAAAAACAAAAATGCCAGTGAAATACTGCTGTAGGTTAACTGAGATATAAGCGGAAGCATTAAACGATTTTAATTTCCTTAACTCTTGTCTTATGAACCAATCGTAGATTTCTGTTCATAGTTTATGAGTTTTGTGGGCTTTGCATACCCACAATTAACTGTTTAGCTTCTACCAGAATTGAGTGAAGATAAATGACTTTTGTGATGAAGTACTCCTTATAAACCGCAGTGATGAATGTCTGTTGTATGGAATATTTTTTAGTTTTTTCGGATCCAACGTAAGACCTGCCAAATACGCAATAATGCCCAATTATAAACGGCGAAAATACTCATGAAGACAGCAAACATTATCCATTCAGGCACAGAAAGTACTTCACCAGCGATGCCAATGGCTGCAAGGACTACAGCACTTAACCCAATAACAATTAACGTTTGTCTACGGGTATAACCTGCGCGTTCAAAAATATGATGTAAATGATCACGATCGGGCTTAAAAGGGGATTGCCCTTTTTTTACTCTTCGATACATGATTGCCGTCATATCCATTAGAGGGATGGCAATTAAATATAAGGCGGTGACGGGAGAAAATGCTTTTTGTGACGACTCAACGCCAATCACTAATAACCACACAACAGTTAAGCCTATCAACATGCTGCCGGCATCACCCATGAAAATTTTGGTGACGCCTTTAAATGGCCAACGGAGGTTAAAAGAAAGATACGCTAAAATGGCCGGGATAAACAAAAAGGCCAACATAAACCATTCATTACCTGCGCAATACATCAAAAAGGTCAACGAAACAAAGGTAACGAGGCTTAGCGTCCCCGCCAGACCATCAATTCCATCAACCATGTTAAACGCATTAATCGCACCAATCACAGCAAAGACCGTGACGAGCATGCCCATATAACCCAGTTTGAATTCATAGAAGTGAAAAATATGCCCTAATGTGGACAAATATAAATGCGCACCAAAAATCAAAATACACGCAATCAGCACTTGGGCAACAATGCGCACACGAACAGACAGATCATATTTGTCATCCAGTACCCCCAAAAATAGAATAAACGCCGCAGAGATGAGATAGAGATTGAACGATTGATCCACTGGCATTTCTAAACTGGATACCAATAAAACCCCTAAGAAAATGGCAACCCCACCAATGAGTGGAATTTGTCCAACGTGCAATTTACGCGCATTAGGCGCATCGACAAGTCCAAAGCGTTGGGAGATCGGTTTTAACGCCGTAATGGCAATAACCGTAAGAGCAAAAGAGGCAACAAAAGAAAGAAAATATTCCATATTTACTTTTCCATGGGGACAACAAAAGGAAATTTAGGCGCATTATAGCAGCCTCTGAACACAGAGGGTAATAAAGTTCGTCTAAATTATTAGATTGACAATATACTGACAATTGGTGAGTAGATAAAGAGATCTGATGGTGATGATGTACTTTGCTAGAGTTTGAGCTAAACAGCAACGGGGGCATAAACATTATAAAATACGTTATAAAGACAGTGGTGAAAATGTGAAAAAATCTGTCTCAGAACTGTCTCACCACTTCCTTAACGAATTGATTGTTATCAAAAAGAAAAATCAACCCAATAGGCCTGACTAATGGACACTTTCAATTTTATCCAGTACGAGGTCGACAAGATATTTGGCTCTTTCAATGGTATTTGATTCCGTATAGCAACGAAGTTCAGGTGCATTACCGGATGGTCGTAAATGAACAACTTCACTATTACTCAGTGTGATACGCAAACCATCCGTACAATCGATATTCGCAACTTCGAATTCCGATAAACCTATTCGGGTTAACAACAACTTAGGATCTTTAATTCCCTGCTCAATAATTGCCAAACTTTTTTCACGTTCAAAATTTTGAATTCGATCGCTGGCAGTATAAATTGCAGGAAGTGCCTTAACTAAACTTGATATAGGCTGATCACCTGCCATGGCAAGCACCGCTAAAACGGGTAGAAGTGCATCTCGCGTTGGTAATGCTGATAGCGCCACACCATTGACTTCAATGTCCGAACCAAGTAAAAAACCGCCATTTGCCTCAAAACCTGCCACACAAGAGTGATTTGTTTTTAAATTATCAAACTCTGCAATAACATAAGGAGAACCAATTTTAGTACGCTGAACGTGCTTAAACATATTACATGCTTCAATAGCTGAATTACAGCTAACAGGTACTACTAGAGCTTCGGTATTTAAACTTTGAGCTGCAAGTAAACAAAGTATATCACCCCGTAAATATGTACCGGTTTCATCTGATAATAATGGTCTATCGCCGTCACCATCTGTTGAAAACAATGCATCTAAATCGTGTTCTTGTTGCCAAGCTTGAGCCATCATGATGTCAGCTTGCCCAACTGCTTCTGTATCAATAGGAACAAAACTGTCACTGCGACCTAGACTGACTACGGTTGCACCTAGCTGTTCGAATAAACTAGTGTACAAATCACGACCAGCGCTAGAGTGCTCATAAATTCCAATTCGCTTTCCTGTAAGTAGATTATTACCAAACAAATCAAGATAACGTGTTAAATATGCCTGAGAAGCACGTTCAGAAACTTGTGGCAGTGCTAATAATTCGAGTTTTGGTAATTGCATATCAGCAGATAGAATAGCTAATTCATCAAATTTGCTAATTTCACCGTCAGGTCGATAAAATTTAAGTCCATTTCGATCAAACGGTATATGGCTGCCTGTTACCATAATAGCCGGAATGTTATCAGCCATAGAGGTAACGGCTAAAGCTGGTGTTGGAATAACACCATAATAATCGACTTCAATCGATGCTGATTTAGCAGCTGCAATACATGCCGCTGCTATAAAAGGACTACTAGGTCGATTATCGATTGCGATAGAAATCTTATTGAAAATAAAATCTTGCTTCATCACCTGAATAAAGGCAGCAGTGAATGCCTCGCATACTTCCGGTGTAAAATCACTCACTAAGCCTCTGGCACCACTAGTGCCAAAGGCTACACCACTATTTTTTATGACTGTTGATACGGTTGATAAACTCATTTGTCTAACCTACCATATCTGTCTTCAAACCTTACAATATCGTCTTCACCTAGATACGAGCCAGATTGGACTTCAATTAACTCAAGAGGTACCTTTCCTGGATTCTCTAGTGCGTGGATAACTCCAACTGGAATATATGTAGATTGGTTTTCAGTCAACAAAATTTCTTTGTCACCATTAGCAACTTTGGCTGTTCCAGTAACTACAATCCAATGTTCAGCTCGATGATGATGCATTTGAATAGAAAGCTTTTCACCAGGCTTAACTGTAATGCGCTTAACTTGGAATCTATCACCATTGTCAATAGAGTCGTACTTTCCCCAAGGGCGATATACTTCGCGGTGATGTTTCCACTCACTTCTCTCTTCAGATTTCAATTGCTCTACAATTTGTTTAACACTTTGTACTTCAGATTGTTTAGCAACCAAAATAGCGTCTTTAGTTTCGACTACGACAACATCATCTAAGCCAATCGTTGCTACCAATTTTTCTGAAGCATGAACATAAGTGTTTCGAGAGTTAACATTAATCACATCGCCAAGACAAGCGTTACCATCTTCGTCTTTATCCGATACGTCCCAAAGTGCAGACCAACTTCCAACATCGCTCCAACCACAATCCATTGGAACAACAACTGCTTGAGTTGTTTTTTCCATTACAGCGTAATCAATAGAATCATCAGGACAGGTTTCAAATGTCTCTTTATCAATACGAATGAAATCTAGATCTACTTGAGTATTCGTCATTGCTTGTTCGCAAGCACTGTACATGGCAGGACTGTACTTTTTAAGCTCATTTAAATATGCGCTGGCTTTAAATAAGAACATTCCACTATTCCAGTAGTATTCGCCGCTCTGAAGATATTGTTTGGCTGTTACCAAATTTGGCTTCTCCACGAACTCAGCAACAGTAAAGCCTTTATTTTCCCCTTGTACGTCACCACGCTTAATATATCCATAACCTGTCTCTGGCGTCGTTGGGACAATACCAAAAGTTACCAGATTATTTGCTTCTGCAAATGGCACAGCTTGTTCGATCGATAAACAAAATGCTTTTTCATTTTTAATAACGTGATCGGCAGCTAACACTAGCAGTATTGGATCATCACCGTTATTTAAGGCTTGCATTGCAGCTAAAGCAATAGCCGGTGCAGTATTTCGACCTACTGGTTCCAATATAATTCCACTAGATTTAAGCCCACTTGAACGAAACTGCTCTGCAACTGAAAAACGATGTTCTTCATTACAAATAACGAGTGATGGCAAATGGTTAATTCCATCTAGTCGCTTCGCTGTTGTTTGCAACATTGAGTTTTCACCCAGAAGAGTAAGTAATTGTTTTGGAAACTGTTGACGCGAAAGAGGCCATAAACGCGACCCTGAGCCGCCAGCCATTATTACAGGTAGGATCATATTTATTCCTTAATAAAAAATCGATATACTGCCATAAAGCATTGCTCTACATAACTATGCCAGACTTCGTGATATTCGGAGCCTCAAAACTTTATAGAAGCTAGTGTAATCATTTTACCCATATTTTTACTTTCTTATTCCAGCTTTAAAATTCACTAATTATTGAACAGAATTAAACACATAGTCTAGATATGTTAAAATATTTCAATATCAGTAGTCATTTCTTTCTCATCACACATAAGAAAGAATTACTGGAAAGTAAAACAACTAAATGGGGTTGAAACTAGCTATAAACTATAAATCTATTCCATGCTGTCACGTTTTGAAACTAATTGAATGTGCTTTTCGAAAACTGACTCCATATCAGCCGCCTTCATATCTCTACTAAATGCTACTGCAGACTCTATGCTTTTATTACGAATATGAGCATATAAGCCTTTGTCATTATGTAGTTTTAAAATTGCATCAACAATTTGTCCTGCACTTTCACTCTCAACAACTAAGCCTGAATTAGTATCACGGATAATTGAAGTTGCCTCACCTTCAGGAACACTCACGATAGATGGTATCCCCATTCCCATACATTCAAAAATTTTGGAAGGTATAACGGTTTTAAACAGATCATTGTTAACCAGTGGAACTAATGACACATCACAAAGTGACCATAACTTCGGCATCATCTCTTTAGGCTGACGCTCAATAAGTACCACATTACATAGCTGTTTTTGGACTACAAGATCTACTACTTTTTTCCGTGCTGCACCACCACCTGCAAACACAACGCGAATATTGTCATATTTTTGTAATCGCTCAGCCACATCTACAATATGCTCTAAACCATGAGCCATTCCATGAGTTCCAATATAGCCTGCAACAAATTTATCAGTTAAACCATACATCTCTGCAAATTCAGAGTCTTTAGAAAGAGTTGGTTCATACTTCGTTAGATCTACACCATTTAAAACAACTTCAATTTTATTACCGTCAACTCCACGTTCAACCAGTTCGTTTTTAAAAGCATGGGTCACTGAAACGATAGTGTCTGCTCTTCTGTATAAGAACAACTCAATTTTTTCTAAGATTCGAATAACAATACTATCCTTCATAGCACCAACAGCAGTAATGGATGCTGGCCAAATATCACGAAGTTCAAAAACAAATGGTTTTCTTCGTACTGCAGACAAAGCCCAGCCAGCACAAGCACAGAAAAATTGAGGTGATGTTGCTACGATGACATCAGGCTTTTTCTGAAAAAAACCTGAAATAAAAGCTGAAACCATGAAAGACATATAATCTAGGATACGTTTTACAAACCCTTCGTTTGCTGTGATATATGTTTTCACACGAACGACATCAATACCATCCATATCTTCTTTTTGATACCAACGATTTTTATACCCATCAAACACCTGTCCTTCAGGAAAATTCGGAGCACAGGTAATTATCGTCACTTTATGTCCAGATTTGACCCATCTAAGAGCATGCTCATATGTTCTCGTTGCAGGAGCATTTCCTTCAGGTGGAAAGTTATCGGTAAGAAAAAGAATATGCATAACTACACTCGTTTAAGAATGAATTTAACTTCATTCTGATTAAAATTAAATATCAGCTTTTTATTCGCGATGGATAGACCAAACTCTGGATGCCATGTGCAATCACTAACGTCAATATCAGCACCTACAGCACTAATCAAGTACTTCACATCATTAGGTAATTTCACCAAAACTTGCCCTGACTCTTCTTGCTGGCAAATTAGAATATCAGGATGAAGATGGAAATGACTTTGTGCTGAATTGAAATTACCAGTAAGTGTGTCGAATATGGTCAATGTAGTCTTTTCTAATTGCCATTTTCGTATATGAGTTACCTTACCAGGTAACCGCATATACCCATCATGTGAACATTCAACACTGATAACTCCATCATTATTTGCTATTATCGGCTTACTTGGATACGCACGCCTAGCAACTCTAAAACCACTCCAAACTTCTGATGAATCTTGATTCTCAACAACCACTGTATTGTGGGATGCAGTTTTTCGTTGCCTAAGTCTTTCTTTTCCAAGCCCATACATTGAGATACCACTATTCACAAATAGACGGTAACCATCGATACTGAGTTCAAAAGAGAGCGTGTCAGCGTGCGCATGCCCAGGAATATAATCAGGACCAACTTTTGCAGCATCAATAATTAGCTTATTCGCAAAATCTTGAATGATGACATAGCCACTTTCTTCTAGTGATACGACTTTTGAATCATCTAGCTTAGGAAGCTTTATATTAAGTTTTTGGGCATACAATTTAATTACGTCTAACTTAGGTGCAACGCACATAGTCGAATCATTGAAAAATGAAACATCATTATCTGGATGTTTCATTAGTTCGGCCCAAGATAACATTCTGTCGATAATTTTTCGCCAATACTTTCTAGTACTTGAAGGAATATTATTGGAGTAAACAAGGCTCAAATGATACAAGTCAAGCAGATCTGCAAGAACGATATTGTGATACATCGGAGTAAGCTCGAAGTTACCACCATCCGCTAAGATTTGTTCAGGAATTTCTTTTTCAAGAATGGACATACCAGACTCTAACCAAGTGTCTGCTAATTCACCTTTGAAAAAACAACCTGCAAACACAAGCGCTTTAGCATTAGCAAACAGATGATTACCAAGTAAGTGATACTCTAACTGCTGCTCAAGAGCTTGTACTTGCAACGATAAACTATCTAACCACTCTTTTTTGGGTTCGTTTCCTGCTAAAAACCACTTGATCCAGTTTACGGTTCTCAGTGAAATAGTATAAGGTTCCCAACCGTTACCAACCATCGGTGAGTTTTGTTCTATCCATGTAGTGATCAAACTATTATGGATTTTAGTTCTGTTTTGCCAGTCACTTTGGTTCAAATCATCAAAATAATGGAGATTATAAAGCCATAACTTGGTCTTTGTCTCATCATTCCATTCACTTATTGTATCAACCACATTCAAAAAACTAAAACGCCCTTCACCTTGATAGCACGATTTCAAGATCGGAAATGAAACCCAGCCTTCATTGGTTTCATTTATTTGTAAAGTTGGATCGGTAAACTTTATTTTTGTAAATTTTCTTACAATACGATTGCTAAACTGAACTGGCTTCAGATATTTGAGGGTATGGTAGAGTTGTAAAATTTTATTCATTAATTAAAAAAGGGGCCTAAGCCCCTAATTTCCTTTAAAGCGTATTTACTTTCTTAAAAGCTCGGCTATTTGACATGAAATACGAGCAACTTCAATGATTTCATTAAAGCTAATTGGTGACTCTACACCTTTTTTAATACTCTCAACAAAGGCATTAGAGCAAGATTTCTGACCTTTATCTTGGCTAGATAACTTCATTTTGTTAAAGCCTTTCCAACCGAAACCGATCAACTTTCTAAAATTATCAAGTTGTAAAACAGCATCATTAGCAAAAACTTCTATACGCTCTTTTGGAAAATCTTTACCACCATTAGCAAAGTAATGAATAGTACCAATAGAGCCATCTTCAAATGAAAGTGTAATACTGGCTTTATCTTCTCTTATTGCGATGCCAGGAGCATCACCTAAGCAAATTGCACTGAAACCAGTGATTTTTGCCCCAGCTAGATGACGCATTAAATCAATGTAATGGCATGCCTCACCAATGATTCGACCGCCACCTATCGATGCATCTTGAGTCCAATGATCAGCAGGTATATCACCAGCATTCATTGTCATAATAAAAGTTTTTGGGCCTTTAGTAGCAGATAATAACTGTTTCATCTTAATAACATGAGGAGCAAAACGTCGGTTATAACCCACCATCACTTTAGGTTTTTTCTCACTTTCATTGTATGTTTTTTCAATGAGATCGATTTCAGATTCATACAACGCTAGAGGTTTTTCTACAAAGACGTTTTTGCCAGCTTTAATTGCACTAACTGTTTGCTGAGCATGTAAATTATGCTGTGTTGCAATCACAACTGTGTCAATTTCAGTATCAGCTAAAACATCATCATAATTTGTTGATGCTTTGGTAAAACCTTGTTTTGTCCCATGATGCACTGCACTCATACCTGCACTAGTTACTACTGTATCAAAAATAGCACCAGCGCTTTTAAAAGCGGGCATTAATACACGAGACGCATAATTGCCTGCACCAATAAATGCACAGACAGCAGAAGAAGGAGTATGATTTTGTGTGTCAGTCAAGATAACTGATCTTGCAGTTAGCTCCTTTTCGCTCTTATTTGGGTAATTCAAAACAATCCCCAATGAAGAACGATCATCTAAGCATTGATAAGCAGCCAAAGCATCATCAATAGAAAATCTATGAGTGATTAGTGATTTTACATCTAAAGCACCAGATGCCATCATATCAAGTACAGCTTCAAAGTTTCTCTGCTCAGTCCATCGAACAAAGCCTACAGGATAATCATTACCTTTATCCTCATATTCAGCATCATATCGGCCAGGTCCATAAGAACAAGATACTTGAAAGGTTAATTCTTTTGCAAAAAAGTCTGCACGTGAAATTTCCTGACCAATAACGCCAACAAGTACTATACGGCCTCTTTGCCTACACATTGTTGCTGCTTGACTCAATGGCTCACTACTTTTTGTTGATGCGGTAATAATTACTCCATCAACCCCTCGACCACGAGAAAATGCTTCAGCAATTTTGAGAGCATCTTCACCTTTAGAAAGATCAACAGTTTCTGCACCAAGCTTACGTGCTAATTCACATTTTGCTGAATCAAAATCAATACCTAAAACACGACAACCATTAGCACGAAGTAATTGAACAGTAATAAGACCAATCAAGCCAAGGCCTGTTACAACTATACACTCACCTAGAGTCGGCTTAATTAACCGAACACCTTGCAGGCCAATGGCTCCCAGAACAGTAAAAGAAGCAGATTCATCGTCAACATTATCAGGTACTTTAGCGCATAAATTTTTTGATACTCGTACTACTTCTGCGTGGTTACCATTGGAGACAACTCTTGTACCCACATCATAACCCGTTTCACCGCTGTCAATGACAGAGCCTACGTTACAATAACCCAAGGGCAAAGGTTGATCTAATTTAGATTTAACAGCTTCGATTGTAGGCATCAGACCATCAGTTTTGATCTTGCCTAGAACCATTTTTACTTTATCGGGTTGTTGACGAGCTTTATCGATAAAATTAGCTTTACCAAAATCGATAAGCATCCTTTCGGTACCAGCTGATACTAGAGTGTTACTAGTTTGAATCAACACATGGCCATCTCTTGCGCTTGGGCATGGGATTTCTACAAGAGAAGTTTCACCATTCGCAAGATTTTGAAGAACTTGTTGCATATTGATATCATCTCAAATAATTTAATAATTTTTTTCTGTAGTCAATGTCGCAATAATAATCAAATATTTCGCAGCCATTGGGTCTGTCAACTACATTACTAGCTAAAACTTTCGCTTTGTAAAATAAAGCCTCATGTATCGATATGCTATTACCATCAGTACTTGTAGGCCTAAGATAAATAACTTTTTCAGAAAAAACGATCCAAGTTGATATACTTCGATCCCAAAAAATAATATTATCGATTTCTTTAATTTCATCGAGAAGCGCGGCTACTTTTTGATAGTTATGTTTAGAATCACCGATTGCAATTATTAAACCTGCTTCTGGGTGGTCTAATAAAATTTGTGAAAGTATATTACATGTACGTTTCAATCCGTATAGATCAACATTATTTTCAAATATATACTTCCAAGCTGATATTAAAAAAATTTTATTTTTGGTTTGTATAAAATCAGACACATAACTTGGTAAAGCTTTAATGGCATCATTTACTTCGATATCTGTCGGTTTAATAAAAGGACTGATTTCAGTTATTTTATTATCAAATTTTACCGGATAATTAAACTTTAAATGTTCGCTGACCACCATAATTTTACTTGCTTTATTAAGCAAGTAAAGACGGAGAGCAGTTCTCCTATTTGGTGTAAAACGTCTTGAATGATTATGATCAATGAACTCTACTTTACTAAATGCTCCACACAAATAAAAAAAAATAAGTAATGGTAAAGAAGTACTGTTAATAACGACTCGGTCATAACCTCCGAACAACAATTTAAAAACAGTTGAAACATCATTGAGAGATTTAGATGGGAACATATCAACTTCTTCGCCATCTTTAATACATTTATCTCTGAATCTTGAGATAAATACTGTAACACCACCAATAGGAGGTGGAATTCGTCCAACTAGTAAGGTTGATTTCGTCATACTATACACCGTTGATAAATAATAATCACACACCTTTTTCAATTACAAATGTTAGTTAATTCATTATAAATTTTTTTCTTTGCTTTATTAAAACAAAGTTCAGAGCTTACAAAGTCGTGTGCTTCGATTGAATAACTTGTTAAATCTTTTTCTAAAGCAAGCGAAATGCCTGACAAGTCAGAAATTATAAGCTCTGATAATTTCAGGCTTATATTCAAATTGGTAAACGCACCAGAAAAACCTATAACGGGGATGCCAAATGACATTGCCTCTATCACCTTATTCTTTACACCTGTACCAAACGAAATAGGATAAATTAAAGCACGAACATTTCTATAAACATCATTAATCGAAGGTAAATATTCTTGGCATTTCAAATTTACAATATCTTTTCTTACTGGAACATTTTTACCACATACTCTGAAATTAAGATTTGGTTGAGACAATGCAAGTTTAACAATTTCATTAAATGCTACTTTATTGGGCAAAAAATTAAAATCACCAACAAAAAGAACATCTCCGTCAACTTTAAATAAACTTTCATGCTTATCAATAAAAAATGGAAAAATCATAGTATTACATCGAAACTCCTTAGGGATAGCGTTAATTTCATCACGCCCCAAATATGCACACTTTGAATTTAATAATTTTTTTTCCTTGAACAACAAAGCATATGAGATAAGTTTATGCTTAAAAACAGTTGCACTTTTATTGATATGAAATAATGAATCACAAAGATAAAAAACTAAATTACAATGCAACTTTGAATATTCATTTATATATGGACTCATTGCAAACGTGCTGACAATAACTAAGTCATGACTTGAAAAATTTTGAATATTTAATCTAGAGTCCTTTATCTTTTTTGAGCAATAAAACATAGAAAGCTTACTTAATTTAGATGTATCATGATAAAATAAATCTACATCACTAAAACTTTTAAGAACTTTTAGCAGCCTTAAATCTCTTTGAGAAGCACCATTCAATTCACCACCAAAATCTCGCTCAGTTATATAAGCAATTCTCACCTTATTCAACTCCTCTTATTTGTGAAAATGATATATTTTAAAAACCAAATCAAAAAAGCACTAACAATCCAGACGCGAATATTTTGAGTAAGTAATAATACAGTACCGTTCATTGTTACTTGGCATATGCTAAAAAACAAATATAAAAGCATAATCTTATCAAACCAACTACCTTTAACTCGTCGAAACAAAATTATTTGAAATAAAATAACCGAAAAATAAATAACCATCAGAATTAATGGATTTTCCGAGAAATGTAAGCTTCCAAAAAGAGTTACCTCATATCCATTATTTATGGCCGAATTTTGTCCAAGATACTCTATTGCGAAACTTCTCCCTATACCTACGGATGATCCTCCTAAAGAAGTGTCTACTACAAAAGCTGTAATAATTCCTTTTAGTAGATATAAACTAATGGAACTGATAGAAAAGAGAGTAGAATCAACATTGGGTATCATAAGAACATCAATACCAGATACTCTTCGTGATATCAGAAGCATACCATAATCAAAAATAAAACTGGACTGTTGAAAAAGAATGTGCCAAGAAGATAAAAAATAATTAATAAAATCTGACTGTTCCGTTCTTAAGTATGTACTCAAGATCATCAAAAACGGAAAAATAAAAATAACAATTAATAATAATAAAAATACTTTCAAGTTAAATATTGGCTGTTTCTTCAAAAGCCTAATAAATATAAAATTAAGAAGACACAATATAAACCCAGCTTTACTAGACATTAGCAATGGAGGTAGTAAAAAAACAAGTGAATAAAATATTATTTTTCTAGATCTCGTTTCAAACAAAGTAATAATAAAAAAAACAAGTTGAAAAGGTAGTATTGAGTATGTGAAAAACATTAATATCTTCATATACAAAGACTGTTCACCACCAACATTGGACTGTTCACCAAAATTATTAGCTATAATTATTAACTGAAAGATAAATATTGTATAAAATAAAACCTGAACAATCGCCAAGTCTTTATCTATTTTATTTATTCGCATTGAGGTTGGTAAAAATAAAGCAATAGAAAAAAGTGCTGAAACAAAAAAAATCAATAATAAATAGTTAATATTCGAAAAATCAACAGCTAATCCAAACTTAACAAACTGAAATGATCCTTCATAAAAGAACAAAGTTAGCATTCTCAAAGGATATAACACAATGAGAAAAACTGATAACAAAATTACATATGCACGCCTAGGATACAATAGCATTATCGCCATCCCTCATAGAACGAATTGACTTAAATAAATATAATGGCCACTTCCAATTATTATAAGCTAAGTTACAGATAAATTGAATAGTGAGGAATAGCACTAGCGAACCACCTTTTAAGCTACATATAGTAGCCAGAGTTACAACAAGCAAACCAGTTATTATACTCGACGTCATATATGGAACTTCATTATTTGTTGTTATTATTGTCGCAGCAATAACATGTATACCTTCCAAAAAAAGAAAGACAAAAAGAAGATACAACTCAGAACCGCTGAGTATATTCGTATCACTCGCTAATAACATCAATATCCTTTCAGAAGCAAGCAAAAAAACAAAAAAACCTAATGCACATGATAAAATGTAGAACATATATAAATTCATCACATATTTTCTGAATTTATTAATATTAGATTTTGCCCTACACATTATAAGCTTTGGAATGAACACCTGAACAGGAAGAATAGAAAATGCAACAAGAGCAGTTAAAAATTGTAATGTAACTGCGTAACTTGAAGAAACTGACAAACCTAGAGTTGGTATGATCGCAAAAAAAAGATATCTATTACTTAAAAAAGCACCTAGCGAAACAACAAACGTTCTAAACACATTACGAAAAGAGCGCATCATGACATATCTGATATTAGAAAAGTAAACTTTCTTTTGTTTACCAAGTACATTTAAGCATTTTTTTACACAATAAAAACAATATGCTCTAAAGAAAAATATTGAAATAAAATATGCCCATATTAAACCATCTAATCTTTTAGAAGTATATGTTAAAAATAAAAATGTAAAAATCAAAAACACACAACTTTGTATTATGTAAGCGAGTTGATTCTTTCTGACAAGATTTGCACCAATTAAAAAACTGGAACACCAAGAAAAATATGCACAAAGAACAAGTGAAATATAATAGACCAAAACATTGCTTACAACAACATTTGAGTTGGAAGCAAGAATTTTATTTAAATATAACTTATCTATTAAAAAAACCACAAAAACAATCAAAATGGACACTAACAAATAAATCAATTTTGATGTAATCAATACAGAATAAAGTAATTTATGATTCACAGTTATTTTGTTACTACGAGTATCAACTCCCTTTTCTTTTAGCTTCCTAACTCCACTAAAAGATAATGCAATATTTCTTGACATATTGGAATTAAAACCCATGTCCAGTAAAATCATAACATATTGAAATGATACAAGAAGATACCAAAAACCAACTTCCTCACTAGTTAAATGTACAAGAAGCAGAGGCAAAATAATTAAATTAGAAGTGTATTTTAAAATTTGAGCCAACATTGATAATATGATATCACGCCTCATAAATCTTCCTAATTTCTTTTATCATCTTACCATATATTATATTTAGCAAAAAAAGTAATTTTCCTCGCCCCCCTCCATAGACATTTATTATTGATGAAGTTAAATCATCTTGACAACGAGCAGTTAACAATTTCTCGTTCAAAACTGCTTTAACTTTATCTTTAATTAACGCAGTATTGCTTTCTTTGTTATACCAACCTGACTTACCATCTTCCGGGAAGAACCAGTTTGATAAATGATTATTCATATCAACACTAGCTTTAGCTACTATTATCTCATTATGTTCGACCTGAATATCATTCACTGAAAAAGACTTCCCTGCTGAGTTAACGCCACCAATTCGATTCACAGTCTTAATTGACGCCATAAATAAATAACTGGAAACCCATCGTTTGCATATAAAACCATCGATAGTCAGATTTTTATTTTTCTGGTTAACATGCCCTACAAAATCATTTAACTCATGCCTAGAAAAGGCATTTAAAAATGCTAATCTTGAAAAATAATTCCAGTACCGATGGTGACAAAATGTGTCATTTGCAAATATTACTTTATCATTAGACTTAGCACCAAGGTTATCTGTTATAAATTTGATACCTTCATCCCAAGCAGAAAACTCCCAATCTCTATTACTGCCTCTAATTTCTTTGTATTTTACACCTAGAACCTTATGCTCATTTAATGAATTATTATTTACAACCACAAGTTCACAGCTTTTATCGATGGAGGTTATAAGGTTATGTATTTCTCTTATAGCTCTCTCTTTATATTTAGGATAAAACGACACTAACAGCACATACATTTTCACAGTTTTTTACACCTCAAAAAACATGTCCCCTTTGAATCTTTTTCAGACAAAACTGGCTGCCCAACTATTGGCCATTCAATACTAAGCTCTGGATCATTCCAAATAATTGATTGTTCTTCTTCTGGATTGTAGTAATCTGTACACTTATACAAAAACTCAGCTTTATCAGTAATCACATAAAAACCATGAGCAAAGCCTTCAGGAACCCACAATTGACGTTTATTTTCTGCAGATAAATATACCCCAACCCATTGTCCAAAAGTTGGCGAGCCTTTTCGAATATCAACTGCGACATCAAAAACTTCACCAGATACAACTCGAACTAACTTACCTTGTGTATTCTCAGTTTGGTAATGAAGCCCTCTTAAAATACCTTTCTTCGATTTAGAATGATTATCCTGTACGAAACTAGTTGGTTTTCCTGTTACAAGCTCTTCAAATTGTTTTTGATTCCATGTTTCCATAAAGAAACCACGCTCATCACCAAATACTGTTGGCTCTATAATTTTTACATCAGGAATTTTTGTATCAATTACTTTCATTTTTGGTACTCTTTTATTCTCGTAAGCGCTGATTGCCAATCGCTTTGCTCAACCCCAAAAGCTTTATTTATTTTATCGCAATTTAAACGTGAATTTTTGGGACGTTTGGCTGGAGTTGGGTACTGCTCTGTTTTTATCGGGTTAACCGTAACAGAATGAGTGAGAATATCTTGTTCAAATGCATGCTGCATTATTTCTTCTGCAAACTGACACCAGTTAACATATGGAAAACCTGAATAATGATAGAGTCCAAACCCAGTATTACTTTTTAAGCTATGGCTTGCAATTTGGATAAGAGCTTTAGCAATGTCTCCAGCATATGTAGGTCCGCCAAACTGGTCGGAAACGACTGTTAATGAATCCCTAGAGCTAGCTAAGCGAAGCATTGTTTTTACAAAATTATTTCCGTGTTCACCAAAAACCCACGCAGTTCTTAAAATTATGTGCCTATCGCAATTCTGCTGTATTGCTTTTTCACCTTCAAGTTTACTTTTCCCATATATACCATTTGGGTTTGTAGTATCGATCTCAACATAAAGTCCAGCTTTGTCACCTGAAAAAACATAATCGGTTGAAATGTGAAGCAGAATGGCATTGCTCTGATTTGCTATTATTGCTAAATTTTTAGGGCCATCACGATTTATAGCAAAAGCTAATTCATATTCTTGTTCGGCTTTGTCAACAGCAGTATAGGCGCCGGCATTAATGATTACATCAGGTTTAAAGTCAGCAACTACCTGTTCAGCTTCAACGAAATTGGTTATATCAAGTTTGTCTCGCCCTAATGCTAAAAATGTTACATTAGCCATATTATCAAATTGCTGAACCAAACATTGACCTACTTGTCCATTTTTACCAGTGATTAGAATCCGCATACTAATTAGCCTGCAACCAATTTTGATAGGTACTTGCCATATTCATTTTTAAGCATTGGTTTTGCAATTTTTTGTATTTGATCCAAGCTAAGCCATGCATTACGAAATGCAATTTCTTCTAAACAGGCCACTTTTAGCCCTTGTACATTTTCTATTGTTTGTACAAATGACGATGCTTCATGCAAGCTTTCATGTGTGCCTGTGTCTAACCAAGCGAAACCACGACCTAATAGCTCAACATTTAAGGAATTATCATTTAAATACATTTCATTCAAAGTAGTGATTTCTAACTCTCCACGTTGAGAAGGCTTAACCGTTTTAGCGATATCAACCACACGATTATCGTAGAAATAAAGCCCTGTAACAGCGTAGTTAGATTTTGGATTTGTAGGTTTCTCTTCGATTGATACTGCTTTCATATTTGCATCAAATTCAATTACTCCAAAACGCTCAGGATCTTTAACTTGGTAACCAAATACTGTTGCTAAACCTTTTTTCGTTTTTTCTGCGGCATTCAATAGTTGCGTACTGAATGATTGCCCGTAAAAGATATTATCACCTAACACTAAGCAAACTGAATCATCACCAATAAAGTCCTCTCCAATAATGAATGCTTGTGCTAGCCCATCCGGACTCGGCTGTACTGCAAACTCTAAGTTAATTCCAAAATCAGTTCCATCACCTAGTAATCGTTTGAATCCTGCTTGATCTTCTGGTGTTGTAATTATCAGAATGTCCCTAATGCCTGTCAACATTAATGTAGATATTGGGTAATAGATCATTGGCTTATCATAGATAGGTAGCATCTGCTTGGAAGTACCACGCGTTAATGGATATAAGCGTGTTCCCGAACCACCTGCTAATACTATACCTTTCATTATTTTATCCCTCTATACCCAAACGCTCTCTCTGATAACTTCCATCTTGTACATTTTGGCACCATGTGTGGTTATCAAGGTACCATTCAATGGTTTTACGTAAGCCTGTTTCAAAAGTTTCTTCTGGTGTCCAATTGAGTTCATTGCTCATTTTCGTTGCGTCTATAGCATACCTTCGGTCATGACCCGGTCTATCTGTAACGTAGGTTATTTGCTCAGCGTATAGCGAGTCTTTAGGCACTAACGAGTCAAGTATGCTGCATATTGTTTTAACTACTTCTAGGTTTTGTTTTTCGTTGTGACCACCGATATTATAGGTTTCACCAACTTGACCTTCGGTAACGACTTTATAAAGAGCTCGCGCATGATCATCGACATATAACCAGTCGCGAATTTGATCTCCTTTACCGTAGATAGGTAAAGGTTTACCTTCTAGTGCATTTAGGATCACTAATGGGATCAATTTTTCAGGAAAGTGAAAAGGACCGTAATTGTTCGAACAATTGGTCACTATTGTAGGTAAACCATAAGTGCGTAACCATGCTCTGACCAAGTGATCGCTAGAAGCTTTTGATGCTGAGTATGGGCTGCTTGGTTCGTATGATGTTGTTTCTGTGAACAGAGGCAGTTCTTCTGCATCAGTTACTTCATCAGGATGCGGTAAATCACCATAGACTTCATCGGTTGAGATATGATGAAAGCGAAATGAAATTTTCGCGTCTTCTGTCAACGTATTCCAATACTCACGTGTCGCTTCAAGAAGGGTATAAGTACCAACGATGTTAGTTTGAATAAAATCCGATGGGCCAGTGATCGAACGGTCAACATGTGATTCAGCCGCTAAATGCATTACGGCGTCTGGACGGTAATGTTTGAACATTCTATCCAATTCAGCGCGGTCGCAAATATCAACTTGTTCGAAAGCATATCGTTCATTATTTTCTATAGTGCTCAATGATTCAAGGTTGCCAGCGTAGGTTAATTTATCAACATTGATGACGCTATCTTGAGTATTATTGATGATATGACGTACTACTGCGGATCCAATAAAGCCTGCGCCGCCTGTGACTAAGATTTTCATTTCCAAATACCTTTTGTATCAATGATGCTGCCTTTATCTAATGTAAACTCTTTAAACTCTTTATGATCAACTAACATCAAATGAATATCAGCTTCATTTGTTGCAATATCAATGTCCACTAAGTCGATATTGGAATTTTTGATGGGCAGCACTGAAACATTTGGCTCAACAACAATTAGCCTCCCTGAATGGTAATCAGCCAAATCACTAACTATCTGCATAGCAGGACTTTCTCTTAAATCATCAATATCCGGTTTAAATGCAAGTCCATAACATGCAATAGTTATCTCTCTCGCAGTTTTATCAGGATTAGATTGAAGATGTGCTGCGACTGCTAATTTTGTTTTATTAATAACCCACTCAGGTTTTGAATCATTAACTTTACGAGCTGTATGGATTAATTGAGCTTCTTCTGGTGTTTTAGAAACAATGAACCAAGGGTCTACTGCAATGCAGTGACCACCGACTCCTGGTCCAGGTTGCAGTATATTAATACGAGGGTGGCGATTAGCTAAAGATATCAACTCCCAAACATCAATATCTAATTTATCACAAATGATTGAAAGCTCATTCGCAAATGCGATTTGTACATCACGACAACTATTTTCAGTGAGCTTCGCCATTTCAGCAGTTCTTGCATTTGTTATTACACAGTCACCTTGAACAAATGTTTTGTAAAGCTCAACAGAACGCTCTGAGCATTTATCTGACATACCACCAATTACGCGATCGTTTTCTACTAACTCACGTACTACATGACCAGGCAATACACGCTCAGGGCAATGGGCGACATTAACATCTGCATTTTCACCCACTTGTTGTGGAAAAGATAAATCGGAACGAGCCTCCGCCAACCACTCAGCAACTTGCTCTGAAGCGCCAATTGGCGAAGTTGACTCTAGGATAACTAAATCACCTTTTTTAAGCACAGGTGCTATACCATTACACGCGGATTGAATGTAGCTTAAATCAGGTTCTGGTATCGCGCCTTCATCGCAAGGCTTAAAAGGAGTTGGTACCGCGATTAAAAATGCATCCGCAGCTTCTGGTGATGTGACCGCTTTTAAATACCCTTCTGTTACCGCAGCATGTACTATCATATCCAAATCAGGTTCAACAATGTGTATCTTACCTTGGTTGATAGTGTCTACCGCATGCTGATTCACATCTACCCCGATAACTTTCTTTTTGCGTGAAGCAAACATCGCTGCAGTAGGCAGTCCGATATAACCTAGACCAATTACTGAAATTGTTTCAAATGACATTTCTATTCCTAAATCTTATTTAACTAATTCGTTCAAAATTTTCTGACATGCTTTACCATCACCATATGGATTATGTGCAAAGCTCATTAATTGATAGGCTTCAGTGTCGGTCAGTAATTCGTCGATTTTTTTCGTGATTTCATAAACATCAGTACCAACTAATTTTACTGTGCCTGCTTCGACGGCCTCAGGGCGTTCAGTTGTGTCTCTCATCACTAATACAGGCTTACCTAATGATGGAGCCTCTTCTTGAATTCCACCTGAATCAGTCAAAATAATGTAAGCGCGACTCATTAAATATATAAACGGTAAATACTGTTGAGGTTCGATTAAATGGATGTTTTTTATACCACCCAAGATACGATTTACTGGTTCACGTACATTTGGATTTAGATGCATCGGATAAAGAATTTGTGATTCTGGATGTGCTTTCGCAGTTTGAGCTAAAGCTTCACAAATGCGCTCAAAACCACCACCAAAACTTTCACGGCGATGCCCTGTCACTAATATTAATTTCTTATTTTCATCTAAAAAAGGAAATTGCGAGGCTAGAGTTTTCTTTAAATCTTCATCTGTAGCAATTTTATCTTTGACCATCAGCAATGCGTCAATGACTGTATTGCCTGTAATAATGATATTCTCAGGGACAAAATTTTCTTTGAGTAAATTCTGCTTTGATGTTTCTGTAGGTGCGAAGTGATACTTGGTCAATACACCGGTCAATCTGCGGTTGGCTTCTTCAGGCCATGGAGAGTATATATTACCAGTACGAAGTCCAGCTTCAACATGACCCACTTCAATTTGTTCGTAGTAAGCGGCAAGACTTGCTGCAAAGGTTGTTGCGGTATCTCCATGCACAAGCACTACATCAGGCCTAAACTCTTGAAGTACCGGTTTGAGCTCTTGAATGATTCGTGAGGTTACATCATTTAATGATTGACCTGCTTTCATCAAATTTAGGTCATAATCAGGCGTGATTTCGAAAAGTTCTAAGACTTGGTCAAGCATTTCACGATGCTGGGCAGTTACACAACATTTCGCATCAAATCGCTCATCGGCTGCTAATGCGTGAACAAGAGGAGCCATTTTAATGGCTTCTGGTCGAGTACCAAAAACGGTAAGAACTTTCCTTTTTTTCATTATTTTGACCTGATTTTGAGCATACAATTTGCTCGAAAAATTGAATTTATTCACTTTTCAATCTCAGACATTCAGTCATGCCTGAGACACTTTTATTCTATTTTGAGACAGCTAATTCTTCGCTATCCCTTATAAACCCTAGCTTTTACGGTTTTCTTGAAAACCGTCCCAATAGGCCTATAAAATCAGTCTTTTTTATTAAAAGCATGTCTAATCAACACAATAGCAACACCAAGCATTCCTCCTAAAAGGGTTCCTAAAATGCAAATTAATGCTCTCTTAGGTTTTGCTTTTTCTTCTGGTACTAATGCAGGATCTACTGTAGCAAATACATATTCGTCACGAACATCTGCAAACATGATTGTTTTGGTTTGTTCTTCGATAAGCTTAAATAGAGTGCTTCTTAAGTCAGAAACTTTTGTTTGATTGATTTGTTTTTCTAGGAAGCTAATACTTTTGTTTGCTTCTTTTACATCACGTGTTTTCATTGCTAAGTTAATGTCAGCGACTAACCATTTTACCCATTGCTGAGCGATGTACGGAGACTGATGCTCAACTGAAACACTTACCAAATTGGTCTTTTTATCTTGATTAACTGAGAATATTTTTTGCCATTCTTTATATGCTTCTTGCATAGATGGTTCAGCCTTAAAAGGCGCTTTAATTTTACGAACCCATTTTTTATTTTCTGCTACATACTTTTCTGAATCGTAGGATATTGCATTTGTTGCACTATCCCACTTATCTACAGCCATTAACTCAGGCAAGATATTATGCTTCTGAATGAATTTACTTGTAAATTCTCGGGACTTTAAAATTTCGATAGCAAGTTGGATTTTATCGCCTTTGCTCCCACCCAAGTTAATACCTGCTAAACTCGCTAAACCACCGAATTGTCCTGCTAATGCTGATAATCCGCCTCCTTTTTGTTCGCTTACAGGAGACAATAAAGCTTCTGATTTATAAATATTTGGAAGTATTAAAGCAATGATTACGGCACCAATAGCAAACACTGTTGTGATGCTAGTGATTAACCACTTCCCTTGCCTGATAGCACTAAAAAGTTCTTTTAAATCAATTTCATCGTCGGATACATAATTAGTCGGCAGCTGTGGTGTTGGCGTATTTTGAGTCATATAGTTTCTGTTGGTTGGTTTAGCTAAATTAGGTAGTTCGTACTAAAGTCCCTGGATATCTGCCTTAGCGAAAGTCTGATCGGTTAAGGACAATATATAGTCCCTGCGAAGGCAGTTACCCAGTGATTTTACTAAAGTCTCTAGACTCCTGCCTACGCAGGAGAGACGAAAAATAGCTTAAACATACAGCATTAGACCCACGTGGGTATGACTCGAGTATATCGAGAACAATACATGGCATCAGCCATCCTAGCTATGAGTATATTGCAAGCTATCTATAAACAGTCTCTAGATACCCGCCTTCGCGGGTATGACAATCGAGCTATATAGGCACTGGGTTACTGACATACAAAACTATCGTTACTTCGTTTCCTGCCTTCGCAGGAACGACATCGCATAGATTCAATATTAATTATTTATTCGAGCAATCGATGCAATGGCTACAGCGCTGTTGTAAATCACACTTGTGACTTGCTGCCATAGCGTTAGTGTATCTTTGTATTCGGTATCTAACGGAACAATAATGGTATCACCTGGCATCATTCGAGTGCCTGCACTCAGGAAGCCTGAATCTGGAATAACCACTGAACCATTAGCCCTTAGGATATAGCTTCTACCTTCGTCTGCACGCTTACGAGCACCGCCAGCCATGCTTAGGTATTCTTCAAAGGTTTCACCTTTAATAAACCTATGTGTACTCGGGTACTGTACTTGTCCCATCACTGATACAGTTTGATTCTTTGATGGAATGTAAAGTTCGTCATTTGCTTCTAGTTCAATATCTGCTGATTTGATATCTCCTAAAATAGCGGATAAATCGATACTTAAGCGCCCTACAACCTCGATATTTTGCAATTGATCAAGCAATTGCTGTGAGTCTTGATAGCTGATCGTTGTTCCATCTTTGGTTAACGCTTTGGCTGCAATTTCACGTCTCAATTCATCAGCCAGCGTTCTTACCTGCTCTTGTTCTTTCTCTTTGATTGATTCACGAAGAAAAATCGAGCCGTAGGTGAAGGCATTAGGTGTTAACCCGCCTGCTCTAGTGATTACGTTTTTAAGCGTTTCTCCACGTTGAATACTGTAAGTACCAGGAAAACGTACTTCACCTTTTATGCTTACCCAACGTGTTTGCTGCCAATCAGGCAGTTTGCGAACAGAAATTACATCACGAGATTGAAGTTTCAGTGAATTGTGGTTTACGTGCAATACCTCATTCAGATTCAATTCTTTATGGATGATTTTCGCGCCTTTAATTGGATCAATTTGTTGGCGGGTAAGTTCAGCCGATAAGGTATAACTACCTTCTTGCAACCCACCAGCAGCTGTTAATAAGTCTCTTACAGAACCATTCTCTACCAGAGGATAAACACCAGGGTACCGAACTGAACCATTTACCTCGACCAGTTTAGCCATCTCACCCAAATGGGTTTGTTTTTTCAATTGCTGGATGATTGGCAATAGTGCAATTTGACGTTCATCATCTTTAAATACGACAATTTTATCTCTAGGCTCTAGCGCTAAATTATCTTTTGAACCATTAAAATTAATAGCTTTGTTCAACGAAAATTGAAGAACCTCAACTTCATCTTGCTCATTGATTGCTCTAAGCACTACGGCATAAGTTAAATCAGCCTCTTTGCTTAAATCTGAACGAACAGAATGGAAGATATCTGAAATTCGCATTCCTTTCGTCCACTGAAATTGACCTGGACGTGTTGCAGCACCAGCAACTTCAACTGAATTTTCAAGACGATCCGAAGAAGAACTTACTGTAATGTAGTCACCATCTTTCACGATTTGACGACGACCTTGCGCTGTAGTGTAATCTACTGAAAGAACGGTTTTGAGGTGATTTTTATTAAATCGCTCTACAGAAATGGCTTTTGCAAATGCTTTTGCTTTAAGGCCACTTGCCATCTTGATGGCATCTGCGAAATTTTCACCTTTCTTTAGCTCATAAATAGCAGGGCGACGAACATCACCATCAACACTGACATAGGCTTTAGCTGCGGGAATGAAGACAACATCACCAGATTGTAAACGCAAGTCTGAGGATGAATCACCACGCATCAATAGGTCGTATAAATCTAGCTTTCCAACTAGCTTGCCCGCCCTTTTTAACTCGATGTTACGCAAGGAGCCAATATTGCTAATACCACCAGAGACATATAACGCCTGTGTGATTGTAGACAAACTCGATACTGTATAACTGCCTGGCTTATAGGCTTCGCCGGCAATAAAAATACGAATAGAACGAAGCTGACCTAGTGTGACACTTGACTCTACACCAATCGTTGAAGACTTAATTTTATCTTTGATGAGTTTTTTAGCTTCTGCAAAGCTTAGGCCTACGATTGAGATTGGCCCTACTTGCGGTAATTGAACCGTACCATTGCGTTGTACAACAAGCTCAAAGTTATCGCTTTCTTTACCATAAGTTTGAACATTGATGGTATCGCCTGGGCCAACCATATATTCAGATGGAACGGGTACATCTGAGATAGGAGCAAAAGTGGTTGGCTCGCCTGCAAACATATCTAAACCGAAAATTTGAAGCGGTTTCTTTGTTTTTTGTTGCTCACCATCAACTTTGGCTAAGGTTAATGTCCCAAAGTTATTTAACGTGTATTTTTTTCCAATATTATCAATAAAGTACTGACTACCAGAAATTGTGGTTTTACAAATGATATTTGGTTGATTTTCAGGCGTAGGCTGCAAATTTGTATTCTGCTGCCCATTATTGTTTATGTTATTTAGGATACCATTTTGACTATTCATGGTTCCACTTTGGCTATTTAAAGCACCATTTTGATCAGGATGGCCGAATTGACCATTGGTAGCCTTATAATTTTGATAATCTCTTTGACTATTTTTTATCGTATTCTTTTTATGTTTTGTTGATACAAATGAGCTAGAGCCGATGGCGCTACAATCTTGAATTGAATCAGCATCAAAGTAAGCTGTTCTCGGCTTTACAATTGGTGTATCAAAGTCATTGTTATCATTACGGTTTAATTTAGAACCACCAGTAAGACTTGAAATATCTACGCCGTATTGTTTGGCTAACTTCAACTGTTCAGATTTCGGCAATTGTTTGAATTGCTCGATCATTTGTGGGGTTGGAGTTAATGCAATTGATGAAAAACTCGCTGTTGCGACAATTGCTATTCCTACAGCAATGAGATATTTCGCTTTTGGAAACACGTGCTTTCTCCGTATTTGAGAATGTTGAGTAATTCCAGCAATCCTGCTGGGGATTGTTTTTTTGTTGAAAGAGTCAACAGAATATTGTTTTTTAAAGATGCTTGTTTGCTACATACGAGTCACTGGATACCCGCCTTCGCGGGTATGGCGTTAGCTTAAGGAAATTCGATTAGTTAGTTGCACACTACCAACCCGCGTAGCATGCCAGAG
>NZ_JBWQOG010000018.1:0-33903 GCF_056591735.1 Parashewanella sp. 2210YD4-3 | reverse complement strand
GGTATGGAGTTATCTGATTTGCGTTGGATTGGTTGGAGAAAGGATTGGAAAAAAGTCTACGGTGGCACTAAATGAATAGGGTATTAAATAATGAAGCTATTGGGTTATTAGCTATACAGTCAGTGCTATCTTATCTTGGTTCATTAAGTGTCGCTAATGTCTACTTAATAATACCTTTGGCTTTTGATAAGAAAATAAGAAACTATCTAAAACGAAAAGGAACATCGGTTCTATCAGCTCAAGAATTAGTAACTTCGAAAAGTGATTACTTTATTGGATTTAATGAAAAGTTCACTGACTATCTAATAATATCAAGCAATGCAATTTCGATGGGGATAGAACTTGATTTGTTCTCTATTGAAGATGGTGTCCTGACATCTACAAACTATACGATTAGTTCGGACGACTATTTAGGGAAGAAATTTGGTGATATTGCTTTGGCATCGGAAAGTTTGTCAAAGTTTCTAACTTCAGAACCTGAAGAATTGTACTCTTTATTAAGATTGAAAATATGACTATTCAAATAAAAAATATATTAATCTGGCAGAAAAATGGTAATCTCCGCAACCTTGAGTTATCCACTAATTCAGTTAACGTAATTACTGGTGAGTCAGGTAAGGGTAAGTCTTCAATTCTCCACATTATTGACTACTGTTTGCTTTCTTCGAAGGCGGACGGTATATCAAAGCATAATATTGATGATAAGTCCTCGTGGTATGGGCTGAAATTACAAACAGGTGATGGTGATATAACTATTGCGAGGCCTGCCTACCATGCAGGTGAGACAAAGGAAGCATATTTTTCAGATCAAGGCCAAATACCAGAACTTCCATATAATAATATGAAAATTGATACACTAAAGAAGGTGCTAGATAAGTCTTTTGGTTTGGATGGTGAGCTGAAAGTTCCCTATGGGGGTAGAACCATAAAGGCTGGTTCTAAAGTATCTTTCCGTAATTTTTTGAGCTATTGCTATCAAGATCAAAATGCTCTAGTTGCACCTGACTATTTATATAACAGACCTGGAGATCTAAAAACTATCGAACGTATAGAGCGAACATTTCGTATGGCATTAGGCGTTGTGGATAGTGGAGGTGCAATTATCACAGAACGTCTTGAGAAGCTCAAACGTAATCGCTCAAGCTTAGAGCAACGCTCGGAGGTGATGCAGAAAAAGCGGCTTCATTTTCAGGAAGATGTAGAGCAACTAGAAGAAGAAGCAATTTCTCTTGGGCTTCTCGAAAAACCTAACGAAGATATTAAAGATACTTTAAGCAGTTTAAAGTCGATAGCCGAATCGAATATAGAACAATTTAGCGAGGCGGGCATCAAACTCAAAGATCTTGAGTCTAAACAGTTAGAGCTAAATCGGAAATTACAGCAGTTTAAGCGATTCAATGAAGATTTTAGCAAGTACCAATCTCTTTTAAAGGAGAGTGGCGATTCTATCCTTCCGATTGAATACATTCTTGATAGGTATAGTGAGACACTCCCAGGAACTCACACAAGCGACCTTTTGCTTGCGTTAGAAGAGCAGCTATCTGGAGTGAAGCACAGTTGGAAAACAAGGAAGAAGTCACCTCTATATGTTGATGTAAATGCCAAAGCTGAGGTATTGAAGAAAGAGTTGGACGAACTAAAGGTAAAGATAAGCAAGCTTAAGGTTACTAGCAGGGTGCTATCTTCGCCTAAAGATATATATAGATATCAGGGTAAACTATCTGTGAAAGTAGAGCTTTTCTCTGAACGCTCGATTCCAATTGATTACAAAGAGAAGCTTTCCGAAATTGACAATAAAATTGAAGATCTTAGTGGTCATGTTCAAGATATCGAGTCTAAACGTGAATTTGTTATGGGTAAGCTCAATAGGTATATCAACCTGCACTTAAGCCGACTGAAACTCAAAGGATATGAGAACAGCCAAGCTGTGTTTTTAGAAAAAGAACGTGCTATTAATCTGGTTCTTAATGAAGGGGAAGCGGTCGAGAAGATGATTGATATTGGCAGTGCATCCAATTACTTGTACTTGCATTTGTCTTACTTCATGGCTCTGCATAAAGTAGCGAGAGAGAATTCAGTTCCTTGGCTTGTACATTTCTTAGTTTTTGATCAGGTAAGTACGCCTTATACGTTGGAGAACTCTGATGATATCGCCAGTCTAGATCTAGCATTGAAAGAAATTGATATGTACGTAGAAGCAATGAAAGATAAGGGAGGTATTCAAGTCATTTTGATGGAACACATCCCTGAAGCTCATTGGGTCAATCTAGAGCTTTCAAACTTTAAACTGGTCGATCGAGAGCTAGTTAATGGTTATGGGTTAATAAACTAAATCTTGAAACTAATTTGGAACGGAATAAAATTAATAGGATCAGAGTAAAAATTAGGCCAAAACCTTCTCATAAGGTTTAATCGAAGAGACAGAAAACTCGGTGTAGGTGTAGCTGTGACCTTCCGTGACAGGGATGTCACGGCGGAGCTTACAGGGAACGTACTTGCTGCGTATCACAGCAGTACCAGCACAAAAGCCTGCGGCAAGCAATTCAAAACAATGAAGGTCACCGCTGCCATCGGCGAAGTAAAAATCACTACAGCTAAATGCTACAAGCCAAAAATGCCAGCCTGACGTGGTCAACTAAATTTAGACACCTCAGTTAAGAGACTTTCTTTAAACCTATTTCTTGTGCTCCAAAGTCATTTGGACTCATATAACCAAGCGTAGAGTGCAAACGATTGCTGTTGTAGAACATCGTTATGTAATTCAAAATATTTTGTTGAGCTTCATGCCGAGTTTGATAACTTCTCCACTGAACACGTTCTTGCTTTAAGCTACCGAAAAAACTTTCTACTACGGCGTTGTCCCAGCAATTCCCTTTGCGGCTCATACTACCCACAAACTCATTACTTTTTAGCAGATGGCGATATTGTTTACTCGCATATTGTGAGCCTCGGTCACTGTGTACGACTAAACCGGAGTTAGGTCTACGTTGCCACATAGCCATAGTCAGTGCATCGCAGACAAGCTGTGACTTCATTCGAGAACTCATGCTCCAGCCAACCACTTTTCTTGAGAACAAGTCGATCACCACTGCAAGATAGAGCCAGCCTTCTTGTGTCCAGACATAAGTAATATCTGAAACATAGGCTTTATTTGGCTTGTTTACCTCAAATTCTCGATTGAGCACATTGTCATAAACTGGCTGTTTGTGGTTACTGTCTGTTGTGACTTTGTATTTTTTCTTACTGCGAACCCAGACTTTTGCTTCACGCATTAGTTTCTTGGTCATGTAGCGACTGACTGGAAATCCTAAAGCGTTTAAGGCTTTTTTCATACGTCTTTCGCCATAAGTGTAATCGCTGGCTTTGGCTATTTTAGTAACCATTTCTATGATTTCATCATGCTCTGGATCGTTCTCAGGCTTACCATTTTTACGCTTTCGGAAGCTATAATAACTGTTGCGCTTTACACCCAATATCTGGCACATCAGATTTATCGGCCAAGTCTTCTTATTTCGGGTAATGAAGTCGTACTTTACTTCGTTTCTTTGGCAAAGAAGACAGTCGCCTTTTTTAATATATCTTTCTCCATTTCGAGACGTTTAACTTGGCTTTTGAGCCTTCTGATCTCTTCTTGCTCAGGAGTCAGCTTTCCATTACCTCTAAAGGCATGACCGTCATCTTCTTGGTGTTCTTTTATCCATCTGCCAATGACATTTGGATTCAAGCCAAGGCTCTTCGCAGCGGCTGATCGGGTATAGTTTTGTTCAAGAACCAAATTGATTGCATCAAGCTTGAATTCTTTAGAATATCTTTTTCTTGCCATTTTCATTCTCCAGTTAAGTTATTATCTCTTAACTGGGGTGGTCATATCCATTAGACCACGTCAGCCCTTCACTCCAAAGCTAGAACACTTCTGTCCAAAAATCGAGTTTCGTTTTTTATTTTCGAAGTGCTTATTTTATCGGCATGGAATTTAGCAAAGTTTAATCTTTAATGTCTACTCAAACGGAGGGGAAAGTGCGTTTTGTAGGAGCGATTATGCTACTGACAAATCCCATAATCAGTTGCTGCTTATTACTCTAACTGAATGATCCTAAAACTAAGTTTTTCAGCTACCCTGAAAATTTTTTCCGAGAGGTCAGCTACCCTATAGCAACCCTGAAATTTCACGACCCAGTAAATACGGGACTTCTAGCTTAAATCAGTCCAATCGAGCATCGGCGCAATGCTGAACGTTCTATTGGTTGATGTTATTGAAGTTTTTGCCATTGAGGTGATTCTATTGAAACTTTGTGAACTGATGAATAGTATTATTTTCGCATATTCTAGGCTCTTTGGGGATTAAGCTTTAACACAGATTTACCAAAACCCATTCATGCCCAGAAAGATTAACCTAAATAAAAACTTCTATGTAATTAGCCATATTTGTAAAGGTATTCCAAGCTGAACAAAACTACCCATTTGTCGTAATGGCAATAACAAGGCAGCTACAAACATCTATTCAATCTGTCCTTACAGTAATTCTTCATTATGACAACAAGGGTTATTTATGTTTATTCGGTTTTTGCCGTAAATAAATCACTAGCCCAGACGAAGCAATTAGCATTAAGCAGATGGCAAATATATCCCATAGAAAAACACCAAACTTCCCAAAAATTCGACCACTGTGCAGGTCGAGCAATACTCGCTGCCAATCCAAAAAAGCACTTCTGATCTGATTAATATCTTGTTCTGCTGTGGTAGGTGCCAATTCAGACCAATTTAAAGGTAACTGAGAAGCTTGGGGCAACCATTCAATTAAGTCTTCATCACTATGGTACGTTTTATTGTTTGAAAGCAGCCATAGTCGTTGATTAGCATCAATTGCGAGTTTTTCAATTGGTACAGGCAACCCAAATGATGCATCTTGTTTTTCTTGTAAATTCCCATTGTGATCCAAAATATAAAGCTGATTTTCTGTAGCTATAACCAAATTCTGTGGCATATACAGGGCAGTAATAATTTTAGAGTCTGCTTTTAGAATTACATTTTGATTCAGCCGAGCTATGTTATCCGAGATCAATAAACGATTGTGTTTGTGATTGAGCAAAAATACCTTATTAGGCACTTTGATGTTGTAATGATTAAGAAGACTTTGATTGGTAACTTGGTGTTTAGCCAAGCCAAACTCTTGGGTGTGATTAATGAGGATCCCAGTTATCGCAATCAGTAATGTGAAAAATAGAGTTAATAGGCCTAAACGACGATGCCATTGTTTGATTTGCTTAACAAATCTAGACTTCAATTTTCGTTTATTTTTTTTAGAAGACTTTGAATGATGAGACACAGGCAATCGCTAAATTTAAAATTGATTTAAACAAGGAGACCTATATTACATTATTTTTTATGGAGCACATAATTAGCTTTCTACGACTTGTTCATGCAACCACAATGCTACTCGAGACACTTTTTTAAGCGCATTAACTGATAATGTTGCCCCAGTGATGCCATCAATATGACGGTTAAGCTTCAAGTCATTATCTAGTCTCGCATTGATAAACTGTTTGGTAAAGAATTCATGTCGTACTTCATCACCACGACTTTCACGATAAACCAATACCTTGGTAGTAACAATTTTTCCGTTACTAATATGGATTCCTATCGTGATTGGAGATTCTTTTCCTACTTCATTTAAAATCCAAACCGTATCTTGTCTTTTGCGCCAATATCGCAAACGTAACTTATTGAATTTTCTACCTAAAATATCTTCAACCGTTTGTTTAGTATCGCCATTAATCCAATAGACTTTTCTGGCTGGTGTTTGATCAGCAAACGCTTGCTTTATAAATGATTTGGGAGATTGGTATTCAGTTGCAGAAATGGAATATGAGGAAAAGACAGCACCAATGACACTGAGTAGAATAGTCAATTGCAACAACATATTCCTCTTAGTCTTAGTTAGCATTTCTTTACCTCCATACAATATGGCTACTCAAATTGAGTAGCCATTATTACAGCAGAACTTAGAACGAATAGCCTACGCCTAAGTTGAAACCTTTTGAATCTTTACTACCTGTTAGGCGCTCATAGTCAGCTTTGAAAACAACATGCTCATTCAACCAGTAATTAACACCTGAGTTGAATTGTTTAACGTCTTCTTTATCGCTACCCGCTTCGTTGTTATAAGCATTGTAACGGGCAAAAACACCGAAGCTGTCGTTCAAGCGATATGAAGGCTCAATAAAGTAACCTTTTTGCTTGTCACGGCCAAGAGCTTTAGCCTCTTTACCATCAACGTCCCACTGTGCGTATAGCGCTTTGATAGTAAAGTTCTCAATAGAGTAAATAGCATGAGCACTCAACAACACAGCAGGTGCCGCGTCATTTGCAGGATTGTTTTGGGTAATATCTTCTTGATATTGTGCCGTTGCCGCTAGCTCTAGACCATTAATAGCGGTGTATTTAACTCGACCAGTATACGCTAGGCTTTCAGCAGATGCTTTTGCCACTTTTTGACGACCACCACGAACTTTAAAGTCATCTTTAACTTTAAGGCCAGATGTTACAGCAAGATCAAACGCTAGACCTGGTGCTGCCTTCATGTTCATTGCAAGACCCGCTTCCCACCATGTTGAAGGAATAATGTTTTTTTCAACTGGGTTACGCTCAACACCATAGAATGTTTCTGGTTCATGCGTTTCATTAAGGATACCGACAGGCATTAAGAATAAACCTGCTTTACCTGTGTAAGTTTCGCTAAAATCATGCTCAATATAAGCTTGCTCAAGCTCTACTTCACCAGGTTTACCATCGCCAGATAGAGAGTGTTCTACTTCTAATTCAGAGAAAAAGCGAGTGCTTTCACTGAACTCATGACCTACGAATAATACGAAACGATGAAAGTCGATTTTTTCTTTGTTATCAATGTTGTTGTAGTGCAGCTCACCATAACCACCGATTGTTGTAGAACTTTTTGCTTCTGCTACAGTATCAACAGCATCTGCAGTTTGCTCTAAACGTTCTTCAGTTTGCTCAAGACGTTTTTCTAACTTTTTTAGTACTTCTTGTTGCTTTTTAATGATCTCGCGTAGTTCTGCTGTTTCTTCAGATGCAGCCGCACCAGTACTAGCCAAAAGACCCATTAATGCTGTAGCTATCAGTGTTTTTTTCATGGTGAACATCACTTAATTAATGTTATGTAAGAGAAGTAAAATAATTAACATTAATTTTACCAAACCAACAAACAAATGCAAACCATTATCATTAAGATTTTCTGTATTTTTACCTTTTATTTGATCTGGATTAATTTTTAATCGGATAATTTTTGGAAGGGTTAAGCGTTAGAAATTGAAAACAGATGATTCCACAGCAACAACAAGGCTAATAAATCAATAAGTTAAAAAATTATCGATAAATTAACATTACAATTATTGGTAAAGCACAACGTAAAGTGTTGTGCCATAGATACTCATCGATGGCATTCAACAAGGTTTACCTTTATCTGACCCTGCTATTTATGCGAAGTGATAGCTTTAACCCATTTCGAGTGTACACACACCAAAAATACCTTTTACGTTCAACTGCGGTTGCTTGCCCAAGTACATTCGCATGCACTCAAATTGGTTCTCGGTCAGTTCTACTTGATGAATAAAATGTGAGCCAGCAGGATTCCCTTCTGGGATATCGATGTAAAGTATGCTCTCCACAGGAACTTGTGCAGCTAAACCATTCAGTAACTCTATAGCTTCATCAACACCTTCGGCATAAATAGGACCGACTCGATAGCCGTTAATCGCTTTTCTCAAACATGCAAAACCAGATAATTCTCCGTAACTATCATGGATACTGGCGAACTTTTTAGAGGGATCATTCACCGCCCACGTTTGCCAAAACGCAGGTCTTGCTTCTGGAACAAATGGCGCTTCAAAAGCAGCGAGGGTTTCAATATCAGGACAAAATAAGCTGACATTTTCATCGATGGATTCATGGCCTTTCACTTGATAGTAAAATTGACGATGAAGATAAGCATCTACAAAGCCTTTTTTGGCATAGTTATCTCTTTGTGCCACCACACCATCGATCCCGATAACTTCGACGCCTTTTTGCTTCATCTCATCCAACAAATGATTTGTCAGTGCCAAGCCAAAACCTTGACCTCTTTGCTCTGGGTTCAGCACCAAGTAGCAACCAGCAAAGGCATACTTTTGTTGATAAATAATATAGGAGGCGAAAGAAACCGGCTGATCTTGATGTAATGCGACAACGAAATAAGTATTGGTGCAGTCTGGGTAGGTGTGGATGTCGTGAATACCGGGATTCCAACCTTCTTTTATGATCCCGTTGAATAACAGCGATATTTCGTCTTGGTTAGCCTTACGAAAAACCAGTTCTTCCTTCATGCTATAGCTCCACAATCATTGCTTATTGAGAGTGTAGGCAAAGAGTCTGGCTTTTTCAGTTTATCACGGCAGATATTCGATGTTTGTTCAGCTGGAGTTTATTCCAAACAAACCGCTACACGTGGGGTCAACTTAGTCATCAGCTCATAAGCAATGGTGCCAATATGTTCAGCCACTTCTTCAACAGGAAGTGCTTTACCCCATAGAGTCGCTTCATCACCGACTTTATCTTGAGCATCAACACCTAAATCAACCGTAAGCATATCCATCGACACACGCCCGACTATCGGCACACGGCGACCATTCACCCAAACTGGTGTCCCTTCTGGGGCATTGCGAGGATATCCATCACCATAGCCAATCGCCACAACACCTAGCACTGTTTGTTGTTTGGCTTGCCAATATGCACCATAACCGACACTTTCGTTGGCCTTTACTGTTTTTATTGAAATAAGTTGCGACTTTAATTCCATTGCCGGCGTTAATTCATGGTTTGTCCCCAAGTCACCTACAACTGGTGATATGCCATACAAAGCTATCCCTGGGCGAACCCAATCACCATGCGCTTGTGACCAATAAAGCGTTGCTGCTGAATTCGATAAGGTACGTTCGCCATCTAAGTCCTTCGTCAATGATTCAAACAGCTCTAGTTGATTTTGAGTCATGCCATTATTAGGTTCATCAGCACAAGCAAAATGCGTCATTAGATGGATCGGCTTTTCAACATTGGGACAATTCACTAAGCGTTGATAAATGGCAGTAAATTCTTCTATCGATACGCCAAGGCGATTCATACCCGAGTCCAATTTTAACCATACTTTGATTGGCCTAGGTAATCTCGCTTGTTCCAGCATTTCTACCTGTGATTCGTGGTGGACGACGGTTTCTATATTGTGATCTACCAACTTGTGTAGATCGATTTCATGAAAAAAACCTTCAAGCAGTAACAACTTCTGTTGGATCCCCGCATCGCGCAGCATTAAGGCTTCTTTTAATCGAGCTAAGCCAAAACCATCAGCCTCAGTTAAACATTTTGCGACATTGATTAAACCATGTCCATAACCATTAGCTTTGACAACAGCCATGACTTTACTGTTTGGTGCGATGACTTTTAATTGCTCAAGGTTGTGTTTTAACGCGCGACAACTCACCTCTGCGCGGGGGAAAGGCTTCAAAAAATTATCCTGCTTAGAACTGTGAATAGTCAAAGGCTACCTATACTCGTGATACCTGAAGATGCAGTATTTCAGCGAGAATTAAGTTAATCTTCTTCAAACTGTGGACCAGCGAAGTTATCAAAACGCGACCATTGACCTTGGAAGGTTAAACGTACACGTCCAATCGGGCCGTTACGCTGCTTACCAATAATGATCTCAGCTGTGCCTTTGTCTTCCGAATTGTCGTTATACACTTCATCTCGGTAGATGAACATGATCAAATCCGCATCCTGCTCGATAGAACCCGATTCACGCAAGTCAGAGTTTACTGGGCGCTTATCAGCACGTTGCTCCAAAGAACGGTTAAGCTGTGATAACGCAATTACAGGAATTTCTAATTCTTTTGCTAATGCTTTAAGCGAGCGTGAAATCTCCGCAATTTCCAACGTACGGTTATCGGACAAAGCAGGTACTTGCATCAACTGCAAGTAGTCCACCATGATCATCGACAAACCACCGTATTCACGGGCAATACGACGAGCACGAGAACGAACCTCAGTCGGTGTTAGACCCGATGAGTCATCAATGTACATCTTGCCTTGCTCCAGCATAATGCCCATTGTAGAAGATACGCGCGCCCAATCGTCATCGTCCAAGCGACCAGTACGAATTTTGGTTTGGTCAACACGACCTAAGGATGCCAACATACGCATCATGATCTGCTCAGAGGGCATCTCTAAGCTGAAAATCAGTACTGGCTTGTCTTCGTGTAAGGAGGCTTGTTCACACAAGTTCATCGCAAAGGTGGTTTTACCCATAGATGGACGAGCGGCGACAATGATCAAATCTCCTGATTGGAAACCAGCAGTCATATTATCCAGATCGGAAAAACCTGACGATACACCTGTCACACCGTTATGCGGATTGTTATATAGCTCTTCGATTTTATCGACGGTTTTTTCAAGAATGCTTTTGATGCCTTCAGGGCCTTCATTGGCATCGGCACGTTGTTCGGCAATTTTAAAAACTTTACTTTCAGCAAGGTCAAGTAATTCACTCGAACCACGCCCTTCTGGGTTATAACCGGCATCAGCAATGTCATGAGCTACACGGATCATTTCACGCACCACCGCACGTTCACGCACGATTTCTGCGTAAGATAAAATGTTGCCCGCACTCGGCGTATTTTTGGTGATTTCAGAGATGTAAGCAAAGCCGCCGGCATCATCGAGCTGATTTTCCAGCTCTAGCCGCTCGGTCACGGTTACTAAATCTAACGGCTGGCCACTTTCCACCAGCTTAGACATGGATTCAAAGATCAAACGATGCGAGCGAGAATAAAAATCCTCTTTGACTACGGCTTCTGATACTTTATCCCACGCTTCGGCATCCAGCATAAGCCCACCAATAATGGATTGTTCAGCTTCTAACGAATGCGGCGGCATTTTAATGCCTTCGACTTGGGCATCTTTCGCCTTAAATTGTTTTCTTGCTGCCCCTTGCTGTGCCATTCATGCTCCTGTATAGCGCGATGTAAATCAATGCGGTTTCTTTTAACAATCGGCGCTGTAAATATGATATAAATTCAAACCCTCAGCCCTAGACATCATTCTAGTGGAATTCGCAAGATAAATTAAGGAATAACTATGCGTAAGGCACTCATTGTCGCCTTGGCTCTTTCATCTGGCTCTGCAATGGTTCATCGTGCTGCCATCGCTGATGAAGGACAATGGCAACCTCATCAACTCCCTTCAATAGCAGATAAACTAAAACGACGTGGCATTGAGATCCCAGCGAAAAAACTGGCTGATCTCACTCAACATCCAATGAATGCTGTCGTAAGTTTAGGATACTGTACCGCGAGTTTCGTGTCTCCGAAAGGCTTAGTTGTAACCAATCACCACTGTGCTTATGGTGCCATTCAACACAACAGTAATAAAGACCATAACTATTTAGCCGATGGTTTTTTAGCAAAATCAATGAGTGAAGAAGTATCAGCGGGTGCCAACGAACGCCTTTACATTACTGAAGATGTAAAGAATGTCACTGATACTGTAACGGCTGACTTAGGTGACGACCCACTCACTCGTTATCAAACCATTGCTCAACGTCGTAAAGATTTAGTTAAGCAATGTGAATCAGATCCTAACTACCGCTGCTCCGTTCGTAGCTTTCACAATGGATTAGAATACTATCAAATCAAACAACTTATCATTCGTGATGTGCGCTTAGTTTATGCGCCATCTGAACACGCAGCCTCTTTTGGTGGAGCGATTGATAACTATGAATACCCTCGCCACAGTGCTGACTTTACCTTTTTACGCGCGTATGTAGGCAAAGATGGTAAACCTGCTCAGTTCAGCAAAGACAATGTTCCTTACGTACCCAAAGGCTTCGTTAAAATTAACGAAAATGGTGTGAAAGCAGGTGATGCTGTATTTGCAGCCGGTTACCCAGGTCGCACCAGTCGTTATCGCCTCACATCAGAGCTTAAATTTGCTAACGACTGGCAATATCCACATTTGGCTGAACGCTATCAACGTCGTATTGATACCATTGAACAAATGGGCGCTGACAATAAAGACATCAAAATCCAATACGCCAGCACGCTTGCATCAACCGCCAACCGCATGAAAAAGCTAAACGGCTTATTAGACGGTTTCCGCGCTACTGATATTGTCGGTATCAAGCAACACAAAGAAAATGAGTTTAAAGCATGGCTTGTTAAGCAGCAGCCTAATAGTGAGATTGTCTCTAACCTAGAAGCTTTGCTTAAAAAGCAGCACGCCAACTACATGCAAGGCTTCTATTTTGACAATGCTCAATCCAGTGCATTACTCGAAGCTGCCAAGCGTTTATATCGTCTTGCCAACGAAAAGCAAAAGCCAGATGCGAAACGCGAGGCTGGCTATCAAGAGCGTGATATGAAGCTATTTTCTGCTCGCCTGAAACGCTTAGATACTCGCTTTGATGCCCGTGTGGATAAAGTATTGTGGCTGCAAGATTTGATGGCTTATGAAAAGCAATCTAACCGCGTAAGAGCACTGGATACTTGGCTTGCACAAGACAAAGTACCATTAAAGCAACGAGTTGCTAAGATGTATGCTCAATCGCAGCTTACCAAGCACGAGAAACGCTTACACTGGATGAATGCCTCCGTTGCTGACTTTAAAACCAGCCAAGATCCATTCATTCAATTAGCTGTTGCGTTGTACGACACCAACATGCGTAATGAAAAAGCCGCGAAAACCTTAGCGGGCAAACTGTCTATTGCGCGTCCTGCTTATATGGCATCTATCATTGCCTATAACAAATCTCTAGATTTACCTGTATACCCAGACGCTAACGGTACATTGCGTGTAACCTACGGTGTGGTTGATGGTTATCAAGCGCAAGATGGTATGTACAAGCAACCTTTCACTAAGCTAGAAGGTTTAGTCGCCAAAAATACGGGAGTAGAACCATTTAATGCTCCAGCGAAGTTACTTAAAGCGATTAAAGACAAAGACTACGGCAGTCATGAAGTTGAGTCAGTTTACCCTGATCCACGCAGTATGCTTTGCCGCTTATTCTCATGTGAAGCTGACCCTGCTAAGTTTGAGTCTGTGCCAGTTAACTTCTTATCAAGCGTAGATACAACAGGCGGTAACTCTGGCTCGCCAGTATTTAACGCTAAAGGTGAATTGGTCGGTCTAAACTTCGACTCTACTTACGAAGCCATCACTAAAGATTGGTTCTTCAACCCAGAAATCACTCGCGCGGTTCACGTGGATATTCGTTACATTCTATGGATGATGGATAAAGTCGATCACGCTGATAATCTGTTGAAAGAGTTGGATTTAGTGAAATAATTAAACTCCAATAACAATAAAGCCTAGGTACTTATGCCTAGGCTTTTTTATGAGACGATAAAACTACGAATGATACTCATGCAATACTTCTAACAATTCATCCTCATAGCCAAAACGATTTTCAATTGAGCTGCCTAGACGAGATAAATCATCATCCAACTCTAACAACACATTATCGCTGGTTGCTTGAGTGTATTTATCACTAAAATCAAGAACAATGTCAGTGCTGGAACTGATTTTCGGGAGTAGTTGTCTAGCCAATTCTTGACTGCTGGAACCGTGCTTTTCACAAGCTGAAACCACTTGATCATACACTTCAAAATGCCCCTCTGACACATAGTCTACAAGGGCGTTACAAAATTCTTTTACATTATCAAATGATGGTAAGGATTGCTCTTCCGTTTCGTAAGGCGGTAAACCAGCTAATTTAAAATACTGGATTAATAGATTACGACGATGACTGAGCCATTGGTCGATCAGTTGGTTAGCTCCACCCCACCGCTGTTCGGCTTGTTCTAGTTTGCTTAGCATCCTGTTTCCCAATTGTTTATTTTCCCTACAGTCTAATGTAAGTAACAATCGACGGTTTGATCAACCTTTTTCGAATAAAAATCGATTACTTTATTATCATTGTCTGTTGAGTTTGATCTTAATCACATCTAGTGCGTTTAACTTTTATAAAGGTCTTGATTTAGCACATTTTACACCAAATAACGCTAACTTTGATCACAGTTCTCAGGTACACTACGCCCCAAATATTTTGACTCGAAGTTTAGGAACCAGCCTGATGACTGAATTAAAAAATGATCGCTATTTGCGGGCGCTACTAAAACAACCTGTGGATCGCACTCCTATTTGGATGATGCGTCAAGCGGGGCGTTATTTACCAGAGTATCGTGCGACTCGTGCTCAAGCTGGCGACTTTATGTCTTTGTGTAAAAATGCTGAACTGGCTTGTGAAGTTACCCTACAGCCTTTACGTCGTTACGATTTAGATGCGGCGATTTTATTCTCAGATATTCTCACCATTCCTGATGCCATGGGGCTTGGCTTGTACTTCGAAACGGGTGAAGGCCCTAAGTTTGAGCGTAAAGCGGATAGCATGGCAGCCATTGAAAAGCTAGCAATCCCTGATCCAGAAGACGAGCTTGGCTATGTAATGAATGCGGTCAGCACTATTCGTCGTGAGCTAAAAGGCGAAGTACCACTAATTGGTTTCTCTGGTTCTCCTTGGACGCTCGCCACCTATATGGTTGAAGGCGGTTCAAGCAAGACCTTTGAGAAAATCAAAAAAATGGCATATTCAGAGCCAAAAGCGTTGCACTTGCTATTAGACAAACTGGCTGATTCCGTCATTTTGTATTTGAATGCACAAGTCGCAAACGGTGCTCAATCGCTAATGATTTTCGACTCTTGGGGTGGCGCTTTATCTCATAATGCCTACCGTGAGTTTTCACTACCATACATGCAAAAAATCGTGGATGGGTTAACTCGTCACGCTGATGGTCGCCAAGTGCCTGTTACTTTATTTACCAAAGGTGGCGGTTTATGGCTAGAAGCTATGGCTGAAACGGGCTGTGATGCCCTAGGTTTAGATTGGACGGTTGATATTGGTGATGCTCGCCGCCGTGTGGGTGAGAAAGTGGCACTGCAAGGCAACATGGACCCATCTGTACTTTATGGCACGCCAGAGCGTATTGAACAAGAAGTGAAGTCTATTTTAGCCAGCTACGGCAATGGCACAGGTCATGTGTTTAACCTTGGTCATGGTATCCATCAGCATGTGGATCCTGAACACGCCAAAGCCTTTATTGATTCTGTAGTAAAGCACTCAGGGCAATATCATAAATAATTTACTTTAGGCTGAGGTTTACCTCAGCCTAATATCTGTCATTTATTGCTTAGCTGTAGCCCATTTTACTGAAGGATTTTTATCCCTGATCACAAAACCTGAGCGCGGCTGGAACATATCAGTGTTTACTACTGTCAAGCCTGGAACAGCATTACGGCAGAAGTATTGGGTATACCAGATTTTTTTGCTCTTAAAATCAGGCTGAGATAAACGTAGCACTTCAGTTCCGCAATGAACAACATTATTGTTTAATGTACTTAATCGCGATGCATTTGTCTCCAGCAACTCTTGTTCTGCGTAGAAGACTTCTAGCTCTTGAGCTTTCGCCTGCTTGGGAGGTTTTCGCTCAACAGAAATAGCGGCAAGGCAAAAATCTCGATAAGCATTAATAAATGCAGATGCAACTTGAAGCGCCCCTAAGGCTTGACAAGCTTTGTCAGTAACATCAAATTTTTCATATTTAGGGTAAGGTAAAATCTCGAAGTCAGCGCCTTCTGGTTTTGTAACAATGCCTGTTTTACCATCACGCTGTAACGTTGAAGCATAAGTCACAACAGAAGCTTTTATCTGTTCCATATGCTGTTCAGAAATATCTATGGACACTGGATTGAGTTCTAAAAATTCGACTAAATTCTGATGTCCTTCAAACTGTCCCATAAACTCAGGGGAGGTTAAAAATCTACAGCCATAGAAAATGCCCTGTAACCCCTCTGCGGTTAATTGAGAATAATCCAACTCTGTTATCAGCTGTATAAATAGATCAGGTTCTTTTTGAGCTAAATACAGCATGACTTCTTTGGTACACGGCTTGGTTATGAAGCGTAAATCTTTTTGGAACTCTTCAAGAGTACAAACAGCATTGGTATTTATCTCTCCCATCTGTTTCACTATTTCAAAAAAGCGACGTTTTTGCGGACGTGAAAGTGGTAAGTCACAATTAAGCATTAAATGGTCTCGTAATGCCGCACGGCGAGCATCCGTCATATGTCTCTCATCAACGGCCGATAAGTCACCAAATTTTTCAGCCCCTAAAGCACTCAGCAACCCTTCGCAATACACTTTTTCAACTTCAAATTCTACCGCCCCTTTCATCTGTAAATAGTCATCGCTGGTACCATCAGAGTCTGCACTGACTGGTACATGCTTTCGTACTTGTATCTCGACAAGTTCAGGAATATGAGAAGAAATTTGTGTAGGTTGCAATAGTTTACGCTTATTTTTATGAGTTACTGTTTTTCTTTGAGTCGCATCAAAATCAAGCATCAACGCTTGTTTACGTAACCTTACTTGCTCTTCATAAACCGGGTGAAATAAAAACTCTATCGATTGTACGTCTTTAGTACGGGTTTCTTCATCATATTCTTCCAGTTCTTCTCTGAGCGTTGCTTCAGCTCTAAGTAGTGATTTGATATTTTTAATTAGCCCATCTAGCTCTGCTAATGCATCATGATGCGCTTGCAACTCGTCAATTTGTTGAAGTCTAGTTTGGTGTTCATTCTCTGCCTCTTTTGAAATCAATACACCGTTTAGAGAATCTTGCCCGTATTGATCTTCAGCGTCATCTAACTGATCTAGCTCTTCAACTAAATTCGATAGCAGTAGTGCAGCTTCAGCAGTATATCTATCTAAACTGGTATCCGCTTTTGTTTGTGCAGCCGTCATTCTTTGTTGACGAAGCTCAACAACGGTAGCACTGGCTCTTGTGGCTAAATCCTTAACATCGTCGTAATCACTTTCTTTTAATCTTTCCAATAACTCTATCTTACCCGTTTTCGCAGGTTTACCCTTTTTGGCTCCCACTCCGTCAAGTTTGTTCAGTGTCTGCTCCAACGGCTCTTCAATACTAAGGCGAGATTTAACGCTAATATTAAACGCTTTTGTTGACAGTATTTCTGATAACGTTTGCGCGTGTACTTTCTTAACTTCACCTACTTTTGGATGAGTCGCGGCCTCATTAACTTTAAGCAAAAATCTCGACAGAATGTTGGCTACCGTCGTTCTTAATACCGCCCCCTCAAGCTCATCAGAATCTATGTAGTTACGCATCTCAACTAACTTAATGGCTTTTGTTCCTAATGCTTGTTTACCACCATGGTCGATTCTGTTTAGCCTCATCTCAACAGCCTCACCATCTTGCTCTAGTAAGCAAGCCCTTGCCATGAGGTGAACTAAGCAGTTACGTAATCTGCGCTTTTGCAAATAAGTGAGCTCTTTGCCTTCGGATGCTAAACGATCTACTAATAAATATGCTTCAACCATGAAGTTACCACTTTCAACACCCAACTCTTCAGACGTTCTTGCCTGCATCGCTTGCTGAAATACTGTGAGTATACTCTCTGGTAATTCAACGGCTAAATCCAGCTCTAATTTCTTAGCTTCGGCCTGAACTGCCCCAGGCAGAGAGTTAATATCCGCACTCGTTAGTGATGTTTCCACTTGTTTTGAAACAACATTTTGAACTACAGCAACCTCAGCCGCTGCCATTTGAGTTTGTAATGTGAGTGATACTTGCGGATCATTGTCTTGCCACTCTAAAGATTGTTCTTGAGGTAGGTCTATGGCACCCCAACCAGATGAAGGTGTATTCAATGACAATGGTTGGTTTAAAGACAATGGTTGAAGAGGATGCTGTAGAGAACGCTCAGCATCCTCTTCTTCAAAATCATCAGGTCTAGCTTCACTCAAGCTTGGTAAAATGTCGGCAAAATTAAAGTCGGCATCATCTTCGCCATCTGATGTCTCGATATAATCTTCAAGAGGAGCACCTTCAGGAATGTTTTGTGGTTCCAAGGGCTGTGATTTTTTCACAACAATGGATTGATCGGGCTTTATGTTCAATGGAATGATAGACGGGACTTTTAAAACATCTTGTTGCTTAACATCTACCCCCATAAACGTCATGATGGATTCATCAGGTTGACTTTGAGTTATCCATGTTTCATCTGTCCTAAAATCCTCAGGCACAATTGATGGAACGACTCTTTTACGGTCTGAACGTCTTTGTCTACGTTGTTGTCTAGCCTCCTCCTGCACTTGCTGTTGTTTTTGCTTAACAACGACTTCTTCCGCACCATTATCTACAACTGAGCCATCATCACTAACGTCTTTACTTGGTTGCTGAGGCCTTGAGCCAACCAATGACGTTTGTGAATTAGAGCCTAGTCCGGTTTCAAACGGAGACGCACCTTGTGGAGTATGGAATGACTCTGCCGAATCAGTACTTCCTCTTGCTGCTGGGGATATCTGATAACTAGCGAATGATGGCTGATTTTGTTCTTTGACGAGGAACTCATTAGATAAACTTTTCGATCGTGCTTCTTCGGTTTCTGGAGATTCATCATCACCTGCAATTTCAAAAAGGGGCAATGAACTTACCGACAACTTATCATCAGTTTCTTCGGAGCTCTCTAACTTTGCAGCTGCAACCATCTGCTCAAATAATAATGTATTTTTGGCTAGTCGTTGCTTTTCGTCTTGCTCTGGCGCTGATTCTAGTTCTAGCAATGAATCTCTCTGTGCCACACTATCATGTTCGGAAGTAACTGACTCTTCTTGTGATAAACTTTGAGCTAGAGGTTGTTCTGGTTCTGGTTCTAATGGACGAGGCTGTGCTTCTGAAGAAGGAGCCTTATAGGGGTTCTTTATGCTAGTAAGTGTTACAAGCTGTTTTAATGATTCGTGTTCTTCTTTTTCATCAGCCGTAAACTCTATGAGCTGAATCGTGTGCGCCTCTCCATATTGCTCCACTATTTCTCGTTTAGGATTAAATTTTGTAGCTATAATAGCACTATGAGCTTTCATTACATTTGCAGTTGCAATGCGATCATAATCCTGACTAATACATACAGACACTTTTCCTTTAAGGATGACACTCAGGACCACACGTTGTTCTGCTTTCGTTAAGCTTGACAGCAAATCGGGCCGGTAAGCTAAGATACTTTCTAACTTCTGTTTATCCAATAGGCTTAGCATGACTGCCTTATCATAGATGGAAAGAAGGTTAAAGGTTCTAACAAACTGTTCTGGTGTAAGGTTAGTTAAAACCAACCTTACATTAACGGAACGTTCAAATAATGGATCGTGTGCAGTAGTCATTGCTCCTTTGCACCCATTATAGAATACCGACTGGACATCTTTATCGCTTAGCTGACTCACTAGCGCTGGTAACGTATGCGGGCGAAATAATGCTAACACATTGTTAAGCTGAACTCGATCTAACTGAGGCAACTCGGCTACCACAAAATTGGGCTCTTTTACCACCACTACCTCAAGAGCTTTTATATAGCTATCTGTGCTACAGTGCTTTAATTCTGAAATAACACTTTTAGTAACTAACGCCCTACCAGATTTGAGCAAAGCTGCTTCGGTATTGATGTTAGTCGCAGCAGCACCTGATTGGTGCTCTTGGCCATATGTATCTGTGTCTATTTCTTCCTCGCTTTCTGAAGCTCTGTCACTCGCTTGATCTTGTGCTTGTTGTGTAGCAAGCTCTCGGTCTCTGATCTCTGTAACAATTTCTATAAATCTTCCAGGATCTTGCTGATAAATACGATCTAATATAACAGCACCATTTTCTGGGTATTTCATTAATGTATTAACAACAATTTCCAGCGGTAATTGGCTTTTAATTAATGCAGAGTGTAATAGCGCTTGTGCGGTATGATCCTTGCCTGTAGTTTCACTTAAACTGACAAGATGCTCAGGTTCTGATTTTGAGCTAGCACTGAAAAAGCCTTTTAGGAGCTTGCCTTTCCCCCCCGTTTGAGCAGATAAAATTTCGCCATCTTGAATGACAAAGCAATACTCAGCTTTGGTACTCGCGCCACCTTTATGGTTGAATGAGATCACTTGCCTTTGCCCGCCTACGATTGCATTTTTTAAGTCTTGATTGCTTTCTAATCTATCTAGACATTGCGGTTCAACCAACCTAAGCTCGAACATAAAGGTACTCCTAGTAACTACTTAGATTTCAGCAGCTTTCAATATTCATAAAAATTTTATCTATGCCAAAAATAGTATTAGTTCGGGTAATCCGCAATTAATCCTTAACAGGAGTTCATATTCTTAAGGTAAGTTAACTTTAGGTTAATAGGCTGTATGTTTGGATCGCTGCTCCGCGATGGAGCAGCCGTTTAAGGAGAGAAATTAGAGTTTTACTGGGGGCTCTATAAATCCTTGATAACCTGCAAGTTTGAAATCTGATAATGGGTCTAATTCAACCGGCTGTTGAATTCCGGTAACAATGGTTTTTATATCCAACCCTTTTGCAACATTAATTAAAGCCGTTACCACTTCTTTGTTATCTGTATGCTCGATATCTGCCGCAAGCCCTTGGTCAAGTTTTACATAATCAGGGTTTAGAGTTTGTAAGTACGACATTGAGCCAAGCTGGCGTCCATAATGGTCAATACCAACCAAGCAACCCTTAGCTTTCAATAACTGACACAATTTATCGCACGCATCAAGATTTGAATGAACAGCGGCTTCTGGGATCTCAAAACTGAGTTTATCAATCAATGTACAATCGGCTAAGAAATCCTCTAACCAAGTGTAAAAGTCATCATCTTGTATGCTTTGCTTTGTTAAGTTGATGGCTAGTTTTCCGATGTATTTCTGTAAGGCTGGGTTTGCATTGATAGAAGATAATAAGCATTTATCTAACATGCAGCCTAAAGAAAATAGCTCAACGTAAGGCATAAACTTACCGGCATTAATCACTTTACTGTCTATTTCGAGCTGGCAGTATAACTCTCGATGCAACTCAGATTGGCCTGACATGGACAGTACTGGTTGCCAACGAAAGTGAAACTGCTGTGCTTCTATCGCTGCCGTTAAATTTTTACGCCACTGCTGACGATCTAGGCTTTGTGGTTCATCAGTCTCCAGCCATATATACACTTTTTCTTGCTGAGATGCTGATTGAAGCGCGTTATCTGCTTGAGATAAAAGCTGAGAAGCGTTCATTTCTTCTAATCGCTCTGCGACACCAAGCACAAAGCCTTGATTAGCATTACCACCTGAGCGGGTGATTTCTTGGTTACAAGTCCGAATAAGGGTTTGTAAATACTTGCTTAGCCTTTCATGTTCAACATCAGGGATCATAAAGGCAAATTCAAAAGCGGCAATACGAGCAATAACCGATGAAGAAACCTTATCTAACTCAGATTGCAGAGTCTCTGAAAGTATGCGAATAGTTTCATCTCGCACTTCATAGCCGTAACGATTATGAACATGCTCTAGCCATTCAAATTTGGCTAAAATCAGTGCACCACTTCCCGGTTCGGTTGTCCAACTCTCCAGTCTCGACATCATGTACTGGCGATTTGGTAAACCAGATACGTGATCGACAAGATTTTTATTACGCAATTGAGTGAGCTCATTATCTAAAGAATTAAAGACTTTTGATAATTTGGTGGACATGCTATTAAAGGCTGACACTACTGGCTTTAGCTCTTGAATGTTTGGTGAGTCCATACACTGACCAAACTGCTGTTGCTCTAATTTTTTTGCATGATCGGCAAGGGCATTGAGCGGTTTGAGCAAAAAAGTGAGCCCATAACGGGCGCAAACAATGGCAACTAAAAATAATAATGCAAATATAATGATGGCATTAGTTATCACTCGCCATAACTCATAATAGCCAAATGCAGGGTGTGCGGTGATTTCAAGTTTTGCCAATTGCAGCCAACCAGACGTTACTGTGCTTTCTTTGGTAATGGCAGGAAATAAATCTAAAGCCAAAAACCACTGAGGGACTTCTTGTACTTGAAGAGGGTTTTCCCATAGCTGTTCTTTACCGTCTACAAGCCAAGTCAATTTAACTTGTTTATAAAAGCCACCCTCAAAGATAACGTTAACCAGGGTTTCTGCTTGGGCCATATCCCCCGCTTCTAAAGCTGGCACTAACATTAACCCTAATGAATGGCTTGCATTGTTAATATCAGAGCTCATCTGCTTTTGTAGAAAGCTGCGAGTTTCCGTAAATTGCAAGTACCCTAAGCACAGAACTACGAGTAAAAATAATCCGAACAGTAGCGCATATATTTGTCGGAACAGGGTCATGTTTTGCTACTCCAAATTCAGTCTAGGCAAGCGTAAGCGACTTAAACCTAAGCGTTGGTTGAGATCGTTCCATTTTTTAAGACGTGTGGCCTTCCCTGCTAACACGCCCCGACCTTTTTCTTTATTTAGCCATAATTGTTTACCGTTAAAACTGTATACAGGCAGAAGATCGGTTCGCTCATTGGCAGGTTTGATCTGCTTATCCAAATTATCCAAAATTAACGGAATTGAACCGGGGGTTTCGTAATAGGCCAATACCATATGGTACTGGTTTAATTGTTGCGCTTTTACCATGGTAATACGCATTTTTTCTTCGGGGACACCGAGCTGCAGCAGCGTGAAATACTTAGCAATCGAAAAGTCTTCACAATCGCCACCATTAACTCCGATAAACTCCATCGGCGTAGCCCAGTAGTTCGATTCGCCCCACAATTTTATGTCATCAACAAACTGAAAATAATTAAAAAAGCGATTGACCGTTTTCAATTGCTTATGCTCTGTTTGTCTTTGATTCTTTTCAATAATATCGAACCATGCATTAGCTCTACGCCCAGCTCGCTCACCATAACGTTGCTCAAGCGAAGCTACGGCCTTACCACGATTTAAGGCCGGTTGCTTAGCAACGACACTCAGCCCACATATCAATGCCAGCCATAAGAGCCATTTGTGTTTCTTTAAATGAACCGAAAGCAAACTGGTTCGAGCTACCATCTCTTCTGCCAATCCTTATTGATATTTAATACTTTTCCTGTTTATCTACAGTATAAATATCCCATTTATAATCGGCAGCACTTTTCTCGCCGGTTACTTCAGCCATCACTCGACGATTACGACTATGAGCGTAAGAGTCATGAGAGTCATCCACGGGACGATCATAACTATAGCCTTTAGCGGTTAACCTTGAAGGATTAATGCTGAATTGCTTGGTCAGTACATCCACCACCGCTTCAGCACGATTTTGTGAAAGCTTAAGGTTATGCTGATAATCACCCACTTTGCTGCAATGGCCTTCAATCACAACCTCAGTATCTGGATATTTAGTTAAAAACTCGGCCAGTGTTTCAATTTGACCGTAATATTTCGGCGCTAGATACGCTGAATCATTTGCAAACTGGATCTTAAGTTCGCGGCGCTCTTGATACTTTTTAACAGTACCGCAGCCATAATTATCAATTTCAGATTTGGCAATGGTTCCAGTACAACGCTCTCTGGCTAATACCACGCCATCGCCATCAGGATCATTAAGGTTATGCAATTGTGCCGTCTTTCCTGTCATCGGTTGCATATCGCGCATTGAACACCCAGTCACTACTACTAAACTGAGCAGTATTATCCATAGCTTCATGCTCTGATTCTCCATGTTAACCCTTGTTATTTTTCCACTCTGCAGGGCGAGTTACGCGTAATGAATCCAATAAACGTCCTGTAGAGTTTAATACTCGGTATTTAGCCGTTAATTCATCGAGCTCAGTTTGTAAATAACTTTTACGAGACTCAAACAATTCATTTTCAGTATCTAATAAATCAAGCAAGCTGCGTTGGCCGAGACTGAACTGCTGAACATAAGCCGTTTGAGTCTGTTTAGCCGCTTCGACATGTTGACGAATATAACCTTTCTGTGGACCTAATAATTCAAGGGCATTCCAAGCTAAATGCACGCCTTCAACCACTTCACGGTGAGCATTATCACGCAGTGATTTTGCTTCACCAATTTTATAGGCACTTTCTTTTTCACGAGCTAAGTCTTTACCGCCAGCGTATAGGTTATAACGCATCTTGACCATGGCTGAGTAATTTTTGGTGTGACCACCAACATCATTTTGAAACGCACCACGGCCGGTAATACCATCTTCGCCATTTAGATCATTGTTTAAGTTACCTGCAAGCTCAAGTTCAAACTTTGGATAATAGTTTGACTGGGTTGCTTCACGCTCAAACTTTGCAGCATTGATGTCATAAAACGCTGCTTTTAGCACAGGGTGGTTTTCGGTGGCAATGCTTAAACTTTCAGGTAGCGTTTTTGGGATCATATCCATATCCGCTACTGGTAAAACAAGGTTTTTAGGTTGCTGTTTTACCACCCGAATAAATTGCGCTTTGGCATCTAACACATTATTTTTAGCCGAAATAACATTGGCGTTTGCACGAGCTAAACGGCCGGTAATTTGTGAAAGATCGGCGACTGATCCTAGCCCAGAATCTGTACGTTGTTTGATTTGCTCAAAGATTTCTTCGTGAGTCGCTAAGTTTTTCAGTGATAACTTTAATACTTCCTGTGCGTGAATATAACCGATGTACACTTTAGTCACATCTAAGGCGGTATTTTCCGCAGCAGAAAATAAATTCCATTGCTCAGCGTTCATTTCATTGGTAGTACGATCTAAATCACTGCTGGTCGAAAAGCCATCGAACAACATTTGTCGAATCGTGATCCCAGCTTCGCCACGGCGTAAGCCTTCGCGATCACCATTAACAGAAGCATCACGACGTGTAGATGGTGTGTTCGTGCTTTCATAACCATAACCAGCCGTAAGCTCAACATTAGGTAAATAACCACCAAAACTTTGATTGTTTTGCTCTTCCCGCACTTTAAAGCGATTATATGCAATGCGTATTTGTGGGTTTGTATCTAAGGTATGCGCCACCGCTTGCTCTAAGGATTGGCCTTGGGCAAAAAGCGGAACAAGTCCCGCAACGATGCCAACTACCATCCCTGTCTGCTTTTTTCGCTGCTTGTTTATCATCATTTTCTCCCTGTATTTATCTTTCTCTTAGGGCGCTGTCTCTGGCTCTTAGAATCGGATTTAAAATGTATTCTAAGATACTGCGCTGTCCAGTGATCACATCGACTGACGTCAACATCCCCGGAATGATCGGCATTAAGGTGCCATCTTGTTTCTTTAAATTGGAATCTTTGGTACGCACTCGAATGACATAAAAGCTGTTGCCTTCTTCATCTTGAGTGGTGTCAGCACTGATGTGTTCAACCTTGCCATTTAATCCACCATAACGGGCGAAATCATAGGCGGTTACTTTGACAACCGCAGGTAACCCGGGGTGAATGAACGCAATATCTTTAGGGCTGACTTTCGCCTCTATCAGTAATTGATCTTCTGAGGGTACAATTTCGATAATATCGACACCCGGTTGAACTACGCCACCAAGAGTATTGATGTGTACCGTTTTGATGGTGCCGTTAACGGGCGAGGTGATCACTGCTTTGCTGACTTTGTCTTTTGCACCCACTTGAGCTTCGGTGATCCGCGAGAGCTTGGTTTGCCATTCGTTCATCTTGGAACGATTTTCAGCAGCAAACACAAATATTGCTTCTCGGCGTTTTAATATGGCTTCATCTAACGCGGCTTTGATTTTCGGGCGTAAAATTCTCAACCCCGCCAGCTCACCTTGCATATCATTAACGCCACGCTCTAATTTGAGTAATTCCACTTCTGGAACAATGCCTTTTTCAGCCAGCGGCTTGGTTAGCTCTAATTCTCTGGTTAACAATTGGTAACTGGTTGACAGTGTCTTGATTTTTGAGTTCAGCTCTTGCATTTCTTGCTGACGCTGCTGAATTTGCCTTGCCAGAATTTCTATCTGGTTTTTAAGATTGTTTAAACGTCCGTTATATTCTTCTTGCTGGCGAGCAATGAGTTGTGGTTCTTTTTGAGTTAATTCTTGGGTAAACACCATAGGCTTTAGATTAATGTTTACTTGTTTACGCCAATCTGTACCCACATCTGACACTTCTAAACTGTCTAACTCTGCTCTTAGGCGGATCAGATTCGCTTTTAAACCAAACTCTTCTTGTTCTTGCTGGGCATAATCTGAACGAAAACGGGTATCATCAATACGAGCAAGTGCCTGTCCTTTAGTGACTAACATCCCCTCTCGAACATGCATTTCTTGCAATATGCCACCATCTAAACTTTGGATAATTTGTACTTGCGATGATGGAATAACTTTACCTACGCCAGTGGTGACTTGATCTAACTCAGAAAAATAAGACCACACTAAAAAGCAGATCATCATTGCGCAAAGTGACCAGATGATCAGCCTATGCACTGTAGGCGCATCGGTTATCATTGCACCGTATACGTCATCGACCATATCAAGTTCTTCACTGGTAAGCTTCCGACTCATGCGCTCGCCCTCCCTGTAATGGAACCGTCATTTAACTGCTCTAACACTATTTTCTTAGGGCCGTCGGCAACAATGTGCCCTTGGTCCATCACGATAATGCGATCAACCAATGACAATAAGTGCATCTTATGAGTGATCAAAATTAGGGAACGATCTTGGCTCACTTGTTTCATAGCTTGCATAAATTGTTTTTCAGAACTTGCATCTAAACTGGCTGTAGGTTCATCCATCAACAGGATTGACGGATCATTTAAGCAGGCTCTGGCCAGCGCAACACATTGCCGTTGACCTCGGCTCAGTGCTAATCCTCCTTCACCAACTTGTTTATCTAAACCTTCACTGTCAAAGTTTGTAAATTGGCTGACGCCTGAGAGTTTGATCGCTCGTATAAGCTGATGCTCAGAGACTTGTCTTGTGCCAAATAAGATATTGTCTCTTATGGTTCCATGAAACAAAGTGACGTCTTGGGGCAGATACCCAAAATTACGCCTAATATCACTTGGATGAATTTGAGCACTATCTTGGCCATCATAACGAAGCCGTCCCTCAGTAGGTTGATATAGCCCTAACAACAGTTTTGCTAATGTACTTTTCCCCGAGCCATTACGACCGATAATGGCCACTCGTTCGCCGGGATTTATAGTTACAGAAAGATTTCGAACGACAGGTTTTTCTTCTTCTGAGTATTGGAATCCGGCTCTGTGTAATTCAATATTACCTTTAAGACGCTGCTTACTGACCAAGTTGCCACGCTCTTCGAACTCATCTTGTTGTTGCATGATTTGATCGAGCTGCTTTAACGCACTTAGGGTTGAGTTTGAACGATTCATTAACCCAGCCAATTGAGACATAGGAGCAATCGCACGACTCGATAACATCACCGCCGCAATGATCCCGCCCATGGTAATAGCATTATCAGCGACTCTGTAAACCCCTAGGATAACCACAGATACTGTCGTCATTTGCACCATAAAATTGGCTAGATTAGAGACTGAATTTGACAGTTTTTTCGATTTCAGCTGCCAAGTGGCAGTATGACCAATCATTTGCTGCCAGCTTTTTTGCAATACGCCTTCAGCACCATTGGCTTTGACTGATTCAAGCGCCGACAAACTTTCAATAAGATGCCCATGCTTTAAGCTGGCAAACTTGTTCCCTTCATCAATGGCTTGTTTCAGCTTGGGTTGAATATACAAGGTAAAGCCGATGATGATCACGCTGCCCACTAACGGCACTAAGGCTAAGTCTCCTGCCACGATGGCAATGATGACGATAAAAAAGATTGAAAAAGGAATGTCCACTAACGTGGTAATGGTTACAGAGGTGAGAAAATCTCGAATATGATCAAATTCCCCCAATTGCTTGGCCATCCCGCCTACGCTTGGTGCTTTTTTAGATAACGGCAGCCCCATAGCTTTAGCAAACAACTGAGATGACACAATGATATCGATTTTCTTACCCGCAATATCCGTGAGATAAGTCCGCAGCTGGCGCATGATCAAATCAAATATATACGCAATGCCTGCCCCAATAGCCAGTACCCAAAGCGAATCAAACGCCAAATTGGGTACAACTTTGTCATACACATTCATAACGAATAAAGGGGAGATCAAGGCAAAAATATTGACCAAAACGGAGGCAATCAATACATCACGATAAATGGGGAAGGCTCCCCGGACGGTTTCCCATAACCAATGACCTTTAGTCTGGTGCTCATGCATATCAAAACGATGATCACCTCGATACTGCTGCTTGACTAAGAACAAGTATCCCACATACATGGCTTCCAGTTCTTCAATGGTTAATCGATGCTCACCGCCTGATTCAGCCAGCTGGATCACCGCCTGATCATTCTCAACATCCAGCTCTCTGAGGATGCAGGCTTTTTGATCACGCAGCAGTAAAATACACGGAAACATCACCGCCGAAAGGTTATCTAAATTCCGACGAGTCAATTTAGCTGACAAGCCAGCTCTAGCGGCCGTTTGTGGCAATAAATCGGGAGTTAGTGCAGCTCCCTCAATCGGCATACCTGCAATCAGTGATTCTGCCGAACAAGGGTTACCAAAATGTTCAGTTAGCAATACCAAACAGTCAAGTAAAGGATCGGCATACACTCGCTGTGATGCCGAAATGCTCCATTGCTGTTTTTGTTCTTCCATTGTTTCTGACAAGTGGCGCTTCCCTAAAATAAATTAGCTAGGCTGACTCAGAGGTTCTAAGCCAGCAACTTCTCGTTATGGTAATAATTTATGTGCCCAATCTTGATCCGCTGATACAGGCTCTGAGCTTATATCTTGTGCATGACTACTCGCCTCAGTATCAGCCATTCGCAATTGCTCTTCAGCATCAGAGTTCATACCGGCATGCAGTCCCAGCTCACTGCTAACATCATTTCCGATGTTTACATCACGACCATGACTATCAAGTTGGATAAAGCGTGGTTCGGTTAAATCTATCGCCAAATTTAAATCTTCATTTTCAGGGGTATTGCTATCAATCAGCTCACCTTGAAGTACATCCGAAAGATAAAGTTCCGTTTCTTTATTATCGATATTACTTTGCAAAGATAAGTTCTTAGTGGAGTGGTGTGCCGTAAATTGCGGTATCAACGCATCTTCAAAATCAATGCCTGAACCAAAAATATCATCGTGTTGACCAATATCGAGTTTGGAAGATTGAATAAGGTCAGCAGCAAAATCTGCTGTATCAGTATTACTTTCGGCAATGACATTGCCGTTGCTATCAAGTAACTCGACTTTTATCGATAAAGATTCGCCACTTATGGTGAGGTTTTGGCCATTAATGTTTTTAAGATTAATGCTATCGAGTTTCCAGCCATTCACATTGCCGATATTAATTACATTGGTATCAATGAACGTAGTATTATTCTCGACAGTGAAAAATACTCTAACATTACTGACATTAGAGGTATCACCATTAATAACACCATTTAAATCTAGTGAAACGGCTTCAGCGTTACTAATGGTTAGATCGTTCCCTAGACCAGTTCTGATATTCGCTGTGACCATTTCTTCAGTGGTATGAACACGAACTTCAATGGGTGAGCTCGCATTACCCGCGGCATCTTTAACGATCACTGAAAGCGTTAAGTCATCTGTGACGGCGAGTGATTGACCATCTTTGAGTTTTATCTGATAGTTACTACCATTTTGAATGACTTCAAAACGGTTATCTGCATCACCTAAAATCTCAAATTGAGGATTAGCACTATCGGAAACAGCAAGCTCACCAACGATGGCTCCATGATGTCCTGCAAGCACGCCCACTTCACCTAATTGCCCTTCGTTATCAGGGTTGACGATTGAGTTCCATTTCACATTGTCTATAAGGGTACCGCGCGCACCATGGTGGCCATTACTTTCATTGCCCACTTCTGTTAATTTGAGTTCATTATTTCCTTCTTGTGCAACAAAACTCACTTTGTAGGTATACCAACCAGAACCAACCGGAATAGCCGTTATGCTATAGCCATCAGCAATTTCCAATACACCATGATCAGGTCTCCAACCAAAGTGAGGGTTAATTTTTGCGACAACACTTCCGTTCCATGAAATTTCGACAATACTCTCATCATTGGTTCTACCATCTGGCGCTCGACTCTTAAGATCAATACTTAAGCTATAAGTGTTATCCACTTTTAGATTTGTTAGGGTTTGAGTCGAAGACCCATTATTTACTCCACCTATGTCTAAATGGTGGCCAAGCTGAGCACCAAATCGATTTTGCCCTAAGTTAACATGTCTATCTTCATGTATATCAACGCCATCGAGTACCCAATCATCAATTAACGAAGCATTATTCGCTCCTGAACTTAACCACACATAACCCATACCATCGTCATAGTTTGAGTTTGCATTACCATCTGCTTTATCGAAGTGCTCGAAATTTTCGAAAGCGATTAAGTTACTACCAACGTTTGATGAAATGAATGATACGGTTGGTGCAATAATATCAACAGAGTAACCTTCAATATCGGTAATGGTATGAGATTGATTTTGGTCATCAGTCACATTGACGCTGGCTGAAATTTGGTTATCTTCTTTAAGGTCTTCACCTTTGACCTCGATGCTAAAACGCCCATTGGGATCAAGTTGACCTGTATATGGCTTGCCATTAACAGTAAGAGTCACCGAATCTCCTCCGTTATACTGACCAGTAACTTGACCAGAAATCGGGATCATACTCTGGCTTTCTGCTAGGTTGATGACATCGTCTTCAGTGATATTGCTATCTAGGGTGACTTTAGCAATGGTTGTGAAATCAACAGTTCCTGTTGTCGACAGCAGCCCATCACTGACAACATAAGTCAATGAGCCAAAATCAGCATCCACATCGTACTCATCTGAAACTTCAAATTTAAGACCTGCTAGTTGCTCAAGGGTCAAGCTCATGTCATTGGTGACCACAGTCCCATCTGATAAGGTAATAGCACCCAAGTTTGGCAAGCCAGTGACTCTAATAGTTAAAGAGCTAGTATCAGTATCTATATCAGTAGGCTGAGGTACATTAAGGTCAACTTGTGAATTCGTCCCCGTAACATTTACCGAAATATTCTCAACACTTGGTGCATCATTGACTGGAGTCACTGCGATATGCGCCGTAGCCGTATCGGTATTACCTGCTGGATCTTTAACGGTATAATCGAAGCTCACTTGCCCATTAAAGTCTGGGTTAGGAACAAAAGTGATTGTGCCAGTATCTTTATCAAAGCTTACAGTTCCGTTTTGCGCGTTAGATACTGATATTATTTCTAAAACATCACCATCAGGATCAGAATCATTAGCTAACAAGCTTGCCACTGAAATAGTTATTGGTTCATCTTCTAAGTAGGTCGTATTACTTACATAATTTCCTAACGGCTCAAAAGTAAAATCACCATTTCCATCTTTTTTCGCCAGTTCTGGCTGGAATAAATACCGACCACCTTGATCCCAATAAATAATTTCTATTGAATGCAAACCAGCTTGCTTAACAGTAAACTCTGCGTGTTCAGTCCCTGTTGGAGGCTGGTTTCTATCAACTATAGCCCTAACATCACCATCGATTTTAATCTGGTAACCATCATCAGCACGAACTTTAAACTTATAGGTACCAGCCTCTAAGGATACGAGCCCCGTCATCTTCAAAATAGCATCGGAAGTATCTGCAGGATCATGGCTCAATGAATCTGCATCAGAGCCTAAGAATTTTTGTAGGTTTTCTCCTTTACCAAGGTTAAAACTCGCACCATCTCTCATTTCATAATCAATGTTAGATGCCGAGAAGGTCGCATCCGCACTTCGGCCAGTAATAAAATCTACAACATCTTGAACTGATGATAGGTTTTCATTGTTATTTAATGACTGCTCGTAACCAAAATACTGACCACTTAGGCCTCCGAAATAATCATCATTGGCGTTGGGGGGAGTAGTGTCTAAGCTGTAACCTTCACTGTCCGTGGCAGTGGCGCTGTTGCCGGCACTGTCGGTGACCGTCACGCTGGCGTCGATGGTGCGATCTGGATCGGCCACTAAGGCACTGCCAGCGACACCAATGGTGAAAAAGCCTTGGCTGTTGGCGTCACCGGTAAATTCTTGTCCGTTGACCGTCAAGACCACTTCTTGCCCTTGACTAAAGTCTCCTTGAATACGACCGCCAACTAAGATGGTACTACCCGCTTCGGCGGCATTGATCACGTCATCCACCGTAATGTTCTCATTGAGGGTGATGCTGATACTCGGCAAGATTGTATCGATGATGGCACTGTCACTGCCTTCTGGTGAAGTGTTACCAGCAACATCTCTAATGCTGGCCGTGACCTCTATCGTTTCACCATTATCTGGTGCACCCACCGCCAAGTCATAGTAACCATTGCTGATGTCATTCGTTGACAACTCATGCTCAACACCATTTATGATCAGCGAATCACCGACTTGTGCGTTGGTGCCATTCAGGCTGATACGAACATTGACTTGCCCATCAAGCTCGGCGGCATTGATGATACCGTCGTCATTACTATCTTCAAGGATCTCAACTAAGGGAGCAGTCAGTACAGAAGCATCAAAAGTGACTATTTGTTCATCAGTGCCACCGACATTGCCAACATTGTCGATAACGCGAACTTGATAGTCCACACTGTCGCCATTACTGCGATGGGTATTATCGTCGTAACTCCAAGTTCCGTTCGCTCTATTTAGTGTGACCACTGACCACGTTGCACCGCCATCAAAGCTAATCTCAACGTTATCATTAACCTTTAAATTACCTCCAACAGTCCCAGATATGGTAATGCCATCTAGGTCATTGGTAATAAAATCACCCACGGTTCCACTGTCATCACTAATAGCAGTAATTTTAACGGTTGTACTTGGGGTACTATTATCAAAAAGCACCGACTGGTTTGTGCTATCACCAACATTTCCAGCCGTATCTACAATTCGCACATGGTAAACTTGTAAGGCATCAGAGGTATCATAACGAGTGGTAGCATCTTCAAATCGCCAAGTGCCACCGTCTCTGTCTAAAATAACTGCTGTCCAAGTCGTTCCTCCATCAAGGCTGATCTCTACAATTTCATCGTCAGATAAAGTGCCATTAACGGTGCCGAAGATGGTAATACCATCTAAATCATTGGTTATAAAGTCGCCAACATCTCCACTGTCTTCGCTTATGCCTGTGATCAGAAGGCTTGCTGTTGAGATTGTTGTATCGATTTCAACAATTAACCCCTCTGAAGTGTTGCTGTTCCCCGCTGCATCGGTCACTTTTACCGTCAGGTTGTGCGTGCCTTGTGGTAACGGCGTAACTGGCGTGAAACTCCAGTTGCCATTGCTGCCTTTAACGGCTTCACCTAGTTTGGTGTCACCATTGAAGATTTCAACTAAGGCCACATCATCATCGATGTTGTCCAAATTGAAGGTTGGCGTGGTGTCATTAGTCAGGTTATCTCTATCGCTACTGCCGCTGTCACTGCTGTCGACAAGGTCTATCTCCGGCTTCGCAACCTGCGTATCTACAACGATATCCAGTACATCGGAAGTGTTGCTGTTCCCCGCTGCATCGGTCACTTTTACCGTCAGGTTGTACGTGCCTTGTGGTAACGGCGTAACTGGCGTGAAACTCCAGTTGCCATTGCTGTCTTTAACTGCTTCACCTAGTTTGGTGTCACCATTGAAGATTTCGACTAAGGTCACATCATCATCGATGTTGTCCAAATTGAAAGTTGGCGTGGTGTCATTGGTCAGGTTATCGCTATCGCTACTGCCGCTGTCACTGCTGTCGACAAGGTCGATCTCCGGCTTCGCAACCTGCGTATCTACGACGATGTCCAGCACATCGGAAGTGTTGCTGTTCCCCGCTGCATCGGTCACTTTAACTTTAACTTTGACCTCACCATCGGCAAATGCGCTTAAGTCTTGCGGTGACAGCGTCCAACTGTCACCATTTTTGGTTGCATC
>NZ_JBWQOG010000017.1:0-52248 GCF_056591735.1 Parashewanella sp. 2210YD4-3 | reverse complement strand
TCTGGCTCTGGCTCTGGCTCTGGCTCTGGCTCTGGCTCTGGCTCTGGCTCTGGCTCTGGCTCTGCAAGATTTTCAGTCTCTACCGCCGTCTCGACAACCGTTTCTGAAGTATTTTCGAAAACTTTTTCTTCGCTATCTTTAACGATTGACTCTTGAATATCGGACAACTCAAGACCAACCTCTACCGGTGTGTTCTCTGTTGCTGGCTGCGACTCAACAACCTCAGCTTCTGGAGCTTCAACCGCTTGTACTTCTTCTTGTGTTTCTACTTGTTTAGACTCGTCTTTAGCCTTTGACTTATCTCGACGGAACCAAGAGAAAAAACCTTTCTTTGCCATTTTATTTCCCAGCAATCAGCACATGCCACATGATTTTGCTTAAACCAAGCGGCCATTTCATTTAAAATTCTATAAAACACCAGAGTTTATCATCTTCTCTTGCAGCACAACACAGGAATATCATGGCGAAGAAACAGTCACAAAGCAGCCAAGTACGTATTATTTCAGGGCAATGGCGCGGACGAAAATTACCTATCCATGATGTTGAAGGACTTCGACCGACTACAGATAGAATCAAAGAAACTGTTTTTAATTGGTTAATGGCGGATGTGCGAGGTGCTCGGGTATTGGATTGTTTTGCTGGCAGCGGCAGTTTGAGTTTTGAAGCGTTATCCCGTTATGCCGAGTTCGCACAGTTATTTGAGCTCGATAAAAAAGCCGCGAAACAACTTCAACAAAATCTCGACACCTTAAAGTGTGACAAGGCTAAAGTAAGCCAAGGTGATAGTTTATCGTTATTGAAGCAAGCGCCAGAAAAGCCGTTTGATTTAGTGTTTCTTGATCCTCCTTTTCGCAAAAACTTACTTGAACCCTGCATTGAACTGTTAATGAAAAACCAATGGCTGACGGATGAATCGTTAATTTATGTGGAATTAGAATCAGATGCGGCTCAATTAACCGTGCCTAAAAACTGGCGATTACTCAAACAAAAAGTAGCTGGACAAGTGGATTCAAGATTGTATTTTTACCAAAGTTCGTAACAAACCCTCTCCCCCGCAGGTCTTTCTATGATAGATTCTGCGGTGATAGGTCATGGGAATTAAATCAGGCATAATGAAGCACACTTTATTAGTTTTCATCAGTATGTGTTTCCTGCTCACGCAAAGCGTGTCGGCAGCGACTTTGCCTGCCTTTCATTCTTCTCAAGCGCCAATGAGTCAATCTATGACGATGGATGAGCATTGCCATCATGGCAGCAAGATGATGCAAACCAAAGTCTCCAACATAACTCATGATTGTTGCCAAACCGAGCAACACGATTGCCAAGGCAGTTGTGAGCCTTGTGGCGTTGTAGCAGGTGCCAGCCTGATTTATAGTGCCTTAAAAATCTCGTTACCAAGATCTTCTGCTGCAATGACATTTCATAACCACTTTTTCTACCAATTCCATCCCGATCCGAGCCTGCGCCCCCCTATTGCCTAATTCAGCTTAATTCTGTCCCAACACCAGTCGGGGCATTTTTCTGAATTACCAATAGGAAATTATTATGCGTTATTCCTTTATTGCCCTGCTCTGGCTGGGTGCGTTGGCATCAGCATTTGCAGCCAATCACGATCATTCAATGCACCAATTGCTTGCAACTAAGGCACAATACATCTGCCCTATGCATGCGCATATCAAAAAAGATCATCCCAGTACTTGCCCAATTTGTGGCATGAATTTGGTGAAATCCGCATCTAGCGATAACACCAATACACCATCGATCAGTGTATCTGGTGATATGCAACAAGCACTTGCGATTAACGTTGCCCCCGTTAAGCGCCAAACCTTATGGCAGTATGTTAAAACCACCGGCATTGCTAAATACGATGAACGCAAAATTCATCACCAGCACGCCCGCGTTAGTGGTTGGATTGAAACGTTAGCGGTCAGTAGTATTGGTGAGCAGATCAAACAAGGGCAACTTCTGTTTCAACTCTACTCACCTGAGCTGATCACCGCTCAAGAGGATTTTTTACTGACACTGAGTACTTACGAGAAAAACTCAAGTAATCGTAAGTACGCTGAGTTATTAGAAAAGTCTCGTACTCGCCTGCTATTGCTTGGGATCAGCCCAAAGCAAATTCAGCAGTTACAACAACAGAAAAAAAGCCAATTTTTAGTCAATTTTTACGCCAAACAAGCAGGCGTGATCAAAGCGCTTAACGTTCGTGAAGGCATGTACATTGAGCCTAAAACCGAAGTGCTTGCCATCGCCAGTACCAATGACATTTGGGTAGTCGCCGATATTTACGATGCCAATCAACCTTGGCTAACCACAGGCATCTCCGCCAGAGTAAAACCTGTAACAACAGCAGGCGAGACGCGTGTCGGTAAGGTTGAATATCTTTACCCTGATCAAGATCCTGTCACTCGAAGCAGTCGGGTTCGCATTGTGTTCGAATCGAGTTCTGTACCGCTAAAACATAATGCTTTGGTGGATGTTGAACTACTCGGAGGGGCGAAACACCACGTGCTCACCATTCCACAACACGCTTTGATCCAAACGGGTACTCACAATCGCGTTATTGTTAAAACCTCGGATAATACTTTTGAAGCCAGAGAAGTCACTACAGGGCTAAAACGAAAAGGCTTGGTCGAAGTGCTTTCGGGGGTAAAAGAAAGCGAACACGTTGTGGTATCAGGCCAATTCCTGTTGGACTCTGAATCCAGTCTACGCGGTGGTCTAGAGCGTTTATCTAGCACCCACCAGCACTAGGAGAGAGTCATGCTAGCACGTATTATTTCTCTCGCGTTGGAGCAGCGCTTAATCGTCATCATGTTAGCTTTATTGATGACCGGATGGGGTCTACTCGAACTCAAGCGCACGCCCATTGATGCTTTGCCGGATTTATCCGACGTACAAGTGATTGTAAAAACTCAATATCCAGGGCAATCACCTCAATTGGTCGAGCAGCAGATCACCACGCCATTGTCGAATATTTTAATGAGTGTTCCCGGCGCAAAAACCGTTCGTGGTTTCTCGCTATTTGGTGATTCCTACATCTACGTCATTTTTAATGATGACACCGACAGTTATTGGGCGCGCAGTCGCGTACAAGAAACTTTATCTCAAGCCTCAAGATTATTACCCACAGGTGTGCAGCCCATATTGGGGCCTGATGCGTCAGGTGTAGGCTGGATTTATGAGTATGCGTTAGTCGACCGCTCAGGAAATCACGATTTATCACAACTTACCAGTTTACAAGATTGGTACTTACAACCTGCCCTACAAAGTCTTGAAGGCGTTGCCGAGGTGGCCACCATTGGCGGCATGAAGCAAAGCTATCAAATCGTGGTGAACCCAAGTTTGCTGCAAAATTTTGGCTTAACCCTAAAGCAAGTGATCGACACCATCAAAATGCACAACCGTGAAGTCGGTGGCTCTGTGGTAGAAATGGCGGAAGCCGAGTATATGATCCGCGCCAAAGGTTACCTCACCAGCATTGCTCAAATTGAACACTTGCCTATCGGTAAAGTATCGCCCTCTGGAACGCCTTTACTATTAAAGGACATCGCAACCATACGCTTAGGGCCAAGCAGTCGCCGAGGTATTGCCGAGTTGGATGGTCAAGGTGAAGTCGTTGGTGGCATTATTGTCATGCGTTATCAAAATAACGCCAAAGCCACGATTGAAACGGTGAAAGCCCGCCTTGAGCAATTACAAAAAGGACTGCCTGAAGGCGTAGAGGTTGTCGCTACCTATGATCGCTCCGACCTTATCAATAATTCGGTCGATAATTTATTCGTCAAGATTGGCGAAGAAATGCTGATTGTGGCGCTGGTGTGTTTACTGTTTTTATTCCATGCTCGCTCGACACTGGTGGCCATTTTAGTACTGCCGCTGTCGATCCTCGGTGCGTTCATTTTAATGAATCACCTTGGGATCAATGCCAATATCATGAGTCTGGGTGGTATTGCTATTGCGATTGGTGCCGTGGTCGATGGTGCGATTGTGATGGTGGAAAACACTCATAAACATCTCGAAGCCTTTGAGCAACAACATCAGCGAACGCCCAGTAATACTGAGCACTGGCAACTGATAAAACAAAGTTGCGTGGAAGTCGGGCCAGCTCTGTTTTTCTCTCTACTTATCATCACCTTAAGCTTTGTGCCTGTGTTTGCCTTAGAAGCCCAAGAAGGACGACTGTTCAGCCCGCTGGCGTTCACCAAAACCTTTACCATGGCGATCGCTGCGTTACTGTCTATCACACTGATCCCAGTGGTCATTGGCTATTTGATCAAAGGCAAAGTTCCCTCTGAGCAGCAAAACCCATTAAACCGTGGCTTGATGGCAAGCTATCGTCCTCTGCTTAATCAAGTACTCAAACATCCAAAACTGACGTTAGTGACGGCTATCGCTATTTTAGCAAGCAGCTATTATCCCATCGCCCATACTGGCACTGAGTTTATGCCTGAATTGGAAGAAGGGGATTTAATGTATATGCCCACCACTTTGCCGGGGATCAGCGCCGCTAAAGCAGGACAACTGCTTCAACAAACCGATAGGCTCATTAAAACCGTGCCTGAAGTGAAACGGGTATTTGGTAAGGTGGGACGCGCACAAACCGCTACCGATCCTGCACCACTGACCATGCTGGAAACCACCATTTTGCTTAAACCTAAAGAGCAATGGCGTAAGAATATGACGCTACAAGGCATCATTGCTGAGCTGGATTCCAAAGTTCAAATTCCTGGGCTGACTAACGCTTGGGTGCAGCCCATCAAAACCCGCATTGATATGCTGTCAACGGGTGTCAAAACCCCTGTTGGTATCAAGATCAGCGGTGAAGATGTGAAAGAATTGGAAAGCATTGGTCAGCAAATAGAATCCATACTTGCGCCACTTGAAGGCACACAGTCGGTATACGCCGAACGCAGCAGCAGTGGCCGTTACTTAGATATCGAGCCAAAACTGGATATTGCTGCCCGTTATGGGATCAGCCAGCAACAACTGCATGACGTAGTACGTTTCGCGATTGGTGGAATGACCATCAGTGAGTCAATTCAAGGCAATGCGCGTTATCCCATCATCGTACGCTACCCTCGTGAATTAAGGGATAACCTTGAAGCCATCAAACAATTACCCGTCACCAGTAAGCAGGGGCAGATGATCCCACTGACGCGTCTGGCTGACATTAGATTACGCTCTGATGCCGCCATGCTTAAAAGTGAAAACGGACAATTGATCAGCTGGGTATTTATCGACATCAAAGATGTCGCACTTGGAGACTATATTCAAGCTGCTCAAAAAGCCTTGGATCAATCTTTTACGCTGCCACCGCGTTATTTTTACGAGTTTGCTGGTCAATATGAATATCTACAGCGCGTACAAAACACCTTATCCGTTGTGATCCCCGTGGTACTGGTGGTGATTTTCATTCTGCTGTTAATGACCTTTCAGCAAGCCAGTCAAGCCACCATGGTGATGCTGTCATTGCCGTTCGCGTTGGTGGGCAGTACATGGCTGATTTATGCAATGAGCATCCAGTTTTCAACAGCCGTGATCATCGGCATGATTGCGCTGGCTGGCGTCGCGGCTGAGTTTAGCGTCATCATGCTATTGTATTTGAACAATGCCATCAGTGATGCAAAAGCCAAACAGCAACTATCTACCACGTCTGATTTACGCCACGCCATCATGCAAGGTGCCTTGATGCGTATTCGCCCTAAAGCCATGACAGTCGCCACCATCTTCTTTGGACTCTTACCTGCATTATGGGGCGCAGGTTCCGGTAATGAGGTACTTAAAGCCATCGCCGCGCCTATGGTTGGCGGCATGATCACTGCACCTTTGTTATCACTGTTTGTTCTACCTGCGATTTATTGGTTATGGTATCAGCGACAACTTGAGGCACCAACTCAGATTTAGATCACAGATTTATTCATATTCAAGCTCTATGGTTCAAGAGGTAATGTTTCGCCTCTTGCTATCTGTTCAAGGTGCTTCGCTATGCAGAAAGTCATCAAAATAGGACTTTATGTCGTTCCATTATTGATATCCTTTTCGAGCCTTGCTCAATCTTCTCACGCCAATGGCTTTCAAATGGCTTTAGAAGATTGCTCAACGCCGATGCAATTTGATTCCAACGTGTTTGCGGTTAATTGGGAAACCACTTTTTGCCAAAATCACGGTAGCGAACCACATGCTTTGGCCGAATGTGAAGACATGAAAATGGATCCCAGTAACCCTCGCTGGCATCGTTTCTCGCTGCACGGATTATGGCCAGACAAAGCCAGTTGTGGGATCAGTTACGGTTATTGCGCTCCTGATCAAGCCACTAAAGATTTGGATAACTTCTGTGATTACCCTGCACTCACACCGCAATTATCTCCAACCACATCTGCAGCACTGGCGGAAAATATGCCCAGCTACCAGTTTGGCACTTGCTTAGAACGTCACGAATGGTGGAAACACGGAGTGTGTCGAGATAACAGCCCAGAATCTTATTTTTCGTTAGAAACTCAGTTGATCGAAAAACTAAATCAAAGCGCGTTTATGACGCAGTTTATTCAGCCCAATCAGGGCAAAACGGTCAGTTTACATGATCTTAAAAAGGCTTTTGAATCCAGCTTTCCGAACACCGAACATAAGGTGATGATTAATTGTGAGCAAGGGGCGTTTTCCAATATTGAAATCAGTCTACCCAAAGACGTCAGCGCATCTCAATCTCTGACGAGTATGATGCAAGCCGCAAAAGACATTGATGCAGGAAGTTGTCCAGATACCGTTTCGATAACTCAAGCAGAGTAATGATGTTGCTGAAACTCAGATGTTCCTTTCCTAAGTTTCAGCCATTTATCTACCCAAACATAGGCAGCAACCCTGCCATATTGAGTAAATGGCATACCATCACCGCAATGCCGTACAAGAACACCACGCCTAGCATTCCACTGCCTCCTGGCACACGAAAACTTCCACTTTCCGGGTAAAGTTTTCGTACTTTCATTACCATCAGGCACGGGATGATCACCACAGAGATTGCCCCAGCTAACGCGGCAAAGCCAATCGCCATGATAAAGCCGTTCGGTAAGAAAATACCCAATACGGTAGGAGGCACAAAGGTCATTAAACCGGATTTAATTCGACCTGACCAACTGTCATCAAAGCCAAATAAATCGGCAATAAAATCAAATAAAGCTAAGCTCACCCCTAAAAAAGAGGACGCAACGGCTAAATTGGCAAATAAGGTCAGTAAGTGAGATAACCAGTCACTGGACACCACTTTTGACATGCCTTCGATCAACGCCCCCATATTGCCACCCAGAGCAATAATATGAGAGAACTCACTGCGGGCAATATGACCCATGGTAACCATCATCCAGCAGGTATAAATCACCAAAGCCAATACGGTTCCGATGAGTATCGCCTTGAGCACATGCGATGCCGATTTATCATAGTATTTCACCAAACTGGGCACTACTTGCTGGAAGCCAAAACTGGCTAAGCCAACGGGTAAAGCGCCAAGGATATACATGGAATAGCGAGACTCACCATTTGGCATCCACAACTTAGCGGGTTCCACATCTAAGAGTAAATTACCGGTTGCCATAAAAAAGGTGATCAGCATACCACCTAACATGATGGTGGAAATCCGTCCGACGTGTTTGGTTCCAATGATGACGATGGCTGCCAACACACCCGCAAACACTAACCCCGCCCAGCCTTGCGGCAAGCTAAGACCAATCGCCTGCAAACTATGGTTAACGACGGAACCGCCGCCACTGACATAGGCATAAGTCAGTACATACATTAAAAACGCGATACTAATGCCGCTGACAGTTCGCCAAAAGTTACCTAAAATCGTCTTAGTGAGAGAATCAAAATTAACGCCAGCTTTGTAATGTAGATTCACCTCAAGCAAATACAAACCTGCCATCATCATACAAAACCAAGCCACCAGTAACATCAGCACTGAGTAACTGAACCACATGCCTGCGCCAACGACCGGCAAAGTAAACATGCCAGCGCCAACGGCGGTACCAGCGACAATCATCGCTCCGCCAATCACAGAGGGTGAGGTAACGCCCTGTGCCGCCATTAATTATCAAGCTCTTGCGTTTGCGACTGCTTGACACTGTTAATGAGAACTTGCTTAACCGCGGGATCAAGCAAATGGTTGAATTGAGACACAAGTGACGAAAGTGGCATGTTTGGCTCCGATTGTCCGATAAACCCTAATTCTTTCAGTTTAACGGTCAAAGTAGCATACAATTTCTTATCGTAAAACTCTGGGGCGGCAATGCCATGCAAAGTCCCTAAATGTTTGGCTAAGGCTAAGCTTTCTCTTTCTAAATCAACGCGCTCTATCTCTGGTTGCTGCTCAAGCAAGTTAAATAAAATACCGTAACGCTGCAGCATTTCATCTAGGGTTCGAGCTAGAATATTCAGTGACAACATATTGGCTTCAACGTGCTTAAAGCCTGTTTCGGTTTGTTGAATCAGCCCTTGCGCTTCAAAGTGATCAATAATGGCATCAACATGAGCCGTCAGCTCAGGCACATTCAAAAACAGCTCAGCTTGCATTAATGGATACAATTGCTCGACATGCTCAAAAATGCCTTCGCGACTGATATGTTCATGACGCAAAATGCAGTTAGCAATTAATGCTGGCAACACAAACAGATGAACAATGTTGTTGCGATAATAGGTCATTTCGCGTGCTTGAGTTTCATCAAGTGATACGATGTCACCGTATTTATCCGGCTCTATGGTGAATTTTTCAAGCTCTAACGCTTGTTCAAGTAAGGTGTCTTCATTGCCTTCTGGCGCAGAGGTAAACTCGGAATACGGCACCGCTTTAAGCAGTTTCAGGTACAGAGCAAGCTGACGCTTAAGACTGGCCTTATCTAATGATTTTTGCTCAGATGACAATAAAATCAAACTCACCAAGGTCACAGAGCTGACCGCAGCTGCGCCATTGATGTTGCTCATGACTTTGGTGGCTAGCGTATTGACCGCTGGTGTTAACCATTGCGGTTTCTGATTCGGATCTTCCGCCATCTTCTGACGCCAGTTGGGATCAATGTCATTAAGGTGTTGCTGAACTTGAATGGGCTCACCAAAATTCACATAACCTTGACCAAAGTTACCCAACTTACGAATAGCACCAAACACTTGCCATACTGATTCTTTTTGTTTTTTCTTACCGCTCAGTTCTTTATGATACGTTGACACTTCCATTACGTGATCATACCCCAGATACACAGGCACTAATGTCACTGGACGTTTTGAACCACGCAAGACACTGTTCACCGTCATGGCGAGCATCCCTGTTTTCGGATTCAGCAATCGACCGGTACGTGAACGTCCGCCTTCGGTGAAGTATTCAACGCTGTAGCCTTTATCAAACAGTTGATCTAAATAAGCCCGGAAAACGGCGGTATACAGTTTGTTGCCATTAAAGCTGCGACGAATAAAGAAAGCCCCACCTTTACGGAACATAGGGCCTGCTGGCCAGAAATTGAGGTTAATACCTGCGGCAATATGCGGTGGCACCATTCCTTCGTAATACAAAATGTACGACAGCAAAAGGTAATCCATATGACTGCGATGACACGGCACATACACGATTTCATGACCATCATGATGCAGCTGGCGCACTGACTCCGCCCCTCTGATATTAATGCCTTTGTAAAGCTTATTCCAAAGCCATGTTAGTAGACGCTCACAAACCCTAACTAAGCTATCAGAATAGGCAGCAGCGATTTCATCCAGATACTCTTCAGCACGAACTTTCGCTTGTTCATGGGAGATTTTTTTACTTTTTGCTTCTTCGTCAATTGCATTCTGAATCGGCTCTGACGCTAACAATTGATTAAACAAGGCTTGACGCTTAGGAAGAGTAGGCCCCGTCATTACTTTGCGTTGACGGCCAAAGTGAACGCGAGCCACACGAGCGAGCTTATGAGCAATTCGCTCATCAGTGCCGTGCTCATCCGCCATATAACGTAGTGAAACGGCATTGGAAAATTGAATGAAGTTATGACGCCCTAAAAATAAGATCATCAAACATTTACGCAACCACGTCGGAGTTTCTCGCTCCAGCACCGCCGCCTTCATGGTGTCATCTTCTTTGCCGGGCGTACGTCCCCAATACAAACTCACAGGCATCAATTGAATATCTAACTGCGGATCTTGATGATGCCACTCAAGTAGCTTGCTGAAATTATTCAAATACTCTTGATCGTTTTGGTTTGAGCCAAATAGTGGCTTAGCCCCTTGTAAGCACACGACTCGAGAAACGGATTGCCCATTGATGCTTATCGGCTCATAAGGATCGGGTAGACCGTATTTAGCGGTGATTTCATTTAATGCGGCAAAGTCACTGACAGATTCCGTTTTCATGACATAAACCAAAGGCTTATCCGCCTTAATATTTAAATCCGAAAATGGCTCTTGCGGTACGACGATAGTATGAACGAACCACTTTTGAATAAAACGCAAGGATTTAAAAAACCAGGAATCATGTTTGGGCATAGGAGCTTAACGTCTAAATCTCATTTTGAATATGCTCTTTAGAATACCAAGATATTGCTGTCAGGATAAGTAATTGTTTTATTCAACAAGATAAATCATGGCGATAAGCATAGACAACGCTATAACCAGATACTCCTACCTGACTCAGTGAACAAAAATTAACCAGACATTTATTTCCCCAAAATGAAAACTTCGTCAATACGTGGATAATGTCGGGTTCGGATCCGTATGCAGTCTATTATGATAACCGTTGAGCCTACACAGCAACATCTTATCCATGTCAGTGATGATTACCATGCCACTAACGAAGTACTGTCTGAATCTAGCCCAGAAGTACTGTTTAGGGTCACCGAGACAGGTAAAGCAATTAAGTATCCAAATGTTGAGTATTTCCAACAAACTGACTGTTATGTCGCATTTAGAAGTAGAGACAGTTTTGACGATTTTTGCCGTTCATATTCTGAAGACATTCACAAACTCAATAGCCTCATTCAGCACTTTTTCGATGACCCAGACTGCACGAACAAACTCAAACAAGTTGATACCTTTAGGTGTAACTTATTTGTAAAAGCTGATGACGCAAAAATAATTGACCACTCAGCTTCCTATTATCGCCGCTACCTATACGGCGAAGCGAGGCTAGAGTTTCATCGGGTCGTCAACTTAATTGAACATTCACCACTGAAACCTTCTGAACAAAAAGCAATCATTGGTGATATGACGGATGGGATAGACACGTGTACAGGAGGCGCTCAGTCTCGAATTGCAACGGCTTTCCGCAAGCTTCACAACTCCTATTTGGGAGCTAATGGGGCGTTAAAAAACCTATGTTTTGCAATAGCCCAAGCTGATGCAATGCGATTTTTTCAGATTACAGCTTCCCGTAGAAATGTGGGTAACACATACGAAATACATATCGTCAATCACTTGCTAAAAAGTGTTGATGCTATGTTTGCCATAGAAGAGCCTATGGATGGAAGTGGTGAAAACTATAAATCGAAGTTTCGAGAAAGCGATTACACAGAGTTTAGTCACCAGGTAAGCCGATTACTTACGGCTTCTAACATTATTACGACCATTTGCAATCAGCATTTTGACAGGCTGATGAATATATTAGAGACGAATGGACTGATATCAGACACGGATTCTGTAGTGGAATTGGCGAAAATCGATGGAGAGATACTAGAACAAATCAATCTATTAGTATTAGAGCCAATCAATACGTTTTTACTTAGCAACATAACATTTCTCGAACTGCTAAATTCTGACGGCACCTCAGACGGAATATGTTTCGAGCCATTGACTTGTTATTGGATAGGGATTATTCAAAGGCAATATAGAAGCCACTTTAATCCTATTGGCGAAAAAGTATGCACCTTGGTTTCCACTACCAATGAAGATGAAGAACAACATGTCCCTTCGCACTATCCTGAAGTAAAACAAGCATGGGGCAACTTCTTTTGGGTAGAGCATAATGGTGAAGCGAAAGGATTAACGGTATACCAAATTATGCTGTTAGCGGAAAAAGAATCGAACAAAACCATCTTAACCGGCTATTTAGATGCGCTCGAAATAAACTCACTTGAAGAAGCCTTACAGTGCCTAAAATTATTGGCGTCCAATCAACATTCAATACTCATTCAACAGGCCCGTTGCCATAAATTGGTTCAATTCCGAGTATTTTATTTTTTCAATGAGGTCATCAATGCTGAATTTGAGCGTTGGCAACAGGCTTCAAGCCAAGCTCAAGACCAAAAAGATGTTATAGATTACAATCAATTGATGCCTTGGCAACACCTATCAACGTCGGAATTTGAAGCAATCCATACAAACTCAGAATTTCTGTGTGAAGTCTGCATCATTATTGAGCAAGCCAGAAGGGGGCTCTTTATCACCCCAATGCAAGTGCTTCATTTATACCAACTTGGGAAGTTAGAACTCATATTACAAAACAATTGCCAACTCACACCCAAGACGGTAGAGCATATTTTCAACCTATTAATTACTCAACGTGACAGTCAATCTATTGGTAAACTTTATGCCTTTGTTCATGCTAGAGGCCCATCATCACATGCCGAATTACAAGCCACTTGGTGCCCGAGCAAATTATTAGATAAAGCCGTTAGAGTCGATGATTTTCAGTTCACCACTGATACGCTTCAATTATTCCCAACTAATGTAACTAAATGGGCATTGAACAAAGAAACCGAAAAAGGCTCGCTAATGCATTACTGCATGCTCACTAACTACCTTAATGCATTTAATGCACTGCTGGCTTCTGAGCTTATAGAGCTAAACCGGATGACTTCCAAAGGTACCTTGTTACAAACAGCGCTAAGTAATCGCAAGTACATACCTTTTTTAAAGGCATTGTTAACACAAGACCCTCTTAATTTATTTTTCCCTTTATCCAACAAAGGTAAATGCAACTTTGATATCGCTTTAGATGATGAAACCCAAACCTTGTTAACCACTGCATTAACTCAGCGATTAAAACAGGCTAAGTCTGATGGTACTTTATTTGGTAAAAAAGTAACCGAACTCCCAAGTAGCAACCCAAAGCCAGAAGAAAATTGGGAGGGTAGCTGGGTAAAAGTTGATGTCAACGGTGAACTAGATGTCTTACATGAAATCATCCAGCGTTCATTAGGTTTTGAATCTACCGAAGAGTTAGTCAGTGAGATCCATAAGCATCGAGCCATTCACTGGCAATCAGCTCCGGCATACCTTAAAAATTTGGCTTGGAGTGTTCGCTACTCTGATTGGATAGCCAATCCCGAAAGCACGTTCGAGCGAACTCGGGACTTTATGCAACGACTGCCTAATATTCATAAATCTGAACTGGCTGACTGGCTTGAATTCGCTCAACTATTGAACGTAAAGAGTTTGAAAGCCGCCATCATTATTAACTACGTCAATCAAAACCAAGATGACGAGACTGTGAACAGAGAGCTCGAGTGGCTTTTTGGTCAAGCCGCTTTAATTCCAATTGAAAGTTTTGATCGCACTTATTCCGAAAAACGGCACTGCCTATTATTGGTTAAAGCCATAAAAGCCGGAGCAGTACCATTAGTTAAGCAAAGGATCGTTCGACAGGTCACAGACCGTCCTCTTAACCGCCCTTTGCTTGTGAAAGATAATTCGACAGGCACCCCGTCGACCTCAATTCCTCTGATCTATGCCATCAACACCGAGCAACTTGAAGTCGCGATACAAATCGCCGAGCTCGACCCTAGGCAAGTCTCTCTATTTTGCCCTCGCACGTATGGCAACGCGCTCCAATTAGCGGCGTATAAGTGTAATTCACCACAGCTTATCCGAGCTATGCTTCCTTACTGTAAAATTAATCAATTAGACTCTGATGGAAACTCAGCATTAAGTTTGGCTTTGCTGGCAAGCAACATCGAAAATGTAGAACAATTGCTAACACACAAAAATATTGATTTGTTTTGCCGTTCAAAAAGCGGGCGCCTAATTTACCAAATGGTACAAGTACTCGTCACTAAGAACACCCTCGACCATGCCATTGTATTAACGAGCGGGCACAGCCAGTACACAGTAAAAGCAGTGGATATAGAGAGAGCGCTTATTCCTTTAAAAGCTCAGCGTTTTGATTTTGTCGACAAGCTTTTCAACGATTACCCCTTTGTGTGTGATCACCTTAATGAGTTTAATCTTATGCTGGCCAAATGTGATTACCATTCACTACAAGCCTTGGTTTACAGCCTCTCTAATGGATTTCGCTTTTACAATGAAGAACTAAAACAGGGAGCGATCAGGATTTTGCAAGCACACGTTGCGGTTAGATACCAAAAAGAGATCGTTTTTTAACGGCTATTAATTAACTGGCTTATTCAAAAACTTCGCTGCGTATTGAATGCCATGCTCACTTCGCAGTTCTGGAATGCTGGCCAATTGCGAAAACAATTCTTTCCAAGTCATTTTTTCATTTTGAGTAAACAACCGCTCAAATAACCACATCATCACCTGCTCATCAAAATCAAAGTACTCATCCCCAAAAATAGCATCATCAACGGCTATTCCGAAGTGCTCAGCGATGTCAAAAAAATAAGGATGGAGCTCAGTCAGCAAGTTTATCGGCTTCCATTTACCTACTTTCAAGCATGTTACATTCCTGTATTTGACTTGTTCATGGCCTTCAACTTTTGTAACACCATCACAATTGGCATCTTCATGCTCTGCTAGATACTCAGTAATCTTAAAGTAGTGTTCCAGCACCATGATCTTAAAAGTGCCTCTTAAAGAAGGAATGGCATCAAGATGAGTAAAAAGCTGCAGCCAATTTAACGGTTCTTTATTCTCAAAATATTCAATCATGAGATAGGGTAATCGATTAAATTCAAAATCAGCACGAGTACCATTATCTGTAGCTTCACGCTGTAAGTCCAAAAATTCTCTTGATGAAAACCCTAGCGAAACCGCTAAGCTCACACAATGCGGCATAATGACATGTGACAATTTCAGGCCATCCGGTTCTATCTGAACAAAATTAGGCACGACTGGTCGCTGAGAAAAATGAATATCAGGTAACTCCTTCCAATGTTCTGGTAGCTTAACGCCATAACGCCTTGCAATACGATGAAATTCTGGCTCAAACTCCATACTCGGAATGCTACTCAGTAGATCAAAAAACATTTGATGAGTCACTAAGTTGTGCCTAAAAAATGCTCTCAGCATAAAGCTAACCGTATGCCATTCACAGTCACCATATCGTTGTTGATATTCAAATATTTGTTGTTCAGTGATACCAAGCAGATTTGCCAATTGATGACGATGAGGAATCAATAACTGGCAAAAATCAAACCCTTCAAAGTTGTTTTTGTTTCCGCTACCAATTCCAGTACTTATTCCCCAAGTATATTCATGGGCGTAAGTAGCACGATAAGCACGGTTTAATCGAATTCGCAGTTGAGAGTTTTGCTGCTTTTCAAGAGCCTTAGCCACAATGGCTTCTTTGCTGAACCCATGAAACAACCGTAGAAAAAAAGGCGGTTTTTTATTAGTAGAAACAATGTATATATGCCCTTTTGTAGTGAGTCTAAAACTAAGAGAAGATTCAACGCCTTTTTCAACAAGACCTACTCGCCAAGGGTGATATTTCCCTGAATCAATTTCCGGGGTATCATCCAATATTAATATTGCAGAGCAATACACTTTCACTTTGAACTCAGTAGACTTACCTGCCAATTTTCGAAAAAAGCCTTTTATCCCTGTTACTCGAACATCAAAAATATCTGCAACGGTGTCTGGCGCATTGGGGATACAAGCATAGTGCTGACCTGAGATTGGCGTTAACTTCGCATTTGAATCAACATCTCGGGATTTTGCATGAGCCACACCACTTTTACTCATGGCTTGCGCATAACTTGGAGGAGGGTCACTTTGATTTTGAGATCTTATCGCTTCCATTGGCAATTCTATAAAAGTAAAAGTCTCATTATATAAATTAAAAGCTGAACACTGACTTAATTTAGGTAAACTCCCCAAAGGCAAATGTTAGAGGATAGTGCCAATTAGACCGTTGATTAACCCCAGTCAATCCAATGCGGTAACTTATTATTTTTCTTCACTCCCTTTTGCTTCTCGCCAGCAACAAAACAAGCAAAAGTAATCACAAGCTTTAGTTTCTAAGCAGGAACAAAGCAGCCAACATGGGCAACACATGTCTTTATCTCTTGTTATCTTATGTGGTTCAACACTCATAAATTTAGCAAGCAACATACGTAGCCTCATAGGCTCATGCTGAATAAGCTCTCTATGCTCATCAGGATCAATATAAGACTCCTTGATTTGAGAGAGAGACTCTGGATTACATTGATACTTCCGTTCACCATTAGATAAGCCCTGTGGCAGTGAAGCGCTACCGGCTACACCTACACTGCCATAACCAACTTGCTGTGGAGGAAAAATATCTGGATGTACTGCTGCCATTGGATGTGACTCGCTAAAATAAAACTCAGTATAAAATCCAATCACTTACTAAACGAGTGAATCATTGTTAATCTCTTGTCCTTCATTTTCTAACTGTGCCTTATAGCTGTAGGCTTTTATGGCGAAGTTTAATTTCAAACTTATGGCACTCAACAATTCAAGATAAATTTGGTTAACTCTTGCGCTATATAGATTACTGTATATAATACCAGTAACACTGTATGAACAAACAGGTATTGCGATGAGACCTCTAACGCCAAGACAAGCCGAAATTTTAGAATTGATCAAAAGCAATATTTCAGAAACGGGCATGCCTCCAACCCGCGCTGAAATTGCTCGTCGTTTAGGTTTTCGTAGCGCCAATGCTGCTGAAGAACACTTAAAAGCATTAGCCAAAAAAGGCTACATTGAGATCATGCCCGGTACCTCCCGTGGCATTCGTTTAACTCAAGAAGTGACAGCTCAAGAAACGGGTCTACCGTTAATTGGCCAAGTTGCCGCTGGCGCACCTATTCTCGCTCAAGAACATGTTGAACAACATTATCAAGTCGATGCTCACTTATTTAAGCCTTCCGCCGACTTTTTACTGCGTGTTCGTGGTGACAGTATGAAAAATATAGGCATCTTAGAAGGTGATTTGTTAGCGGTACATAAGCAGCAACAAGCCAATAATGGTCAAGTGGTGGTAGCACGGCTTGAAGACGAAGTCACCGTTAAACGTTTTGAGCAAAAAGGAAATGTGGTTTATCTACATGCTGAAAATGAAGACTACGCCCCAATTGAAGTCGATTTAAGCTACGAACAATGTGAAATTGAGGGGTTAGCTGTTGGTGTGATACGCAATGGAGAATGGTTATGAGTATGCAAACAATAGGAGCGCAACACCACCCAGGACTTTGGCAAAGTGACAATGTTTGGCAACCTCAAGCCATTAACACTGTGCAAACACAGTCTTATGGATTGACGGAACTGCAAACGCTAAGTCCACAGTTGGCTCAACTGAGCCATCAAGGGCGATGGATAGTATTAATCAATCCCCCAAGCAACAATTTCAAAACCATTTTGGCTAAAGCAGGAATTGCCATCGACAAAGTTTTGTTAGTCCACACTAAAGATGAAGTTGAAACTTTATGGGCAATGGAAAAAGCATTGACCTCTGGCACCAGCAGTGCCGCCATTTGCTGGACATCCAGCCTAGATATGAAAGACAAACGTCGCTTGCAATTAATCACTAAAAGCGCACGTGCGATGGGCATTATTTTTGAAACAGAAACTGAAGTCCCAACGACAACAATTAAAACATCATCTATAGCGGCTCACACTCACTAACTTTTCTGTAGTACTTGAGGCTCGCTTCAATTATTACGGCATCGGTCTGTAGTCAATGACCTTTGCCTAAGACATCACGTCTCTTTTTTATAATCTACCGATGAAGAGCTTTCATGGCTTCACTTCTCATCACCACTACAATTCGGTTTTTCACCTTTTGCCGTTCCCATTAAATAAAAATATCAAAAACCTTAACTTGATCAATCGGTAAGCACCAAGTATGGTAATCTCAATAATAAATTAACAATTTATTATCATGTGCAAAAAGTTTAATTAAAAGAAAGACATAAAAACCTAGCAAAATTCAATAAGGATGCTTTCCTTAAAGTAAGGCAGAAAACTCATTCTGCTGCATAGGTTGAAATGTCCCAGTGAAAAAGCTGTCGTACTATTTGATTCGCTGTTAAGCGCCAAAGTGGAAACACAAAAGCCGTATAAAGTAGCATTACCATTGTCGTACCGTAACAGACACGCCATACCGTCTCACCTCGGAGTTATTGGAACTTAAACCACTACGCTCTTAGATATCAACAAGCTTTTGGGAACCGGAGAGTTCGCATAGGGCTAAGGGATACTGTGTAACTCTTCTTTGTTTAACAAAGGAGACGTCAAGTGAAGCGAGTGTTGTATTGTTTATTGGCCGCACTAATGGTGCCGCCTGTTTGGGCCGAATCGATGCGCCTAAACATGACTCAGGGCGTGACGGGGATAAGCCAAGAAGTTTATCACCTGCACATGACTATTTTTTACATCTGCTGTGTTATTGGGGTGATTGTCTTTGGTGTGATGCTCTACGCCATGATCAAACATCGTAAATCTAAGGGCGCCGTTGCGGCCAATTTTCATGAAAGCACCAAAGTCGAAATCTTATGGACCATTATTCCATTTGTGATTTTGATTGCTATGGCCATTCCTGCAACCAAAACCTTATTGGCGATGGAAGATTCAAGTAATTCTGATCTCACCATTAAGATCACCGGTTCACAATGGAAGTGGCATTACGATTATTTTGATAAAGGCGTAGGCTTTTACAGTGTCCTTGCCACTCCAAGAGATCAAATCGAAAACAAGCAAGCCAAGCAAGAACACTACTTACTTGAAGTCGACAAGCCATTAGTTCTCCCCACCGACCGTAAAATTCGTTTTTTAATGACCTCAGACGATGTGATCCACTCATGGTGGATGCCTGCGTTTGCGGTGAAAAAAGATGCCATTCCCGGCTTTATCAATGAAGCTTGGGCAAGAATCGATAAACCCGGCACTTATCGTGGTCAATGTACCGAGCTTTGCGGTAAGGATCATGGCTTTATGCCTATTGTTGTTAAAGCCGTTGAAGGTGCTGAGTTTGATACTTGGCTGACGTCACAAAAGCAAGCCCAACAAGACGCCGCAGCGAAAGCGAAGGCTGCTCTGTCGAAAACCCTCACTAAAGACGAGCTTTACCAAAAAGGCGAAAAAATCTTTCTTGCTCACTGTGCTGCCTGCCACCAGCCAACAGGCTTGGGGATCCCGGGTGTTTTCCCAGCATTGAAAGGCGCTGAATATGTTCTTGGTCCTGCAGAAAAACACATTCATATTGTGAAATTCGGTTGGCCGGGAAGTGCAATGCCACCATTTGGTAAACAGTTAACTGCTGAAGAAATTGCAGCTGTAATTACCTATGAACGTAATGCATGGGGCAATAACGTGGGTGATGCGGTGCAAGCTGCTGACGTCGAAAAAGTGCAAAAGTAAGGGATAACAATGACTACAGCAAACCCTCAAACAAATGAAACCGTCGAAACCGTCCATGAAGAAACGGTTGAGACGAATCACGATGATCATGGTCATCATGAGCATCCACCAAAAGGCATTATGCGTTGGCTATTAACCACCAACCATAAAGATATCGGAACCCTATATCTGTGGTTCAGTTTAACCATGTTCTTTATCGGCGGCGCTATGGCGATGGTTATTCGAGCCGAATTATTTGAACCTGGACTGCAATTAGTTGAACCTCATTTCTTCAACCAAATGACCACAGTTCATGGCCTTATCATGGTATTCGGTGCGGTAATGCCAGCATTCACCGGATTAGCTAACTGGTTAGTACCGATGATGATTGGCGCGCCCGATATGGCGTTGCCACGGATGAATAACTGGAGCTTTTGGATCTTACCATTTGCGTTTTTTATCTTACTGAGCTCATTGTTCATGGAAGGCGGCGGCCCTGATTTTGGCTGGACTTTCTATGCACCACTGTCTACCAAATACAGTGGCGACAGCACTGCGCTGTTCGTATTTGCCATCCATATTATGGGGATAAGCTCCATCATGGGTGCCATTAACGTGATTGTGACCATTTTCAATTTACGTGCACCGGGCATGACATGGATGAAGATGCCATTGTTCGTTTGGACTTGGTTAGTGACCGCTTTCTTGCTGATTGCAGTAATGCCTGTTCTTGCAGGGGCCGTCACCATGGTACTGACAGATAAGTTCTTTGGTACCAGTTTCTTTGATGCCGCAGGTGGTGGCGACCCTGTGATGTTCCAGCATATTTTCTGGTTCTTTGGTCACCCCGAAGTCTACATCATGATCTTGCCTGCTTTCGGCATTGTCTCGGCCATCATTCCAGCATTCAGTCGTAAAAAGCTGTTTGGTTACTCTTCGATGGTGTATGCCGTTGCCAGTATTGCTGTTTTATCCTTTGTGGTATGGGCGCATCACATGTTTACCACAGGAATGCCTAAAGTGGCGTTGTTATTCTTCATGTACTGCACCATGTTAATTGCAGTACCAACAGGGGTAAAAGTCTTTAACTGGGTAGCCACGATGTGGAAAGGCTCACTGTCATTTGAGCCACCGATGCTATTCGCCATTGCTTTTGTGGTGTTGTTTACCATTGGCGGTTTCTCTGGCTTGATGCTGGCCATGACGCCTGCTGATTTCCAATACCATGATACCTATTTTGTGGTCGCTCACTTCCACTATGTTCTGGTAACAGGTGCCATTTTCTCCATTATGGCCGCGGCCTATTATTGGCTGCCCAAGTGGACAGGACACATGTATTCCATGACCTTGGCTAAATGGCATTTCTGGTGCTCTGTGATTTCAGTGAATGTATTGTTCTTCCCGATGCACTTCTTAGGGTTGGCTGGTATGCCACGCCGTATTCCGGACTACAACATTCAGTTTGCTAACGTGAATGAGATTGTCTCTATCGGTGGTTTTGCGTTTGGTTTATCTCAACTGCTGTTCTTGGCACTGGTGATTAAATGCTGTCGTGGCGGTGAAAAAGCGCCTGCTAAACCATGGGATGGCGCAGAAGGTTTAGAGTGGGAGATACCAAGCCCTGCACCATATCATTCATTTACCACACCGCCAGAGGTAAAGTGATATGGCGGATTCAACCCAATCCAATAAAAAGCTGATCACCTATTTGGTGATCGGTTGTCTTGGAATGTTTGGGTTTGGTTTTGCCTTAGTACCTTTGTACGACATCATGTGTGATGCATTTGGTATCAACGGCAAAACCGCCACCACGGCACAAACTTATGATCAACAAACGATAGATAAAAGTCGCACCGTCAGAATTGAGTTTATGGCGCATATCCAACCTGGATTAAGTTGGGATTTTGGCCCCACCACCAATGTGATTAATGTTCATCCTGGTGAGCTGATCAAAACCGCTTTTGTTGCAAAAAATAACACTGCAACGCGGATGGTGGCACAAGCCATTCCCTCCATTTCTCCTGGGTTAGGGGCAAAGTACTTTCATAAAACCGAGTGTTTCTGCTTTCAGCAGCAACCGGTAGATGGTCAAAGCCCTGCTGACTTCCCTCTCGTTTTTTTTGTTGACCCACAACTACCCAAGGACATCCATACCTTAACCCTTTCCTATACTTTGTATGACATTACAGAGAAGACGCTAGGCGAGGCGTTATCAGGTTCCAAAGCACAAGGAGTTACTCCATGAGTACCCATGAACATTATTACGTCCCCGCACAAAGCGGGTGGCCCATTGTCGGTGCAATCGGTTTATTTTTAATTGCCTTTGGCGCTGGGCATTATGTTGCCCAAATTGATACCTACGGCCATGGAGGCTGGGGCATTTATGTATTACTGACTGGCATTGCCATTATTTTATATATGATCACTGGCTGGTTTCGTACCGTGATCAACGAATCTATGTCAGGCAAGTATTCATCACAAATGGATCGCTCGTTCCGTCAGGGGATGAGTTGGTTTATTTTCTCTGAAGTGATGTTTTTCGGTGCCTTTTTTGGCGCATTGTTTTTCATCCGCATGTTTTCGGTGCCATGGCTTGGAGGAGAGTTTCACTTAACTTCGACCCACGAGTTTTTATGGCCAAACTTTGTGGCTGAATGGCCATTAGTGAAAACGCCGAAAGGCGATACCACGCAAGCGATGCCTTGGCATGGATTACCGCTGTATAACACCATTATTCTATTGGTTTCTTCCGTCACTTTGCATTTCGCGCATGTGGCTTTAGAGAAAGGTAAACGAAATGCATTAAAGCTTTGGTTAGGTGCAACCATAGTACTCGGATGTGCGTTTTTATATCTTCAGGTTCATGAATATATCCATGCTTATACCGAGCTTGGCTTAACTCTAGAATCAGGCGTGTATGGTAATACCTTCTTCATGCTGACTGGTTTTCACGGCATGCATGTCACCATAGGTACGATTTTCTTAATTACCTTATTTTTCCGCATTCTAAAAGGCCATTTTACCCCTGAACACCATTTTGCATTCCAAGCGGGTAGTTGGTATTGGCATTTTGTTGATGTGGTGTGGCTATGCTTATTTGTGTTTGTTTACGTTCTCTAACACACCATTAATGTGGCGTAGGGTTGGGATGTATCCAACCTAACCCTATCGCGACTACTAACGCAATCACCACCAGCACAGACACTAAAACTCGACGTCCTAAATAGCGACTCATTGGAACTGAATCATCACTTTTAACCATGATGATCATTGCGCGACCAAGGTTAAAAATAATGAAAAGTAGTAAGCAAACTAATACGATTTTGAACAGTAACATTGTAGTCACAGGCAAGCCTCGCTGGTTGGGGTTTAGTCGTCAACTGCTGGGTTATGTATTTACTTTGGCGTTATTTATCTTATTAATCAAGTTAGGTTTTTGGCAATTAGAACGCTCACAATCCAAAGCGGCTTATGAACAATCATTACAGCAACGTCAGGATCAAATCCCTCTTAGTTATGACAAGGTGCTTGTTAAGCCAGATCCTATGTCGTTAATCGGATCAAATCTGACTGTAGAAGCTGAACCAACTTCTCACCCTTTAGTTTATTTAGATAATCAAGTGTTTGAAGGTAAAGTCGGTTATTTGGTCTATCAAATCATGAGTGTTGAACATACAAGCCCTCGACTGATGGTCGAACTGGGGTTTATTCCTGCTCCTTTAGATCGCAGCATCTTGCCTAACGTCACCCCATACACAGGCAAGCAAGTATTAACTGGACGTTTGTATTTTAAACAAGCTAACCCATTCAATGAGCGTTTACTGCCAGATCAAACCTCGGCACTGCGAATTCAAACTCTGCAACTGCCAGAGTTATCCCATTATTTAGATACGCCTTTAGCTTCGGTTGCTCTGCAACCAAATGATCAAAGCTTCGATGTTCATAATCAGCCACTTAACAAACCTTGGCAACCCATTCCATTGTCGTCACAAAAGCATCTTGGTTACGCCCTACAATGGTTTGCGATGGCAGCCGTACTGGCACTCATCGTTATTTATCGCTGGTTTAAAGCCCGCCGTATTTCCTCGACATCACAACAACAAGATAAGGAGCAAGGATGACCTCGACTAAAGCAACAAGCCGAAAACAACTCGTATTGCTTGCCACTGTATTTGCCTTACCTATAGTGGCAGCGCAATTGTTTTTAAGTCTCGATCTTTATCAAGGAGGCTCTACTAATAAAGGGGAATTATTGCCAAACTCGCTGAGTTACCAGAGTCTGAAGATGACGAACCCAATACCAGGGAAATGGCAAATGTTGTATCAATTACCTAAGGATTGCCAACAGCACTGTAAGCAACAATTACATTTATTGCAGCGCAGTCATATTGCCTTAGGTAAAGAGCAAGATAGAGTTCAACCTGTGATAATTGTCGCTAATGGCAGTGATAAATCCTTACTAAAATCATTTGATTTTGTCACTCTAGAGACAAACTCTTATGCATCAAATTATCTTTCAGATCAACAAATCATCACCGTTGATCCTCTCGGTAAGTGGGTAACACGTTACGCTCTCAAAACTGAGCCCCACGAACAAGTGATGCAAAGTAAAGCCATGTTGAATGATCTTCGAAAATTACTGAAGTTATCGAGGGTTGGCTAATGACATTAAACAGACTGATCCAATTTTCCATCATTTTTGCCTTTATCGTTATTTTAATGGGGGCATTTACTCGCCTTTCTGATGCAGGGCTCGGCTGCCCTGATTGGCCGGGCTGCTACGGTCACCTTGCTGTTCCTTCAGAAACACATGAACTGAATAAAGCCAAATTACTCTATCCAGATCTTACTGTAGAGAGTCATAAAGCGTGGCTTGAGATGATCCATCGCTATTTAGCAGGATTACTTGGGCTGATGATTTTAGCCATTTTGATCTTGTGTTGGCGTCAGCCAAGCGCACCGAAGAAGTTACCTTCAGCTATCGCGGTTTTAGTGATTTTTCAAGCGCTATTGGGGATGTGGACGGTCACCATGAAGTTAATGCCCATTGTGGTAATGGGACATTTGTTAGGTGGCTTTACGCTTATTTCTTTGCTGTTATTGCTTTATTGGCGAGTCAAACCATTACAGCTACCCGAAATGTCTCTGCCACCATCAATCCAGTTCGTAGCATGGCTAGCACTCATTACACTTATCATCCAAATCATGCTTGGCGGTTGGACTTCTGCCAACTACGCGGCTCTAGCTTGTACCAGCTTACCTTTATGTGAAGGAAACTGGCAAAGCCAATTGGATTGGGCAAAAGCCTTCTCACCGTTTCAAGGCGATCACATCAGCTTTGAATATGGCGTTTTAGACTGGACGACTCGCATGACCATTCATGTTAGTCATCGAATTTGGGCGATGATCACTAGCGTATTTATCTTCTGGTTAGGGCTGAAACTGCTTATTCACAGTCACGGTTTTATACGAAAGGCTTCAGTCATCATGCTTGGGCTTCTCGCCTTACAAATCATCTTAGGGATCAGCAACGTGGTATTCCACCTGCCGCTAACGGTAGCCACTGCTCACAACGGTGTGGCAGCTTTATTATTACTGTCTGTGGTCACCATTAATTATGCGGTTTACACGTTGACGCAACAACAAAAAAGGAATTCATTATGAGTAAATCAGCCGCCTTAACATCATCGAACCACTTATTTGCCCATTGGCGTGATTACTTGGAAATGACCAAGCCAAAAGTTGTGGCACTGATGCTACTTACGGTATTAGTCGGCATGTGTTTAGCCTTGCCGGGCGCCTTGCCCATTCAAGAAATGTTGGCCGGTATGATCGGCATAGGTTTAATGGCTGGCTCAGCGGCCAGTTTAAATCACTTAATTGACCGCCGTATCGACGCCATTATGGCTCGAACCTATAATCGCCCACTACCAAAAGGACGAGTGTCGGTTAGCAGTGCACTGACGTTTGCCGCGGTGATCGGCGTGCTTGGTTTTGTGATGCTGTATGCCTTAGTCAACCCACTCACCGCTTGGTTAACCTTTGCCAGTTTGATTGGTTATGCCTTGGTGTATACCGCTTACCTAAAACGTGCTACCTCGCAAAATATTGTCATTGGTGGCTTAGCTGGCGCTATGCCGCCACTACTAGGTTGGACAGCAGTCACTAACGAGTTTCACGGTTACGCCATGTTATTGGTGATTATTATTTTCACGTGGACACCACCACACTTTTGGGCGCTGGCCATTCACCGCCAAAAAGAATATGCCAAAGTAGATATTCCCATGCTACCCGTAACCCATGGCAGTGAATTTACCAAAACCTGTATTTTACTTTATACCGTATTACTCGGCTTGGCCTGTTTACTGCCTGTTATTGTGGGTATGAGTGGCGTCATTTATTTAATCGGTTCCACCTTACTAAGCAGCATGTTTGTCTATAAAGCTTGGCAGCTTAAATATCATGACAAGCCGGGGCTTGCGATGGATGTATTTAAGTTTTCCATCTATCACTTAATGGTGTTGTTTTTGCTGTTACTGGTAGATCACTATATTGTGGCATGGTGGTAAGCCCATGAAAAAGCCTATTGTTATCGCCATTGCCATGCTTATCACAAGTTTAGGTGCAATCACAGCATGGCAACTGCAACAGCCACCCGCTCCGTTGAAGTTGGCCACCAGCTTTGAATTCCCCACACCTCAACCTGTTGTACCTTTTATGCTGACAGATCAACATGGCAGCAGCTTTACCAATCAGTCATTGCAAGGAAAGTGGACACTGGTTTTTGTTGGCTTCACATCTTGCCCTGATATTTGCCCAACCACTATGGGGAAGCTCTCAGCAGCCTACCCCAAACTAAGCCAGAAACACCCGTTTCAAATTTTATTTTTATCGGTGGATCCACAGCGTGACACGGTCAATAAGCTCAAAGAGTATATGGATTTTTTTAATCCTAAATTCATCGCTGCTACGGGGGAGCATAAGCAGTTAGTCCCGTTAACTCGCAATCTGGGCATGGCATATACCATTAACGGTGAAGGTGAGCATTATTTAGTGGATCACAGTGCTTCCATGACCTTGATTTCCCCTCAAGGGCAACGCATAGCCATCATCAAGCCGAAAGCCGAGGTAGGTAAAATTCCCCATGTAAAAAATAAAGAGTTAGTGGCAGATGTGAAAGCTTTAATGGATAAGTGGAATTAAAGAAGCGAAAACGGCTCTTCTTAAAACAACAAACGCCCATAAGGGCGTTTGTTTTCAGAGAGGTATTGTTATCACCTCATCGTCAACACGTACCTACACAGGTAGATTCTGAAATAAATCTGGAAAGTCATAGGGGAAAAGACATTTCGAACTTTTCCAGAAAAATCGACTTTTGATACGAATTTTTCTAAAAATGTAAGAATGACTCTTCATTTTTCCAGAAAATCCACCACAAAAAGTATTTCGTTTTACCAGTTTGATTATTTTGACGTACCAAAAAATATCGAAATGGGGTGGCAAATAATGTCATATCAAGAGAGTAAAACGGCCAACCATTAAAAATTCATTTCCAACTGGTAAACATATTTCATAAAAAGTGGTGTAACCACGCTAGACGTAAAGGGTGTCTATCCTTCAGGATAAAAGTCAACAATTGTCTCTGCTTCAGATCATAACAAACACTATTCGAGTAGTTCTTCTCTTTATAGAACAAATCTTCTTTAATCAACCCCGTAAATATAATGGCCAACAAACAACCGTTTGCTTTTTGGATAAAAAAGCTCTTCGCCTACTAAAAACATTTCAGAATATTAATTCCAAACCTCATTGCGATTCGCTAGAAAATATATAAACGCAATTTCCCGCTCCGCTGCGATCCGCAAAAGCCCTTATTTAACAACTACTTACTTGATATAAATGTAAATAGAGAGTAAGCTTTTCTATAAGCGTTTAGGGAGGTTTATGTATTTAATACAATCAAGTAATGTTTATAAACAAAAGGAGTTATCTGTTAGTAATGAGACTTCGCAATGTTTTCAAGCTAAAGAAAGTATTGGCTCATTACCAACATTGTTTAATCAAGATGGTTTATTCAACCTCAAAGCAAATAGTTACTTCTTTTATCAAAAGGCCATAAAGAGAACTAAAGATCTATTACCGTGTGCTCAAGCCTTATATTCATATTACCAATACCTTGAAGATAACGGGTTAGAATGGGATCAATTTCCTCCCATCAAAAGATTGAAGCCCACCTACCTGTTTCGTTCTCACCTGCTAAAACAAATCAAAAACGGCGAATTAGCACACAGTACAGCAAGCGTCCGAATGAATCAGGTTGTCAACTTTTACAAGTGGTTGATTCGTGATAGCTACTTGAAAGTTAAAAATGAGAAAGAAGCACCATTTAATGTGGAGTTTGTATCAGTACAAAATACTGGGATGTTGGCTCACTTATCACCAAAGCTTGTAGTTAAAACGAGTGATTTACGAATAAAAGTTCCAAAGAACGCTAGCAGTAACAATATTCGACCGCTATCTCCATTACCTCGAGAATCATTAAGTATCATCACTCAGTATTTACTCAGTGCATCTGAAGAGTTGCGTTTACAAGTATTAATATCCATCGATACCGGAATGCGAATTCAAGAGGTGGCAACACTTTCACTAAACTGTCTTGATACCGCAATTGCACTCGCTGAAAGTGAGCATCGTTACGAGATACTTCTGTGCCCTCAATCGACAGGAGTCCAAACTAAATATTTAAAACGAAGGCATGTAGAAATCTCATCAGAGCTATTAGCCACACTGAATAAATACCGAACTTCGGAACGCAGAATTAAACGGGTAAACAAACTCAACAACAAGTTGGAGTTATTATCAGAAAAGTCCGAACTCCTAAAGCAAGATGTTATTGAAAGATTTGAGTTGTGCGAGCGTCATGAACCTCTGTTTGTAAGTGAGCAAGGAAATCCTGTTACCGCAAAGTCAATTGGAGCGCGCTGGACAGAGTTTAGAACGTTTATTAAGAATAACCACCCCTCTTTTCTACATCGATTTCACGACCTACGTTCAACCTATGGTACATACCGATTAAATGATTTACTTGAGGCTGGTTTACCTCCGGCAGAGAGCATGGCACTGCTAATGGGCTGGATGGGACATAGAAATGAATCTACCACGTGGAAGTATTTGCATTACTTGAAGCGTAAAGAGGCGTTTAAAGTGAAATTCGGGATTTTAGATAGCATCATGCACGAAGCACTTGGAGCTGGAGATGAGTAATATCACCTATCTTTGTAATTGGAAGCCCGAACTATGCATCCAATTAAATACAGAAGATAAAAACCTTGCAGACTTTAACCGTTTAATTTTCAAAGGCGTTCCTACTACTTTGCAGATTAAACAAAGTGTTCAATTAGAGGATGCTTGCCGTAAAGGCATTATTACTAAATTAAAAGAGAGGTTCGATGAAGCTTGTGAAGAAGGTAGTAGCCATATTTTTCTCTATTCAATCTTTACTGAGACTTTGGGGTACTTAAAGTGGTGTGATAAACAAAATTATCAAGCTTTTAATCAAAGTTCGCTGGAAATGCATATGAAGCACTTACAAAAGAGAGTCATGCTAGGAGAGATAAAAAACAGCACTTATAGAAAAAGCCGCTCTTATATGATGACACTTTTTGTACGATATCTAGATTGCCCACATAGTTATTTTGATAATGTCGTCATTATGGATAATAGTCAAACAACTCCTTTCGAGGCTTATACTCGTGGTGATTTAGTCCAACTCCTTCCGTTTTTAAGACAGTTATTTAATCAAACCTACAAGCAGTTTATTGAAGCCCCTGAAAAACATAAACATGTGTTTAAAAACAAGTCGACTATGACATTTAAATGGAAGGGGGAAAATTATCAGCTTTTTAGTGGTATCACTAAAATGATGTGCGCCGCAACTTACCTACTTGCTTATTATACTTACGGAAATAGCAGTGATTTATTGCAACTGCCACAACCAAAAAATGCATCTACCTCATTAAGTGAAAGCTGGTACATTATGCCAGCCTTTAAACGTAGAGCTTTCAAAACTATTCAAGTTGAGATGGGAAGTCATGAGTTGGAGGTTCCAAAATATGCCATGAGTTTTTTTGATAAGTTACTCAATGCTTCATATCTAATTAGCAAAGGTGAAAGTGCTACTTTGCTTCAAACTATCCCCTCTAAAAATGCACAACCGTTAACGAATGGAACGCTACAAAGTTTTTTAAGAATTTGGGTGGAAAAACATTTTACTTTCATTGATCAAACAGGACAGCGTTTACGGCCGATGATAAGCAGGTTTCGAGAAACCGGCGCTCAGATAACAGCCTATCATCAAGGTGAGATAGTCAACAATATTATGTTAAACAATACATTCAACACTCGTAAACGTCACTATAGCAAAGGTAACAAAATCAGCAATAACGGTATGATACAAGATGTGATGTCGATTAAAGAGGCGCAAGTTAAAAATGGATTAAATGTTAAGCAAGCACAGCAAAGTTTAGGGATAAATGTTTTAGTGGTTGAAGCAGAGAATAAAATCAATATTCCGAATTTAAGTCGAACCCCGAATGGAGCCAGTTGTATTAATCCATTTGGAGAAAAATCTAAGAAATATACTAATATTGCTCAAAAAAAAGGGCTAGCTAAAAAAGGAGAGCAGTTAGCATGTGCTGACCTTTTGGGTTGCTTTGGTTGTCCAAGCCAAGTGATAGTTCAATCAGTTGCTGATATCTGGTGCTTGATTTCATTTAAAGCTTGTATAGAAGAGTCATTATACCTGCACTTAGATGTCGAGCATTATAGAAAAAATTTTGAAAATATCGTAAAGTTTATCGAGTTAAAGATAATTCCCTATATAGATAAGCGCATTTTAAGAGAGGCCGAAACTAAGTTAGTTAATGATGGTTACCACCCATTTTGGAATGAGGATGAATCAGTTCTAGGACTTATACCTAAATCAACTAACGAGGTACGGTAATGGACGCTTATCTATTCGACTCCTCTAGCTTCCCTGAACAGCACAAAGTCAAAGTTGTAAATATAGCTGAACTATATCATGAAGGAAGGTTTGAAGAACTAGATGCCGTGGTTGTCTGTAAAGACAAAGATGGAAGTGTCACGGCAACCTTTGGTCAAAGCAAATGGAATTGCTTTCCTTTTAACCTACAAAAAGAAAAAAATCATCTTTTATTTGATGAGTTTAATGCGAATCCTAGGTTACAAAGGGAACTTAAGCTAATTACTTTTGGGCTCCTATTTAATAAAAGCCCTCAAAAGAAAAAAGCACAGAAGTTCTCAAGCATTCTTTCCAATTTAACAAACTTGAAAGTAGTTTTTCGATTTTTAGCAAAAAATAAACACATATCTATAAAAGTGCTATCCAAATCTGTGGTGTGGGTTGACTTTAAAAATTTTTTGCAAGAAAAAGGCTATGTACAAAGCTCAATACAAAAAATATTTAGTAGTATTAACGTTGCTATATCATTAGCTTCATGGCACAAGCTTGACCTAGGTATAATACCAATTAGAGCAGAAATAGAAGCCAAGCTAATAAGCGATAAAGACAAACAGCAAACTATTATAATTCCCGAACGTTTATGTGATGCTATATATGCCAAAGCAATAGCTCTTGTGAATACTGCTCACCCTCACAGAAATTTAATAGCTAATACTGAAAACGCTCTGCAAACTAATTACCTTGAAGGAAAAAGAAAGCTTGATGAGAAAGTACTTCAAGGAAAAAGATATGTTTTCAATAATAAAGATGAAAGTATTGATAATCGTAAATATACAATAGCAATTAAAGACAACCTACCAAAAGATGTTAAAGATATTATTAGAGCACAAGCTAAATACTTTCCTAACATTATACTTGAAAATGGTCACGATTTTCGTCGCTATTTAGGACAACTAATCACTGCCTGTTATATTATTTGTGGTGGATTTAGCGGAATGCGAGATTCTGAAATTGATAAATTAACTCCTGATAGCTACTACAAAGACACATTTGAAGGGAGGGAATATCATATGCTGCAATCTTATACTTTCAAATTAGGTGAAAAGAAGGAAACATGGGTAACAGCTTCATCTTCAAAACTTGCTATCGAATTAATGGCAACATTAACTGAACGTTGGCGAAAAGAGGTAAAGTATCCAAATAAAAAATACGCTAATTCCTTATGGGTAAATCAAATATTCCGCTCTAAACCACCAGTACTTATTACAACATGGAATCACCGATTACAACTTTTTTGTAAACAGTTTAATTTCATTGTCACTGAAGAGGATTATCAGGAGTGCCTTGAGTATAACCCTCGCTCACTAGAAAGTATAAAAAAGTATGTCAAAGTAGGAAGCCCTTGGCACATGACTACCCATCAATTTAGACGTACCTTGGCGTTTTACTGTGTGAAGAATCGTTTGGGAACATTAGTAGCACTTAAACAACAATTCAAGCATTTATCTCTCTCTATGACTGAGTGGTATACCAATGGCGGCAGGCTTGCCTATCTAAATGGTTTAAAGGTGAACACAACAATAAAACAAACTCTCGAAGATATTAACGCAGAAATAACCACCAATAAAATTTTCAAACAATGGCACTCAGATGAAACTCTATCAGGCTCTCATGGCAAAGCGATTATGAAAATGCGAGGTGATGTACCGACCATTTATAGCTCGTGGAATGTTATTTATAAGGCAGTGAAGGAAGGTAAATTAACGCTTCATGGTTCACTGCATAGCTATTGTAAAAGTGGATATGATTGCGACATGGATGGTGTAGTTGCACCTCAATTCTGTGTTGATTGCAGCTCTGCAAGTAGCATCATTGACGAACAGCAAGCGAAATGGTGGCAGAAAAAGCATCGTAGTTTGACTACATATATGGCTTTGGGAGAAGACATATCGGTCACAGATAGAAGTCATTATATAACTCAAATTAGGGCTGCTGAGAATGTTATGAGGGATTTTAATATGACTTTTACGCCTTTTGAGCCAGAGTTAAAGGTAACTAATTTATGAGTAAGAGCGAAAACACATTACTGCAATTAGAGGCTGCATTGGAACGGATCATTCAAAGAAAACCTAATCGAATTCCAATAACCAGAAAACTCACTGTAAGAGCTGTGGAAGAAGAAGCAAAACTTGGTAATGGCACTGGTTATTACTATCCAGACTTTGTTAACAAGGTTAAGCAAAAGAAAGCAGATCAAGCAAAGGAAGAAGGTAAGTGTACCCAACCTCAAATTCAGATCATTCGTGAAAAGCTCAATGAACAAAAGCGCATCAAAAATAATTTTAAGAAAAAGTATAACAATGCTAAAGAACAGCTAGCTTTGTTTGCAGCTGCTCAGCACCATATTAATGACAAGTTGGTTCAATCACTAGCTAGAATTGATGATCTGGAATATGAGAATACAGAGCTAAAAGAGACTATTGTAAACTTAAAACGAAGTAAAGTTATGCCATTAAAATCATAATAATTTTAATGGCATAGACAAAACTTAAATTAAATTAGTATCAAAATGTTAATACGAGCCCGCTGCGATCATTCGCCGATTCAATGGATTTATCAGCACCGTCAGAAATTAATCGTTTGCCTATCTGATTAATACCATTCATCGTATTCAATTCATTGTTTATTAACAATGAATTATTTTGCACTTTGCAAAGTACTAACTTGCCGTTTTTACATTTTGATTTCAATTGTTCATATAATTTATAAAAATAGCCTACCACGTAATTTTCAACCCAAGTTCGATTTAAAAACTTCAAGTCACTATACCTGCCTTTCTTAGAATAATAAAAAGAGTCAAACTCTCGTATAATGAAAGTTAATTCACCGCCTACATTTGTTTTAATACAATATAACTTTACACCATGCCGATAATCTATAAAATGCATTCCTCTTTGAACATCATCTTTAAAAAGGTTTGATATGTTATTGTCGTAAGTTGCTAACGACTCAAATAAATCTGATACTAGAATATTATTTTCATAAACTGCGGAATGAAGATGAATAACCTCTTCATCTAAAAGCCAATCCAGCTTATTGTTGTATATTGCATGTGAAACTGTATTTTTTTCTTTTGAAAATGGTTCTAATTTTTCAATATTACTATTCCAACTTGAATTTAAAAGCTCTTTGATTTCATTTCTAAGCTTTGTTGCACAGTCATGACAAACGCCTGTACCAGCTAATGAACATCTAGTATCACATACAGCACTACTTCTTTTACCCACACTTAATTCGAGTTCATTCCAGTTAGAAAAATTGTGGTAGTACGAAATCATCTCCCTAGATTCAATTAAATTTAAATTCAATGAGTTAGATAGGAGTTCCACCTGATCATTTATATATTTTTTTGTTGGATATACTTTTGTTATTACAGATTCTTCTTTAGCATTCTTAGTATTCATTACCTAACATTCGCCACTTACAAAAATAAAAACACAACCAATCAAACACTAAAGAATTTTATATCCCACTATAAGAAGAACAAAAAATAAAAAGTGAATAACAAGCCATAATAAATTAAATCAGTGGTTGACCACCCCAACCGATTAATAGCAATTTTATACCCACCAAAAAAAATTACAACACCAATCACAAATAAAACCAAACAAAATCAACTACTTGCATTGTGTTATAATAAATCCAGTTTAAGCAAAACTTAAATAAGCCATTAAATTAAAACAAAAAATATTTATCGATCATTTATTTTTAATTAAAAAAATTCTCTTTATTAATTCCCTGCTCCCGAATTCAATCAGAACAATAATCAACCAATATTTATCTCACTAAAGAGTTTATCTTTCATTTTCTCTGAATTTATAGAAAAGTGTGCTTCTCGATGATGGTTTGGACATAACGCAATTACATTTGATATTGAGTCTTTTCCGCCTTCTGATAACGGAATGATATGATGACTTTCAAGATAAATTGAGCCTGAATTAGTTTTGAAGCCTTGAGCGCCACAATATTCACATCTTCCTTTGGCTCGTTCTAATACGCTCTTTCGAACTTGGGGGCTTCTCTCGTATACGTGACCGCTTACCTCTTTTTTCTTAGCTTCATTGGTTTCATTTTCATGTAACGTAAACTGATCGATAAACAAAGAAGGGGGGATCTTCTCTTTGTAAAATGCAGTTTCCTTCTGAGTCATACTGCTTCACATACCAATTCTCAGAATCAAGTAATCTCTTATTGGCTTTAGATTTTTTAAGCTTAGAATCACTACTGTCATCACACATAATGACTCTAACAGGACAATTTAATCGTGCTGCTTTTTGTAAAGAAAAATCCATTTTAGTAGCTCGTTTGCTGCGTACACCACTTTCTTTTTCAGCAACATTTCGCATGTTTAATTTTTGAATTATCTTGTCATTGTAGACTTCGCAATTCTCAAACCAGAGATTCAAAACAATGATATTTTTCTCATGATTTTCAAATGACCACTCGTAGCAATACTTTGGGTTCACTGAGGCTTTGCTCTCGAATGTCCCTTCTTTAAAGTTCGACCAATCAGAGATATCAACGCCAGCTTCTTTAACTAAATCAATGATTTTCCTATGGCTCTCTGGCTTCACGTACTTTAGCTTTTGAAATAAGTCCATTTTTTTACTTTATCCATATTTTATAATTACTGACCATAATCGTTGAAGTGGAGAAATTACACTTACCATTATGCACGCTGACTGGATGATATTACCGCACCGGGAGTCGTCACATCTGATTCATTTCCCCACCCAGATGAAGTTACTTGTACTAATGCATTTTGGATATTTGGACGGTCTCTAAAATGTTCTCTACGAATTTTATCTCCATACCTTCTTAGCAACATCTTTTTTTCACTGCATAAATCCATAGTCGTTTCATTTTCTAAGGCATCGTAAATCTCAACATGCCCATCATCTAATAACTGATGCTTTAGCTGCTCTTTCATTTTCAACTCGTACGTTGTCAATAATTGTTCGCTTGAACTTTTCTTATTCAAATTTTTTTGTCTAAAAGCTTTGGTATTCCCAGTACTGGTCTTCTCTTCAGTATGTGATTGTTGACTATCAGACAGAGCACGACCAAGTCTATCAGTAAGATCTTCCAAATATACGATTCTTCTATTTCTATCTTCTAACTTTCTGTTTAATCTGTTGATTATTTTTTCATTTTCTTCAAGTTTATGCTCACTCTCTGAAGTTTTAAGCAGTAGATCTTTAATTATTCTATCTTTTGATACAACCTGATGCTCAAGTCGATTTATTGTTACTTCTGACTCTTTATTTGATAATGTTTCGCATGACAGTTTTTCAGATTGCGATTCATCATTTGCCACGTTTTGCGCTTTTTGTTCTGATGAAAGCTTTTTAATCCAAATGTAAAAACGATATAAATAAACTAGTAATGCAATAAAAATTACCCATTCTAAAATTACCATATACACCTCTTACTTCATTTTAGGTTGGCACTGGTTCGCTGGATGGATTGATAAAAAGAGTTTACCTATAAATTCTGCACAGAATTCGCTAAGCGTTTTTCGTGGCTAAGAGGTGTGGTGTAAAAGCGTTGATCTATGCCGTATAGTAAGTACTTGAGATCGTCATCGCTTGAGATGCTGAAGGTCTTGTTTTGTTCATCAAAATTAATGTTATCGCAATAACCGTGAATATAGTCGAACATCAGGTCTTTCTGTTCTTCATCAAGTTGATCAAACTTTTCCATAGCCATTGAGATGCGCTTACGGTTGGGTTTACTTACTTTATCCAGCCCATAGTCGTTTTCAAGGCTAACAAACGGCTGGTCAAGGAATTCTTCAACCTGTTCTTTGGTTGCTTCTTTATAAAGAGTATCTATGCCTAAGAAGATACTGGTTATTGATGATAAATTGCAAAATACAAGCGTATCTTCATCTTTGAAGTAAACAGCATCTGGGACTTCATTCACTACAAGTCGGTCTTGGATGGTTTCTAATTCTGCCACTTCCCCGAAAGCGATCATCTTCTTTTTAACAAAAAGGGATTTAGTGATTTTTTGGAAATGAAAATTACCGCCTTGAACAGAAACAATAACTCCAATTTTGGCGAACTGTTCTTTTATCAAAACGTCATACTCTGCGGCATTAAGATCATTTTTTAGTAACTCTAAACAGAAGGGCTTCTGAGAGAAGTTTTCAATTTTAAACCAAGACTCTTCATCTAAGTTATGGTCGGGGTCGTATGGCACACAAGCGTTTAAATCAATATCAATTGGTTCATACAGCGTGTGGTCTGAGAGCATGATGCGATAAGGTTGTTTTCTTAGTCCCTTAACTTTGACCAGTACATGATCCATGTAGCGTTAACCTCTTTCTATAAATGTGTAGTTATTAATGCGATAAGCCTTATCTATCTCAATCTCGCTTGGGGTTTTGTATTCGCGCTTGCTGATTAAGAAAATTGCAGCGCCATTTTGGGTGGTGATGTTGTAGAACTCATACCTAAACAGTAAAAATAGCGGATTGAAATACAAGGCTTGGGATAAAAAGGTGAAGATAAACAGTACGCAATAGACAAAAGCTAAGGTTTCTAAATTACCGATGCTCAACGCCACAAAAAAGTAACCTAGATAGCTTGGAAGAAAGCTATTATTGGCATGCTCGATACTGGTGATACTACCTTGTTTAAAATCAACTTTACCCAGATTTGAACTCAGTAATAAACTCAAGCCTGTAAGCACTACAGGCACGAGAAAATATAATAAATATGAAACCACATTCGGTAATGCTAACAGCCAATTGCATCCTGCAAACATGGTTCCTAATGTGATTCCTTTCTGTACCATGTAAATGATCACCAGTAATAAGGTGGCATTTACGGTCAGCAATAACCTAAATGCGGTATTGATCATGTAACGGTAACCTGTCCATTCATTAGCATTGGGAGGAGGAAATCCCTAATTGAGATCAATTCTGAGTTTTCTTGGTTTGCTTTGACAATCTTATTAAGCAGCGGAGAGATACATTCGTCTATTTGCTCTATAATCTCAATCGGAGGTAGGCAAATTCTGCTCCCGACTAAATGATCTTTTGTTATGTGCCCCATTGTAGTTTTTCTTAGCTCAGCCATCATTTTAAAGTGTTCTAAATACTTAAGAACCTCAAAATAGTAAAATGTTCTGGGGTAGTTTTCTGATGTAACTTTGAAAATATGCTGGTTTAAAACCCCCGTACCACCTGACCAGAGTTTTACAGCAAGTGTTGCAGACCATGAAAATAATACATCACCATCATTAACGATCACTTTGCTTGGGATATCTTGTTTTACAACCTCTGATTTTTCATCAAAACCTGAGCTAAACTCCCTAATTTTGATCACGTTGTAAAATCTATCTTGCTCTAGAGGTCTATGTTTTTGACAAGCAATTCCATTAGTAAAAGTTGCAATATCAACCAAAGAAGCATCTTTCCATCCCTCAGGGATTTCTCTTTTAAGCTGCTTGTTATAAACCATCTTTCCGCCTGATGATTTATAGGGTTTACCGTTCTCATCGGGGAAATCAAATTGTACAAACCAATAGTCATAAAGCGTTTTCGCCATCGCTTCTAACTCGGCATTGATTTTGTTATTGAGTTCGATTTTTTTGTCTAAAGAAGTTAAAACATTTCTAATTTGGATTTGCTGGGTTTTATCTTCATTAAACGGTATAGACATTTCATGAAGTTCATTTCTATTTACTCCCGGAACTGCACTTTTATCTGATGTCTTAATGTGGCCTAAACAAGTTAATAAATAATATATGTACTTGGGATCGTTACCTTTAAAGTCTTTAACGTACAAGGCAGTATTATGCGGCCAATACTTTCCGTTAACGTAATACATGTTACCTAACGTACCATATCGACCTGTTACAACGCCTTCACCATCAACTTTATATTCATTATGATAACCAGAAACCCCTGCTGAGCTAATTACGGGGAAATCACCTAAAACCCTGTTTTTTTCTGGAAGGTCATAACCCCTTTTGAAAGTCACAACGTCTCCAAGCCTTTTTGCAACAGTGTTATTCATACTTTAAACCAGCCAGTTGATTTGTTATGTCACTCTCTAAAATTTTTGACTCCTTAAAATAACTTTTTAAGTGAGTATCAAAACTTGCCATTTTTTCAGCAAATTCTTCAGCTGTAATATCCACATATTCAAGTTTTACTTCAAAATATTGACCCGCACTAAGGCTGTAATTCTTGGCTTCAATATCTTTATAACTAACAACGACAGATAAACCTTCAACCTCAGATTTTGCATTAAAGGTATCTATAATTAGCTGTTCTTCTTCAGCGCTTAATACCGTCTTTTGAGTTTTCCCCTCTTTCACCTTAGTTCCGAGGTTCGAAGCATCGATAAGTACAACGTCATCCTCGTTGTTAGCGTCAATAAACAAAATGGAAACATTGGTGCCTGTGGTTGCAAAGATATTAGATGGCATAGAAACCACACCTGCTAGCATTTTGTTATCAACAAGATGCTGGCGGATCTTTTTATCAATTCCCGATTGTGCAGTTATAAAGCCTGTTGGGATCACCACCGCAGCCTTACCATTTTCATCCAACGAGTGAATAATGTGCTGTAAAAACAGCTGGTAAATTGCCATCTTATCTTTGGCTTTTGCTGGTACTTTAGGCACACCTGCAAAAAAGCGTTTTTGATGCTCTTTACCGTCTAGCTCTTCACGGACTTCACTAAAGTCCAACTTAAACGGTGGATTCGAAACAATGTAATCAAACTTTTTGAGATCTTTACCATCTTTATGATGTGGGTGTCGTAAGGTGTCACCTTCAATCACATTTGGAATGGAGTGCACAAGGTTGTTTAAGATCAGATTTAATCTGAGCAGATTTGACGACTTTTTGGAGATATCTTGCGTAAAGATAGCGCAGCGGTCTTCACCAATAGCATGTGCTACATTCATCAACAAGGTGCCTGAACCCGCTGAAGGGTCATAGCAACTTACGTTGCTGATTTTTCCTTGCTCTGCTTCTGGTACAAGAATACTTGCCATAATGCGAGCCACTGCATGAGGCGTATAATATTCAGCGTATTTACCGCCTGAGTTAGCATTATAGTCTTTGATCAAGTATTCAAAAATTACCGCATAAAAATCGTATTTTTGAGTAAAAATACGCTCAAAGCTGAATTCACCAATGGTATTGATAATGGCTCGGCAAAAGTCATCTCGCTTGTTTACAGTAACGTATTCGCTTATGGGTTCGAATAATGAGACTTTTTCGCCTGAGTCCGTCATTACCGAGAAGGTTTCACTGTTTAGAACCGCTATCGCACGTAAGGTATCGTCAAAGAGCTTGGCGAAATCAGGCTCACTTTGCTGGTTAAAAAGGTGCGAGATAAAGTGCTCTGGCTCTAGCTTAGCGGCACTGGCAGGCAACTGCATAGTCAGTAACGCTTGCTCATCCTCAGTTAATGCTAGATATGCTGGTTCCCACTTTTCAGCTGTGGCTAGCTTGGGTTCTATCTGTTTGGTTTCATAGCTGAATTTATCATTCAGCAACTTATACAAGAAAACTTGCGTGATGATTTTGAACTCACTGGCATCATTACCTAGTCCGTTTCTCGCACAAATGGCTTTTAGGTTATCGATCAGTTCTTTGGTTTTTGTTTGGAATGCTTGTTCTACCACGGGGTATCACCATTAAATTCGTTTAAGTATTCTCGAACCAACAAGTTGTTTATGTATTTTGCGGTATCGACATTGAGTTGAATGTCTTCTGCCCTGAACTCTTGTATTGTGCTTTTCATAACAGTACGGTCAAAGTAGCTATTATTCAGTAACACTTGCGTGCTATTTAGCACTTGCTCATCGGTTCTTTGTTTGATTTTGTTAAGCGCTTCGAAAATACTACGCTCACTTGCTTGCTTTGTACTTGTTCTTAGCTTGATATCTTGCCCAGCATCATCATTACTTTCATTCAGCCTTTTATGAACACGGACGTATTTTGCATCGCCTGAGTACCTTCTTTGCAGACGCTCATTCTCAGCATTTAGCGCTTTCACTCTTTGCTGGATGCTTTGCAGCACTTTAATGTTTTTATCCATTTCTTCTTGGCTGACCTCACTTAAATTTTTGGTTTTAAAGAGTCGTTCTAACTCTTCTTTAAGTGAGACGAACTTAGGATCGGCTTGGTCAATATTGCCTGCTAGAGCTTCACGAGTTGTCCGTAGAGTGTTTTTAAGCTCATCTGCCAGCTTTAACTCGTGCTCACCGACTTTGGTGAACATGAAGATAACGTCTTCTAATGCTGCGTTAAGAATATTTGAGGTATCGTCTTCATTCTCAATTCGTAGTTTCAGGTTTAGGTTTTGCAAGTGGGCACTGGTTTCGTTGTACAGTGCTTTTAGGGTTGCAATATCGAGCTTTTGTAACTGCTCAGCATCTCCTTGAAGGCGGATCAGATTATACAACTCTTTAGCGCTTTCAAGGGCATTCTTTAACTCGATAATTTGCTTTCTGTCTGAAATTTCGCTGATTTGTTGGGTAAATATTTCACGATTTTCAGTATCAAATTGAAATAGCTTATCTTTTAAGTCATCGATTTCTTGCTTAATTTCGTCAGCACTTTTGAATAGATTTGAATAACTTTCAGCTTCATCGCCTAATTCACTTTGCAGTTCATCAAAGTAGGCTCGGTTAGTTGCATCAAATTCCTTGCTGATATCGGCAAAATCAACTACATAGCCATAGCGGAAATTCTTGTAAGTTCGGTTCACTCGGGTGAGCGCTTGCAAGAGGTTATGCTGTTTTATCACTCGACCAAGATAAAGCTTTTTAAGGCGTTTGGCATCAAACCCTGTCAGTAGCATGCGCTCAACGAAGATGATATCGATTTCGCCTGCTTTGAATTGCTCCACCCAAAGCTTACGCTCATCTTTTGAACCGTAATCATGCAGAATGAGTGCAGCTGATTTTACTTGGTTATCTTTTTTAAGTTTCTCACTGTAATAATGAGCGTTAGGTTCATGGATGCCTTCAACTTCTGGCTGCTTTTCTGACGTTTTGGATTTCGCTGCTAGATACGTTTTTTGGGCATAGACTGCATTAAACTGATTAAACAGCTCTCTAGCCTGTGCGGTACTGTCACAAATTACCATCGCACCAATGCTGTTATCGTTAAACGTGGCTCGGCTGGTTTCAAAGTCGGTGACAATATAGTTCAGCATTGGCTCAACAAATTTGTGATGAGCATAGGCATCTTTTTTATTAATACTGCCTTGCGCCACTTCCAGAGCTTTAAGTGCTTCTTGCATTTCAAGCACATAGTTACTGGCGATTTCTTCTCGAATAAGTCTTAAGGTGTAACCATCTGCAATAGATTTGTTGTAATAGTATTTGTGGATGTAGTCACCAAAGACTTGTTTGGAGCTGAATTTTTTTGGTTCTTTTAACGAATTTTTATCTGAATCATTCAGCAGGAGTGGCGTACCCGTTAAACCAATTTTAATGGCATTAGGATCTGACTGGATCAGGTTTGCTAAAAAGCTTCCTTTTGGGTTGTAACTGCGGTGAACTTCATCAAGAAAATAGAGACGCTGTATTTTAACGTCATAGTCGATGGTTTGAATGACGCTAGGGTCATCCTCAAACTTTTGAATATTCACAACGGTAATTTCTGGCTTACCTGATTCGTTGTGAATGACTTTGGTCGCCTTAATGCTTTTGGTAAATTCTTCTTTTGAATTTACCGCATGTACCATCAACCCTCGGCTAGTAAACTCTCTTTGAGCTTGGAGCAGCAAGTCAATTCTATCCACAATGAAATAGAATTTAGGAACCACACCTTGCTTTTGATAGTAGTCGGTTAAAAACTTAACGTTAAAGTAAGATAGAGCGGTTTTGCCACTGCCTTGTGTATGCCAGATGATCCCTTTCTTTATGCCTTGATCCAGTTTTTCTTCTATCGCTTTGGTTGCAAAGATTTGCGGGTAACGCATTACATGCTTTTCTAACCCTGTCGTTTCTTTAACGTAAGCGATGCCATAGCGCAGCATAAAAGCAAGTCTGTCTGGACTGAGCAGGGAAGTACAAAGCTGGTTGGTGTATGCGTCTGGCTTTTTGTTTTCAATAAATTCGGGGCTGTATTTGATAACGGTGTAGTTATTATCCTTTAGCACCTCATCTTCGATTGCATCTTCCAGTGGCGCTAGTAGCTTAGTGTAATTGAAAGTTTCTTCCTCTCGAAAGTAATTAAAGATGGGCTTTGTGTATGAAGGGCTGGCATAAAATGCACCCTGAATGGGTTCAGGGCAGTTATCATCGTAAGGCATGTTATTCGAAAACAACATAAGCTGAGTGATGTTGATAAAGCGCTTAAACTTAGGATTTTGAGAACGAACATTGATCCGCTCTCTTTCTGCCAATACACCTTCATGATTATTCGGCTTTTTAACTTCAATAAAGACCAGCGGCATACCGTTGATCAGCAAGGTGATATCTGGTCTGAATTCATCATCACCATTTTTACAGGTCAATTCGGTAACAACGTGAAAGCTGTTGTTTTTAAAGTTTTCAAAATCGATCAGCTTTGTGTTGGATCTGTCTGTTAATCTTTCATAGAAAGCTTTACCTAAGTCTTCGTTATCTAATAGCTGCTTTGTATCAGATAGAAGTCGCTCGACTTCATCTTCTTTGATTTCTTTATTGATCTTTAATATGGATTTGGTAAATAGCTCAGGGAATATATTGGTTGCCTGATCCCATGTTTGCTCTTTCAGCGATAGATATTTGTAACCAAGACGAGTTAGGTGAAGTATGGTGGGAATTTTAACTCGTGTATCTTCTGAGAAATCTCTCGACATCCTGACAATCCTTCGTAGCGCTGTAGTACTTTAGCTATCAATATTTAAATTTTTAGTGAATTTCATTATATATAAGATGCGGTTTATCACTCTCCTGCACATTTACCACACAGAATAAAACAAGCCAAATAGAAAATACTGACTACACATAGAGCACAGTCAGTATACATTTTCCAGAGACAAATACCTGTGTAAGTTGCTTTTCCTACACTAACCCGTCATGGTAACAAATTCCTCAGCCCCAGTTGGGTGAATCGCCACAACCGCATCAAAATCCGCTTTGGTGGCGCCCATTTTCATCGCCACCCCAAAGCCTTGGAGGATCTCATCCATACCAAAACCAATGCCGTGAATACCAACAACCTTTCCATCTTCACCCGCACAGATCAATTTCATCTTACACGCCTGACGATGAGCCGTCACAGCGGTATACATTGAAGTAAAACCAGAGGTATAAACTTTGACATTCTCAGCGCCATATTCGGCCACGGCTTCTGGCTCGGTTACACCCATCGTGCCGATAGGTGGATGACTGAATACCACTGTAGGGATATGGGTATAATCCATTTTGGCATCGTCCATGCCATTAAATAAACGCTCAGAAAGCAAACGCCCTGCTTTGACTGCTACAGGGGTTAACTCAACACCACCTTGCATAATATCACCCACACAATAAATGCCTTGCTGAGTGGTATTTTGCTGCTCATCGGTAATGATGTAACCACGCTCATCTCGCTGCACTTGTGTATGCTCAAGCCCAATGGTATCGGTCGATGGACGACGACCGATCGCCCATACTAAGCAGTCCACATCATAGCTTTCACCATTAGTGAGTTTTAACGTTAAGCTACCATCATCATTTTTGATGACCGATTCAGGTGTGCTATTGGTGTGAAGTTGTAAACCACTTTCTCCCATGGCATCCACTAACGCTTCTGAAAGCATAGGGTCAAAGTTACGCAGCGGTGCATGTTTACGAACAAATAGGTTAGTATCGCTGCCAAGCCCTTGCATAACGCCAGCGAGCTCAACCGCAATGTAACCTGCACCAACCACGGCTACACGCTTTGGCTGTTCACGCAGTGCGAAAAAGCCGTTTGAATCGATGCCATGTTCAGCGCCTGGAATACTAGGGATCATCGGTGCGCCGCCGGTTGCAATTAGAATATGATCGGCACTGTATTGCTCACCATTGACTTCGATAGTGTTGCTATCGACAAAACGACCATAACCTCGAACCAAGGTCACGCCATTAGACTCAAGACCGCGATCATAGGCACCGTGAATGCGTTTGATATAAGCTTCGCGGCTCGCAACCAGCGTGTTCCAATCAAAGTTATCGACACTGACATCAAAGCCGTAGTCTTTGGCATATAAATGAATCGCTTCTGCCACCTGCGCGCCATACCACATCACTTTTTTTGGTACACAGCCCACATTCACGCACGTGCCACCGACATGCTGCGCTTCAATCAGCAACACTTTAGCACCACGCATGGCGGCACGATTGGCAGAGGCAATGCCGCCACTGCCTGCGCCTAAACAGATATAATCAAAATGCTGGGTCATAAACTTCTCCGTAACTCGGCCTAATGGCAATTTGCCAAATACCTTATGTCTGATCTCTTGAATAAACAATAGCTAACAAACGATTTAAGACAAATAGACCGAATTATAAAGAAATTACTTCCACTTATAGTGCAAGGTTATGCCACCAAAGGTTTCATCATGGTCACGGCCATCATTTCCGTATTTCATTTTAACGTCGCCCAACGCCCAAGTATGCGCGATGTAGGTATTCACCTCCAGCTGAGGAGTTAACTGATAATTGGCTTTCAAGCCCAATTCACGATGATTTTGTCCATCGTGTTTTTTGGTACTGTAGCCAAAATCCCAACCTTCTTGAAAATAAGGGTGTAATGTTAATTTTGGCGTCAGTTCGATGTTGCCTTTTAGGTCAACCAAAGTGAAATAGCCATCTGACTTGGTTTCGTAAATGGTGCGCCATGATGGCGTCAACCATTTTAAGCCTTTATATGACACGACTACATCAAACTCGTGCCCACGATAACGCAAATTATTTTCACCATTGGCTCCAACCCAATCATAGCCAAGCTTGACGGTAAAATGTTTTGTAGGCTTAAATAAATAATCAATGCCTAAATCCAACTCAGTAAAGCCTTCTTCTGTGCCGCGACCCAGCGCCACATAGCCGCTTAATGCGCCTTTTTTGGCTCCCATTTCTGCCCATGCAACGCCACCGTCGTTGAGCAGTAATCGCCCTTTTGACACATATTGACTGTCCAAACGTCCTTCAACATAAAACGATGTATCTTGTGCAAATCCTGTTTGTTGTACAGCCAATGTCCCAATCAGCAATAACCACGGCTTAAGTTGCATTCTTATTCACTATTTCCAACTAAAAAACTAATTACAGCTACTATAATGCAGTCGGGATTTTTTGTAAGAATGAGTTTTCAAAATTGTGATTCAGCTCTTGTTCAGATTCACATCTTGATTTTTTAACAGGCTACCCATACTTAAGAACTATCATCATGATTTTTATTAAGGGCATATATGACCACGGCAATTCCCAGTGATACCTTACCCCAATTTTCCAATATTCAACCTGAGCACATACAATCTAATATTGAACAAGCCATTCAGCACTGCCGTGACACCATAGAGAAAGTACTCACTCATGCAGGTACCCCAACATGGGACAGCTTAATTGCACCGCTTGAACAAGCGGACGATGAACTCAGTCAAGCTTGGTCTCCAGTATCACACATGAATTCAGTAGTCAGTACCGATGAACTCCGCACGGCACATGATGCTTGCTTACCACTACTCTCTGACTACGGTACTTTTGTTGGTCAACATCAGGGATTATTTGATGCTTATCTTGCTCTGCAAGCCTCTGACGAATTTGCTGCATTCCCGCAGTCTAAAAAAGCCGTAATTGAACATGCGATTCGCGACTTTAAACTTTCAGGCATTGGTCTAAAAGACGAAGCCAAACAGCGTTACGGCGAGATCAAAAAGCGTTTATCTGAACTTACCAGTCAATTCTCCAACCAACTATTGGATGCAACTCACGCATGGAGCAAGCTGATCACTGATGAGTCTGAGTTGGTCGGCTTACCTGACTCTGCACTTGCCGCCGCTAAAGCCATGGCAGAAGCCAATGAACAACAAGGTTGGTTATTTACCCTTGATTTCCCGTCTTACCTACCTGTGATGACCTACAGCGAAAATCGAGAGTTACGAGAAGAATGTTATCGTGCATTTTCGACTCGAGCTTCTGATCAAGGACCAAATGCTGGTGAATTTGATAACTCAGCCTTAATGGATGAAATCGTGGCGCTTCGTCATGAAATTTCTTTATTACTTGGTTTCGACAGTTATGCCGACAAATCTTTAGCGACTAAAATGGCGCAAAACCCTGAGCAAGTGATGGACTTTCTCAACCAATTAGCCGAGCGTTCAAAGCCACAAGCACAAGCTGAACTGGCAGAGCTTAAGCAATTTGCCAAAGATGAATTTGACGTTTATGAACTTGCCGCTTGGGATATTGGTTTTTACGGTGAAAAATTACAGCAACATAAGTACCAAGTATCGCAAGAAATGCTGCGTCCTTACTTTCCTGAAAACAAAGTACTTAGCGGCTTATTTTACACCGTAAATCGTTTATTCGGACTCACCATTAGTGAGCAGACAGATATCGATACGTGGCATAAAGACGTGCGATTTTTCAATATTCTAGACGACAAAGGTGAGTACCGTGGCAGCTTCTATTTAGACTTATACGCACGCAGCGGTAAGCGTGGCGGTGCATGGATGGACGATTGTCGCGTTCGCCGAACGACTTCCACAGGACTGCAAAACCCTATTGCCTACTTAACTTGTAACTTTAATGCTCCAGTTGATGGTAAGCCAGCCCTATTCACTCATGATGAAGTAGTCACCTTATTCCATGAATTTGGTCATGGTATTCATCACATGCTCACTCAAATAGATGTTGCGGATGTAGCAGGGATCAATGGCGTACCATGGGATGCCGTAGAATTACCAAGCCAATTCCTAGAAAACTGGTGCTGGGAGCAAGAAGCCCTTGAGCATATTTCGGGTCATTTCGAAACCGGTGAGCCATTACCGAAAACCATGTTAGATAACATGCTTGCCGCCAAAAACTTCCAATCGGCAATGATGATGGTTCGTCAACTTGAATTCTCATTATTCGACTTTACCCTGCATTGGCAATTTAACCCTGAGCAAGGGGCACAAATTCAACAGGTACTGAATAACGTCAGAAGCCAAGTCTCTGTTGTCGTTCCTCCCAGCTTTAACCGTTTCCAGCACAGTTTCGCCCACATTTTCGCAGGCGGCTACGCCGCTGGCTATTACAGCTACAAATGGGCTGAAGTCCTGTCAGCCGATGCCTTCTCTCGCTTTGAAGAAGAAGGCATTTTCAACGAGACCACAGGACGTAGCTTTTTACACAACATTCTAGAAATGGGTGGCTCTGAAGAGCCTATGGAGCTATTCAAACGCTTTAGAGGGCGTGAGCCGAAAATCGATGCATTGTTGCGTCACAGTGGCATTGCTGCTTAACAATCCATGAAGTAAAGGACCATTCCCACTTTGGCGCTCAAGATGAGCGCCTTTTTTTGATCATTGCTATCTTGCCGTCTGGTACGACCTCTGCTAGCCTAACCTCTTATTTAAAAAGGAATTAAGTTTCATTTAATAACACTAGGAACTCCATGAACCTGTATTTTCGACTTTTTTGGCTGTTTATTTGGCGAATAAAACACTGTAACAACATTGGCTTTCTCGATACCAGTACCATCAAATTTCGTGCTCTTCCCAGCGATTGCGATGTCAACTTTCACCTGACTAATTCTCGTTATGCGGCCTTTATGGATTTGGCTAGAACATACATGATGGCGGAAATGGGACTGCTCAAAAAATTTATCAAACTAAAATGGATGCCTATCGTCAATGCTTCTGAGTTTACTTACATTCGAGATATTAAACCGCTAGAACGTTTTTGGATTGAGTCAAAAATTGTTGGGTGGGATGAAAAATACTTTTATCTAGAGCAGCGTTTTATGACAAGTAGAGGGCTACATGCAATCGCTCATGTTCGTGGCGTGTTTATTCATAAGCGAAAGCAAGTGCCATTAGATAAGTTGCTTGATACTGTAGGCTTCGATGAAACGCATCCCCAACTACCTCCGGAAATGCTACAGTGGATTGAGTTCTTAAAAATCAAAAAAGAACAAAACTTACCCTAAATTTTTTAGGGTTAACCAATAACTGATCCCAAGGGCAGCGCGTTTCATAATTTGCAATCGTAGACGCTCTGCTGCCCCTGTTTCGATACTTGGTTCAAACAAATTATGAATTTGCTTTCTTAATGCACTGGCGTGTTGACGATTTCGCTGTTTTTCAGAGAGCGTTGTGATCCGGTTTTCAAGTAAAAAATTACCATAGTTTTTACCTCGAACTAACAAGGCTGATTCTGGCGAGCCTAGCTTATTAGCTCCCGCGCTCACATAACGGATAGCTAAGCCAATTCTTCTGTCATTCGACGAGTTGGGCTCTGAACCATGCACTAATTTAAAATGATGCAGTGACATCTGCCCGGGTTCTAATTCCAATGTAACCGCTTGTTGATCCGCGATGTGCTTATCGGCAATGGTTTGCCCTCGAGACAGCAAATTACCTTTAGCATAGGTATTTTCTTGATCAAATAAGGTGTGGTGACTGGCAGGCAATACTTTCATCGCACCCGACTTTTCTGTCGCAGGACTTAACGCCAACCAAACTGTTACCACATCATCAGCTTCAATCCCCCAATATTGAGCATCTTGATGCATAGAGACAAAGGCCTCACTTTGTGCCTCTTTGATAAATAAGTTACTCATGTAACATAAAATATCAGGACCAATCAACGACTCAACGGCATCAAGAATATTAGGGTGATGCACAATTTCATCTGCCCAATCAAAGAGTAAATAGGATTTATTGCATTGCCCACGAGTTAATGCGTTACCTTGCTGCTGCTCGATAGCCTCTAACGATGAACGTAAACGATGACTTTCTTGTTTCGATAGTGCAACAATAGGACACAAAAAGCCTTGCGTTTGGTAATGCTTAATTTGCGAGGTAGATAAACCCATATTCTCCTCCACTGCAATACTTATGATTACTCGTCGTCTAATGAATAGGGCAAAGGTAATAGTGTCAACTCACTGTCTAAATCACCTGCCACTCTAAATTGCGCATCCATTTCAGTATCATTCGCTAATACTGCCGTCAATCGAACTTCATTGCCACGCTGTACATACTCGATAATATTACCGGCTTTACGAAAACCACTTTCTAATTCGACTTCTAAAAAAGCATCTTTATTTAATTGGCTTGTAACCTTGCCCGCTAAAATGAATAAGGCGCGTTTAAGCCCGCCACGATACTTCATTCTTGCTACGGTTTCCTGCCCCATATAACAGCCCTTTGTAAAGCTTATGCCACCTAGCGCCTGTAAATTACACATTTGAGGAATATACCCACCACTGTGATTCGCAGACACATTAGGGTAACCACCGGCTATTTCAAGCGCTTGCCAACTGCTAGATTCATAAACCTTTTGCTCAGAAAATATCTCCGAAGCCGTGCCTGTAGGCACTAAAATAAGGAACCTTTCACTATCTTTAATGATTAAGCCATCGTTAACAACAGTGACTTTTGAGCTAATTTCACCAAAACGCTCAGATACAAAAGCCTCAGCTTTCACCCCAGCCACACCAAAAATTTCCCACTGATTGCTAGCATCGTCTAAGGTTACTTGACTGAATACCGCATATTTCTGAAGCTGTGGTAAATCTGCGGCAACGGTACTCTTTGGCATTAGCATTAAAAACTGTTCTTTAGCCTTTACTAACCTAAAGCTTGCCAGCATTTTTCCTTTTGGATCGCAATGTGCGCCCCACACCCAATTGTCTTGAGACAAACCTGTGACATCAGCGGTCACTTGACCGTGAAGAAAGCTTGATGCTTGCTGGCCTTCACCAGAGATAATGCCTAAGTGAGATAATTTAGCGATCAATAAATCTGGTAAGGTGTCCTGCAAAGACCAATCTGGGTTATGTAAAGTGACAGACATTGGGGAAGTGTTCCTAAGTTATTTTCTCTGATTGTAGCGAATTGAGACCGTTTACGAAACTGGCGAACTAAAGTGAATAGTCAAAGATAGAGTCGTCAATAACAGAACACATTTTGTTCCTAGCAAGTAAGTTAAACCCCATAAATAGCACAAATAAAACGCCGCGATGCTTTAGCTCTGCAGTTTAACTTCAAATTATGCGCTGTTGTAAGTGTCAGTTAAGCAATCAGGCTTAAACTAACTAAACCGACTGAGATCGTTATCAATATATCTTATTGAATTTAATCCAACACAGCAGAGGTTATGTTGCATGAATAGATTGTCCAAAATTTGCCTTGTAGCAACTTGCTTGAGCGTCTCCCTCACATCACTAATGGCAAGTGCTGAAACATTTAATTATAGCTATGCAGAAGTAACAGGCCTATTCGGTAAGACCGAATTTAAAGCGCCTGACGTAAATCAAAAGCCCGATTTGTCTACCAAAGGATTCGGCATCACAGTTCAATACTCTCCGTATGAAGGACTATATCTTAAAGGTGTGGCTGACCGCTTAAAAATTGATGATAGTAAAGACTATGGAATGCAATCCTATGGTGTTGATGGCAATTCTACAACCTTAGGAGGCCTAGTAGGCATGTACGCCCCCGTCACTGATAACATTGATGTACTCGGCGCTGTAGGTATCGCCAATGTAAAAGACGACTTCACAACCTCAATTCGGTTAATGGATCCTCCTACAAATGATACAAAATCAGATGAAAGCAGGCTCCGATTCTATGGTGAAGCTGGTTTTAAAGCAGGGTTAGGCACATGGGGAGAGTTAGATCTCATGTATCATCGCTTAAACGACGAAAATTATTTCTCGGCCACAGGCAATTTTGAACTTACTGATAATTTGGGTTTACAAACTGGGTACAGCTACAGCCGAAGTGGTAAAGACCGTGAACGATATGGCACTTGGATAGTCGGTGTTAGATATTCATTCTAATAACCCATTAGCGAACATAATAGCCGATGCGCTCTCATCGGCTTTTGTTAATATTGCTGCCAAGCACTGGCATAAATAATCAAGGCTATCTCTAATAGGCCCAACACCCCAAATAGCAACGCAAAGTGCCACCACTTAATATTCTTATCTCTTGCTAATAGACCTTCACCAACACACCAAGCTGTGATTAATCCTAACCAAGCCCAGTTGGAAGTAATAGGCAATACTAAAAATGCCCCTAAAATTAAGGCAAAAAAAACATTTACAAGGATCAGTGCTCGCATAAATACATTCCATTATCAGCACATGTCTAATGATGAAAACTAAGCTTCAAAAAAGACAGAGAACTAAAAACTTAAATTATGACCAATGGTTCTAATAGAATCTATGATCTTACTCATTATGAGAAGTGGTTTATGTAAAAACTGAGAGGTTTGATATATGAAGCCAAATAAATCAGTTTAAAATGAAAAAAGCCCTTGCATTTCTGCTAGGGCTTTCGATTTTTTGTTTTACTTTTTCTTAAAAAGTAAAAACCCAAATTGGTGTCTGGCAATGGTCAGCTTCGGGCAAGCCCTCCGCGCTATATAAAAGCATCAAGCCGTGCTTGATAAACGCCTTCACTCCGCCCCACTCCACATGGGAAATGATGCATGCAAACAACGCATGCTGCTTTTATATTCCCCATGCTCGGTATATTTATTGTCAAAGA
>NZ_JBWQOG010000016.1:0-64671 GCF_056591735.1 Parashewanella sp. 2210YD4-3 | reverse complement strand
CCAGAGTTAACTGTGGAGCGTTTGGTGCCGTAGTGTCGATGGTTAACTCTTGGCTGCTGATGTCCTCGGCTGGATTACCCGCCACATCAAAGGCGGTCGCCTTCACTTCATAGGTGCCTTCTGCCGTTTCAGGCAGAGTCAGACTCCATGTACCGTTCTCAGTATTGATGGTTAAGCCATTGGCGGTGGTGTAGGTTTGCCCATTAACCACCACTTCTAAGCGGCCACCATTTTCAAGGGTAACCGTACCAGAGATCGTTGGCGTGGTATTATTGGTTACTTGACTGCTCACCGTCGGTGCTGACGGTGGTATTTCATCAACATCACCCACATTAATGGTGAAGGTTTGCTGGGTTTGCAAGCCACCACTGTCAGTAGCGGTAATGGTGATTTGAAGGCTGTCCGCCGTTTCATGGTCAAGGCTTTGGCCATCTTTGAGCTTCAGCTGGCCGTTGACCACTTCGAAGCGATCGTCATTGACACTATACGTATGAGTATCGCCGTCATCCACATCACTGACTCCAACGACTCCAATGACGGCACCAGCGGCATTTTCATCAACGCTGGTGTTGCTCAGGGTAAGGTCAGTTGGATCATCATTAATAGCATTCACATTCACAGTAACTGTGGCGGTATCGGTACCACCATTACCATCGCTGATGGTGTAGGTGATGGTGGCTGTGCCATTGAAGTTATCAGCTGGCGTAAAGACTAATTGACCATTGTCGATGGTAACTGTGCCTTGCGCTGCACCTACCGTTGCACTTGTGATGGTTAAGCTGTCGCCGTCCACATCACTGTCGTTATCTAGGACATTGATGGTCACTGGCGTGTCTTCGTCAGTGGTGATTTCATCGTCAACGGCGTCTGGAGCATCGTTAACTGGGTTTACATTCACAGTAACCGTGGCGGTATCGGTTCCGCCATTGCCATCGCTGATGGTGTAACTGATGGTGGCTGTGCCATTGAAGTTATCAGCTGGCGTAAAGACTAATTGACCATTGTCGATGGTAACTGTGCCTTGCGTCGCATCTACCGTGGCACCTGTCATGGTCAGGGTATTGCCGTCCACATCGCTGTCGTTGCTAAAGACATTGATGGTCACAGGCGTGTCTTCGTCAGTGGTGATTTCATCGTCATTAGCAACGGGCGCATCATTGACTGCATTTACCGTTAAACTCAGCGATGCTGTTGCACCTGTATTGGTGGTATATATGATATTTGGTAGAGTGCCATTCCAGTCGGCAGCTGGCGAAAAGGTGTAACTACCATTCGCTAGCAAGGTAAATGTTCCACCAGCAATAGTGACTGAATTACCAACAGCTATGGTCTGACCGTTTACTTGGAAGTTTACAATGCTTAACTGACTGTCTGGATCGCTATCATTACTCAGTACATTGCCGCTCAGGTTAGCATCTTCAGAACCCACACTTTGATCATTAATTAGTTGGCTAGGTTGGTCATCATTGATTTGAATATTTTGCTGTGTTTGTTGCACTGTGGCTTGGGCAGGAGTAAAACCAGTGTCAAAACCTGCGCTGGCTAGGGTTTCTGCTCCATCTCGGTCAACACTGGTAAATCCATCATCGCCTTGACGGCTAGCTGTACCACCGGCGGCCGTTTCAGGTAAATCTTCGGTAGGATCTTCACCTTCAGCAATAAGTTGTTGTATGGCTTCAATTTCATCGAGCGGTTCCACACCAGGCGCAGATTCAAATGGAGATTGTTGAGTTAATTGCGAACCATCTTGGAACTCAATTTCAAAAGTTGCATCGTCGGAAAATGTAATGAGGCTACCCGTGGGAAGATACAGCCCGATAGTTGGTGTAACTTTTAACCCATTTATTTCTATTGATACTCTTCCTTGAAATGAACTTAATGAACCAGCTTGGGTAGTAAAAACTCTTTTCATAGCGACTCCCTGCAACAGAAAAAATGACCAACTTTGTGTTTGAAGTAATCTGATTTTTTTATTAGAGTCCTTATTCTATCTAGCCTCTTGGCAGTGGTCAAACTTTTGACACAATCTTTATAACGACATATTTATATTGGGAAATTAACAAAATAAATTTGTTAATAAATTGAAACGTAAAGTACTAAGATTAGGCATACAGAAAATACAGAATGGAGTGGGCTGGAATCCCACTCCGACATGAGTAATTAGTCTAGAATTGTAATGCTTGACGATAACAGTTTAAGGCTTTTGCTTGCTCTCCAAGCTGCTCATGAAGTTTACCCAAAGCCGTCCAGCTTGAAACGCTAGGCTGCAATTCATTCACTCGCTGCCAATGATGTTTTGCTTCCGAGAAATTATTTGTTTGCTGGTTCAGCATCGCAAGACAATGGTGATAACTGGCATTGTTATCCTGTGAGGACTCAAGTCCAGTCAATAGCTTACGAATATCATCATCACCAGCATTCACGATACTTGGGAGCAAATCGAAGAACTCATTAACAGGATGAGACTTAATCGCTTTATAAATTAATTTTTTCGCCTCAATAGTGTCTCCTAACCGAGCTAAGTTAATAGCATATTCTGCAACATTAGATGACGTTTTGCGCTCTTTGCGACTTAGCCAATGCCAAACTTTTTCTAGTTCAGGCTTATTTTCAGCTTGCTTAAGTAGGGCACGGTTAACTTGCTGCTGTAATTCATCAAATTCAGTTTGGTTCAAAAGCTTCAACTTTGTCACTTTCGGTAACAACAACTTTATCGCTGACCAATCCTGCTGCAAGTGATAAAGCTCAAGCCCTAATTTTATTAAGGCTGGTTTATTGCTGTTTGCTGCAATTAATTTATCTAGCTGCAATCTTGCCGTTTCAAGTTCACCTTGCTGGATCAAATAACGTACTCGAGTAGTGGCTATAGACAGCTTATTATCGGCCAGTTTCTCAGCCTGATTAAGGTAATGGTCTCGCTGCTCTACGCTGCCTTGATGGTGTGCCGCTCTTGCTGCGGCAAGCCAGTTAACTAGAGGGATCTCACCATTACTTGCCCCTTTGCACATGGACTTTTCTGCACTCACCCAGTCTTCTTCTGCAATAGCAAGCGCGCCTTGCAGAGTGTGTTTTCGAGCAGACTGTCTTCGCCAATGACTGGATAACCAACCACGGCGAACAAAGATATTGATCAGACCAACAAACAACCACTCGATCAGCTGAATAGCACTAAATATGACTAACAAGGCTACCACGGCAAAAACCACACTGGTTTCCACTTCATAATCACCAATGGATAGATACAGGTAACCAGTGTGAGATAAGATCCAAGGGCTTAGCACCAACCCCAACAATATGATCGCGATATAGGCTAACGTACGGATCATAAAGAACGCTCCTTCGTACCAGATAAATCACCATAAGTGACGAGTTGCTTGAGTAACGGCACGGAATCAAAACGACGAACCTGTGTGTGAGACAAGGTCAGTTTTTTCAATTGCTCAAGCTCATTAAGGGCATTTTTTGTGGTTTCATCCTGCAAATCAAAATACTCTGATAACCACAAATGCGCTAATTTAATTGAGTGATGGAAGTTCACCTCATCGTTTCGATACAGAGCTAATTGCGCTTGCAACAGTTTATTTTTGATATTTTCCTCTAAATACCAGCGCTGCTTAGGGGTGATTAAAGGTTGAACATCGCCTTGGCGTTTGCGGATATGAATAAAATCTTTAATTAACGCTTCCCAAGTTTTATTAAGATTATCTTTCCAGTCATTAATTGACTCCGATAAGACATTGTCATCAGCAGGCGCTTCGGCCTTAGGCTTAAACTGATTCAAAGGCAAGCTGTTAAGCTGCTCAATCACGCCATCAATGCCGAATACCGCGCCAGAAACATCCGTTTCATGAATAGATTTTACTTTTAAGAGATCACGAGATATTGCTTTCCTAATTGGCAATAATGAAGGATCTTGCATCGCCGCGATTTGTTGATCAGCCGCTTTTAATAATTCTGAAGACGTTAATGGATCATTCTCTAACCACAACTTTCGACCAGCCATTCTAACTAGATAATCCGCTTCTGCCGCCATCCAGTGTTTTGGACTACGCTTCGCTAATCCGCTGACATTTGTTTCAAGCTCATCTATCTGGTTTTGTAATTGCTGGCTGTGTTCATTTAGGCTCTGATCCTTCTCCATTAATTGTGCAGCGTGTGCGCTTTGTTGATCGAGCTTTTGTTGAACATTGGCTAACTGCTGCTGCCACTCCAACTCTTTTAATTGTTGTTGAGTATAGAAGTGATAGCCTGTTGCCACGATCCCGCCACTTACCGCCAAACAAAGTAAAATACTGAATGGTATCCAAATCGATGTTTTTGCCTTTGTTTTAGCCGCTTTGTCGGCACTGCTTGGCTCGACTTTCGGTTGAGTTGGCTCTGATTCGGTTTGAGCTGATTCCATTATGATGATCCTTGATGAAGCAATATACAGGTATCCAGCAAAGCAAGCTCACTCGCTCCACCAGCATTCACAACCTTGGCAAATCCGTTCGATCTAGCCATGGCTTCAATTCGTTCACTAACAACAATGAGTTGGCATTGTTTCAGCCACTCACCGTCGGCGTTTGTCATTAATGTTAATAGGTTTGTGAAGATCTCACCACTGGTGACGATAACAGTATCAATGTTCTGCAGTTTCCATTCAGCAATACATGCGTTTGCGTCCAGTTTAGGCGTAAGCCGTTGGTAAACCTCAGCATAATATACTTCTGCGCCACGCTTTTGAGCCTGAACAGCTAAAAACTCTCGCCCATCTTTACCACGAACGATGACCACGCGCTGCTCAGTCAAATCGTTAAACTGCGGAAGAGATAACAAACCTTCGCTGTGCTGCTCGAACTCTGGAGGGCATAATGCTTCTATGTCTCTTTGATGTAATTGTTGTTGAGTCGCAGAACCTATGGCAAACACTTGAGCAGAGGGACTAATAGCTTCAAATAACGCCGCATTAGCATAATTAACCGCATTGGCACTGATAAATATCACAATATCGGCCTGCTGGACCCGAGCAACTGCATCAGCGCTAGGGGCCAATGTCGATACAGTCATTAGAGGTTGGCAAACACTGGCTATCCCGACAGCTTGCAATTGATTGGCTAACCCCTCATTTTTTCCTTTAGGCCGAGTCAGCAGCACCTTCATTCACATCACCCTCAATTTTTAATATCTAAGCGATAGGCGGTATCACTTATATACCGCATCTAAAATCGCTTTAGCGCCTTGAGATAACAATTTTTCAGCAAGTTCCTCACCTAACTCAACCGCTTGCTCTTTATTTCCTTCGACAGAATCAGCAATAATTTGGCTACCATCAGGTGCTCCCACTAATCCTCTTAACGATAGTTGATCTCCCTCAATTTGAGCAAACGCCCCAATCGGAACCTGACAACCACCTTCAAGGCGAGTGTTCATCGCACGTTCAGCCAACACACGATAACGAGTTTCTTGATGCTCAAGTGGCGCCAACAAGGCTTTTACCTGTTCATCATCCATACGGCACTCAATACCAACAGCCCCTTGACCATTAGCAGGCAAAGATACTTCTGGTTCGATAAAGCTGGCGATGCGGGTGGATAACTCAAGACGAATTAACCCTGCTGCCGCTAAGATAATCGCATCGTAATCGCCATTGTCTAACTTGGCTAAACGAGTGCCGACATTGCCACGTAAATCTCGAATCTCCAGATCTGGACGCAAGGCACGCAATTGACATTGACGACGTAAACTTGAAGTACCGACAATGGCCCCCTTTGGTAATTCATCGATACTTTTATAGCTATTTGATACAAAAGCATCACGAGGATCTTCACGCTCACAGATCACATGTAGACCTAAGCCCTCAGGAAACTCCACAGGTACATCTTTCATAGAGTGCACTGCAATGTCAGCACGACCTTCTAACATTGCCACTTCAAGTTCTTTGACAAATAAGCCTTTACCACCGACTTTGGCGAGAGGAGTATCTAAGATAACGTCGCCCTTGGTGCTCATCGGCAACAATTCAACAGTAATATCGCCATGAATTTGCTCAAGGCGTTGCTTAACATACTCAGCTTGCCACATGGCAAGAGGACTTTTGCGGGTTGCAATTCGAATGACAGGCTTAGACATCGACGGTTCCACTTTTACGACTCATAAATTTAGCTAATGCTATCATTGCGCTGAAAAAGTTGCCATTTTTGCAATAAAAAAGACCTTTAATTTCAGCTTTATTTAATCTTCATCAAACGTGCAATTGATTTAATAATGATTGAAATGAAGCTAGGGCCTGTTGATCTTTCAGGATTAAATTTTGTGCTATTTGAGCACTTTTCTGTTCAAGGCGTGAGCAGTGAAGCATAGTCATGCTAAGTAAGCTGGTCACAACACAGAACCGGAAGTGCTCAAAAGCATCGAAGACAACGTAAATTGGTCACTTCTGCTGCGTTATCGTTTGTTTATGTGGGGGACCACACTTCACAAACTCCGCCTTGCATAAGATAACCAATTTATCGCTGCAAAAATAAGCACGAAAGATCAACAGGCCCTAAGGTAAGCTTAGGAATTATTGTGTATCAGAACAGGACACGATTTAGGTAGCTCTGGTTTAACATGAGCAAAATACATTTTCACGCATTCGTCGATAGATGGGTTTTCTGTTTCATCTGACAATCTAAGTTTATCAACTTTACAGTTTGCTACTTTCAATTTCCGTTTTTGAATCTTCCATGCTTTTATTACATGCTCAGGTTCTATTTTTGCCACTAATGTTTCTTCAAAAGAGAGTATGGAATCTAGATTATTATATTTATGATCAAACTGTTGTACTGTTTCATATAGTTTGACCCCTACTGGTGAATAACAACAATAGACATAAATTTCAGCGGGTTCAGCCATAGTGGGTTGAGAATTTATGGCGGAAATAAAGGATCTAGTACAGCGTACAGCGGTTTCTTGGCAAGTGGCCATAGTACCTAGTCTTGAACTCCCTATTTTCTCTTCAATATAGATATCTAACAATGCTTCATATAACACTTTATCCGAATCAATATTAGGATGAGTTCTTGATGAAAACCCATTGGTAAAAACATGCTCCGGACTTTTGCTATCCCCTAGATACACTAGACCAATTTGACTGATCGCTTCAGGTTTAGGGGTAAATATCTGGGGATGAGGAGCAAAAGAGCCTTGTCTATTATCGGCAAGTTGCCAAAAGCGTTTAACAGCATCACTGCCAACTAAATCATGGTAGGAACTATCACTATCACTACGTGTTCTTTGATGATAAATAAAATTCCCACAATGTTCTTGCAACGCTTTTGAGTATCGCTGTCCATCCGATAGTTCTCTATTTTGTGCAAAAAAACACGGGGCGATTTCTGTTCTAGGTACGAAATGCATTTAGTTATTCAATACGACATTCATATTAAAAAAATAATACTCACATTTAAGTTTTTCAAATTAACATTTATACATAAAAATCAATAAATACCATAAGCTATGATCATAAAATTATCGTTCAAAAAGAAATAACACCAAACAGGAAAACAGTCCCTCTTAAAATCAGGGTTTAACCTGATTTTAAACACCTTTGACTGGGTTTAATCTAAATGTAAGCCTTACACCACCCTATATGGATAACTTAACGCCATGATATTTTGGTTTCGAGGTTTATAACGTGAAGGCACTCACCCCCGCCATGGATGGCTCCCACTTTTTTTCGTAAAACTCGTTATTATTTATATGACAATTACGTGACTCACCCCATAAAACCAACAAGTTTCGTGATCCACTTCACTTTAACTTGCTCATAATAGTGTTTCTCGCTAGCATTAGCCCCTCCTGCCGTATTTGATGTACTCTTTCGATGCTTGAACAACAGCGAATTTCTAAGCTGGCCAATCAGCTAAATGACATAAGACTTGCTCGAATCTTATCGATACTAGAGCCAATGCAGCAGCACATCTTTCGCTTGATCCCCTATTTTTTGCACCACAATCACAGCAAGCTACCTGGTTTTGTAAGCCAAGATACTCCACAGGGTATTGTTGACTTTTCCTTAGCCTCTGAGACTATTGATGCCTGCGAAGTGTTTAATTTCCCAACCGAAATTGAATATGATGCCACTCCAGTATTTGAGGGAATTTATGCCATGGGCAGTGTGGCCAGCTTTGGGCACTCAAGGCATAGTGATATCGATATTTGGGCTGTCCATCGCCCCGACATTTTAGCTTCAGATCTTGAATTACTTAGAACAAAGCTCGACAAGCTTACAGTATGGTTTGCCAGCTATGATCTTGAAGTGAATTTTTATCTCGTTCACCCTCAGCAATTTTGCCGTGACGATAAGCTATCTAATTGTCAGCAAACGCTAGGAAGAGAGCACAGTGGTAGTGCGCAGCATTGGTTATTGCTCGAAGAGTTTTATCGTACTCAGATTTGTCTTGCTGGACGTGCTGTAGCTTGGTGGCCACACGTTAAAGATCTCCCTGAGCTGTTACATTTGGGTGATGTCCGCAACCTCGACGCCAGTGAGTATTTTAGTGCGTCACTATGGCACTTATATAAAGGCATCGAAAAGCCACATAAGGCGCTATTAAAGGTACTGTTGCTGGAAGCATATGCCAGTGATTACCCTAACTCTATTCTACTTACCGATAAAATTTGGCAAAAAATCTTATCGGATGATTTTTCCTTAGAAAATGATCCTTATTTAGTGATGTATTACTACATCGAGGACTATTTATTAAAGCTAAACGACAAGCGTCGCCTAGAAGTCTTGCGTCGCTGTTTTTATTTAAAATGTGGTTTAAAGCTAACCTTTGAAGAACACAAAGACGATTGGCGAGCAGAAAAATTCCAACAATTAGTGGCGCAATGGCAATGGCCAAACACCTTATTACAAATGTTGGATCAACGTGAAAATTGGCATTGCGGTCAAATTCAGCAGTTTAATAACCAGTTACATGAGATATTACTCTCCAGCTACCAGACCTTATTGGCTTTTGCGTCTAAGCAGGGACTTAGTGAAAGTTTAAAAATGGAAGAGTTAAATATTCTTACCAGAAAGCTCAGTACTTTTTTCCATAAAAATGATCACCAAATCAATCAACTTCGCCGCATTTCCTCTTCGATCATTGCAGAGTCGGAATTAACCGTAATACAATCCAATCGTGATGGTCACTTCTATCTGTATCAAGGCGCGCTTAGAGGATCAGACTTTATTGGTGAAAGCCCAATTTATAAAGCCACCGCATTATCAGGGTTAATGATGTGGGCCTGCTTTAATCAAGTCGCTGCACAAAAAACGAAATGGTACACCGCCCACGATACAGCCAAACGATGCAAAAAGTTAGAATGCACCTCGAAACGATTACTTGGGCTAACCCAAAATCTGCCAACACAAAATAAGGTCAGTAAAAAAGACTTGTACCAACCTTGGTACTATCGTCAACTGATCTTGCTTATCAACTTATCAGCCGATCCCACCAGCGAATGGCAGGGGCAAGAGCTGATGGTCGATGTGCTCAACGCCAACATTTTCTCTTTAGGCAGAAAAAAGCAAAATATGCTTGGCAGCATTGATGTCTTATCGGTAAATAGCTGGGGAGAATGGCATTACCACAGTTTTAAAGGCAAAAATGCTATCTTAGATGCCCTAACCTTTATAGCACCGGGGTTGAGTCGTGCCGATGAACTGTTGCCAATCGAAGTGCTCAGCTGCTCAGATCGTCTTAACCAGCAATTAACCCAACAAATTGAACGGTTGACACGTCAAATACTTCGCTTGACCCACAGAGCAACAGATGCCTGCACTTTGTTGCAACCTATCCATATTGCAGAGAAACGTTTTGGCATTTTTATCAACCGTCACAACGCCTTTTGCCAAGATTTACAAGAACCAAAATCATTTTATCAACGCATCAGTTGCGATCAATTAACCGAACTACCTCGCCCTGAAGTGTGTGATGATCCCCACGCCTGCGCCCCACCAATCATATTGGATTATGCCGCCATGGACGCCATCCAATATTTTCTTAGGCAAAATGGTGAGGATATTGAAGTATTTGTTATGGATGAACACAATCAAATACAACACTACATTCAAAGAAAGCAGCCTATTGAACAACTGGTCTCTACCATCAGTCGTCACTTTGCCTTTAATGAAATAACAGAAAATCGCGGCCACTTTAATTTGCCGCAATTTTTCTTACTGCAACGAACCGAGGGTAAGTTAGAGGTCGTGCCCTTTGGCATGTCAGCCGAAGAAGCACTGAGTGATTTTTAGAAAGTAATCACAAATCCGCTTTGCTTGGTGATTGACGATTCAAGGTGAGACACAAACTCACACTCATTTCGCGAGTCATACCACTGATTGCCATCAAAACCAAAATGATAACCACCGAAACGCGTCGCTAGCCAAATTTCATGTAATGGCTCTTGTTTATTGATGACAATTTTGGAGCCATCTTCAAATGCAATGTCAAGAACCCCACCACTGGCATCAATATCAATATCGGCATCTTGTTCATCGATCATGGCCTCTATGGCGTTTTCAATCGTATGAAATACTTCATCAACCTTATGGTGATATTCAGTATCTGTCATTTTCATGCTTGAACCCTTTGCTTTTTAGTCATTGAATGCGATTATAACTCTAAATGTATAAAACTTAGAGTATTAGACGCATGAAACCAATGATGTTGATGTTGTTGAGCTGCCTTTGCCTCTGTGGCTGCGGGCAGAAAGGTCCTTTATATCAAACCCCAGCACCAGAGACCAATAAAGCATCGACACAACAGGTTCACTCTCCTATTGAGCATGCTGAAACCACCCAATCTACGGCCTCGAAATAAGTCACATAAGGAAATAAGTTATGGATCACTTTACTTATCAAGGCCAATCTCTTTATGCAGAACAATGCGACGTGCAATCACTAGCACAGCAATACGGTACTCCAATGTACCTCTATTCTCGTGCCACGTTTGAACGTCACTTTAAAGCCTTTAAAACGGCGATAGCCGATCATCCCCATCTCATTTGTTATGCCGTCAAAGCCAATTCAAACTTGGCTATTTTGAGTTTAATGGCAAAGTTGGGCAGTGGTTTTGATATTGTATCGGGTGGTGAACTCGCCCGCGTCATTGAAGCCGGTGGCGATCCCAAAAAAGTGGTTTTTTCTGGCATAGGTAAAACTCAGCACGAAATGCGCGAGGCACTAGAGGTTGGGATCCATTGCTTTAACGTTGAATCCATCGCCGAGCTAGAAACCCTAAACCTTGTTGCAGAAGATTGTGGCAAAATAGCGCCGGTTTCTTTAAGGATCAACCCTGATATCGATGCTGGTACTCACCCGTATATCTCAACGGGCATGAAAGAGAATAAGTTTGGGATCACCATGAGCGCTGCATTAGCAACGTTCCGTCTGGCTCAATCCCTCTCTCATATCGAGGTGATAGGCGCAGACTGTCACATTGGCTCTCAGCTAACCGAGTTACAGCCTTTCCTTGATGCCATGGATCGCATGCTGGTATTAATTGATACTCTAAATGAGGAAGGCTTTGGCATTCAGCATCTTGATATAGGGGGTGGCTTAGGTGCCCCTTATGATGATGATGTACCACCACACCCTAATGAATATGCTGCAGCTGTGGTCAAAAAATTACAAGGGCGTCCATTAAAACTCATTATGGAGCCGGGACGTGCCATTGCCGCAAATGCAGGTATTTTTGTAACACAAGTGTTGTACCTCAAACAAAATGAAGAAAAGCATTTTGCGATTGTTGATGGTGCGATGAATGACTTATTACGTCCATCACTTTATCAAGCTTATCACCAGATCATTCCTGTGCTCAAACAGTCTGGCGAATCAACCGAGTACGACATTGTTGGCCCCGTTTGTGAAACGGGTGACTTTTTGGGTAAAAATCGCCCACTAGTAACCAAACCCAACGATTACCTTGCCGTTCGCAGCTGTGGTGCTTATGGTTTTACCATGGCATCAAACTATAACTCTCGCCCAAAGGCGATAGAAGTTATCGTGGATGGCGATAAAAGTCATGTGATCCGTCAGCGAGAAACGTTAACTCAACTTTGGCAAGGTGAGCAGCTGTTACCTCAGTAACCCTCAGCCTTTGAACCGAAAACAATATTGGGATCAACAACAGCATTATGAACGATAAAAGAAAAGCGAACATGATCAACTTTACGAAAATGCACGGCTTGGGAAATGATTTTATGGTGGTTGATGCCATCACCCAAAACGTCTTCTTTTCACCAGAGCAGATCAAACGTCTCTCGAATCGTCATTTTGGTATAGGTTTTGATCAATTGTTGTTAGTAGAGCCACCATATGATCCTGATCTTGATTTCCATTATCGTATTTTCAATGCCGATGGCAGCGAAGTCGAGCAATGTGGCAACGGCGCACGTTGCTTTGCCCGTTTTGTAAAAAATAAAGGGCTTACCCAGAAACATAAAGTTAAAGTCAGTACCGCTAATGGCAAAATGACACTGCGTCTTGAGCGTGATGAATTAGTAACGGTTAATATGGGCGTGCCGATTTTTGATCCACAACGTATCCCCTTTAAGGCGAAACAAACTGAAAATATCTATTTACTCCAAGCACAAGATCAAACGTTTCTATGCGGTGCGGTTTCAATGGGGAATCCTCACTGCGTTATTGAAGTCGACAATATAGAAACTGCTCCCGTTGACGAGATTGGCGCTATACTTTCAAAGCATGAGCGCTTTCCAAAAGGCGTCAATGTTGGCTTTATGCAAATCATTAGCCCTGATCACATCAAACTCAGAGTTTATGAACGAGGCGCCCAAGAAACATTGGCCTGTGGAAGTGGCGCTTGTGCCGCTGTCGCCATTGGACAACGGCAAAATAAGCTAAAACATGCCGTTCGAGTAGACTTACCTGGCGGTCGTTTAAAAATCGCTTGGGATGGTGAAGGAAAACCTCTGTGGATGACCGGTCCAGCTCAACATGTATATGATGGAAACATTCAACTATGACTAATGCTTTAACGCCCAAGGAAAAAATCTGTGCCGAACTTGACGAACAATTGGTCTATGAATACCTTTCTGATAATCCGGACTTTTTTAATCGTTACCCCAACTTATTGCATACGTTAAAGCTTCCCCATCAACAGCGAGGCACTGTATCCATTGTTGAACGCCAGCAAGAAACACTGCGCCAACGTGTTGTTCAGCTTGAAGAGGAAATTACTGCTCTTATGAGCGCGGCCACCAACAATGAGCGCATCTTTCGTTTTAATTCGCAATTGGTATTAGATTTATACAAGTGCGACGATTTCGACACCCTTAAACAAACCCTATCTACAGCTCTAAAAAGTGAGTTCGGTTTTAGTAATGTGCGTTTGATTGCCGTCCAAAACATCGATGCAGAAATGATGACACTTTGGAATAAACGCATGCATTCCGGCTACTATTTAGGGCGGTTGACTCAAACCGAATCACAAAAATTATTCGGTAGCCAAGTGGGCTCTGTCGCATTATCTAAGCTAACGCCAAAATCAAGCTGCGATAAAGTTATCTTAGCCATTGCTAGCCCCAATGCCGCCCACTTTACTCCAGATATGGATACCTTATTTTTAGAGCAACTGAAAACCATCATCACGCTTAAACTCAGCAGTTTTCAATAATGGCACAACCAACCAATAACGACATAGAAAAAGACTTCGAACGCTACTTGCGCTCAGAAAGGCGATTGTCTTCTTATACCTGCCGAAATTACTTGCGTGAATTACGTCGATTTAAAGCGCTGCAATCGCAAGAACAACCTTGGAAAAAGCTAACTCCTGATAACCTGCAATCCTTGTTGGCTAAGCTGCACCGCCAAGGATTAAGCCCCAGAAGCATTGCCTTAAGCTTGTCTTCCATCAAACAGCTTTATCAATTTTTGTTGCAAAAGAGCATCATCACAACCGATCCTAGTGTTTTGCTTAGAGCGCCAAAACAAAATAAACCATTGCCGAAAAATTTAGATGTAGACAGCATTCAGCATCTCGTCGACATCGATCTGGATGATCCATTAGCGGTACGTGATAAAGCCATTATGGAACTGTTTTACTCCAGTGGGCTTCGCTTAGCCGAACTTGCCGGATTAAATGTCGACGACTTTAGCGACCACCTAAAACAAGTCACAGTGATCGGTAAAGGCGGAAAAATGCGACTGTTACCCGTTGGCTCCAAGGCTGTCGAAGCATTACAGAATTGGTTAGCAATTAGAGAAAGTATTCACACTGAGGATAAAGCGGTGTTTGTTACCCAAAAAGGCAAACGCTTATCCCATCGAAGTATTCAAATTCGACTCAACAAGTGGGCTCAACAACAAGGACTTTCAAACAAAGTTCATCCACATAAGTTGCGTCATTCATTCGCCACCCACATGTTAGAAGCCAGTTCTGATCTAAGAGCCGTACAAGAATTACTGGGGCATGCCGATTTATCTACCACTCAAATCTATACCAGCTTAGACTTCCAACACTTAGCAAACGTTTACGACGGTGCTCATCCGAGAGCCAAAAGAAAGGAAAAATGATGCGCAGTTACCTTGGCCTTAATCAAATCCAAGTCATCAGTTTCGATCTAGACGACACCTTATACGACAATCGCCCCATTATCATTAAAGCTGAAACTGAATTTCTCAAGTTTATGCAGCAAATCGCTCCTGCCCAACATCAGTGGCAGAGAGAGCATTGGCTCAGTCAAAAACAACAGGTATTACAACAATCTCCCGAATTGTCCCACGATACTTGGCAAAGCCGCGAGCAAACGTTGAAATACACGTTGCAACAACAAGCAATAACAGCGCTTCAAGTTCAACAGTTTACTCACCAAGGCATGGAACATTTTTTATTCCACCGCAGCAACTTTACAGTCCCTCAGTCTAGTATTGAACTTCTTGACAGTTTAAGTCAGCACTACCCGCTAATTGGCATATCCAATGGAAATGTTGACCCAGGTCGCATCGGCATTGCTGACTATTTCCAGTTTATTTTACATTCTGGAAATGGGTTAAGAATGAAACCGGCACCAGATATGTTTGCTCTGGCTTGTGAACGCTTACAACTGGCTCCTGAACATATTCTGCATGTGGGTGACAATGCCCAAGCCGATGTATTTGGAGCCAGAAATTTTGGCTGTCAGGCTGCATGGCTAAATCCGGGCTATGGCCAAACCGAAAAACAGACGCCAATAACCACCTTGCCTCATATTGAACTGAGTGATATTCAACAACTTCGCTATTTACTTCCATAATCATTACCACGTTGAGTATGTGAAACATTCATTAGCGCACAACATTATGATTTTTAAAGTTTATTAACAGTTGAGCAGTTGACTTTCACCCTGTTTCATCCTTATTAGAGCTCAGCCATTTAGCGCTGTTCGCTGCACCTTGACGTCGCCTTCGATCTAAGCGCTGACAATATTCGGTTAGCGCCATGAGATTACCTGCAGGGCCTTTAAACATCTTGGTAAACCGAGAACACAACCTCAGCCAATTCTCAATTGGCAGGTTTAACCCCATCAAAATTCGCTCACTTTTTACCATGTGTTCGCTGTCTTTATTTACTAAGCTTGATGCCGTTTCTTCCACTAGCTTGATATAATCTCGCATACCAAGCGGTAAGCATTTTTCGTTCTCACTAATATCTTGATGATTGAATTTCATTAGTTCTTTTGGTTGCACGCCTTTCAATTTGGCATGAATACGACGCTGAATACTTGTAAATGAAGAATCTTTGGGTTTGTCGGAGACTTTTGCTCTGATCGGGTTTAGATCCACATAAGCCATGCAGGCCAAAAGAGCCGTTTCGTCTAACAGAGCTTGAGATTTAAATCGCCCCTCCCAAAATCGACCTTTGCATTCGTCTTCTTTATTCGCTAAACGAGCGATTGGTTCATTGAGGGCTCTCATAAACCAACTGATATCGCAAAGCCGGCTTCGATACTCGATGATTTGTTTCGCTAACTCTCGTTTTTTTAACTTTGATAAAGAGTCACCTTGAATAAATGACTGGGTTAAAGGAGTTCCCTTATGCAATTGATGCCACTGCTCTACTACTTTTCGCTCCGACCAGTCCTTGGCTTTAACAAGGTCCACATGCAATACCACATGCAAGTGATTTGACATCACAGCATAAGCACAAACATCAATGGCAAAGATTTCTGCAAGTTGCAAAATGCGTTGCTCAACCCAACCACGTCGATGCTCATAACTCTTACCTGTGAGCTTATCTTGCCCACATAAAAATGCACGACGAACACATCGCGAGATGCAATGATAATAAGGGGTATCTTGCAGGCTAACTACACTTTTTCTTGAGGCTGGCATCCACGACTCTCCTTGTCTTTAGCGGATATTTTATAAGCGTAGGCAAGGATTATAATTAATGCAAATAATTATGGGTGTCTTAATAAATTATGAGTTACACAAGTGGGTTGAGTATGTCTTCTATCGTTTCATGGTTTTGGAGCCAGTACGTTTGTATATGGCATTGACCAGCGCCCACAGTGTGTCTTTGGGTGTCGTCGATAAAAAAAGTGGTTTCAGGGTTAGCGTCAGCTATGCTCAATACTTTTCGAAAAGCTTTAAGCTCTGGCTTTCGTGCTCTGATTAAATGCGAGTAAAAGGTGAAGTCAAACACTTGCTGCAAAATATCGCATTGAAATTGTTGCTGTAAGATCAACTGTAACGCTTCATAATGAATCGCATTAGTATTTGAAAACAGTATCAATTGGTAGCGGTGCTGAAGTTTTAATAACAACTCTATTCGTGCAACAGGTAAGTCAAATAGCATTGCATTCCAAGCACTATCGATTTCACCATCAGCTAAGGCCAAGCCTGACAACGCTCGAATTTTGTTTCTAAAGGCCTGTGGCGTTTCCAGCCCCTTCTCAAAACGGTCAAAGAATGGCTGTTGGGCATTTTGATGATAACAATTAGAAAATTCGTCAAAACCTAACGCAGCGAAAGCTTTGTCAGTGGCCAGATAATCTAAATTTAGCAATACGCCGCCGAGATCCAGCAGTAATGTTTTAATTTGTGTCATTGCCTGAAAATTGAATAAAGATAACGCGTTGAAGATAAAGGAAGGAGTCTGTACCTAGTCTGAATTAGAATCTGTTAAGGCAGGATATAATCAAAATAAGAGGGAAATTGTCTTTAACCTAAAAGCATCAGTTGGCTAAATCCTCAAGCGAAAAAAAAATGATCGTTAGTAAGGTGTAGCTTGCAGCAAGTAGTTATTGTACATGCAAAAGTTACAACGCAGTTAACGGGTATTTTAGCAAGCTTGTGGTCGTAAAGCGTTTCATCCATTGGATGAACTTAGAGATTATAAACTGAATTTGCCATTCAAAGAGTTATTAACTCAATTAGCGTTCAACTGATGTTTTTAGATTTAACAAGCTTCATCAAATTTATCATCAATCAGCTGGCAAACCGCATTTAATGCCGCTTTCGCATCTTTGCCTGTCGCAATAACGTTAATGGCTTTTCCCATACCAGATTCAAGCATGAGTAACCCAAGAACACTGGAGGCCGATGCCGATTTCTCACCTTGTTTAAGCGTGACTTCGGCATCAAACTCTGAGGCTAATACCGCTAATTTTGTAGCCGCTCTTGCATGCAGTCCTAATTTATTGCAAATCAGGACTTCTTTCTCAAGTGTCGGCATTGGTCAATTCCTTATGCCGCGCCTCTACGTTACGATTATTTTTTCTCAGATGTTCAGCCAATTGCTCCACAATAAAAACGGAACGATGTTGTCCACCTGTGCACCCTATCGCAATGGTTAGATAACTGCGGTTGTTACGCTCAAGCTGAGGAAGCCAAGTATCAATCAAGTTAGCGATTTGCCAAATGAATTTATTTACTTCAGGCTGAGCATTGAGAAAGTCTTGTACCGGCTTATCTAACCCAGTGAAAGGTCGTAATGTTTCTTCCCAATGAGGATTAGGTAAGAATCTTACATCAAACATAAAGTCGGCATCTTTAGGTCGTCCATGTTTAAACCCAAAGGACTCCACGTTGATCACCAGATCTTGCTCAACACGCCCTAATAAAATTTCTCTAATTTTGTCGCTGAGTTGATAGGCATTGGATTTAGAGGTATCAATAAAATGATCCATCATCTTAGACATGCCAGACAACAGTTCACCTTCGATTCGAATCGCTTCTGGTAAGCTTTTACATTGATATGCCAGCGGATGTAAACGCCTAGTTTCGGTATATCTTTTTAGTAAAACATCATCGCTCGAACTGATAAAAAAGCTAAGAATTTCAATCCCAGTCAGGCTTTTAAGCTGGCGCTCAAATACTTTGTCTTGTTCAGGTAGATTACGAACATCAACGCTGATTGCCACTAATTCCTGATTCGGTTTTAGTTCTTCAATTAAACCACCTAACAAAGTCATAGGCAGATTATCAACGCAGTAATAGCCCAAATCTTCAAGTACTTTGAGTGCAACCGATTTTCCGGAGCCACTTCTACCTGAAACAATGACTAATTTCATGCAGTGATCACCTCATAGAGTTCTTGTTCATCATTAATACGACGTAACTGCTTTAGCGTTTGCTTATCACTGAGCTTTTCAGCCATAGCCGATAAGGTGCTGAGGTGTTGCTGGCATTGATCAGACGGCACCAACAGCGCAAACAAGATATCCACCGGCTGTTTATCAATGGCTTCAAAGGCGATGGGTTGCTCACATTTGATCAACACCGCAATTGGGGTATCAATGTTATCTAATCGACCGTGAGGAATGGCAATTCCGTTACCAATGCCGGTACTGCCCATTTTTTCACGGGTGAGTAGACTTTCAAAGATTTCTTGAGAAGAAAGTTCAGGATACTGCGAAGCGACTAAGTCACTGATCATTTCCAGTACTTTCTTCTTGCTGCCAGGCGTTGCACAAGTGGTGCATTCCGGCTTCAAAATGATGTTTAATTCCATCGTTAATATTTTATCAACTTCTCTTTATGTTTGATCACTTGACGATCCAATTTAGCTACCAATAAATCGATAGCCGCGTACATATCATCATGTTGTGATTTGGCATAGGCTTCTTTGCCATTTAAGACCAAACTGGCTTCTGCAGTTTGATTTGTTTTTCGAACATTGAGTACGATGCGCACATTATTGATCTGTTCGATATGACGTTCAAGTTTTGCCATTTTCCCGCTGACATATTCTTTTAGTGATTCAGTAACATCCAACTGCTGACCATTTTGTTGACCATTGATCCGGATTTGCATATCCATTGCCTCCTGTCGTTGTTAACTGCCGCTTTATTTCATCATAAGCTCTTTCGCTGGTTTGATGGTGGGATCATCATCGCTTCGCGGTATTTTGCGATGGTTCGTCTTGCCACTTTGATCCCTTGTTCTCCTAGCAGTTGCGCAATCTTATTATCACTGAGCGGTTTTTTCTGATTCTCTTCTGCCACCAGTTTTTTGATTAGCGCTCGAATCGCTGTTGAAGAACATTCTCCGCCATCATCGGTTCCAACATGGCTAGAGAAAAAGTATTTCAGTTCAAAAATTCCTCTTGGAGTGTGCATGTATTTTTGTGTCGTCACTCGCGATATCGTCGACTCATGCATTTCAATTTCTTCAGCGACATCATTCAAAATCATCGCTTTCATAGCTTCAGGACCATGTTCAAAAAAGTTGACCTGATTTTTTACAATACAATTGCACACCTTTAATAATGTATCGTTACGGCTCTCTAAACTTTTAATAAACCACTTAGCATCTTGCAGGTGACCGCGAACAAATTGGGTATCATCTCTACTTCGACTGGTTTTGGCCAGCGCGGCATATTGCTGATTGAGTCCTATTTTTGGCATCACATCTGGATTTAATTCCACTTGCCAACGCCCATTTTTTTTACTGACAGACACATCAGGTATTACATATTCATCGTCTTTACGGCCAATATTCAATCCCGGCCTTGGGTCCAAACTCTGGATCAAATTCATCGCAGCTTTGAGTTGTGGTTCTCTAAGCTTAGTTTTTTTCAGTAAAGATCGAAAGTCTCGTACAGCAATCAAATCAATGTGATGCTGAATAATGTTTTTCGCTTCAGCCAAATAGGGGGTTAAGTCGTCAAAATGCGAGAGTTGCAAATATAAACACTCTGGTACGTCACGAGCGGCAATACCAATAGGATCAAAATGCTGTACTCGTTTTAACACCGCCTCTACTTCATCCATTTCAATTTCAGGGTCACCCATAGCCTCTAAAATATCATCTAGTGACTGGGTCAAATACCCACGCTCGTCGATGGCTTCAATTATCGCAGTGGCTATCGCGTAGTCCGTGCTCGAAAAAGGCGTGAGGTTTTTTTGCCATTCAAGGTGTTCGTATAATCCATCACTGGTTTCGCCTTGAAACGGAAGGTCATCAGCAGGTAAAGCACCACTGCCAGAAGTAGGCATAGCCGTAAAGGTTTCATCCCATGTGGTATCCATGGGCAGTTCTTCAGTCAGCTTTTCTTTGCTTAGGGACTCTACAGTGTCAGGAATCTCAGGCTCAACTATATCTTGGCTTTCGTTTTGATTGATTAGCGAATCCAGCTCGACTTCAGGTGCCGTTTCTGACTCAGTCTTTGTCGATGCCAGTTCTTCTTCTAATTCCAATAATGGATTAGATTCAAGTGCCTGTTGAACTTCTTGATGTAGCTCTAATGATGAAAGCTGTAGCAAGCGTATGGCTTGTTGCAGCTGAGGCGTCATTGTGAGCTGTTGTCCTAACTTAAGCTGAAGCGACGCTTTCATAGTTACCGCTGATCCTTCTTATTGTTTTTGTTGGCGCATGGGAAAGCTCCCTAAAAATAATCACTACTATAACGTGAATTGTTCTCCCAAGTACACTTCCCGAACATGCTTATCATCAAGGATGGCTTCAGGTGTGCCTTCGGCTATCAAGCTGCCGTGGCTAACAATATAAGCATGCTCACATACATCCAGTGTTTCACGAACATTATGGTCGGTGATCAACACCCCTAATCCACGATCTCTCAATTGTTCAATGATTTTTTTAATATCAATCACAGAGATAGGATCGACCCCAGCAAAAGGTTCATCCAAGAGAATAAATTGAGGATTCGCGGCTAACGCACGGGCAATTTCTACTCGACGACGTTCACCGCCTGATAAAGCCATACCTAAGCTGTCACGAATATGAGTAATATGAAACTCTTCAAGCAAGTGTTCTAGCTGTTCTTCGCGCTGTTGTTGATTAAGTGATGCACGCATTTCTAATACCGCCATGATGTTTTCATAAACGGTCAATTTGCGAAAAATACTGGCTTCTTGTGGTAAGTAACCAATACCTTTACGAGCGCGCATGTGCATGGGATCTAATGTGAGATCATCGCTGTCGATAAAAATCTGGCCCTTATCACTTTTGACTAAGCCCACCACCATATAAAAAGTCGTGGTTTTACCTGCGCCATTGGGGCCAAGCAGACCAACAATTTGTCCTGTTTTTACTGATAAGCTGACGTCCTTTACCACTTGTCTGGATTTATAGCTCTTTGCAAGATGTTTTGCTGTCAGGGTTTTCTGAGTCATTGTTTCTTCTCAGTTTCAGTCTTAGGCTTTGAAGATGATTTTTTATTTTTACTGCGTGCTTCTTGGTAGTTTTCAGCCGGAATAATCGTTTGCACTCGGTCATTGCCATCACCCGAGCTTGCCGCTGTCACATGCTGATTTGCAATATTGTAGCGAATGGTTTCCGCTTTCATTTTACTGCCACCAATATCAAGCTCAGCGCTACCTTTTAGCACTAAGTCACCGCTAATACTGTCATAACGTATATTGTAAGCACTAGCCGTTCCTAGCTCACCACTGTCTAAAATTTGAGAAAAAGTAGCGGGTTTACCTTTGGCAGCAAATACCTTGTGACCACTTTTATCATCACTCACCGCACTCATTTCATCAGCGTAAATCTTAATACTGCCCTGAGTAATTTTTACGTTTCCAAAATACGACAATTTATTATTTTTCAAATCACCGGCTTGGCTTTTGGCGCTAATACTTAGGTCTTGTTTTAAATCATCTTGCTTCGCTACGGCCGAAAAGGTCATCATTGTGCAAAACGCTGCCAGCAATATATTATTTATTCGCTTCATAGGTTCCTGTTACCTGATCATTTAAGCGTACAGTTTCATTATTAAAATCGGCAAAAAGGCCTTTACCTTGGCTTTGAAATCCATTGCCTTTAATGTAAACCATGGCATCCGTAGTCATGGTTTTACTATCTAAATCTAACTCAACATAACGGGTACTAACACTTTGAATGGGCTCTTTTTTCCCAATGGCTTCAAGCTTTACGTCCCAGTCTAAATAAGCTTTTTGTGTATCATCTTTTTTTAGACGACCTTCTTTAGCAGAAATGCGCCAAGGGCTGTCACTGCCCTCACCGTAAAGCCAATATACCGGCTCGGTAAATAAGGTCGTATCACGAGTAGCGAAATGCTCCATGTGCTTAGCTGTTACTTTACTGCTTAAATGACCTTGCTCGTCATAGGCGACACTATTGAGATCGGTAGCCATATAGTCAGGCCGTTCTATTTGAGGGCCTTGAGCAATTTTATCGCCTTGTTTTTGTTGTACCTGCCAATACAGCACCAGTGCGGTACTGAAAAAAACAATAATGGCGAGGGTCACTCGATTCATACACTCATTCCCTGAGCCGATTCAAATAGCCCCTGAGACTCCAAAATCAAGTCCGCTAATTCTCGCACCGCACCATGGCCGCCGTTCATCGTCGTGATCATATTCACTTGTTGTTTCACGTAAGGGTGACCATCTGCAACCGAAACCGAAAGTCCAACATGTTTCATGACGGGTAAATCCACCATATCGTCACCAATATAGGCGACTTGTTCAGGCTTAAGTTCAAACTTACTGAGCAATTCATTAAATGGCACTAATTTATCATCAATACCTTGATAGATATGTTCAACGCCCAATGCACTCATTCGATTTTCAAGTAATTGCGACTTACGACCAGTGATCACCGCCAAATGAAAACCAGCATTTAGCAACGAACGAACGCCAAAACCATCACGAGTATGAAAAGCTTTTAGCTCTTCTCCACTATTGCTTAAATAAATACGGCCATCAGAAAACACCCCGTCAACATCAAAGATGATCAGTTTGATCTGTTGCGCTTTATTCCAAACGGTTTCGGTCACTTCACCATATAAAGTTGGCATCATAGTCACAGTTAAATTACTCCGGATTTGACCATATCTAGCATGTTCAATGCCCCAACTGGACATTGTGCGTCATCCACCACAATCAGTCCATTAATGTTTTTTTCATCCATTAACTTAAGTGCTTCTGCTGCCAGCACATTTTCGGTGATGGTAATACAATTTGAAGTCATTACTTCTGAAATATCAGTATTGCGTAAGTGTATTCCAGCATCAATAACTCGACGTAAGTCACCGTCAGTGAACACGCCAAGTAACTTCCCATCATCATCGATAATCGCGGCCATCCCAAGCCCTTTGTTGGAAATAACGTATAAGGCTTCAGTAATCTTCACAGTTGGCTGAACCAAAGGCAATTGATCGCCTTTATGCATAATATCAGCGACTTTTAGCAGCAATTTACGGCCTAGGCTGCCACCGGGATGCGATAAAGCAAAGTCATCTTTGGTGAAGCCTTTGGCTTGCAGTAATGCCACAGCCAATGCATCACCCATTACTAGGGTTGCTGTAGTACTTGAGGTTGGTGCTAACCCTAAAGGACACGCTTCTTCTGGAACTTGAATACAAAGGTGGATATTGGCTAATTTAGCCATGTTAGATTCAGGCACACCAGTGATAGAAATGATCGGTAAGCCCATACGTTTTATTACTGGGAATAAAGTTAGTATCTCTGAAGACTCACCAGAGTTAGAAATGGCAATGACAATATCGTTAGCCGAGAGCACACCCAGATCACCATGACTGGCTTCGCCAGGATGAACAAATACGGCCGGAGTTCCTGTACTTGCCAAGGTAGCCGCAATTTTATTGCCAATATGCCCAGATTTACCCATGCCCATTACAATCACTTTGCCGGAACAATTCAGCATTAGTTCACATGCTTGTGTAAACTCATCAGAATTAACATAATGGTATAGGCTGTCCAACGCCGCTTTTTCTATATCAACCACTTTACTGCCCCACTGCTGGAGCTGAGTTTTATTCGCCATCGTTATCTATTATTATCCGACCTGATTCCATGAATAACATTTTCGCTGGTATTGCAACAAATTGAAAGCCTCACCTGACGTATTGATCAAAACAAAAATGCCATAAAAAAGGATAATTCATGGAACTTAGATATAATTTTAGCCATCTTAAGTGCATGATACTGTGCTCGTCCCCATTGTAGAAAACAACGTTCAACGGCTAGCAAATAAACAATTAACTACTGATAATCAATTAGTTACTAATGTTTCGCAATGAGTTACAATTCGGGAAATTTTAAGTCATTCATGACATCTTTGGCTTCACTTGTTGTACCAGTTTACACATTTTCGTACACTGTTTTATTTTGTATTTCCCGTTGAGGGATACTCCTTTCGAATAAGGCTCTAAATGGACAATCAAACACCAAATTTGGTAGAAGTGAGGAATATGAGCTTCAATCGAGGCTCAAGAGCGATTTTTAAAGACCTCAACTTAACGATTCCTAAGGGAAAAGTCACAGCCATCATGGGCCCTAGCGGTATTGGTAAAACCACGCTGCTTAAATTGATGGGTGGGCAACTCACGCCAGATTCTGGTCAAGTATTATTTGATGGCCATGATATCCATAAGGTTAGCCGTAAAGCGTTATTTAATTTACGCCAACGCATGAGTATGTTGTTCCAAAGTGGCGCTCTGTTTACCGATATTAATGTCGCTGACAATGTGGCTTTTGCACTGCGTGAACACTCTAACTTACCCGAAAGCATCATTAACACCATTGTCGCGATGAAGCTGGAAGCCGTTGGCTTAAGAGGCGCTGGTAAACTTATGCCGAATGAGCTTTCGGGAGGAATGCAACGTCGAGCGGCACTCGCCCGTGCGATTGCACTTGAGCCAGAGCTGATCATGTACGATGAGCCTTTCGCAGGTCAAGATCCCATCGCCATGGGCGTGTTAGTGAAGCTGATCAAAGAATTATCAGAATCACTAAACCTCACCTCAGTAGTGGTGTCTCATGATGTAGTTGAAGTGCTCAGTATTGCTGACTATGTGTATGTAGTCGCCGATAAAAAAGTGATTGCCGAAGGCACACCGCAGCAGCTGAAACAGTCAGATAACCCACAATTACAGCAATTTATGGGGGGCGAACCAGATGGCCCAGTACCATTCCACTTCCCTGCACCAGATTACAAAAAGGAGTTAATGGGTGAGAATCGTTGAGCGTATCACCGCACTTGGGCACAATGCTATTGAATTTATTTCTGGATTCGGCCGTGCCGGGATCATGCTATGGAATGCCATAGTTAATGTGCCACGATTCAGAAAAGGCACGCCTTTACTGATCAAACAGCTGTATGTGGTTGGGGTGCAATCTTTTGTTATCATCACCATTTCAGGCCTATTTATTGGCATGGTGTTGGCGCTGCAAGGCTACAACATATTGTCGGATTTTGGCACTTCTGAAAGCCTTGGTCCAATGGTGGCACTTAGTCTTTTGCGTGAACTTGGCCCTGTGGTCACGGCGTTACTTTTCGCCGGTCGTGCTGGTTCGGCGCTTACGGCTGAAATTGGGCTAATGAAAAGCACTGAGCAGCTATCCAGTTTGGAAATGATGGCCGTTGATCCCCTAAGACAAGTTATTGCCCCAAGGTTTTGGGCTGGGGTGATCAGTATGCCGTTACTGGCGATGATTTTCAGCGCTGTGGGTATCTATGGTGGTCACATCGTGGGCGTTGAATGGAAAGGCATTGATGCTGGTTCTTTTTGGTCGATTCTGCAATCTAAAGTAGAGTGGCACCAAGATATTCTAAACTCATTAATAAAAAGTGTTGTATTTGCCGTTGTAGTGACTTGGATTGCCCTTTATCGAGGTTACCAAGTTATACCGAACCCTGAGGGGATCAGCCGTGCAACCACCAAAACTGTGGTGCAAGCGAGCTTAGCGGTACTGGCGCTCGACTTTTTATTAACGGCATTAATGTTTGGTTAATGCAATACGAAATATTTATTTAATCAATGGACTTTTTGTCCCTAAACGGACTTTTTACTTGTAGTAGGCAAATATGTTGACTCGCAAAATTGAATTTTTAGTTGGATGTTTTTTACTTACTGGTTTAGCCGCATTTCTCACTCTCGTGATTAATGTTGCGAACATCAAAATTGATAGTGGTGAGAGCACTTATGCTCTTACGGCTCATTTTACTAACGTTGGCGGATTGAAAGTACGCTCTCCTGTAAAAGTTGGAGGAGTAACGGTAGGCCGAGTGAGTGATATCAGCCTAGACCCAAAACAACTCGACGCTATAGTGACCATTCAAATTGATAAACGTTACGATCAATTCCCAGAAACCAGCAGTTTAGCTATTTTGACTTCAGGTTTATTGGGTGAGCAATTTCTTGGGTTAACGCCGGGGTTTGACGATGGCGATACTTCGATGCTCAAAAGTGGCGATAAAATTGAAAACACCCACTCGGCGCTCGTATTAGAAGATCTGATTGGGCAGTTCCTGTATAGCCTTGGCTCAAAAGATAAGTAGGAGCACATTATGCGAACATTACTTTCAAAAATACTATTACCACTGTGCCTAGTGGTCAGCAGCTTTTCAGCGATGGCTGCCGACATCGACAGCAAAAACCCTTACACCATGATCCAGCAAGTGGCTAATCAAACGTTTGCTCACTTTAATGCTGACCAAAGCAAAATTAAAGCGGACCCAAACCACCTAAAGACCATCATCAGTGATGAACTTTTGCCATATGTAGATTACAAATACGCCGCCTATATGGTGCTAGGCCGTAATTTAAGACAGCTATCTAAAACGCAACGCAGTGATTTTTCAGTCGCATTTAAAGACTATTTGATCAGCACGTATGCGACCGCTTTTACTGAGTACACGAATCAGAAAATCCAATTTGCGCCAGCGAAAGATTTTAGTAACCAAAAAATTGTTACCGTCCCTGTACAAGTAATTTCCAATAGCCGTCCACCCATCAATATTTCGTTTAAGGTCCGTAAACTGAAAAATGGAACGTGGAAAGCCTTTGACTTAGTGGCAGAAGGCGTGAGTTTATTGCAATCGAAACAATCTGAGATCGGTGGATTAATCCAACGTCAAGGCGTTGATTCAGTGATAAAAATGCTGAATGAAAAAGCTAAAGCGCCGATTCAAGCAAAGACTGAGAAAAAGTAATGGCAAAATTCACAGTCCACGACAATAGCTGTTCACTATCAGGGCGACTGTCACGAGAAGAAGTGGTCGCCTTATGGGCAAAGCGCCAAAGTTTGCTAGGTTCACAAGTGAGCCAACTGGATCTGTCTGAACTTAACTACATCGACAGCTCAGGCATTGCGTTTTTGTTCCACTTAGTCAAACAGCAGCAAAAGAATAACCAAACCCTATTGTTGGCGAACCCTTCCCAACAGTTACAGCCATTGATTGCATTATATAATCTGCAACCAATGTTTGAATCCCAAATTTCTTAAATACTAAGGTAGTAATTCCGATGGAATGCAAACAAGTAGAAGAGCTAATACGCGCTCAGCTCGAACTTGATGAATTGTTCGTAACTCAAGACGGTACTCACTATAAAGTTATCGCCGTTGCCGATATGTTTGGTGAGCTTTCCCCAGTAAAACGTCAGCAAGCGATTTATGCGCCGTTATCTGAGCAGATTGCCAGTGGCGCTTTACACGCACTTACCATCAAAACCTTCACCCCAGAGCAGTGGAAACGCGAAAAGCTCTTTAACATGCCAGCATAATCGAGGCGCTCTGTGGATAAACTAACAATAGAGTCCAGCCAACCACTGGCTGGCAACGTGGTTATTTCTGGCGCTAAAAACGCCGCCTTGCCAATCCTGATGGCAGGCGTATTAGCTGAAACTGATTTTATCGTCAGCAATGTACCCGATCTACGCGATGTGAAAACCAGCTGCAAATTGTTGCAATGTCTAGGCGCAGATGTCACTAAGTTGGACGATGGTCAATTTAAAATCTCCACCAAAAATCTTGACCATTTTTGTGCGCCTTATGACTTAGTCAAAACCATGCGCGCGTCTATTTTGATTTTAGGACCACTGCTGGCTCGCTACGGCACTGCCGATGTATCGCTGCCCGGTGGCTGTGCCATTGGTGCCCGCCCAGTAAACTTGCATTTACAAGGTCTTGAGCAAATGGGCGCTCATATCGAAGTAGAAGAAGGGTACATCAAAGCCAGAGTCGATGGTCGCCTTAAAGGTGCTCACATCATCATGGAGATGGTCAGTGTTGGTGCCACCGAAAACCTACTCATGGCCGCCGTATTAGCCGAAGGTACTACCGTCATTGAAAATGCCGCCCGTGAACCTGAAGTGTGCGACCTCGCTCACTGCCTTGTAGCCATGGGAGCGAAAATCGAGGGTATTGGTAGCGCAAAATTAGTGATTGAAGGTGTTGAATCACTAAAAGGTTGTGATTATCGCGTGATGCCTGATCGTATTGAAACCGGTACTTTCTTAGTTGCAGCCGCGATCACCCGTGGTCGTATTCGCTGTTTAGATGCCGATCCAGCTTCACTCGAAGCGGTATTAATGAAGCTTGAAGAAACTGGGGCTGAAGTCACCAAAGGCACAGATTGGATTGAGCTAGACATGCACGGTAAGCGCCCAAAAGCGATTAACATCAAAACCGCTGTTTATCCAGGTTTCCCAACCGATATGCAAGCTCAGTTTTGTGTCTTAAACGCTTTAGCGGAAGGTAATGCCACCATCAGCGAAACCATTTTTGAAAACCGCTTTATGCACGTGCCTGAGCTTATTCGTATGGGCGCAAAAATGGAGCTTGAAGGACATACTTGTATCATTCATGGTATTGAACAGCTTAAAGCGGCACCAGTAATGGCAACTGATCTTCGCGCTTCAGCAAGCCTTGTGATTGCAGGCTTAATGGCTGAAGGCAAAACCGTCGTTGATCGAATTTATCACCTTGATCGCGGTTATGAGCATATTGAAGATAAGTTTGAGAAGTTAGGTGGCCGAGTGTATCGGGTGAAATAGATTTCACTGGTTATCTTTGATACTGCGTATCGGCTGACAAAAGGGAAGCTTCCATAGCTTCCCTTTTTTGTAGCTTCATTACTACTTTCCGTCTTACCTACGAAGGCAGGTAACCAGTTACTTTTGGGTTTTGATTGATAATGGAGAGTTTCTACGAAACTCTAGAAAGTCGTGGTATTGCATACCACACCGCCAAAAGGGGAAGCCTCCAGCAGCTTCCCCTTTTGAATCCCCATGCCGCCCCAACGGAGCTAGGATATTCCACTAAATGGACTCATTTAAAATCTATATGATACTGCTTTGTCAATTATAAAAAGTATAATACGAACCTACTATGTTAATACGTTTATATAGGGAATTTAAGCGTGAAAAAATTTGATTACCCAGTAGGTATAACTTTCTTTGGACTTGTAATAACATGCTTTGGCTTTGGTTTTTTCTTTGGTTCAAGTAATATGGGTCAAGCTTTAAGCAGTTTTATTCTTTCAATTTTCTCTAGCTATATTTTTTTCTTTTTTACTGTAAAACTAAAAGAGCAATCTGAAAAAGAAAAGATAAAAAATATAACCATCCCAAAGATAAAACGTATACCAGATTGCCTTTACTCCTCTATCCATAATTCTTTACTTTTTCCAAATAAATCTTATCGTCCAATACCTACAGCTTCTAAGCTTGAACTTTGTGAAATAGAAAGTCTTCTAAAAGATGAATCATTTGTTCAAAAAACATCAGGTTGGAGAGTGTATTATCCTCAACTTATCGAATACGAACCCAAAACCAATAAAGAACATTTAATCCTCAACACGACAATTCCAATTGAAAATCAAATCTCAGAAATTAAGCCTTATTATTATATGTTGGATCACGCGATAGTTAAGTTGCTTTCAGATATTGAAGATGCCTCTCATATGAGGTTTTCAGGTCATAATCTAAAATTCAGTAATAAATACGATTTCAGTGACGAGCTATTTTTAGACTTTATACAACTTATTAAAAAACTAGAAAATAAAATTGGGTATATAACTGAATAAAGATTGTATTCAGAGAGACCCCCACTCCCCATCGGAGCTGTTTCAGTGAGAATTGAATATCAAAATGGCGTAAGCCCGACATGGACGTCGGGCTAGGCTCTGAGGTACATGGATGTACCATCAGAGCCGTTAGGCATTTATTCAATTATCTCTGAAACGTTTAGCGACGTTTGGGCAGCACGGGGAGATGAAAGAGGGGGCTTGCTGGAGAGCTCCCTCTTTCACGGGTGTGGGTGGTAAACCCACGATGTTTTAAACTTCGAAGAAGTTTCCTTCCCAAAAGTCACTAGATGCCTGATAACAACATTCAAGCATGACAAAAGGAGTAATCAAATTACTCTCAAACTTGTCCTCTCCCTAACCCGACAACATCCAATAAATGGAAATAGGCCTATAAAAAACCTTTAAATTAGGGAACGGGCTTACCTCTTACCAAGGTTAATAACTCGTACCAATGTTCACGAGTCAAGGTTACGGTTTGCGCTTGTAAACAGGCTTTGATCCGATCTGGGTTAGTTGTCCCAAGCACTGGTTGAATACCAGCGGGATGGCGCATTAACCATGCTAATACGATAGCTTCTGGCGATACGCCATACTCACTTGCTAACTCAGAGACACGAGTTCGTATCTGGTTATCCTTTGGTTCTGAAAAGGTATCATCATTACGAGTGAAACGTCCTTGTGCCAAACAACCCCACGCTTGTAATTGAATATTGTTTAATTGCGAATGCTCGATGATAGCGGGTGAGAAACGCCCAGAATCATTCATTCCTGCGGTTAATCCTTCATTAATCCACTCGCAGTTAGCTAAGCTCATTTCTAATTGATTGATGATGAGCGGGATATCCAAGTGTCGCTGAAGAAAGTCAACTTGGTAAGGGTGCATGTTGGACACACCAAGATGATGAATTTTCCCCGCTGACTTTAAGGCATGTATTGCTTCTGCTACTTGTTCGATTTCCATTAATGGATCGGGTCGATGAAGCAATAAAATATCTAGATATTCTGTGCCTAAGCGCGTTAAGCTCGATTCGACTGACTCTATGATCCAATTTGTGGAAAAGTCATAGCGTCCGACTTTGTCCGTCTCTGCCAGTCGAATCCCACACTTACTTTGAATGATTAGGCTTTCTCTTGCCACCGAACTCGATTTGAGAGCTTCACCAAAAATCGCTTCTGCTCGTCCCTGTTTATAGATATCTGCATGATCAAATACGTTAATCCCTTGCTCCAAACAAGTATCCAAAGCATGGCGCATAACCCTGAGATCATCATTATTATAGGTTGATGCTTCCCAATTACCGCCAAACCCCATACAGCCCATCGCAATGGCGCTAGCCTGAGGAAAATGTGTTTGTATTGGTGATTTCATTCAGAGGTTTGATCCGTTACTTATAATAGTGGTTCATTCTCAAGTGCAATTTATATCATGTCAAAGGCCTTTTTTAGCTAAAGTAAGTCTGGTGCCTCTGCCCTTGCCAAACACCACACCTGAGAGGAAATGCCTTGCTTTGTCAGTAGCTGAGTAATTTCAGCTACCGTAGTACCTGTGGTCACGACATCATCGACAATGGCCACTCTTTGCACATCAATAGGTTTGACTAGGCTAAATGCCCGATGAAGATTCTGGCGTCGCTGCTTCCCGTCTAATCCAGCTTGTGGTTGGGTCGCTTGAGTGCGAATAAGGTGTTCATCCAGTAAAGGCAATTTTAGTCGTTCACTTAATGGCTTGGCCACTAACCATGCTTGGTTAAAACCACGCTGTCGCTGCCGTTTGGGGTGAAGCGGAACGGGAATAATGGCCTGTGGCATGCTGATCATCTCTTGTTGAACTAATAAAACGAGCCGCTGATAAAGTGCTTGTGTTAGTGATTCTAATACTGCACATTGACGTTGATATTTGATGGCGGCAATCCAACGACCAAGCCCTTGGTGATAACTGCACGGCGCAATAACTTTCAAGGGCATCAGCAACTGGCATTGACCGCAATAGGGCATTACTTCTGTCATGCTGCCGCCACAACCTAAGCAAACTGGCGTAGAATACAGCCCTGCCTGTAAACATACCGAACAGATCCCATGACCGTCACCATCTACAGACTGATGGCAAGCAATGCACCGATTCGGTACACTTCGCTTAATTAATTGTCCACATTGCTGCTGTAAACGCTGCCATTGAGTACGCCAATCCATTGCCGTTCTCCTAAACGAAAGGAAGTCCATCGTGCCACAACCAAAACTAAATATCGAATCCATAGGTCAAGGTAGGGATATTGTGCTGTTACATGGCTGGGGAATGAATCACGCGGTATTTTCTCCTTTGTTTGAACGGCTACAAGGGTTTCGTGTGCATTATGTTGACTTACCCGGTTTTGGTCATAGCGCTCCAATTGCAGGCGATCTTAATGCTTGGGTGGATCATCTAATTGAGCACTTGCCTAACAACAGTATCTGGCTTGGTTGGTCATTAGGTGGATTAGTGGCAACCCAATTGGCGTTAACCTATCCCGATAAAGTGAAAGGCTTGATCACGGTTGCATCTTCCCCCTGCTTTTTGAGTAAACCTGATGAACACTGGGCGGGAATGGATCCTAAGGTACTATCTCTATTTTCTGAGCAACTACAATCGGACATTAAAAAAACCGTCGAACGCTTTTTAGCGATCCAAGCTATGGGAAGTAAAACGGCTAAACAAGAAATCAAGCAGCTAAAACACGATGTACTCACCCAGCCACTACCTGATCAACAAGCTTTAGCACAAGGGTTATCTTTCCTGCAAAAATACGATCTGCGAAACCAAGTAACAAATATCAAACTGCCTTGGCTTCGCCTTTGGGGACGACTGGATAGCCTAGTGCCCAAAGCCATTATTGAGCAAATGCCCACAACCTTTAATACTACTGATGTCATCATGCACGATGGTGCGCATGCCCCGTTTTTCTCACACCCTGAGGAATTTTGCGACATTCTATTGAAATGGTTACATAAAACTGGCTAAACTCTGTTCAGCATTCACCGTTCAGGGAAAGGGCATGGCAATCACTACTCATTACGGCAATGTTCCCATTGCACCAACCAATGTCGCTACCGATAGCGTACGCAATGAAAATGAGCATAAAAAGCCGATCCCTGAAGCTAAATCTGTCTCCGAAATCCATAAAGAACGGGCGATCGATCCAGAAAAAGAACACGATGCTGAGCAAGGCCAGCATCACCATCAACAGCAGCCTGAACCTGAATTTTCAGAGCAAGCAGAGACTGACAGAGCAACCGAGCTAACGTCCACTGCTACCACAACTCAAGTCCCTCCTATACAAGCGGCCTTAAAACGCTCTGACATTCATATCGGTACTGAGCCACCAGTGATTCTTGAGCATGAGCCTGAAACAAAAAAAGTTACACCAGCGGATGCTAAAGGTATTCGGCAGCAATTGAGTAAGATGTATCAAGATGAGGATAGCCCGAAACCAAAAGCTATGATTGACGAAACATTGTAGAAAGGCTATTGCCTCGAAGACATCGAGGCAATAGAGAGCAACTGAACTATTTCTTCATTTTGGCAAAGGCTTCGGCAAACGCATTCCCCATAGCTGCATTTTTTGGTGATTTGTTCTGCTTATTTTGAGGCTTGTGATGCTTATTAGCTGCTTTTGAGTTCGGTTTATTATCACGTTGACCGCTAGCATTGGCTTTCGCGTTAGCCGCAGATTCACTCATTTTCATGGTTAACGCAATACGACGACGCTCTACATCCACATCAATCACTTTTACTTTCACCACATCACCCGCTTTCACAATCGTATGCGGATCACTGACGAACTTATCGGTTAACGACGAAATATGAACTAAACCATCTTGGTGAACGCCTACATCAACAAAGGCACCAAAATTAGTGACATTGGTGACCACACCTTCAAGGATCATATCAAGCTTAAGATCCTTAACATCCTCCACGCCATCTTTAAAGCTGGCCGTTTTAAACTCACCACGAGGATCGCGTCCCGGCTTTTGCAGTTCAGTGACAATATCAGTAATGGTCACTTCACCAAATTTATCATCGGCAAAATCACTGGCATTAACCGCCGCCAGCTTTTCACTATTGCCCACTAAGTCTGCCACCGAAACCTGAAGTTTTTGCGCCATGTTCTCCACAACACCATAAGCTTCAGGGTGAACCGCAGAAGCATCCAGCGGATTATCACCACCTTGAATACGCAAAAAGCCTGCTGCTTGTTCGTAGGCTTTAGGCCCTAGGCGAGCCACTTTCAACAATTGCTTACGATTAGCAAAACTGCCGTTTTCATCGCGATAGGTCACTACATTTTTTGCCAGCGTTTTATTAAACCCTGCTACTTGAGCCAGCAACGGCTCAGATGCCATGTTCAAATCAACACCGACTGCGTTTACGCTGTCTTCTACTACGGCGTCAAGTGAGCGTGATAGCTGACTTTGGTTCACATCGTGCTGATATTGACCAACGCCTATGGATTTAGGCTCAATTTTCACAAGCTCTGCCATAGGATCTTGCAGACGACGCGCAATCGACACGGCTCCACGCAATGATACATCTAAATCAGGAAATTCAGCTGCGGCTAATTCTGAAGCCGAGTACACAGAAGCACCAGCTTCACTCACCATGACTTTAGTTACTTTGTTTTTCAGTTCTGTCAGGCTGGCGATCACTTCACCCGCAAGCTTATCGGTTTCACGCGAGCCAGTGCCATTACCAATAGCAATCAGCTCCACTTTATGCATTTTCACTAAGTTAGCTAATGAGCGAACCGACTTGTCCCACTGATTTTGTGGTGCATGCGGGAATATAGTGGTGTGTGCCACCAGCTTTCCAGTGTCGTTAACAATCGCGACTTTAACCCCTGTACGAATGCCCGGATCTAAGCCCATGGTGACTTTACTGCCCGCAGGCGATGCCATCAGCAAATCGTTAAGGTTACGAGCAAACACTTTGATGGCTTCGTCTTCAGCACGTTCACGCAAGGCCGCAATGAATTCGGTTTCCATCTGTAGTGAGATCTTCACTCGCCATGTTGATGCAACCACAGTAGCAAGCCAAGTATCAACATCTGAGTTTGAAAGCGAAAGATTGAGGTGATCACGAATGATGATTTCACAATAACTGCCGGTTTTAGCTTCTGAGTTAGGATCGGCATTTAAACTCAATGCCAATACACCTTCAGTGCGGCCACGCAACATAGCTAAGGCACGGTGAGATGGAATTTTGATAATGGCTTCATTATGTTCAAAGTAATCTCTAAACTTAGCGCCTTCTTTTTCTTTGCCTTTCATCACTCGGCTTTCAAGTTGTGCTTGTTGCTCAAGGTGTTTACGGATCTTAAGCAGTAGCCCAGCGTCTTCAGCAAAGCGCTCCATCAAAATAAAGCGTGCACCATCCAATACGGCTTTGATATCAGCAAAGCCTTTTTCGGCGTTAATAAATTCGCTCGCTTTGGCCTCTAACGCAGCTTGTCGATTCGCTAATAAAAAGTCCGCTAACGGCTCTAGGCCAGCTTCTTTGGCGATTTCACCTTTGGTGCGGCGCTTTGGTTTAAAGGGTAAATACAGATCTTCTAATCGCGTCTTGGTGTCCGCTTGTTGGATTTCACGCTTAAGGGACTCCGTGAGTTTTCCCTGAGCTGAAATGCTGGACAACACCACTTCTCGGCGCTCGTTCAATTCTCGTAAATAGCTAAGACGAGACTCTAAAGTTCGCAGCTGAGTATCATCAAGCCCACCAGTGGCTTCTTTACGATATCTAGCAATAAAAGGAACAGTTGCGCCATCATCTAATAACGCAATGGCAGCAGACACTTGAGACTGATTGGCAGATAACTCGTGAGAAATGGTTTGAACTATAGACTGCATAAAAATCTTCTACTATCGAACTCAAAAAAATGATGGTTACCATAGCATAAGCTAAGACTTGCTTACATCCTCAAAACCCTTTTTTAAGTAAGCTCTTTAGGATTAACCAACCGCTTGCAGCCTTACCAAAGTATTTACCACTGTTTTTACCAATAACAATCGTTGATTTCTCTGGTGATTTCAGTAAGGTATTTGCTGTTATTGTTAACTTGAGATCTCCGTTTGCGTACTAATTTGATCACCCCAGAAGGCTATGAAGCTCTGCAAAAAGAATTAGACTACCTGTGGCGAGAATACCGACCTGAAATCACCAAAAAAGTGGCTTGGGCAGCCAGTCTTGGCGATCGCAGTGAAAATGCCGATTATAAAGAAAATAAACGCCTGCTTAGACAAATTGATAGCCGAGTACGGTTTTTACGCAAACGCCTAGAAGCATTAAAAGTGGTACATCATGCTAAAGAGCAAGAAGGCAAAGTCTTTTTTGGTGCTTGGGTGGAGGTCGAGAACGAACAAGGCGAAACAAAGTCATTCCGTATTGTCGGCCCTGATGAAATTTATGGTAATAACGACTACATTTCTATCGATGCACCAATGGCACGCGCTTTACTCAAAAAAGAAGTGGACGATGAAGCGGTAGTGCACACGCCTACAGGCGAACAAGTTTGGTACATCAATAGCATTCGTTACTCACTTTCCGCTAATTGATGCTTATCGATAATATCGTAATATTCCAAGGCCGATGACAGTATCGCTTCACCTTCCTCGCGCTTGTCTTTAAGCTCGGCTTTCAATTTCTCGGTCTGTATATCTAAAAGTTGTGCTTCTTTCCTAAGTTCAACATTCACTTTGGCTTCATCAAGCCCCGTTGTCTTAACACTTTCCACGCCCTTTTTACTCACGACGACTTGTGAGCGCTGCATAACGGGAGAGTGTTTTAACTCTTCAGCTTTTTGCTTTAAATGTTGGGCTTTTATTTCTTCACGATAATCAAGCTCTGTTCTTAAGTTATCGATTTCATGTTGAACGGCTTTATATTCAACGGATTTTTGCGCTTTGACTCTAGCTGCTGATTTTGCATTACCACGAGTATCAATTTCTTTGGGCTTTTCAGCATCACCAGTGGATTGCGATTGACCAAACGTCAACTGCTCACTGCTAGGGTCAAATTGAACTGACTGTGAGTGTTGTTGGCTCCACTGCAAGCGTCTATCACTCACTTGTTGAAGCTTCTGTTTTAACGCTGTTTCAGCTTGATCGTTTTTTTTCTTTAGCTCATCAACTTTATGTTGCGCTTGCTCTGAAGTCTTCAATAACGGCGTGCTTTCATCTACGGAACGGGCATCATCACCGTTATCATTCTCTTGAGACAATTGAGAGAGCTTTATCGGTGCTGCCAATGCATCTTGCTGTTTGATATGCGAAGCTTGGGCGCTGTAATAGCCTTGTTTAACTGCTGCTTTGATGACGGCTGGAGCTTTCTCTCTCACAGTTTCATTGGACGATAAGGTAGCAAAGGCAAGTACCCCACGAGTAGCCATCGAGATTTTATCGGCAAAGTTAAAGGCTTTTGGATCTTGGTAGCCTAATTTTTTAAGTGCTGCGAAAGCCATGTTGCCTACAGAATCTTGCCCCATTGGCAGTAAATCGGTTCGTTTTCCTTTCCAGTCCATGTAAGAGCAAATACTGTCGCCTACGGCTACTCCTAAATGAGTGGTTGCTAACAAAAGTAATGGGGTTGTTGCACCAGCTGTCGCTATGGTTGCCAATAATGTCGCTCCCACCGCAACACCCGAACCAATGGCGATGGCTAAGTTTTTAACAAAGGCTTTTTTCTTAAGATTTACGCCTTGGTTTTCAGCGTCTTTATGGGATTGGGCAGTAGCTTCGATGCTGGACTTTACATCTACATGCTTGTCTGTTTTTTGTGAAGACAGTTTCGCTGCCTCAAGTCCTACTTGAGTAGACTGAAATGCCTTGGAGGTTGTAATTTCAACCTTGGGTTCATCCCCATTTGAAAATTTAACTTGCAACCCACCAGCTGGGATACCACCACTGCTAAAACTCATATCATCATCCAACGTCCCTGTGATGATATGAGTATAGTTTATATGCCAATAAAAAAAGCCCATGTAATTTACATGGGCTTTAAATCTAATGATCAAACATTACGAGCAACAATCTTTACGCCACCAGCGTTTAGGGAGCTTCTCTAAAACCACTTTTGCCATTAATACTGCTAGCACTACACCTGAACTGATCACAACCCAATCAGGCAATAAACTATGATGCTCACCAATTTGCGGAGCAACGACAATACCATACTTCGCCACAACAAAATTTGTTAAATAACCAGCAATAATCGCTACGCCAATCACACCACCTAAATAACCAAATAGCGCTCGCTTGCCTAGCTCTCTTGTTACTACACCTAAAGTGGCAATGTTCGTAGCGGGCCCCGCCAGCATGAAGACTAATACCGCGCCAGGTGAAACTCCCGCCAATAACAAGCCTGCTGCAATCGGTGTAGAAGCCGTCGCACAAATATACATAGGAATGGAAATACCTATCATCACCAACATGGCTAAAATACCGCTACCGTATTGAGACAAAAAGTCCTCAGGCACATAGGTTTTTATTATCGCGGCAAAGATGATACCCACCAATAACCACATGGTAGTGTCTCGTACTAAATCCGTAGCCGCATAATGCAGCCCCTCTTTCACCTTACCCCAAAAGCTGCTTGGTGGTGTGCTAGGCTCTGAACTACAGCAATCATCACTCTCATCAGAATGTGAATGACTATGGCTAGCTTTAGAATTTTCAGATTTAGATGAACAACATGATTCAACTTTCGGCTCTGCTTTTGTCTCTGAACTGCAGCAAGATGTCGCTGGTTTGGGTGCTTCATTTTTCGAGCTGCAACAGGAATCAGATTCGGTATTGGCGCTCTCAGCATTCACCGTTTTTGTCGAATCATCTTTACTATCTGGCCCGACTAATAAGCCTGCGGTAATGGCACTGAGCACCGCCGCAATCGGCCGAACAATTGCCATAAATGGACCAAGTAACACATACGATACACTAACAGAATCCACGCCTGTCTCTGGTGTTGAGACCATAAATGAAGTAGTAGCGGCTTTTGAGGCACCTGCTCGTCGTAACCCAACCGCGGCAGGGATCACTCCGCAAGAACACAAAGGTAATGGCGCACCAAAAACAGCCGCTTTTACAACTGTTTTAACGCCATATCCGCCAAGTTGCTTTTGCATCCATTCCAGAGGAACGAACATTTTTAGCAACCCAGCCATCACAAGTCCTAATAGTAGCCAAGGCGCTGACTCTAAAAACAACTCCACAAAATTATTAATCAACATGATTCATCTCCATTGACTGGAACGGGCGTATCAAAACGCGGAACTGAACTATCATGATGGATGTCATCCAGCGCCTCTAAAATTGAGCAATACTCTGCACTTTCATCGCCACCGCAACATGAATCAGATAACTCTTGTAACCCTTTCTGAAACTTTTGCAGTTCCATAATCTTAGCAGAGATAGCATTAAGCTTCTTATCGACACGCCCTTTAACATCAGCGCATGCCCATTGCGACTTGTTCAATTCAATGGACACCAACTCTTGAATTTCATTCAACGTAAAGCCTACATTTTTTGCACGTAGAATAAACTTTAGGAGTTGAGCGTCTTTCTTGCTATAAAGCCTATAACCAGATTCAGTCCGCTCTGAGGGCGATAACAAGCCATGCTTTTCGTAGTACCTCAAAGTATCTGAATTTATGCCATAGGCACTTGCGAGTTCGCCAATTCGATACATGATAAATCCACAGTGATAATTCGATATTGTTAATTATAAACCTTGGAGTAAGCTCCAAGGTCAAATACTATTTTATTATCATGAAAAATTGAACTCAGTGTTTTGTGTTAACTGTAGGGAATTTGTACACAAAATCAGCAGATTGATGGGTTTTCAGGTAGAATAGCCGCGCCCAAGTTCAGGGAGGATAAAAACATAATCATCCCCTCTCTGGCCAAGATCACTATAAACTGGATAAAAGTACCCACATGAATAACGCCAGACCTATTCGCCGCGCGCTGCTTAGCGTATCTGATAAAACCGGTATCATTGAATTTGCCCAAGCTTTAAATGCTTTAGGCGTAGAGATCTTATCTACAGGTGGTACAGCAAAACTGTTAGCTGACAACCAAATCCCTGTTATTGAAGTCTCTGATCACACTGGTCACCCAGAGATCATGGACGGACGTGTTAAAACCCTACACCCTAAAATTCATGGCGGTATTTTAGCTCGTCGTGGCACTGACGAAGCCGTGATGGCCGATAACAGCATCGATGCTATCGATTTAGTTGCTGTTAACTTGTATCCGTTTGCTCAAACCGTTGCTAACCCAGATTGCACATTAGAAGATGCGATTGAGAACATCGACATCGGTGGTCCAACTATGGTGCGTGCAGCGGCAAAAAACCATAAAGATGTGACCATCATTGTTAATGCTAATGACTATGGCCGCGTACTAGCGGAGCTTGCCGACAATCACGGTTCAACCACTTATGAAACCCGCTTTGATTTAGCGATTGCTGCTTTTGAGCATACCGCGCAATACGACGGTATGATTGCCAACTATTTCGGCACAAAAGTACCTGCTCACCACATTGAACATGCCGCTGAAGACAGCAAGTTCCCACGCACGTTCAACACCCAATTAGTGAAAAAGCAAGACCTGCGCTACGGTGAAAACAGCCACCAGCAAGCCGCATTTTATGTTGATACTAGGGTTGATGAAGCGTCGGTGGCCACAGCAACACAAATCCAAGGTAAGGCGTTGTCATACAACAATATTGCCGATACCGATGCCGCACTCGAATGCGTAAAAGAGTTTGTTGAACCTGCGTGTGTGATTGTAAAACACGCTAACCCTTGTGGTGTATCGTTAGGTGAAAATCTACTTGAAGCCTACGACCGTGCTTTTAAAACCGACCCAACATCAGCATTCGGTGGCATCATCGCCTTTAACCGCGAGTTAGATGAAGCAACAGCGAAAGCCATAGTTGAGCGTCAGTTTGTAGAAGTTATCATCGCTCCCAGCATATCTGAAGCGGCTAAAACAGTGGTTGCAGCCAAAGCCAATCTTCGTTTATTAGAATGCGGCCAGTGGGATAACAAAACCATGTCACTGGATTACAAGCGTGTAAATGGTGGCATGCTGGTTCAAGATCGCGATCAAGGTATGGTCGATTTGGACGACCTAACCGTTGTTTCAAAACGTCAACCGACTGAAAAAGAACTAAAAGATTTACTCTTCTGCTGGAAAGTGGCTAAATTCGTTAAATCTAACGCTATCGTGTATGCCAAAGACGGTATGACAGTAGGCGTTGGCGCAGGTCAAATGAGCCGAGTTTACAGCGCTAAAATTGCAGGCATTAAGGCTGAAGATGAAGGACTAACGGTTCCGGGGTCAGTCATGGCATCGGATGCGTTTTTCCCATTCCGCGATGGTATTGATGCCGCGGCAGCGGCAGGCATTACTTGTGTTATTCAACCGGGCGGCTCAATGCGCGATAACGAAGTGATTGAAGCGGCTGATGAACACGGCATGGCAATGGTCTTTACAGGAATGCGCCATTTCCGTCATTAATAGTGAATGATTTTACCTGATATAGCGGAATGATAGTGTGAACGACAACAGAAACGTACGTCCATGTACTCACGACCGTGACATCCTGTCACGGACGGTTGTCTTATCCCACTATCATTCCTCTTTGAACATTCAGCAATACTGATTTCTACTAGAGCAAGTAGTAACAAGGATTATGAAATGAAAATATTAGTTATAGGTGGCGGTGGTCGTGAACACGCTTTAGCTTGGAAAGCCGCGCAAAGCCCTCAAGTCGACACAGTATTTGTTGCACCGGGTAATGCGGGCACGGCACTAGAGCCAAAATTAGAAAACATCGCCATTGGCGTTGAAGATATTTCTGCTCTCGTCACTTTCGCAAAAGAAAACGAGATTGCTTTGACGATTGTTGGCCCAGAAGCACCGCTTGTTATTGGTGTGGTTGATGCGTTCCGCGCTGAGGGTTTAGCTATCTTTGGTCCAACTGAAGGTGCAGCTCAACTTGAAGGCTCTAAAGCCTTTACTAAAGATTTCTTAGCTCGACACAATATCCCAACTGCTGATTATCAAAACTTTACAGACATTAAGCCAGCAAAGGCGTTCTCGGCTCAATTGGCTGAAAAAACAGGTTACCCTGTTGTGATTAAAGCTGATGGTTTAGCGGCAGGCAAAGGGGTTATCATCGCTCAAAGCCAAGCTGAAGCCGATGCGGCCATTGACGATATGCTTGAAGGCAACAAGTTTGGTGATGCCGGTTCTCGCGTGGTTATCGAAGAGTTCTTAAAAGGTGAAGAAGCCAGCTTTATCGTTATGGTTGACGGTAAAAATATTCTGCCAATGGCCACCAGCCAAGATCATAAAGCTCGTGATAACGGCGATAACGGCCCTAATACAGGCGGGATGGGTGCCTATTCTCCTGCTCCAGTGGTCACTCAAGCGATCCACGATTGGACCATGAAGCACGTGATTGAACCAACCGTTGAAGGCATGGCACAAGAAGGTCATCCATACACAGGCTTCTTATACGCTGGTTTGATGATTGCTGCTGATGGTACAGCTAAAGTACTTGAGTACAACTGCCGCTTTGGCGACCCAGAAACTCAGCCAATTATGATGCGCCTTAAGTCAGATTTAGTTGAACTATGCTTAGCGGCGTGCCGTGGTGAGTTAGATAAAGTTACGGCAGAATATGATAGCCGTGCTGCTGTTGGTGTGGTGTTAGCCGCAGGTGGTTATCCTGAGTCATACCGTAAAGGTGATGTAATTGACGGTCTAACGCTTGGTAATAGCGACCAAAAAGTCTTCCATGCTGGAACTTCAGCAAAAGGCGAGCGCATCGTCACTAACGGTGGTCGTGTATTGTGTGCCACAGCACTAGGAAACAGTGTGACTGAAGCTCAAAAAACCGCTTACGCCCTAGTCGATACCGTCCATTGGGATGATGTGTTCTTTAGAACCGATATCGCCTATCGCGCTATTGCTCGCGAGCAATAGCCATAAGCAAGTAGATGTGAGAGATACCTCGCATCTACTTGATATCATCCATTTTAACGCTAACTGTTTTATGCGATGCCATTAATGATGGTTGGGGTTGAGGTTGTAACTCTCCACACACCCATGCGCCATACCCTTCGAAGCTATTAGAACCGTCTTTCGCCGCTTCAATGTCAAATCTAAAAGGAATATCGGTGAACTTTGGATTTAATGCACCATCCCAATTTGATGTTTCAGTCCACCCGTTGAATTTTCCAGTAATTTGTTGGGTATTTTGAAAGAGATTCAATCGATAATCTGCATCAAAGTTATAGTTTCTTACAGGAGCTTCATAACTTGGATACACACTGCCCTCGTCCAAAACAGCATAACCTAGGCTCATATATTTATGCTTATTGGCTTCCCAAAGAGAGCTTACTCTCACAGTGGGAAATTGAATACTGGTCACCCAAAACTTAGCACCATCCTGTCTTTGTAATTGAAACTCAATAAAGGTATCAGCTGGGTTTCGTGCCTTAATCACTAAGTTTTGAGTTGATGAGTCGGGCGATTGTTGAGGTGATTTAATACTTAAGTTACTGGCTGTAAATCCAGGCATTACATAGGCGGGCTTTACTTCGTCAGTCGTCGCGACCGCTTTACCATCAAAATTCGAATAAATCGTCAATGGCTCGCCACCCGCTGGACAAGCAAACGTATCAACGGGGTTGGGTTGAGCATAGGTAAACGGGGTAACAACAAGGCTACTTAAAATGAACAAAAGGCCTTTTGCATTCAGGTATCGTTTTGTAAATTTCATTGTATTTCTCCTTATGTCATTTTAGGTAAAACAGAATCGAGGAAAATATCTCTATTGGTCAATAGCGATAACGAAAGTCGTTAACAGTAAGATTTAAAAGAAAAATATCACTTCCTATAGTTTGCGCCAGTGAATTATTGTTCATTCATTGGAAACTAGAGGCCGTTCCCAATTAAAGACTTTTTGATTTGTTACCGTCTAAAATTGGCAAAATCAAGGCGCGAAGATTGAAGTTTTGTGAGCTAAATGAATGATGAGTGACGCAGAGTTTGCCAATTTTAGGCGTAACCCGTAGGGCTGCGTTTCTTTTTTGTTTAAACTACGTTGTCAAATGTTCGTGTAGAATAACTACACTTCACATTTTCCGCCTTGTTTAACCTAAAAAATTAACAGCAGCAAATCAAAAATCTAATTGAGAACGGCCTCTAGAGAGTCAGGAGAAGCTCGAGCTGGGAAGTGAGGCATTTTTGCTTAGTGACAATTAGGGCATTTTGTATCGTAAAAATGAAACACAGCCAACTTGAATTCTGATTCTGCTCGGTTCAGTGTTTTAAGTAAATAATGGTTAAAAAACCATAACATTCATAAGGTTAAATAAATTTAATCTCATTTTAATTTTATTCACCAACGCCACAAATAAAATTAACCAATTGAAATTAAAAGCAAAAAACATTAAAACTTTATTGCTGATGACTTTGAATGCTGATTTAGCCTTGTAAGCGACAAAAAACATTGAAACATGCAAAATATCACCATGGTATGCTGAACTTCCATATAATCAGGCTATTAGAGGGTTGATGATGGCAACAGCAGCGGCTTCAGTTGGTTCAGCAAACTGCACTCCAAAGGAGGAGACAGTTAATGACACTCCTCCCCCTATGTTAGAAACCTCATCTAATAAAGCTTGGTCTGTTGATCCTCAACAATTACCAACACACAGTGCTGCAACAAGCTTTCACGATTTACCTGTTCTGAACACGCATTCGGCGGAAAATGGACTGGCTAAACGAAGAAAACGCTCAGAAAGGGTACTGTCAATACCACAGAATAATTCAGAGACTAAAGATCGTTCTCGGTCTCACCCAACGCAAGATCCAGAGCAAACTCACAAGGAGAGAACGAAGCGTAGCCTATCAATGATCATGAGGCGAAGTCCAAGTACAACATCCAGTTCAAGCAACGGCTGCTCGAGCGGCTCAACGCCTAGCAGTCCAAATTCTGTCGCTTCGCCTTCAAGTAAAAATGGTGTGTTTAGCTTTTCTCATTCCATAACGGCCAAGGACATCTCAAAGATGCTCACCTCCGAAGAAGGGGGGAGGGAATTACAATCAATGGCATCTATATCAAAAAAACAAATCAATAAAAAAGTAGATAAGAAACCTCTATTACAAATCGCTTGGGAAAATAGACCTGTATCACTCAGTGCCATCGTATTATTAGCAAAACACGGTGCTGACACCAATGTAACCATCCAAGACGGATTAAATATCAAACAACTTTTACTCCAATCATCGAATTTTGATGCCTATATCCAATTATTACTGGAACCCAATTTTCTCATTACTATTGCAGATATTCACGCTCTGCTCGCTAGTGACTTTTCAAAACAATCGATGATAAAGCCGTTCCCTGTATACAAAGCACTGGCTGAAAAAATTCAACAACAAAATATCCAATCCAAAGAACCCATTAACATTGACCTCAAAATCAATGGTACTTCAGTCACTGAGGAAGCCTTAAATAAGAACTGTATTTCCGCCTTTGTGCAGTTTATTCAGCTTGGAGCCGATTTAAGGCAATTATTTAACAACCGTTGCCACCCTAAAAGTGGAGCCCATATTAGAGAAAGGTTTCATTTGGACGAACACTTATTAGCCCTTTTCAATGCCACTCATGTGCACTATCACCCAACACTGCTCAATGCTTTGTTAACACTCCAAGTTTCTGCAACAACTCTTTGCACTTACCTCGAAGGAGCTCAAGCCGTCGACCCTCAATTGACAATAAATCCAAATGAATGTGTCAATGGAAAAACGGCAATGCAACTCGCCATTTCTCAACGAAAGCAAGGCCAAGTAGTGTTAGCGTTAACGTCATTTGGCTTTACGCCCTTTAGCTACATTCCAGAAGGGCAAACTTTGTATCAAGTATTAGATAAAAAAGATTCTACTGACTCATTCATTGAAGCAAGCGGTGAGGTTGAAAAACCAAACTTGTTGTTACTTCACGCTCTTGCTGAACTTCATCAGTCAGTACAAGCAAGAGAAACTTTATTGAGATTTCTTGAAAAAAAATTCACCTCAACCGACACGCTTTTGCTTGAGGGACTCAATGAGCCTGTAGAGCAACAAACCCTTCTACAACGTCTTTGGAAATCAAGAGAAACCAATCAACAAGCCATACTGGCATTATTAAAAACGGGCGTTGATCCTGAGCAACAAGTTACTGAGGGACTGACGTTGAAAGAGGCCTCATTTCAAGCTAAAGATTATGAACTATTGCAAGCTTTGTTTGAGGAAAACTTACTGCGTGTTGAGTTAACTGATATCGCTTTTGGGATCAAACACTCATGGTCATTTCCACTGATTCAAAAAATGCTCCCCAATTGTAGAAAAGTAATAAATCAGCCATTAAAAGGCATCACTCTGTGCCAACAAGTTGCATCTAAAAACAATACGCCATTGCTGGTTGAGCTTTTGATCCAAGGCGCTGATGTTTGTAACGCTTCAGCTTCCGGTGAAACGTTATACGAACTCGTTCAACAACATCAACTTACGGAAACACTAATCAACGCGATATTGAATCATGACTCTTGTGAGCTCAACTTAATTCACGCGTTATTGATTTTACAATGCACAAGCCACCAGCTGTCTCGAAAATTACAACAGATGCGAAAAGGACAACCAAACAATATCGACATCATGTGCCTTCGTAACAATCAAAATGTACTGCATATCGCATGGCAATATGATATCAGTGTGGATCTATTATCCGTTTTGTGTTCACACAATGTGAATGTCAATGATGTCGTTTTTAATGGTCAAAATATCAAAGCCTTATTTAGGCAATCTGACCGCTGGGACGATTTACGCACATTACTGTTAAATGAATCATGCAATATTGAATTGATAGACTTGCATGACATAATCAATAGGCAGTGGGGAACACCATTATTTCGATCAGGACTGTGCCGATTAATCGCTGAGCGACAATCCGATGCCCAAAAAAACGATAAAAAAGATAATTTTTTAGAGACAAAAATAAATAGTAGTTCTTTGCTTGAAATAATTTGTGACAAGGAAGATGCAAAATCATTAGAAGCTATATTTTTGTGTGGCCTACAGCCATCGATAAGCCTCACACAAAGAACCATACTTCATCGAGCAGCTTTAACGAACTCATTAGCCATCTTGAAAATTTTATTAAAATACTTCCATCCTCTTGAAACAGTTGAAACTCGAAGTGTTGATAGCCAGGAGACCCAAAGTTCAACAAGTGCCCAATCACAAAATACGGGGAGCGGTGAGAACCTGAGCTTAAATAATGATGATGTCCAAAGCCGAGGAAGCCACGAAGCACAAAGTGAACACAATGACGACGCTAGCAGTGAAAGTAGTGTTGGAACTCAGTATATAGATGACGAAATGCAAACTGAACTCAGTGATGAAACTAACAGTATAAGCAGTAGCAATACCCAAGTTGCAGATAATGCAGAACTCTATAGACCAGACCAATTGCTTGGTAATACTCCAGTCCATTACGGGATGAAAAATCCAAATTTAGATGTCGTTATTTACCTGTTGAGCAGCGTAGAGACTGATTTTTTACAAAAGAATGAAAACCAACACCACCAAACCCCATATCAAATCGCCTATAGAAGTGGCAATTTGATTCAAGCTTTAAATCAAGTATTTAAAAAACCAGGAAATATAAGCTTCCTAGGTGTTGACCAAGGTGAAATGCCACTGAAGTATAAACAATCAGCAGAACAAGAATACTCAACTGAACAAGCAAAATATCAACAGGAAACTAATATTTTGCAACACCTGCCTACTTTAGAGCAGTCGTTATTAAACCCAGATGCCGAACCACCATCGCTCACGAGTTTGCTGGCATTGTCATCAACTTTGCATCAAAAGCAAATGGATAGATCTGCAGAAAGAGAGGGAGTTATTAAGTCACTAGAGGAAAAGAATGCGGCTCTTGAAACTAAAGTTCGACAACTACAAGCTCAAATTGATAAACAAACCAGCACATTAACAACAGATTTACGCCAGCAACTCACTTTGTAATTGGCAATAAAAAACCCAGCAACTCAGGCTGGGTTTTCAGACGCTTATCTTTTATTTAAGATTAAGCATGACCACGTGCAGCACGTTTACGGTCATTTTCTGTTAGGTTTTTCTTACGAACTCGAATGCTTTCAGGCGTTACTTCTACTAGCTCATCATCATCGATAAATTCTAGTGCACGTTCTAGAGTTAGCTCAATTGGAGGTGTCAGTACCTGTGCTTCATCGGTACCCGATGCACGCATGTTGGTAAGCTGTTTACCTTTTAAGCAGTTAACCGTTAAGTCATTTGAGCGAGCATGAATACCAATCACTTGGCCTTCATATACTTCAGCACCGTGTCCGATAAACAGACGACCACGATCTTGTAGACCAAACAGAGCAAACGTTAACGCTTTGCCGGTTCCGTTTGAAATCAACACACCATTGTTACGCTGACCGATGTCACCATCCAACGCTGGACCATAGTGATCAAACGTGTGGTAAATCAAACCAGTACCTGAGGTAGCTGTTAAGAATTCGGTTTGGAAACCAATCAAGCCACGGCTTGGGATCATAAAGTCGATACGTACACGGCCTTTACCGTCAGGCTGCATATCACGCATATCACCTTTACGCATACCGAGCTTTTCAATCACGCTGCCTTGATGTTCTTCTTCAACGTCAACCGTTACACTTTCGTATGGCTCGCTCATTTGACCATCAATTTCTTTCACGATAACTTCAGGACGTGATACCGCTAGCTCATAGCCTTCACGACGCATGTTCTCAATCAGAATTGATAAGTGAAGTTCACCACGACCAGAAACGCGGAAACGATCTGGGCTGTCAGTTTCTTCAACGCGTAATGCCACGTTGTGAACCAACTCTTGCTCAAGACGCTCAAGAATATTACGTGATGTTACGTATTTACCTTCTTTACCAGCGAACGGAGAGGTGTTCACTTGGAAAGTCATGGTCAATGTAGGCTCATCTACCGATAATGCAGGAAGGGCATCAGGCTGGCCTTGTGGACAAATGGTGTCAGAAATTTTCAGTTCGCCAAGGCCGGTGATTGCAACAATGTCACCCGCATTTGCTTCTTGTACTTCATGACGGTCAAGACCCATATAACCCAATACTTGACCTACTTTACCATTTCGAGTTTCGCCGTCAGCACTCACAACCGTAACTTGTTGGTTAACTTTTACGCTACCACGCTTAATACGGCCAACACCAATAACACCAACGTAAGAGTTATAGTCCAGCTGTGAAATCTGCATTTGGAAGTTACCTTCCGCATCAGCATCTGGACGAGATACTTTCTCAACGATAGCTTCAAACAGCGGCGTCATGTCTTCGCTTTGCTCATCTGGCTCAAGCGTTGCAAAACCGTTTAGCGCTGAAGCATAAACTACAGGGAAGTCTAACTGCTCATCAGTTGCACCTAAGTTATCGAACAAATCAAACACTTGATCCATAACCCAATCAGGACGCGCACCTGGGCGGTCAATCTTGTTGATCACAACAATAGGCTTAAGGCCTTGAGCGAATGCTTTTTTGGTCACGAAGCGAGTTTGTGGCATTGGGCCATCCACTGCATCAACCAATAGCAATACAGAATCAACCATAGACAGAACACGCTCTACTTCACCACCGAAATCGGCGTGTCCTGGAGTATCTACGATGTTAATGCGGTAGTCGTTCCACTTGATGGCAGTATTCTTTGCCAGAATGGTGATCCCACGTTCTTTTTCGAGATCATTTGAATCCATCACGCGCTCAGTGGCTTCGCCGCGCGTTTCAAGGGTACCTGATTGCGCCAATAGTTTATCAACCAAAGTTGTTTTACCGTGGTCAACGTGAGCAATAATCGCGATGTTACGTAATTTTTCTAGCTTAGACACTTTAGCCTCTTACCATCTTATGCCAAACCCAGACAGACTCGTTAATGAGTGCTGCATTTGGCGAAAATATCAAAATCAACATTCAAGAGTGAAACAGGGTTCACCCTCAAAAAGCGTGCTATTCTACTCTAGCTCAGGCTCAAGGCACAGGATTATTTTTTGTTCAATTAAAAATTCATCTTCCAGTAAAGTCCTTTCCACGCACCACATTGGTGCACCCTGATCGCTTCGTGGTGCAAAATGAGTATTTTGCATAACAAAAAATCACGCAATAACACTATATATCAATAACTTAATCTTTTGGCACAATGTTAGCTTAGAACAACACCTAAACAGGTGATGTGATATGATCGCCCCACAATAAAAGCGTACCCTTTCATTCCATTTGGAGATTTAAGCATGTCGATTGTTGCTGTATTAGAACAACTAGAAGAGTTTGATGTAAAATTCGTTGACCTACGTTTCACTGATACTAAAGGTAAAGAACAACACGTATCAATTCCTGCTAGCCAGATCGATGAAGACTTCTTTGAAGATGGAAAAATGTTCGATGGCTCATCTATCGCAGGTTGGAAAGGCATCAACGAATCTGACATGGTATTAATGCCAGATCCAAGCACCTTTGTACTTGATCCTTTCACCGAAGAAACTACCGCACTGATCCGCTGTGACATTCTTGAGCCAAGCACCATGCAAGGTTACGACCGCGATCCACGCTCAATTGCTAAGCGTGCTGAAGACTATTTGCGCTCTACGGGGATTGCAGACACAGTATTAATCGGCCCTGAGCCAGAGTTCTTCTTATTCGATGATGTTCGCTTCAAAACTGACATGGCTGGCAGCATGTACGCCATTGATTCAACAGAAGCCGCTTGGAATTCTGATAAGCAATATGATGATGGCAACACAGGTCACCGTCCAATGGTGAAAGGTGGTTACTTCCCAGTAGCACCGGTTGACTCATCACAAGATCTTCGTAGTGCAATGTGTCTACTTATGGAAGAAATGGGTTTGGTTGTTGAAGCTCATCACCATGAAGTCGCAACCGCAGGTCAAAACGAAATCGCTACTCGCTTTAATACTCTTACCCTTAAAGCGGATGAAACTCAGATCTTAAAATACGTTGTCCACAATGCAGCACACGTCTATGGCAAAACAGCGACCTTTATGCCTAAGCCTGTCGTTGGTGACAATGGTAGCGGCATGCACGTTCACCAATCTCTTGCCAAAGACGGTGTAAACTTATTTGCTGGTGATCAATATGCAGGTCTAAGTGAAATGGCACTTTACTACATTGGTGGTATCATCAAGCACGCTAAAGCGCTAAACGCTTTCACCAACCCAAGCACTAACTCGTATAAGCGTCTGATCCCTCACTTTGAAGCACCAGTTATGCTGGCTTACTCTGCACGTAACCGTTCAGCGTCAATCCGCATTCCTGTAGTGCCAAGCCCGAAAGCACGTCGTATTGAGACTCGCTTCCCAGATCCTATGGCGAATCCGTACCTTGCGTTCTCTGCGCTACTGATGGCTGGCCTTGACGGTATTGAAAACAAAATTCACCCAGGTGATGCAATGGATCAAGACTTATACGATCTACCACCAGAAGTGGCTGACGGTATCCCGCAAGTAGCGACCTCTTTAGAAGAAGCATTATCAAGCCTACAAGCTGATTGTGACTTCCTAACGAAAGGTGGCGTATTCAGTAAAGATTACATCGAGTCATACATTGCGCTGAAAACGGAAGAGGCAGAACGCGTAAGCCGTACTACTCACCCAGTTGAGTTCGAGCTTTACTACAGCTTGTAAACTTATTTATGCTCGTGATATTTGAAGCCGAATAATCGAGATTATTCGGCTTCATTATTTTAACATTTACATCAGGTTAACCTTTATTCAGCCTGACCGCTTTAAGTGGAACTCTTGTTTTACCTACTCTAAGGTTTATTACAAACACTTTTGTAATTTCCCTGAGTTCTATTTGATCAGTACACCACATATCAATAACGGCCTTGTCTATACAGATAACGTTTTTCCACAAGAGCCTGATGAAGTAAGTATCTATTCTTCAAAAACACGCGAAGAACAAGTGCAGCTATTATTAACTGATACTGAACATTGGTTTACTACTGTTGAGCAATTAGATTTAATACAAACTCTTATTAACCATGCTCCCCATTGCCTTATTCCCATTTTGAATGAGCTAAACAAGCAAATTGAACCAGCCAGTTCGCAGTCAATCTGTCAGTTTTTTATCAATTGTGATAACGCATTACAGAGTGGGCAACTTGAAGCTAAAATTTTTTTCCAACAATTGAAATGCGTGATCGATAGAGATGACTTAAGACTTGCAGAACGAATTTCATTACCTTTGCAACGATTACGACATTGGAGTCAACAACAACCCGATTTTATTCTTTACCTATTCTCAAGTAGCCTATCAGTCGTAACAATAAATGATCCTGATGCGTTTCTGAATAAACTGTATTTATTGATAACTTTCGATAAAACAGACTTATCATTAACTCTTGAAGAACACATACAGCTCTCAAAGCTTGTTATATCAGGTTCATGTCCATTAATTTCAAAAGAGGATGCAGAGGCCTTATATAAAAGTAAACTACGCCAGTTATTACAGGTCGACCAATTCAAATCAAGCGAACTACCTGATCAACAATTAGAACTGGCTATTAATACATTAGAGCAATGTAATATTACGCCTGACTCGATACTTTATCCTTGTATAAAGCAACTCTTAGTAACATTAATTCAGCTCGTCGAGCAGCATTTGGGGGCTGGAAGATATGAAAGCGAATACCAATGGGTCGAACCAACTAAAAGCTATTCTGTTACTGCTATATCTACACAGCAGCAAAGGCGACTTGTCGTTTTAGGATTACAGCTGCTCACTCAATACCTTAGGCATAACAAATCCAATGCCCAAGTTAATGCTTGTATTTTGGAGTTAGACAAATATTTATCCGATGAAAAATGGCTTGCGAGCGCAAAACTGACGGATAAAGAATGCGAAAGTATACGTTGTTTATTGCCATTTACTGAACCTCTTGCACCTTCAATAATTCCAGAAATCCCTCAACTAACAAAAGGCAATTACCTAAGTAAAAAATTTCTCTCTCCACCAGTAACTGAGAGGCTACATCATCCCTTACACTCCCAAACTAGAAGCTTAGAGCGACAATTAGTCGCATTAGCTCGACGCTCTTCAACAGATGGGGCATGGAAAATTCTGCGTATCTGCAGATTGTCTTTATCGGCGCTCTGCTCAATATCTTATTACCACAGAGAAATAAGAGATTACTATTTAGCTGGAAGTCTTTTTTATTCCCCCGCAGCAGCGCATTCATTGATGTGTTTATGCTACGGCGATAACAAACTGGCTCAACAAGCTATTCAAGGGAAATTTGATGATACCTTAACAGAAGCTGAAAAAGGTCAGGTAGCCGCAAGGTTCCCTTCACTTGCTCTAACTCAATTTACTCGCTTTCATTTACAAAGAGATAAATTCAACAACTTTACTGAAAAAGAAAAGGCGGCTTGGCTCACCTCAATGTGCTATTTGGTCAATTACTTTGATTATCGGCAAGCATTATATCATTGGGCGAAAACGATGCCACAAACAGAACAACTGCTTTGTCATTGCTTAAATGCTGAACCAAAATTGCTTGATGCAGATACTGCCCATAAGATACTGGATTCAACCAATGAAGATGCGAAATTATTTCTACTCAGTTTATATGGGAGGCAATTACTCGATTTTGGCATTCCCGAAAAGAAAATCGCTGAAGCCTGCACAAGTAAAGCATTAGTCGCACAGCCAGATTTACCCCATGAACTGTCATTAGATGATCAAGTGGATGCCGCTTGCTATAAACGAGTACTGGCCACTCAATTGATGCGAGAGAATACTCAGCAGCTTTCAAACAAACAAGTTAATCTACTTCTTAAAAGTTGGCCACATTTATGGGAATTGGTCGACGCTGAAAGACAGCATATTCCAAGTAAAATTTTTTGTACAAAGCAACACATTGATAGTATTTTGAGTAACGATCAAATTTGGCAATCCCTAACAGGCACAGATGTCTACCATATGTGCATGGACAGTATCGCTCATTGCCTTGAAATTCTGTTAAAGCCAAAGTATCAGCCGCTTGTTCAAAAGTTGTCACCAAAACAGCTTATTAAACTTATTGTTCGAACCCAATTATGGCAACAACTTGACCAAATATGTGGCAACGCTGCGCTCATGGGAAAATTGGTGCCAGAGGATTACTTTCAAGCCTGCTTGGAATACAGCTATGTAACAGAGCATGTGATCAACACTGGCTATTTTGAACAGAACTTTACTCTTCAGCAGCAGTACCAATTACTGATGAAAGCAAGCTCCAAAGCGGTAACATCATTTTGTAATCATAAGACTTCAAACCGATTTTTTAAGTTTTTATCTCATCAGCAGTGGATTAACCTAGCCAATAAGCACGTACAAGTTGCCAAAGTATTATTTACCCAACCAAGTAGATTCGCCACATTATCTCCCAAAGAGCTGTTTACCCTTTGTCAAATGCATCGGGCCATCGCTGAAATGTTAATTGTTGACATGAAAGGGCTTCATCGCCTAGTGCTGGGAAGCAATAAGCGAGAGTGGTTTCAAATCGCCAAACTACACCCTCTATTAACGAGATCTATTCTGGCTCTTGTGGATAAAGGGTTAATCGAAGACATTCGTGATATTGAGTTACTACGTGCTCATGGGACTCATGCGCTATGGCAAGAAATGCTACGTTGGACCTCGGATAAGGTAAAAACTAAGCAACAACTGTTGCTTTACAGAAAACATCAACCCATTAAAACACGTCCATTACCCTTATTATGGAAAAACCAATGTGATTATTTGCATTTCAACCAAAGTAATTGGCTGGATGCTGAACCAACTGCCCGTATATCGCTAGGGTGGTGTTCGGGCTTTTGTTCAGATTTCATTCGCTATGCCATGACCCATAACAGGCCTATATTGTATGCCGATAAAGGCAACGTGACAGCTAAGCCTTGGAGTGTACTACCAGAAAGAATCGCCTATTTGCAAGCTGAGCATACTGAGCTATTTTCATTTGATCATATCCCAGTTTCATTTCGAACCCCACAGAACCACTTGAAAATCAATCGTCGATATTTATTTAAGCTACTCGCACAGCATAAGTATCTGGGTCTTACTACTAAAGAGCATATCTGCTGTTTAGTACTTATCGAGCCAGCCAAGAGCAGCGGGCAATCTGGATATGATGTGTATTTATTTGCGCCCAATAATGGTATTTGGTGCTTTCCTAAATTCCAACTGGACAATCATGCTGATGCATTAGAGGCTCTTATTTTTGAAGAGTTGAATTCAAAATACAAAGAAGGTTGGGAAATTTACGTAAATACGGCTGACATAAAGAAAACCAATACGATCAAAGAATCATTGAAAAAGAAACGGTAATGTTTACTTGCTAAGAAGCGAAAAGTAGTCACTTGCTTAAGCGTTTAGCAAAAACGATTTATCCATTTTGCTTCAGACTCAACAAATGATGAAAAGGGTCTTCTCTATATAGTTGCTACATTGGGCGTTCAAGGCTTTGATTAACCTCTTCAACAGGGTGATGTTCATATATTGAAGAGTTCAATTTGCTTTTCAGGCGCATTAGCAAGTTCTCCATAAGACTGACTCACGTCATTATCACTGCCTTGTATCAGATTGGATGATAATGGTGTTCCAAAAGCACCCGACTGCGCCAATAGCGATTGAATCTCAAACTGCGAAAGCTCGACACGGTAAGTTTCTGTCATTCCTTCCAGCGCATGTTTACTAGCGTTATACGCTCCCATAAAAGGCAGCACGAACTGACCGAAAGTACTGGATATTTGGATCAGTGTTCCATTCTGACGCAACTTCATATATGGCAGCACCGCTCGGATCATTCTCTGCACCCCGAACACATTAATATCAAATACAGTTTTAAAGTCATTAATCGTAAAACTCTCTTGCCAACCCAAGGTCCCTCTGCCTGCATTGTTGATCAAGGCATCTATCTCTCCGACGTCTTCAATTGCTTGAGCCACTCCATTGATCACACTTTTATCATCAGTCACATCAATGGCAACCACTCGTGCCCCTTTCAATTGAAGTTCATCGGCAATCGCTAAATCTTTTCCATAAGGATCACGCATTGACGCAACCACAGTAAATCCATTATCCAGTAAGGTATTTACTATTAAAAAAACTAAACCCTCTAGCAGAGCCTGTGACTAATACTGATGTTCCCATACTACGACCTAATACAATTCAAAACTTCAAAATAAAACTATATTGAGCTAACTCCATGAATTTAAGCTGAATCAGCCATAAATCAAATAAGGTAAAAGGATGAATGAATTAATTATCAAATTGATTTATCATCTTGATAATTAATCACTTATAACAAGGAAGATAAGTTGTTAATTCCAATAAAAAAGCAGCACATTCCATTTCTCTTTTTTACCTTAATTTCAGTATGGTGGGCGTATTACTATCAATCCAATACTTGGTTAAACGAGTACGGAGAAGCTAAGTTTGAATGGCTGTATTTACTGGATGGCTTAATATCAATTCCGCTCATTTGATTTTATGTATCAAAGACAAAAAGCAAGCGCTCATAAAATCCATCAGCTACTTGCTGTTGGTAATTCTTATTGGCCGTTTTATTATTCCAGAGCCTAAGCAAGAAATATGGTCTTATTTAGCAGCATTACGCTATTTGATCATTCCACTATTTTTGGCCTTTGAAATTTTTACTATTTTTACTGTTTATGTCGGGATTAAATCGGCGCTTTCCGAAAATATGGATCCCGATAGCGCTATTGCAGCGCCGATTGAAAAGGCATTCGGCAAAGGTATTATCACCCAAATATTAAGTTTTGAAGCCAGAATCTGGACCTTTGCTTTGTTCGCAAATAAGGTCAACCCTAAACACTTTAAAGGCGATAGACATTTTAGCTATCACAACAAAGACGGAGCACAATCAAACGCTCTCGGCTTTATTTTGTTGTTTATATTTGAGATCCCGATAGTTCATTTATTGGTGCATTTTACTTGGTCTGCTGCGGCGGCGAATATTGTTTCGCTAGTCACCTTACTAGGTATGACTTTTTTGATTGCTGAATATCGAGCACTGTCTCGTCGTCCAATATCAATCGACAGCCAACACCTTTATATTCGCTATGGTGTGTTTAACCCAATTATCCTTGAGCTTTGCAATATTGAAACGGCTGAACTCAACCAAAAATGGATAAAACGCGCACCTCATATCAAGCGCTATAATTTCTCTGGCTCGCCCAATATCAAATTGGTGTTAAAGCAAGCAATAGGAGAAATAAAAGAAGTGTATTTGGGCGTTGATAACCCAAGAGCATTCATCGCAAAGATTGATGAAAGAGAAAAATCGTACTGAAAATATTAATGAAGTGCTCAACCTATTGATTGAGCACTTCATTAGCAAATTAAGCAAACACTTCCTGAAGAGGAGGTACAACTTGCTTCTTACGGCTTAACACACCTGGTAACCAAGAGCGGCCATTTTCTGATGCAATCTTGTACGCTTTTTCACTTAAATCAGCATCATCACTCACAACTAACAGCTCTGAGCCTTCTTTCATAATGTCAGTAAGTAATAACATTACAGTGTGACGATTGCCTTCTTCTTTAAGTGCCGCAATATCGGCTTCTAAATCGGCTTTAATATCATCAAATACGGCTAAGTCAACGACTTCAAGCTGACCAATACCTACAAGGTTACCGTTCATGTTAAAGTCTTTAAAATCACGCATCACAAGCTCACGTGGCTTAGCGCCTTTTACATCAGACTTCACGTTAAACATGTCCATGCCTACCGCTTTAAAGTCTTCGATACCTGCGACTTCAGCTAGGGCTTCAACACAACGAATATCGGCTGTTGTACAAGTTGGTGATTTGAATATGACGGTATCGCTCAAAATTGCACACATCATGATGCCAGCAATGTCTTTAGGGATCTCAACATTGTAAAAGTCATACATCATCTTAATGACTGTGTTTGAACAACCTACCGGGCGGATCCAGCATTCAAGCGGTGTAGACGTAGTTAGATCACCCAATTTATGGTGATCAACAATACCAACAATGGTTGCTTCAGCAATATCGTCAGGCGCTTGAGTTAATTCTGAGTGGTCAACAATATAAACGTCTTCACCCGCATAGCTCATTTTAAGTTCTGGCGCTTCAAAACCGAACTTATCTAAAATGAATTGTGTTTCTGGTGAAAGCTCACCTAAACGAGATGCTTTTGCTGGTTCACCAATCTGATTTTTTAGGTAAGCCAAAGCGATGGCGCCACAAATTGAATCAGAATCAGGGATCTTGTGTCCCACTACATACATTGACATTGCTCATAGTCTCCAAGTTATTTGCTAGGATTTTAACAAAATTCATCCCATTTCAAAAATATCTCTGAAATGGGGTAAAATACCCTTTTTACCACTCAAGAATTTTCATGCTTTCTCATGCTCGTGCGGCTCAGCCTTCATACATTGTTATCCCGCAACAGGTATTACCTGACACCACAGTTGTTCATTTTCTTAGCCAACAGTTCCCTCATATTGAATATGCTGTTTGGCAGCAGCGGATTTGTGATAACAAGGTGTTTTGGCAAGACGGAACAATGATTGAGTTAACAACGTTATGCCGCCCTACTCAGCGCGTTTACTATTTTCGTGAAGTAGAACAAGAAGCTAAGGTGCCGTTTCAAGAGGAGATTTTATTTGAAAACGAACGATTTTTAATTGTTTATAAACCCCATTTTTTGCCTGTCACCCCAAGCGGTAATCACGTTAACGAGTGTCTTGTACACCGTCTAAGACTAAAAACAGGTATAGACACGATTGCACCAGCACACCGCTTAGATAAAGATACCGCCGGAGTCATGTTATTTACTAAAGATCCTCAATACAGAGGCACCTATCATAATTTGTTTTCAAATGGTGACATTGAAAAACATTATCAAGCCCTTGCTGTGCTAACGAAAACAATAGAAAAGGAGTTTTCAGCAAAAAAAGTAATGAACTGGACAGTCAAAAATTGCCTTGAACGCTCAACGCCATCATTTTTAGTCAAGGTCGCTGAAGGAGACGTAAATTCACACTCTGAGATCTCATTGGTTGAAACTCACCAAGGAATAGGATTATTTGAACTTAGTCCGATTACCGGTCGCACCCATCAACTGCGAGTTCATATGCAAAGCTTAGGGATGCCTATTTTAAATGATCGCTTTTATCCAACATTACAAATCAAACCCAAAATGATCGATGACCACTTTTTTGAAAAACCGCTAAAATTGTTGGCTCATAAATTAAGTTTTACTGATCCTATTTCAAAGCAAACTTTTTCGTTTAGTTGCCAACCATGGACGTTAAGCCATGAGAGGAAGTAGTACTTCTTCCCCTCTTAAACTGCCTAACCTCTTAAGCGGTATTCGTTCGTTATATTTTTCAAATTCCGATGTCGTCAGCAGCGAAACTAACCATTCACAGCCACTAATGTCCCCAATGTAGGAAAATAATTTTTCTTTTTCTTGCTCTTTGAGCTTCAAGAACTGTGCTTTGCACTGTGATAGTTGCTCTTCGCAGCTTCTGAGTAAGGCTAAATGGATTAAACGTTCTTGTATACAGGGATTGAGGTTATGCATTGCATCTTTTTTAAGACGCCCCATAGCATCATTATGTGAAGTAAAAACCAGCGACTGTTGATGTGCTTCTTGTGACATTTTACGGTCAACCGCCGTCACAACCTCTGCACACTCCTCACGGGATGACATTTGCTCCGATAAATCTTGAATAGGCTCAGCTATTTGTTGTATCACATCCATTACGTCATCAATTTTTTCAGTGACATCTGACGCTGAGGTTCTGGGTAATAACGCACCAAAACTGCACAATAACCGAGTGATTCCAGATGTTCTTTCAGCCCAACGTCTTGCTTTTGTTTGCTCTACGTTCCGCCAAGTAAAAAAGCGAAAAGAGAGGTTAGCAAGCATATCCCAACCGAACTCTTGAGAGGGCTGCTCTTTCTTTGTGTTATGCAACTCTATAGAAGCACCAACAGTATCAGAGGCACTGATCCCAAAACTGAGCATAGCAAATAGCAACAAAGGCGCCCCTAAGCCTAACGTAAAAACCGTTATCGAAGCAGCAATGCCTATTCCGACAAACAACACTCCACTTGTAATGCTTTTAGTCACTAGGTTCCATTTTGCATGCTTGAGCTTAGATTCTTTTAACTCCTTTAGAGCCTGATTTTTTTGTTCCCTGACTCTTTGTGCATCCTCGCTAAACTCTATATTAATCTTGCGAGCTTCTTCGAATGGCTGAAACATAAGTGCATGCTGCTTTATTTCATCATCCGTAACAGTAGGCGGTTGTATTTCAACATTAACGTCTTCCAGACTATGCGATAGTTCAACTTGATCGCTATTTGCTTTCGAGACCAATTGATTCCAAGCCATTAGTTGTCTTTTTACTATCGTTAATTCAGCATCCGTCCGTTTAATTTGCTCCTCTACATTCACTTTTTCTTTAATGATTTTATCTGCAAACTCTTGTTCAATTCTCATTTGTTCATCTGTGATTTTTTTTAGTTTTTTTTCTTTTTCCACCAAAGCGAGATAGACTTGATATCTGACTTTTTGCTCAATTCTATGATGTGAAACAGAGTCTTGTGTTTCCGGTAAAACTTGAGACTGCTCGACGCCAAAAATAACGCCTTGCTCCACCACTTCATCCACGGCTTGAATGATGCCTGCTGGAGTACTTAAAAACTCTGGAGAAGCTTCTAAAAAGCCAATCAGAGCAATACCAAGTAATACTTTAACGGATACAGAACCTATTTTCGCTGTGACTCTAGCGTGCTTTGGTTTAACCCCTGCTTTGGCCAAAAGAGCATAAACGCCATTAGCGATAGAATCATCAGCCATGGGCAATCCTCTTAGTCCTTTTTTTTTATCAGAGAGATCTTTTAATGCGCACATGAGATCGGCCAATGTAATCAGTGTTAATACCCCAAAAATCACTGTGACGGGTGCCCCTTGCCCTCCTGTAGCAGCTGTAATACCAAGAGAGACAATTAAAGCAAAAATGCTCACGCCTAGAGCGGCTAATTTAAGAAAAAACCGCTTCTTTGCTAGATTAATACGCTCTTGCTGTGCTCTTTCTCGTGACTCTTCGAACTCCAGTTTTGAGGCTTTAACTTGCTCACTTACCGTAGTAAGTAGTGCTTTACGTGAACTTGTCCTTGAAGCCGTTATGTCTATCTGATTTGGATGAAATGTTGTTAATGCAGACGAAGAGTTGATAGCAGAGCGCATTGGAGGAGTATCTGATGGAGGAGTAACTATAACGGTAGGAACTTTTTTATCTTGCTCTGAACATTCATCAGCTGAAGCAGAGTTTGTATCGCTATAAGTACTTACCAATGCTGGAGCAAGACTTATATCACCAACGACAGCCATACTACCTCTTTATGTGTAATACAGCTCTTCCCTGAGGATTAAAAGAAAATGTTACTTATTAATTTCTTCTAGCAACTTACGAGCATGCTGACCAATCTCGTAATGTTCAGGTTTGGTAAAACTTTGAGATATAGCCGTTTGCAACGCATCTATCGCCGAGGCTTCATCCCCTAAGCTCAAAAAACATTGAGCAATACGAAAGGTCGCACCAGGATCACAAGCATCCATTAATAATGCATACCCATAAAAATTCATCGCGTGCTTAAATTCACCTAACCAATGAAAAGTTGAACCTAGTGCCATATGGAATCGGCGATCATAAGGTTGGTGCATCACAAGATAACTAAAGTCGGCTAATGCCTCTTCTGGTTTTTCAGCATGATACTTTTCTAAGCCTTTCGCATATAGGTCTTCGAGCTCTTGAGGGCTGATCCCTTTTGCTTCAGCCAAAGTCTTATGCTCGACTAACGCTTGATGGCACGCTTCTTCCAGCTGTTTGATATCGACTTCCCAGTCAGGATCACGCTGCTTCATTTAAGACTCCTAATGATGTGGACTGATCATCAGTATAGACTGTATTGCACTAATGCCATTTCAATGCGATAGTTTACGAAAATTCTCATGGACTCGGAGAACTCAACCATGAATGGGTTTAAATCATTAGCCACATTACCCCAGCAATTATCTTTTGTAAGGACCTTTGCTTGCTTTTTAGTTCACTTGTTTAACCGCTTTAAACAAGACCAAATCAACATTGTTGCAGGCCATCTAACCTACGTTACCTTACTGTCATTGGTCCCCATCGTGGCCGTAATGATGTCGATGCTGTCCATTTTTCCCGTATTTCAGGGAATACGAGAATTGATAGAACAATTCATTTATCAAAACTTTTTACCCTCCGCCAATGACATCATTCAGTCCAACATCAACAAGTTTGTTAATAACGCTTCTAAGGGCACCACTATTGGTATCATGGTATTAGTCGTTGTGGCCTTAATGCTGATCTCAACGGTAGATCGCACATTAAACAAAATTTGGCGAATCAAGAAAAAACGTCGCTGGGCCATTTCGTTTTCTATGTATTGGATGGTATTAACCCTTGGCCCAATATTTGTTGGAGCCAGTTTAGCCGCAAGCTCTTACTTGATCTCATTAAAGTTTTTTAATGATCCCCAAGTGGCACCATTCTTTATCTCTAAGCTTCCTATGTTATTTTCTTTTGCCGCTTTTTTTATGCTTTATCTGACTGTTCCAAACACACACGTAAACTGGAAGCATGGACTTATTGGTGCCGCATGCGCATCCTTTTTGTTCGAAGCAGGCAAAAAAGTATTCGCTTTTTATCTCACTCACTTTCCAAGTTATGAAGCTATCTACGGAACACTAGCCACCATCCCGATCTTATTTGTTTGGGTGTATATTTCATGGATGATCGTGTTATTAGGCGCATTAATTACGGCTGCATTACCAGAATTTTTTAATCAAATACAAGAACAACAAGATGAAAGCTATCATTCAAAGAGTCAGTCAAGCTAAGGTTGAAGTAGACCAAACCACAATAGGTCAGATACAAAAAGGGTTACTGATATTATTAGGTGTTGAGCAACAAGATACGCCTAAAGATGCCGAAACACTTGCTCAAAGGATCATTAACTATCGCGTTTTTTCAGATGATGCTGGAAAAATGAATCTTAATCTTGAGCAAGTTCAGGGAGAGTTACTGGTTATTTCTCAATTCACCCTTGCAGCAGATACCAGTCGAGGGCGTAGGCCAAGTTTTTCATCAGCAGGGACGCCAGAACAAGCTAATGCCCTATATCAACATTTTATTGAATACTGTCAGCAGCAAGGAGTGATAACTGAAACAGGGAGTTTCGGCGCCGATATGCAAGTTAGCCTCACCAATGATGGGCCAGTTACCTTTATCTTGGAAACAAAAAAATGACCACACCTCATATAGAATCATTAATTGCTGAACTAGAAACGACTTGGCATAGCACCATTCCAATTTCTAAAGCCATGAGCATTACCCCTGTCAGTTATAAAGATAAAGAGTTTGTCGTCACCGCTCCTGTAGAGCCAAATATAAACTGTCACCAGACTATGTTTGCGGGTTCGATATCAACCTTAGCAACTTTAACTGGCTGGGGCGTATTCTGGCTTAACCATAAACTTCAACACGTCAAAGGAGATATCGTCTTAGCGAAAGGCGACATAAGGTACCTAGCCCCTATCGACTCCCAACCACAAGCTAAAGTCAAATGGGTAAATAAAGACCTAACAGAGCTGAACGTCGCAAAGAAGCAGCGGGTAACGCTCAAGGTTGAAATTTTTTGCAAAGACACATTATGTGCAAGATTTGAGGGGGTATACGTTAGCCTGCCCGTTTGATTCATATACCAGCAACGAACCTAACCTTTATAAACATCGTCTTTGCCCTACTCAACACGAGTGATGATGCATGCAAACTACGCATGCAATCTCTCTATTCCCATGTTCGATTTAATTATTTTCAAAAAGCAAAGACAAAAAAACCCCGAGCATTTCTGCGCGGGGCACTTTCGTATTTGGCGTCTGGCAATGACCTACTCTCACATGGGGAAACCCCACACTACCATCGGCGAGACTGCGTTTCACTTCTGAGTTCGGGATGGGATCAGGTGGTACCACAGTTCTATTGTCACCAGACAAATTCTTTTCAATTTTATAATGGTGCTGATACCCAGAATCGAACTGGGGACCTCATCCTTACCAAGGATGCGCTCTACCGACTGAGCCATATCAGCGAAATAAAGCATCTTTACTTTTAGTGCCAGTAAAGATTTATA
>NZ_JBWQOG010000015.1:0-94799 GCF_056591735.1 Parashewanella sp. 2210YD4-3 | reverse complement strand
CCATCTTACCTAAGTAAGTTGATTTCGTTCCGTGCGGACTTCAATCATTGATAGAATTTTTGTTAGCATCCGAAGATGTTAACTGGATATTTCTATCTCTGCGAGTGTCCACACAGATTTGCTTGATACTTATTTTTAAAGAACAAAACCAAGTTGTTATCGACTTGATTGCTGACTCATCGTGTCAGTGGTTGCGCATTATAGAGAGTTCAGATTTGTTGGCAAGTGCTTTTTCTAAGAAAACTACACTTTTCGATTTAAGCGTTCACAAAACGCTCAAAACCCGCATTTTCAGCTAATTTTTGCTCAAATATTATCTTTTAACCACTGTGGTAGTTCTGCAATACTCTCGATAAGAGCCGATGCTTCACTAGTATCAGCTAAAGCTTTTCCTGTTTTAACTAATAGTCTGGTATTAACCCCAGCATTTTTGGCTGCAAGCATGTCATCATGCTTATCACCAATCATGACTGAGTTTTCTAAATCAATTTTTAAAAATCGTGCAGCAGAGATTAGCATTCCAGGTTTAGGCTTACGACAATCACAATCTGTTTTATATTCCTCTAATCCCTTTTCTGGGTGATGAGGACAATAATAGATACCGTCTAGCTCTACGCCTTTATCTACAAAGTTCCAGTCCATCCATTCAGTTAATGCATGAAAGTCATCTTCAGAATACATTCCTCGAGCGATTCCAGATTGATTAGTAACTACAACTAATTTGTAGCCCATTTGCTTTAACTCTTTGCAAGCATCAAATACGCCTTCTATGTATTCAAAGTCATCGACTTTATGTACATATCCATGATCGACATTGATCACCCCGTCACGATCTAGAAAAACTGCTTTATTCAAGCTCTACTCCAACAACACTAATTATCTTAATTACAAATATTATCCCATTGTGTGATTGTAAATGCACTGTGTTCTTTACCGTTGATATGCATATTGTATCCAACTATAGTGGTTCAAATTGGGAAAAGGACTTATATAATGGATACGATTTATAAATATCGTCGTGAACGATTACTGAAAGAGCTACCAGTGAATTCTTTGGTGATACTGGTCGGTTATCAGCAAAAGGTCAGAAGTAAAAACATTAAGTACCATTTCAGACAGGACAATGACTTCTTCTATCTAACAGGCTTTAACGAAGCCAATGCTTTTGCACTTATTAAAAAAGTTGGCAATGACAGCGTTTATTCCCTTTTTTGTCAGCCAAAAAATTCCGAGCTTGAAACCAGCTTTGGTTCTCGAGCAGGTATTGATGGTGCACTAACAGAGTTTTGTGCAGACAGAGCTTTTAATATTGATCAATTTGAGGAGCAACTGCTAAAAGCCCTAGATAAAGTTGAGCATGTTTTTGTCTCTGATGAGTCATTCATTGTTTCTCATCAAGTGATGAAGTGGGTAAACCAACAGCGTCATAGTGCCAAGTTTGATGTTATTAAGCAGTACAGAAGTGTGCAGCCTTTAGCTAAACATCTTCATCATCATCGATTAATTAAAAGCCCTCATGAAATTGACTGCATCAAAAAAGCCATTTCAGCTTCAGTCGATGGTCATCATACCGTAATGCAATATTGTCCTTTTGTAGAAAATGAATCTCAGCTCGCAGCTACGTTTATGCGAGCTATTGCTGACCATGGTTGTACTGAAGTCGCTTACCCAAGTATCGTTGCCAGTGGTGATAATGCCATGTGTCTTCATTATGAAGAAAATAACTCGATGCTTGATGAAAATCGTATGCTACTTATTGATGCTGGAGCGGAATACCAGATGTATGCTTCTGACATTACTCGTAGTTATCCTGTATCAGGCACCTTTTCTCGGGCGCAAAGCCAAATTTATAATTTAGTTTTATTGGCGCTTAATTCTGCTATAGAAAAAGTTACTCCAGGTTTAGCTTGGAATGAACTTTACGAAACTTGTATGACGGTACTGGCAAAAGGTCTCATTGAATTAGGCATATTAAAAGGTGAGTTCAATGAGGTAATGAACGCAGAATCATACAAACGTTTCACGGTTCACAAAACAGGTCATTGGCTAGGGATGGATGTTCACGATGTTGGCCCTTACCACGACAATAAAGGCAATTGGATACAACTTCAAACTAATATGGTGTTCACTATTGAACCGGGTATTTATATTCCTTCGGACGCTATAGACGTTCCCGAACAATATCGTGGTATAGCGGTGAGAATTGAAGATGATATTTTAGTCACTGAATCAGGTTGTGAAAATCTATCATCTGCAATTCCAAGGACAATAGAGGATATTGAAGCTATGATGAAATCAGGCTCACATATCAGCCATTTGCCAGTAGTTTAATCGCTTTTTAGGATCAGAAATAATTTGCGGGCATTTATCTTTATAGGCAGCCATTAACTCACTTAAGTTTTGTTTATCTGGCAATACACTCAGTAATGTTGATTTTGCAACATCGAACTTATCAATAGCATGACTATCGTATTTATTTGCGAGCCCAAATGCGATTTTATACTGGGCCTGCAATTTTTCAGCGACACCTTTCATCCTAGGAGCTTTCATATCACTCAATATGCCACTACTAATTTGATAATAAGCGGCACATTGAACTAATTCGTTTACAAGCTGAGATTCTGGAGATTTTGCGAAGCTTATTGTAGGGCACAATAAGCTGATTAAGATAACAGTTCTGAAAATATGCATAAATCAGCAACGCTATTATAAAAATCTCATCATACCACAAGGTGGAAGGATAGAAACTCTTGCTCCTGAACGAAACCATAATTGCGATACAATTTCTGCGCTAGCATGTTTTCTTGATGGGTCGCTAAAACTAATCTATTCACACCTTGGTCTTGAGCAAAGGCAATACAACGTTCAATTAATTTCCCCCCAACACCAACACAACGCGCATGCTGGCTAACGTATAAGTCATTTAAAATATAGATGGGTTTCATATTTACAGAAGAAAAACTCGGATATAGCTGAACAAAACCAAGTCCTATTCCGCTACTGTCAGAAGCAAGAAAGATCACCGAACTGTTGTCGGTGATCCTTTTCTCGATAAACTCTTGTGCAGAGTTCACATCGGATTCTTGATGATAGAACTGTCGATACTCATCAAATAACTTCGCAATTTGCTCTAATTGAGAGTGTGTAACTTGAGTAATCGAACAGTCCATTATCATTTCTCCTTAATATTCAGGGATTTTTATCCTAAAAAATATCGTATATAAGACAGGTAATATTATCAATGTTAGTACCGACGCAAATCCTAATCCAAATATAATGGTCACTGCCATTGAACCAAAAAATGCATCATTTAATAGTGGCAGCATACCCAACATCGTAGTTAGAGCAGCCATTAACACTGGCCTTACTCTGCTTACTGCTGAGTCCATCACAGCGTAATAAGCATTTTTGCCACTTTCTAACTCAATATTAATTTGATCTACGAGTACGATACCATTCTTGATCACCATCCCCGTTAAGCTTAATAAGCCAAGTAAGGCCATGAAGCTAAACGGTGCATCAAACAATAATAGACCGGCAACAATACCAATTAATGACAATGGAACCGTTAACCAAATCACCAACGGTTGTCTGACTGAATTAAAGAGTAGTACCGTGATCAAAAACATCACTAAATAGCCCATTGGTATTGAGCTAAACACGGCGGCTTGCGCATCACCCGCCGTTTCATACTCTCCGCCCCACTCTAGCTTATAGCCATGTGGTAATGGAATCGCTTCTACTTGTGTTCTAATTTTGCGGAATACCGAGTCTGCAGTTTCACCTGAGCCCACTTTAGGATCAGCCATAACCGATATCATACGTTTTCGAGCTTGACGAATGATAAGCGGATTTTCCCATACCGATTTAAACTCTGTGACTACTTGAGTTAACGGCACATAGCTATTGGTCTTTTGGCTCCAAATTTGTACTTTAGATACGCTATCGATATCTTTTCTGTCTTCGTCTGAACCACGAGCAATAACAGGGTAAATATGACTTGTGTCTCTAAAGCTACCAATGACTCGACCGCTAAAATGTGTAAGAAGCGCATTATCAATATCTTCTTTGGTGATCCCCAACTCATGTGACTGAGCATTAGCTATTTGTGGACGAACAATTCTGACTTGATTACGCCAATTGTGCCTCACATTATCCGCCGTAGGCTCGTTTCGTAGAATAACTTCGGCTTTCGCGGCTAAAGAGCGAAGCACCTCTGGATTATCACCATAAAATTTAGCTTCAATTTTTGCTGCAGGCGATGGGCCATTCTCAAGGTTCTTCAGTCTAAATTGGGCTTCTGGATAATGAACTCTTAGATAATGCTCTAGTTTAGGCATAAAGGCATACAACTGAGGTAAACCTTTCATTTCAACAATGAGCTGCGAATAAGCGGCATAGCCTTTTTCGGGAACATAAGGCAATACAAATCGTTGCGCCCCTTGGCCGATTACAGAAGTTAAGTTAACTAAGCCGTCATCGTGCTTGGCTTCTTTTGCCAATAAGTCTTTTTCTAATTTAGAGATAAAAGCTTCATTCGCTTTAACATCTGTTCCTTCTGGCAACCAAACATCAACAAAGAAAATAGGCGTATTTGAAGCAGGAAAAAAAACATTTTTGATGTACCCGAAACCAGATACGGCACCCAATAAAGCTGAAACGACTAGTACAATCGTCAAGGTACGATGGTGAATGGCTTTGCCTAATACAAATCGGTATATCGTAAATACTATTCCTTTATATGGATCTTGCTCTTCTCCCTCAACCTTAACTCCGTCTTTAAATGCAACATTACAAAAGAAAGGCACCAAGGTCATGGCCGTGATCCAACTGATGAACAGGGAGATACATAATACATAAAACAATGAGCGACAAAATTCGCCAGCCGCATTTTCTGCTAAGCCAATTGGTGCAAAAGCGATAATTGCGATAACCGTAGCGCCTAACAAAGGCCATTGGGTTTGGGTAACAATTCCTTTTGCAGCTTCTAAACGGGTTTGTCCACGTTTTAAGCCAATGATTATTCCTTCGGTAATAACAATGGCGTTATCCACCAGCATACCTAAAGCAATAATAAGCGCTCCTAACGAAATGATCTGCAACTGAATATCCATGACTTTCATGACAATGAAAGTGCCTAAGATAGTCAGTAGCAAAATAAGCCCCATCAGGATTCCCGATCTCACTCCCATGAATATCAGTAAAACGGCTATGACAATAGCGACTGATTCCGCAAGGTTAATAACAAACCCTGTTACTGTCTTTTCAACGACTGTCGACTGGTCATAGATTTTATGTAACTTCATCCCCACTGGTTGGCGATCTTTAAGCTCAACAATTCGAGCTTTAACGGCTTTTCCCACATCAACGACGTTGACGCCAGAAGCAAATGCGATCCCCACAGATAACGCATTTTCACCTTCGTTGTGATAAAGCACACGTGGTGTTTCCGAATAATCTTTATAAACTTTGGCGATGTCTTTTAAATAAACCAGCTTTTTACTGTTAGGAGGGCTAACTAATAGATTTTCAAGATCAGTAATATCTTTAAATTCACCAGTAGGATGGATGCGAATACGTTGTGTCCCCATAAGAACACTACCGGCATTAGAAACCACATTTTGCTTAGCGATGGCGCTATAAAGTAAGTTTGGGTTAAGACCTAAACTTTTCATTTTCTGCTGAGATATCTCCACGACAATTTGTTGTGGAGTATTGCCAGCAACCGATACTTTCTTTACTCCTTCTACCAGTACTAGTTCACGACGAAGAAAATCGGCATAGTTCTTCATTTCTCTTGAGTTATAACCATCACCGGTAAGGTTATAAAGCAAACCAAAAACATCACCAAAGTAGTCAATCACTTGAGGCTCATAGGCTCCTTTAGGAAGCTGACCTTTCAAATCATGAACCTTTCGTCTTACTTCATCCCATACTTGAGGGAGCTTATCTTTGTCATAAGAGTCATAAACTTCAATTTCGATTTGCGACAAACCAGCACTATTGATGGATTTTACTTTTTTCACCGCGTCCATTTGTTGAAGCGCATCTTCAATCGGAAGCGTGACTTCTTCTTCCACTTGCTCTGGCGATGCACCAGGGTAAGCGGTATTAACGAGTGCTTGTTTAATGGTGAACTCTGGAAACTCTAACTGCCCAAGCCCTGTAAATGAAATCACGCCACCAACAAGCAAAATCAGTGCAAACATCCATGAGATGACTTTATTGTTTATCGAATATTCCGCAATATTCATCTGTTAAACCCCTCTTTCCCACTTTAACGGTTTAACATTTTGTCCATCGATTAACTCATTGACGCCAGCTGTCACAATTTGTTCGTTTGCAGAAACGCCGCTAATGACTTCAATTCCATTTTTCTTAATATTCCCGAGCACCACTTTTCTGAGATTTACTTTTTCATCTGCAAACACCCAAACAGCACTGTGCCCTGACTCATCACTTTTAAAGACAGAAGTAAGTGGAATGATAGGGTGTATTTTATTAGCTTGATCTGATGGCAGTTCAAAAGTAATTTCTGCTGTCATCCCCGGTAAAAGCGTTACATTTTTAGGTTGAGCCATGCTGTAAACCACTTCATAACTTTGTGTTCCTGAAGTGACTTGAGTGGCAAATTCTTTTAAAGAAACAGGAAAAGACTCGCCAGAAAAATGCGTTGTTGCTTTTATTGATTTATAACGCTCATTGCTGATGTAGTTTGCAACAATCAGCTCAGGAATTTGAACTGCTAAATCCACTGTATCATTTTTTTGCAAAGTCAAAATGGCTTGGTTCGCACCAACAACTTGGTAGTTATGAATATTGACCTTAGCAACTATGCCATCGAAAGGCGCATATAAATTGGTGTAACTCAGCTGATCTTTTGCTGAAGCCAGTGCCGCTTTGACTGATTTCAATTTTGCTTGAGCAACATCAAATTCGGATTTCGATATGAGCTTCTTAGTCAACAGTTTTTGTTTACGCTTATAATCTAAAGACGCCAGTTCATAATCTGCTTCGCGATTTTTTAAGTTGTTCTTAGCATCCTTCTGCTCAAGCTTTGCTAACAATTGCCCTTTTTTGACCTTTACCCCTTGAAACGGTGGTCTTTGTTCAAGTACCCCTGCGATACGAAAAGATAAATCAGCTTCTAAGTTTGCCGTTACTTTAGCTGGAAAACTCCTTTGAGTTAATTGCTCCGAACTAGGAATGGTATAGAGCTTGACCGGTTGGACAACATGCTGTTCTGTGACTGGTTGCTCTTCATTTCCACAAGCAGTAAGCCACGCTGTAGCAGTAAGAATAAGTACCGCATTGAGCGCTGATTTCATAGTTAGTTTTCCAGAATTTAAAGTAATAGCCCTAAAGTATACTCAAGAGTGCTGTTGCACAAAATGGAGTTTAATGGGAACATCTGTTGCAATAATTGAAACAAAAATAAAAATTATGAAAACTGAAGATATCGCGCTATTTCATCGAATAGTTGAGTCTGGCGGTATAAACGAAACCGCTAATTTACTTTCAATTCCCAAATCGACCGTAAGCCGACGTCTAAAAGCCTTAGAAGAAGAGTTAAAGATCAAGCTTTTTCATCGCTCTGGTCGCGAACTGGCTTTAACAACGGCTGGGGGTAATTTTTATCAAGCATCGCTCACAACTTTAAAGGAATTAGAGCAAGTAATTTGTGACCTTAGCCACGAACATGCCCCTTTAACAGGTAATTTACGAATTCAGGTATTTCCTATCCCAAAGATGCCAACCTTGTTTAATATCGTTTTGGCGTTCATGGAGTTACACCCTCAACTCGATGTCGAGATATTTACCTCTCCTGAACCGCTAGATATGATCAAATACAATTTAGATGTGGCGTTTCGTATTGATAAGCAAACGGAAAATGCCAACCTTATAGCAAGGCCATTGTTTGAATCAAAAATACACTTTTACGCCAGCCAAGCTTATATTGATGCACATGGTGCCCCTAATGACATTACCGAAATGCCAGAGCATAACTTCATTGTTTATCGCTTTTTAGATTCAAGTGCCATCAATGAACTGCCTGAAATAGATAATATTGCTGGAGTAAAAATTAAAGGCAACATCCATACCAATAATATTTCTTTTGCGAGGCAAGCCGCCTTAGCTGGAAAAGGGATTGTTTGCTTACCAGAGGAATACGCTAAACAAGATGTTAGCAATGGAAAACTCATTCGACTTTTATCTGAGGTTAGCTCTTTTACAAGCCAGTACAATATCGTTTATCCGTCACGCTCATTTCTAAGTCTTTCTGCGGGTAAGTTCATTGATTTTGTTTTACAAGAAATCGATAAACTAAGTATTGAAGATAAAAAAAGAATCCCAGAAGAAAGGCAGTGGCTTTAAATGAAGCCTTCTACCCCATTAAATCCATATACTCTTCTTCACCGGGTAACATGATGTCACGTATATACCTAAGCCCGAGTCCACTTAATACAGCTTTAGAGCCAGGGTTATCTGGCCTAACGACAGCCATTATTCGATGAACTTTAAGTTTATCGTAACCATAGCGATAGATAGCTTGGGCAGCCTCTCTCGCGTAGCCATTACCCCAATAACAAGGTAAATAGGCATAGCCAATTTCAACAAAAGGCAAAAACTCTCGTTTAGTTAAGCCACATAGCCCAATTGCTTCGCCAGTAGAGATAAGGCTGACATGAAATAGACCAAATCCATATTGCTGATAACTGGTCTTTGGCCCATTCATAATATAGGCTTTGGCATGCTCCAGTGTTCGAACCTTATTGTCACCAATGAATCGAATATAGCCTGGCGTATTAACGATACGAAAAATAAACTCTAAATCGGATTCTTCAACCCGTCGAATGGAAAGTCTTTCAGTCGTCAGAAACGCCATAAATACTGCCTTTATATCTCAACCGTCATTCAAGTATGGTTCGGTTATATATATCTCGCAAAGTCAGCACCCGATTTATTGGGTTTAATTGGAGCTTGAACGGCTGGAGTACCGAGATATAAAAAACCTACTATTTGTGAACTCTTATCTATCCCTAATTCAGCTTTAACCGTATCGTCAAAGGCGTAACTTCCCGTTCGCCAAATTCCACCCAAACCTTGAGAAAATGCGGCTTGTTGCATCGCCATCACACTGCAGCCTGCCGTTATAGTTTGCTCAACTTCTGGCACTTTAGGGTGTTCTGAATAATTCGCTACAACCGTGATAACCATTGGCGCTCGAAATGGCAATTTAGCCGCCTTTTCAATCACTGCTTCATCAGCACCTTTAGCAATCGCGGCTTTCTTGTAAATTTCAGCTAAACGCTCTAACCCATCTTCTTTAGCGATAATGAATTCATAAGGTGAAAGACCTGCGTGATCAGGCACTCTAACTGCGGCATCTAAAATAAACTGTAACTGCACTTCATTTGGTGCTGGAGCAACAAGTCGTGGCGTTGACTGCCGAGTCAATAAAAGTTCTTTTGCATTCAAAATAATACCTATAAACAACTGAATGTTAGTTGAACGTTAATATACTCTATTTTCACTGTCACAAATACAAAAATACCTGCCCAACATTAGTTGAAAGCAGGTATCTAATTTAAACCGATTCAATGATTAATTTAACTAAATCTTAATTAACCTTTGGACAGAATTTTTTGCCAATAAAATAATCAACACTGGTATAGCGACCACCCCCCATGACTAAAAGAGCAAACAACATAATGAAATAAGTCATAGCAAACTCAATACCATTGTTTAGGATCACAAAGTTCCCCGAAGAAGTTAACCACTCATAGTTACCATGCTGTTGTAAGATTTCTTTGGCTCGTTGAAGTTTTTCAGCCGCAGCGAGAACTTGATCATGCGCTAACCATGAACTTGGATCAGCAATGGCTAACCAACCATTTTCCCAATGCACACTGAAAGCAGCTACGAGCATAGTGACCATTAAAGGTACAGCTATCACTCTTGTGAGTAAACCAATCAACAGTAGCACACCACCTATCAATTCTGCCGCTACAGCCAATCCAGCCATTACAGCAGGTAATGGTAATCCAAGTCCCCAATCAGGGTTCCCAAACCAAGCAACAGTATCACTAAAGTGAGCATATTTATTATAACCTGCCTGTATTAATACTGGGGCTAAGTAAATGCGCAACATTAAGGGGGCTAAGCCTTCAATACATTTTATAGAATTTAAAAATTTGTGATAATAATTAACGATGAACATATGCATTCCTTGTTGTTGAAACAGTCACGTCTGTATCAAACACCAAAATATTATAGGACTATATACCCAGACCTTGATAAAGAGACATTTCTTTCATACTGCTAAAGGAAAATATAGTCAGCTTTTCATTTATTGCTTTTTTCATCAGCTATCAAGAATTACTGTTTTAACTCTAATTGCACCACTTGCAATGCTCTAAGTTGATCACATTTGAGTGCGGATTGGTATTATTTACCAATTGAACAATCAAAAATCTCTAAAAAATGATACCCAGATAACAAACTTTTCCAAAATATATAGGTAATTTGATCTATAACCATTTACGACAAAATTAACTGTGGTAGCATCAAATACACAGAATGGTAAGACCAATTAACCAAAACTCTATTCAACTCATTTTAGAATCGTTTTTTATTGAATAATGTGTTTTGGATAAAAGAATTCATAATTTTGATAGGCATTGAGACTTATACAACCTTTAGCCTATCAGTCATTTTTAACGATAAAGCTTATAGGTAGATGTATGACAACCGAAAAAACTGAGCTATTTCAACAAGCCTGGGAAGGTTTCTCAAGTGGTGATTGGAAGTCCGAAGTCAATGTTCGTGACTTTATTCAAGCCAACTATACCCCATATGAAGGCGATGAAAGCTTTCTAGCTGACGCAACAGAAGCGACTTCAACACTTTGGGCAAAAGTGATGGAAGGCATTAGTGAAGAAAACCGTACTCATGCTCCTGTAGATTTCGATACTGATAAAATATCAACCATCACCTCTCACGATGCAGGTTACATCAACAAAGATCTTGAAACCATTGTTGGTTTACAAACTGATGAACCACTCAAACGCGCCATTTTGCCAAATGGTGGTATTCGTATGGTTGAAGGTTCTTGTAAAGCTTACGATAAAGAATTAGATCCAACCATTAAATACGTATATTCAGAGCTGCGTAAAACACACAACCAAGGTGTGTTTGATGTTTATACTCCTGAAATTCTAGCTTGTCGTAAGTCAGGTGTTCTTACTGGTTTACCAGATGCTTATGGTCGTGGTCGCATCATCGGTGACTACCGTCGTATCGCACTTTACGGCATCGATTACTTGATGAAAGACAAGTACGCACAGTTCCAATCATTACAAGCACAATTTGAATCTGGTGAAGATGTTGCAAACGTAATGAACTTACGTGAAGAGATTGCAGAACAACACCGTGCTTTAGGTCAAATGAAAGAAATGGCTGCTAAGTATGGCTGTGATATTTCAAGACCAGCTATTACGGCTAAAGAAGCTATCCAATGGACTTATTTTGGTTATCTAGCTGCTGTAAAAAGCCAAAACGGTGCAGCGATGTCTTTAGGTCGTACTGCAAGCTTTTTAGATATCTACATTGAACGTGACTTGAAAAATGGCGTAATCACAGAGCAAGAAGCACAAGAAATGATTGACCACATGGTCATGAAGCTGCGTATGGTTCGCTTCCTTCGAACACCTGAATACGATGAATTATTCTCGGGCGATCCAATCTGGGCGACTGAATCTATCGCAGGTATGGGCTTAGACGGCCGTACTTTGGTCACCAAAAACAGCTTCCGTTTCTTGAACACGCTATACACCATGGGAGCAAGCCCTGAGCCAAACATCACAGTATTGTGGTCAGAAGCACTGCCTCAAGCGTTCAAAGAATACTGCGCAAAAGTCTCTATCGATACCAGTTCAATCCAGTACGAAAACGACGACTTAATGCGTCCTGACTTCGAATCTGATGACTATGCTATCGCTTGCTGTGTAAGCCCTATGGTTGTTGGAAAACACATGCAGTTCTTCGGTGCTCGTGCAAACTTAGCGAAAACCATGCTTTACGCCATCAATGGCGGTATTGATGAAAAATCAAAAGCACAGGTTGGCCCTAAAGCGGCACCGATGACAGACGAAGTATTAGACTTCGATAAAGTGATGACTAGCTTAGACGGTCTGATGGACTGGTTGGCAACTCAATACGTGACTGCATTGAATGCTATTCACTTTATGCACGACAAGTACAGCTACGAAGCTGCGCTAATGGCTCTGCATGATCGAGATGTTCGTCGTACTATGGCTTGCGGTATTGCAGGTCTATCTATCGCAGCCGATAGTTTATCCGCCATTAAATACGCACAAGTTAAGCCAATCCGTGATGAAAACGGCATTGCAGTTGATTTTGAAATTGAAGGTGAATATCCGAAATTCGGTAATAATGATGCACGTGTTGATGATATTGCTTGTGATCTTGTTGAACGCTTTATGTCTAAGATCCGTAATAAGAAAATGTACCGCGACGCAATCCCAACGCAGTCGATCTTAACCATTACTTCAAACGTGGTATACGGTAAAAAAACTGGCAATACTCCTGATGGTCGTGAAGCTGGTGCTCCATTCGCTCCAGGTGCTAACCCAATGCACGGTCGTGATGAAAAAGGCGCAGTAGCTTCATTAACGTCTGTTGCTAAACTGCCATTTTCACACGCTCAAGATGGGATTTCTTATACCTTCTCTATTGTGCCTAACGCATTAGGTAAAGATGAGACGGGTCGCCGTAAGAACCTAGCGGCGCTAATGGACGGTTACTTTAATCACAAAGAAGGACATGAAGGTGGTCAACACTTGAATGTCAACGTGCTAAACCGTGAAATGCTTGAAGATGCCGTGGTTAACCCTGATAAGTATCCTCAGCTAACCATCCGCGTTTCTGGTTATGCCGTTCGCTTTAATGCGCTAACACCAGAGCAACAACAAGATGTAATTACTCGTACTTTCACTAGTAACTTGTAATATGATTACTGGCCGGCAGCATCTGTCGGCCTTTTAGTGTTTTTTGAAATAAGCTCTATTCCAAAAAACATTCAGTTTATAGGACTTTTTAATGGCAACTACAGGTCATATTCATTCAGTGGAATCTTTCGGTACTGTTGATGGACCAGGCATACGTTTTATCACCTTTCTTCAAGGTTGCTTGATGCGTTGTCAATATTGTCATAATCGTGATACATGGGATCTCGATGGTGGTAAAGATATTGAAGTTGAAGAACTGATGGAGCAAGTCCTTAGCTATCGCTCTTTTCTTGATGCCAGTAATGGCGGCGTTACCGCCAGTGGTGGTGAAGCTATATTACAGCCTGAATTTGTCGCCGAATGGTTTGCTGCGTGCAAAAAAGAAGGTATTCATACTTGTTTAGATACCAATGGTTTTGTTCGTAAATACACCAAAGCTATCGATGATATGTTGGATAATACTGATTTAGTCATGCTCGATATCAAGCAAATGGATGATGACAAGCACATTTTGCTAACCAAAGTAAGCAATCATAGAACACTTCAATTTGCTGAGTATCTAGCAAAACGCCAGCAGCCAACATGGGTAAGATATGTGGTTGTAGGCGGCTATACTGATGATATTCAATCTGCACAAAAACTGGCTGATTTTATCAAACCAATGAAAAACGTAGAAAAGGTGGAGTTGCTTCCTTACCATGAGCTAGGTAAACACAAATGGGAAGCATTAGGAGATAACTACCAACTAGATGCTATCTCCCCACCATCGAAAGAAACCATGGAAGAAGTAAAAAAAGTCTTTACCAATATGGGAATTAATGCTGTTTATTAATGTAGAAGGAAGAGCATTAAAGCTCTTCCCAATAGCTATTATCGAGCCGTTCGAACGCAACCTTTAGTAAAACGGCCATATCAAAGTAGCACGCTTTAGAAGTTAAAGGTTTGCATTCCACACCAGCCGCTGAGATTTTTTCAGAAAGCTTTTGCCCCCAACTAAACAGAGACAAAGGCAAAGGATGTTTAGCTCGCCAACCTAACCAAATTAACCCTTGGATTGGAAGGCTTAAAAAGAACAAAGAATAGATTATCGCTTGCGGAAGTGCATCCCAGCCAACGATATACAGTTGAGTAGCACTGACCAAAACAGCAATTAAAGGCATTGAAAAAATAGCAATTTGTGTTGCTTTAACAACACGATATTCAGGAAAAAAATAACCGAGTTGTTTAACCATTGGCCAAGTTTTCATGTAACGATAGCCATCACGTAATTTTGTAAAAAATTTCACGGTTAAAACACTCTCCCAAAAAGACAACTCTACTGAGAATAGCATAGGTAGACCCTGCTCTGTAAGCTGTCTTAAAACGATTTAATCAATTGGGGAATTATGTGCAATCATTAGATTAGGGCCTGTTGATCTCTCAGGCTTAAATTTTGTGCAGTTTGAGCACTTTTCTGTTCAAGGCGTGAGCAGTGAAGCTTAGCCATCTAAGTAAACTGGTCACAACACAGAACAGGAAGTGCTCAAAAGCATCGAAGACAGCGCAAATTGGTCACTTCTGCTACGTTATCGTTTGTTTATGTGGAACAACCACACTACACAAACTCCGCCTTGCATAAGGTAACCAATTTATCGCTGCAAAAATAAGCACGAAAGGTCAACAGGCCCTAAGCAGATTGCGGTTCGCCATTAACTATTTTAATTAGCTATATACATAAGGTTTAGCCATGTCCAGTCAACTCGTATTAGTCCTAAATTGTGGTAGTTCATCACTGAAATTTGCAGTTATGGATGCCCAAACTGGTGATGATAAAATTTCAGGTTTAGCCGAATGTTTTGGTCTGGAAGACTCTCGCATAAAATGGAAATCACAGGGCGAAAAACATCAAGCGAATTTAGGTGCATTTACCGCACACCGTGAAGCTATTGAATTTATCGTTAACGATATTCTTGGAAAGCAACCAGAGCTAGCACAGCAAATTCAAGCTATCGGTCACCGTATTGTTCATGGTGGTGAGAAATTCACTCACTCAGTGATCATTGATGATCAAGTGCTTAAAGGTATCGAAGAATGTGTATCTCTAGCACCACTACACAACCCTGCTCACTTGATCGGAATTCGTGCAGCACAAGCGTCATTCCCTAGCCTTCCTCAAGTGGCTGTATTTGATACGGCGTTTCACCAAACGATGCCTGAAGAATCGTTTATTTACGCACTCCCTTATAAACTTTATCGTGAACATGCGGTACGTCGTTATGGCATGCACGGAACCAGTCACTTATTTGTGAGCCGTGAAGCCTCAAAAGCACTAGGTAAAGAGCTAAACGATACCAATGTTATCTGCGCACATCTAGGTAACGGTGCATCAGTAACCGCAGTGAAAGGTGGCAAAAGTGTCGATACCTCTATGGGGCTAACTCCACTTGAAGGTTTGGTAATGGGTACTCGTTGTGGCGATTTAGATCCATCTATCATCTACCACTTGGTAAACCAGTTAGGCTATACCCTTGAAGAAGTAAATAACCTACTGAATAAACAAAGTGGTTTACTGGGTATTTCAGAGCTGACTAACGACTGCCGTGGTATTGAAGATGGTTACGCTGAAGGTCATAAAGGCGCAACACTTGCGTTAGAAATTTTCTGCTACCGCCTTGCCAAGTACATTGCCTCATACACAGTACCGTTAGGTCGCTTAGATGCCATCGTATTTACAGGCGGTATTGGTGAAAATTCATCTTTAATCCGCGAAAAGGTGCTTAACTTATTATCAATCTTCAACTTCACAGTTGATGATGATCGAAATCAAGCTGCACGCTTTGGTAATGAAGGTATCATTACCGCCGATGAGAGCCCAGTTGCTATGGTGATCCCAACGAACGAAGAGTGGGTAATCGCTCAAGACTCTATGAAACTGGTGAAATAATCGAATTAATAAGCACTGCGCTATAGCGGTGCTTTGTCATTAGAGGTAACTATGACACGCAAAATCATGCTGGTTCCTATGGGAACCAATGTAGGGTTAACTTCTGTTAGCCTTGGTATGGTGCGCTCCCTTGAGCAGCACGGGGTAAAAGTTCAGTTTTTTAAACCTATTGCACAACTGAGGCCAAACGATCACGGTCCTGAACGCTCCACCACAATTTTAAGCACATCTCCTACAGTAAACCCACTTGAACCATTCAATATGGCTCACGCTGAAGAGCTTATTCGAGAAGAAAATTTAGATGTTTTATTAGAGCAAGTTATTGCTCGTACCGATTCATGCGCACATAACACTGAAATTCTGGTCATCGAAGGCTTGGTACCGACTCGTCAACATCAATTTGCTGATGAGATAAATATCAAAATCGCAAAAGCATTAGATGCAGATATTATCTTTGTTGGTACTCCAGGCAATGATTCACCAAGTGAATTTATCAATCGCCTTGATATTACTCATAAGCATTGGGGAGGCAAAAAGAATAAACGTTTGGTTGGCGCTATCGTCAACAAAGTCAATGCCCCTGTAGATGAAGACGGACGAACTCGCCCAGATCTATCTGAAGTATTTGATCCTGACAATTCAGAAACCGTTGTACAAGACTACGTTTTACCTAAGAAAACACCCGTAAAAGTACTTGGAACTGTGCCATATAATATCGACTTGATGGCGCCAAGAGCTTCAGATCTTGCCAAGCATTTACAAGCCAAAATCTTAAATGCGGGTAATATGAATTCACGTCGATTAAGAAAAGTAACTTTCTGTGCTCGCAGTATTCCTAACATGGTGACACATCTAAAGGCTGATTCACTATTAGTAACTTCAGGAGATAGATCAGATGTGATTGTTTCAGCATGTTTAGCTGCAATGAATGGCGTAAAAATTGGTGCATTACTACTAACAGGCAGTTATGAACCAGAGCCAGAAGTATTAAAGTTATGTCAGCAAGCCTTTGAAACTGGTTTACCCGTATTTTTAACCGATACCAATACTTGGCAAACCTCGCTAAATATCCAACGCTTCGACCATGAAGTGCCTGTTGATGATTCCGTTCGTATTGAATCTGTACAGCAGTTCGTTGCTGGACGTATTGATAAAGAATGGGTGAAGAGCATCACCAAAGGTTCACAGCGCGAAAATCGTTTATCACCTCCAGCATTCCGCTATAAGCTTACAGAGCTAGCTCGTAAAGCTGGAAAAGCTGTCGTGTTACCTGAAGGAGAAGAGCCTAGAACTATTCAAGCGGCAGCCATTTGTGCTGATCGAAATATTGCTCGTTGTGTGCTACTTGGTAACCCAGATGAAATTCGACGAATCGCAGAGCAGCAGCAAGTGGCTCTAGGTGACAATATCACCATCATCAATCCTGAAGATGTGCGAGAAAAATACGTTGCTCCTATGGTAGAACTTCGTCGTCACAAAGGTCTTACCGAAGTGGTTGCTCGTGAGCAACTGGAAGACAACATGGTGCTGGGTACTATGATGTTGGAGCAAGGTGAAGTTGACGGTATCGTTTCTGGTGCAGTTAATACTACCGCTAATACCATTCGCCCACCACTTCAATTAATTAAAACGGCTCCGGGTTCAAGCCTTGTATCATCTATCTTCTTTATGTTGATGCCTGATCAAGTGCTGGTATATGGTGACTGTGCTATTAATCCAGATCCAAATGCAGAGCAACTTGCCGATATCGCAATTCAATCAGCAGATTCGGCTAAAGCCTTTGGCATTGATCCTAAAGTGGCGATGATCAGCTACTCTACGGGTACCTCTGGCACTGGTTCAGATGTGGAAAAAGTACGTGAAGCCACTGAAATCGCAAAAGCGAAACGTCCTGATTTAACCATTGACGGACCATTACAGTACGATGCAGCAGTAATGCCTAACGTGGCACAATCTAAAGCACCAAATAGCCCTGTTGCAGGTCAAGCAACGGTATTCGTTTTCCCTGATTTGAATACGGGTAATACGACTTATAAAGCCGTTCAAAGAAGTGCTGATTTGATCAGCATTGGTCCTATGCTTCAAGGTATGCGTAAGCCTGTGAACGATTTATCTCGTGGCGCATTGGTTGACGATATCGTCTACACCATTGCTTTAACAGCTATTCAGGCTACTCAATAGGTATTGCTTAATTAAACTGAAGCATGTGCATAGAAGTCTTATGCGCATGCTGTTTTTCTCTAAAAACAGTCATAAAGTCCATTTCTCATCAATCATCCTCAATGACAATTTATAGCACCCCATTTGTAGCCATAAATTATTAGACTAACTGAACGATATCTGACTGATTAAATTTATCTTCACCATTGAAATATTAAACCACTATAAAACACACAAACATCTCAAAAGTGCTGAATTTTATGCAACCAATTGTGTGCCTAATTTAATGGGCTGTAAATTTCAAGCTTTTTTATTAGATGAAAATACAATAAAAAATAACAAAAAATTTATAATTTTAATCAAATATCCGACCAGAGAGATGTAAAGCTTATGCTACCCTCAAAACCTGACACGTACCAATAATTAGAATTATAACTCTACTCTGCAAGTGCCTTTAGATAATATCTCTATATTAAGCACTGAATTAAGACGTATATTTCAAGCGGTAACAAAATGAATAATAAGAAATTATGGCTGATGGTTTTCGGCATTATGCTGCTTTCAGGATGTACCATTCCAGGGCAAAGTCTCAAAATAACACAGAGTGATGATTCACCACTCTCATCTCAAAAACAAAACGCAAACAGTGTTAATGTCTATCCAGTTGATGCAACTCTTATTCAATCACTAAAACACAATCAGGTTGAAAGTAAACCAAACCGTTTTTTAGAAAAACAGCTTGATGATTATGAATATCACATAGGTGTCGCAGACGTTCTAAACATTACTATTTGGGGACACCCTGAATTAACCATCCCTGCAGGCTCCTACCGAAGTGCCTCAGAGTCAGGTCAATGGGTACATTCTGATGGACGCATTTTTTATCCATACATTGGTTTTGTATCAGTAGCAGGTAAAACCGTGACTCAGATACGAGCTGAAGTTACTAAAAAACTTGCTCAATACGTTGAAAGCCCACAGATTGATGTTAACGTCGCCGCATTTCGCTCCCAAAAAGCATATATTACAGGCGAAGTTAAAACCCCAGGAAAACAGCCTATTACCAATGTGCCTTTAACTCTGCTAGATGCAATAAACCAAGCAGGAGGCTTATCTGCTGCAGCAGATTGGCGCAATGTTGTTATTACCCATGATGGTAAGGATGAAACGGTTTCCTTGTATGCTCTGATGCAAAAAGGCGATTTAACACAGAATCGGTTACTGCAAAACGGTGATATTGTGCATATTCCACGTAATGATGCTCAAAAAGTATTTATTATGGGAGATGTTGATAAACAGCAAACCTTGAAAATTGATCGTGCTGGAATGAATGTTACTGAAGCATTATCTACAGCAGGTGGTTTAGATCAGGTCAATGCTGATGCAACAGGTGTTTTCGTTCTTCGCTCTGGGGATAGGCACGGAAAAGCTGATGTCTATCAGTTTAATTTAAATCAGCCTGTTTCAATGATCCTTGGCACTGAATTTCAGTTACAGCCTTACGACATCGTATTTGTAACAAGAGCACCAATATCGCAATGGAATAAGGTTATTTCGCAACTTCTTCCGACGATTATTGGCGTAAAAAGCTTATCAGACACAGTTAACACCCTTCGTGGCTTTTAAAAAGAGAACTTCCAAATATGTTTAAAACCATCTTAGTTGTTTGCGTTGGTAATATATGTCGTTCTCCAACAGGAGAAGCGATTCTTCGCTCCAAGCTACCAGAGCTAAAGATAGATTCAGCAGGTATTGCCGTAGATAAAAGCCGCTTAACAGGTAAAGTTGCTAATGATTGCGCCAGTTCAGTCGCAGCAAAGCATTACGTGACTTTAGACGGTCATAAAGCCAAGCAGCTAACTCGCCAAATGTGCAATGAATTTGACTTAATTTTGGTAATGGAAAAAAAGAACATTCAATCAGTTACTGAAATTGCCCCAGAAGTTCGTGGTAAAACAATGTTATTTGGGCAATGGTTAGGGCAAAAAGACATTCCCGATCCATACCAAAAAAGTATCGAAGCCTTTGAACATGCTTACCAATTAATAGAAAAGTCAGCACAAGCTTGGTCTGAAAAATTGTAGTAAAGGGAAATACCATGAATGCAAATAAGCCGTCTTCATTAACCGATTCGGTCGATGAAATAGATCTTGGAAAACTGTTTGGTCTGCTCTTGGATGATAAGTGGCGCATTGTACTTATCACTTTTTTATTTGCAGTCGCAGGTATTATTTTTGCTTTACTCGCTACGCCCATTTACAAAGCTGATGCGCTCATTCAAGTTGAAGAAAAAAAAGGTGGGGTATCATCCCTACTTAGCGAAAATGTAGGTGAATTATTTACCTCAGATTCATCAGCATCAACAGAAATCGAAATCATCAACTCAAGAATGATTTTAGGTAAAACGGTTGATGAATTAAACTTGAGGATTCGAACTTCACCTATTTACTGGCCATATGTTGGTAAAGGAATTTCAAGATTATTTGGAATCGAAAAAAGCATTGATGTGAGTCGCTTTAAACTGCCTAATGAAGAACTAAGAGCCAATGCGCCAAGTTATTTCATCATAAAGCTGACTGGTAACAAACCAACGCAATACCAACTGTTAGATGACAATAAAAATATCATACTCAATGGTACAACTGGTCAACCAGCACAAGCCAAGGGCTATGAAATTTTTGTTCGGCAAATCATTGGTAATAAAAATGATCAATTCTTTCTAACTAAAATAAACCGTCTAGATGCCATTCAAGCCGTCAAGCAAAACCTTTCCATATCTGAAAAAGGCAAACAAACAGGCATATTACAACTGAGCTACACCGGTGAGCATAAACAGAAGATAGAGTCTATTTTAAATAGCATCAGCCAAAATTATCTATTGCAAAACGTGCAACGTAACTCTGCCGAAGCTGAAAAAAGTTTGGCTTTTTTGAATGGACATCTACCTAAAATAAAACGGGTGCTGACAGCCGCAGAAGATCAGCTAAACCAATACAGACAAGCAAATGAATCCATTGATTTAAGCTTAGAAGCCCAATCAACATTAAGAGTTATGGTAGAACTAGAAGCTCAGTTAAATGAATTGACCTTCAAAGAAAGCGAAATTAGTCAACGCTACACCAAAGATCACCCTGCATATAAATCACTCCTAGATAAGAGAAAGGTGCTACTCCAAGAAAAAAACAGGCTAAATCAACAAGTCAAGAAACTGCCTAAGACACAGCAACAAATTTTACGCCTCACTCGAGATGTAGAAGTGAACCAACAAATTTATGTTCAATTGCTCAACAAAGTACAAGAGCTGAATATTCTTAAAGCTGGCACGGTTGGGAATGTAAGAATATTAGATGATGCTCAAAGCTATACTCACCCAGTGAAACCTAAGCGTTCATTGATCGTAGTATTAGCAACTTTACTCGGTGCCATGTTAGCAATAGCGATCACATTGCTAAAGGCAGCCTTACACCGAGGTATTGAAAACCCTGACGAAATCGAACAAATAGGGTTACCTGTTTATGCCAGCATTCCTGATTCAGATGACCAAAAACGTCTGAACGTAAGGAATAAACGCAACCATGTGGAGAACGCTTTATTAGCAGTCGATAATCCTGCCGATTTAGCTGTTGAAGCCTTGCGCTCATTAAGGACGAGCCTACATTTTGCTATGATGGAAGCGAAGAATAATGTTGTCGCCATCTCCGGACCTGCACCTGAAATCGGTAAATCTTTCGTCACCTCAAACTTTGCAGCTGTTTTAGCTCAAGCTGGGCAAAAGGTTCTTATTGTTGATGCAGACCTTCGCAAAGGCCATCTAAATCGATTTTTTGGAACTAAAACTGAAATTGGACTATCTGAATTACTATCAGGAAAAGCCACGACCTCTGAGGCGATTCAAAAGACGTCAGTGGACAATCTAGATATTATCGTTCGAGGTCAAGTTCCTCCAAATCCTTCAGAACTGCTGATGCACAATCGATTGCAGGAATTAATTGATAGTGCTAACCAAAAATATGACATCGTTTTGATTGATACTCCGCCAGTACTGGCAGTAACAGATCCATCAATTATTGCGAGACATGCTGGTACGACACTAATGGTTGGTCGTTTTGCTAAAAACAGCCTAAAAGAAATCGAAGTTGCGCAAAATCGTTTTTCTCAAGCAGGTGTTGAAGTCAAAGGGTTTATTCTAAACGCAGTACAAAAACGTGCGACCAATGCATATGGCTATGGTTATTATGCTTACAGTTACGAAAGTGATAAATAATCGCAAATAATCTGTAACTCAAATCAAACAGGTACAAGCTAAAAACAACGAGTAACGGCTGTTAACTCATGAATAATGTTAGCTTGTACCTGCCATCTTATTGAATACCCGAAACTTATTTCTCATTATCTGGTCTAAAATATACATTGTTAAGAATGTAACTAGGAGACTGTCATGAGAAATCTACTCATTGCTTCATTCACTGCTATGTTGTTAGTCGGTTGTGCAACTGCAAACCGTGTACCTGATTCAGAGAAAAATGCAGCCTATGCTGACTATGTTAAGCAGCAAAATATCAGTGATATTACTAAAATACGCAGTTTTAGATATTCGGGCTGGAAAGAGCTTACTGAGCGATATCTCATCTTAACCGTCTCGCTAAACAAAGATTACCTAATCAAATTTAGAAGTAATTGCCAAGGTTTAGACTTTGCCAATAGCATCAAAATTCAACAGTTTACTGATCTTGTTTTCGATAAAATGGGAGACACTATCAAACCAGTCGAAGATATGAGCCTAAAATGTTACGTCGATAGCATTTACCCACTAACTGAAGAACAATCTGATCATCTAATAAATATCGGAAAATCAAAATCATAAGGGTACACAACTCATGGAACGATTATTTCTATGGATTGGAAATCATGTGGTTTGTGTTCAAATAAGTAATGTTAAGATACTCTGGAAAACCAAACTAAAATCATCAAGCATTACCAATGTCCATTTTGAAGATAATCGAGTTTTTGCGTACGCTCGTGGACAGGCAGCGGCTGTTCTTGTGGCTTCAACAACCGGAGCTACGATAACCACCACAACAACTTAAAAAACAAAAAAAGGAAATATGATGATATACACTACTGCGGAAACCGTCCCGAACCATGAAGTTACGGAGGTACTTTCAGTTATTACCGGAAATGTAGTTCAAACCAAACATATTGGCAGAGACATTATGGCAGGGCTTAAGTCGCTCGTAGGTGGCGAAATCCGCGGTTACACTGAAATGTTAACTGAAGCTCGAAACATTGCAGTAGAGCGTTTGGTTGAACAAGCTCAACAAAAAGGAGCTGATGCGGTTATAGGAATTCGTTTTACTACAAGCTCCGTAATGGACGGCTCTATTGAACTTATGGTATTTGGCACTGCAGTAAAACTAAGGCCTGCTTAACTCTCGTAAGAAAAGCAATTTTTTAACTTATGCCTATCGTTTAAGCCGTCAACGTCATACTCGCGAAAGCAGGTATCCAGACCCTTGACTCTTGATTGGGAAAAGCTAAAGTCGCTGGGCTCCTGCTTTCGCAGGAGCGACAACTCTTACTATAAATAGGCTTACTTGAACGTGCGTCATGACCTCTTTTAGCTGGTTTTTAGCTCAGCCTTTTTTATTTTTTTGGTACTTTCGCTTTGGCTTCTACCTGCCAACTTCCATCAATATACTTGGCGATAAAGCCGCTGGCTTTGCCATCTTCACGTTCACCGACTACGTATTGCTCTTTAGTCTTACGACTGAATTTAACAACCGTCTTGTTACCTAAGTCATCTTGCACAGGTGCATCAGCAAGGAAACTGTATTTAGGCCAAATCTGCTCTTTAATTTCTACCAACTCAGAGATTAGTGGTGCACGCGTTTCTCGTGAACGAGGGAAGTTACTTGCCGCTAAGAAAATTCCTGCTGCACCATCACGTAATACAAAGTGAGCATCGGACTTAGTACAAGGCAAATGCGGCATTTGAATTGGATCTTCTTTAGGTGGTGCAACTTCACCATTTTTAAGAAGCTTACGCGTATTTTTACAAGATTCTGATGTACAGCCAAAATACTTACCAAAACGACCGTTTTTCAGTTCCATATCCTGACCGCAGCGATCACACTCAATAATTGGGCCGTCATAGCCTTTAAGCTTAAACTCGCCTTTTTCTACCGCATGGCCTTCACAGGTTGGATTTTGCCCACAAACATGTAACTTGCGACCTTCATCAATAAGATAACTATCCATCGCTGTGCCACAAAGCTTGCAACGATGCATCGCACGTAACGCTTCAACTTCAGCGGTTTCATCGTTATTGCTAATGGCTTCTTCACCCGGCGTCAGGTTCATTGTAGTCTTGCAGCGCTCTTTTGGTGGTAGCGCATAACCAGAGCAGCCCAAGAACACGCCCGTCGTTCCGGTACGAATACCCATTGGACGTTGACAAGTCGGACACTCGATATCGGTAAGAACCATATGATTGGGCTTCATGCCACCTTCTTCTGGTTCTTTTTCAGCGTCTTCAATTTTGCCTGTGAAATCTTTATAAAAACCGTCTAAAACAGATTTCCACTCTAATTCACCATGAGCCACGTCATCTAACGTTTGCTCCATACCTGCGGTGAAGTCATAACTCATTAGCTCAGGGAAGCTGCCTAGCAATCGTTCACTAACAATCTCACCCATCTTTTCGGCATAAAAACGGCGGTTTTCAACCTTCACATAGCCACGATCTTGAATGGTTGAAATGATCGTTGCGTAGGTTGACGGGCGGCCAATGCCACGCTTTTCTAATTCTTTAACTAACGATGCTTCACTGAAACGTGCAGGTGGTTTAGTGAAGTGCTGGTTTGGCTCGATACTTTTAAGAGAAAGCACATCACCAACAGCCAACATTGGCAAATCGTTTACTTCTTCATTTTTCTTTTTAAGAGTAGGTTGAACTCGTGTCCAACCATCAAACTTTAATGTGCGTCCAGTGGCTTTTAACTCGTAATCACCCGCTTGAACTTTAATCTTGGTCGCATCGTATTGAGCATTAGTCATCTGACAAGCAACAAATTGACGCCAAATTAGCTCATAAAGGCGCTGAGCGTCCCGCTCCATGTCATTTAGAAATGCAGCTTCAACAGAGACATTTGATGGACGAATCGCTTCGTGAGCTTCTTGTGCGCCTTGCTTGCTACCATAACGAATTGGCTGCGCCGGTAAATAAGCATCGCCATATTCTTTAGCAATCATGTCACGCACACCGTCTACCGCTTCTTTACTTAAATTGGTAGAGTCAGTACGCATATAGGTAATGTGACCAGCCTCGTATAAACGCTGAGCCATCATCATAGTTTTCTTTACACCAAAGCCTAAGCGAGTACTTGCGGCTTGCTGTAAAGTTGAAGTGATATAAGGCGCTGACGGTTTACTTTGAGTACCTTTTACATCACGAGCATTCACTGAAATATTAGCGGCGCCTTGAACAGCATTGACAGCAACTTGTGCTTGAACTTCATTCTTAGGCTTAAAGGCTTCGCCAAGGTGTTTAGAAACTTCCAGTTTAAAGGTTTCTCCACCAGCTGTATTAAGCTGTGCAAAGACATCCCAGTATTCTTCTGGAACAAAGGCTTTGATTTCGGTTTCTCTGTCTACCACAAGACGTACAGCAACTGACTGAACGCGACCTGCAGATAAGCCTCTTGCTACTTTTTTCCAAAGTAGTGGCGACACCATAAAGCCAACCACACGGTCAAGAAAACGGCGTGCTTGCTGAGCATTCACCATATTGGTATCAAGCTCGGACGGTTTACTGAACGCATCTTGAATTGCAGTCTTTGTGATTTCATTAAAGACAACACGTTGGTATCGAGATTCATCGCCACCAATGATTTGCTGCAAATGCCATGCAATAGCTTCCCCCTCTCTATCCAAATCCGTTGCGAGATAAACGCGATCAGCTTTGGCAGCTAGGGTTTGTAATTCATTGACAACTTTTTCTTTACCTTGGAGGATTTGATAATTCGCTTTCCAGCCATTTTCAGGGTCAACACCCATTCTAGCTACAAGCGCTTTTTTATCTTTTTGCTTTTTATATTTGGCTTTTTCTTCTGGGGACATCTTTCGAACTTCTGCGGCGGTTTTAGTTGCAGCAGTTGTTTTAGAAGATGAAGAAGTCGGCAGATCACGAATATGACCCACACTGGATTTGACCACAAAGTCTTTACCAAGATATTTATTAATCGTCTTGGCTTTAGCCGGTGATTCGACAATAACTAGCGATTTGCCCATAGTATGATTTACGCCAAAAATGCAGGTGAAGATAAAATTGGCTTCATATATAGAGGGTTATGCCATCAGTTTCAAGCAGATTCCATATATATGTCGGTTGCCAACTCAATTTTTATTCGATTGTTGTTTTTTTGTAAAAACAATCGAACAGTGTTTGAACGGTAGCTTAATTCCGTTTCTTTTTTCATTAATATCCTAATTTTTCCTGAATGACAAATGCTCAAAACAAATAGCGGTAAATTTGAAGCTGTATATTTTTCACTGTTGAGTGAGAATTCGCACCGCTAGTAATAATAATTTGTAGCGTTAAAACATGAGATTTAAACAGCTGTGGCGATTAAAAGTCATAATCAAAAAACCAAAAAGAGAAAAACCTATTATGGATTGATATAATGCCGCACAAAATGATTGTTGATAATAGGTGTAAAATGAGCGATAGCTGGAAAAAACTACAACAAAAACTTGAGCACTGTTTATGTCCTGCCGGTAATGGCGTGTTTACAGTAAACACAGCTAAAGAACGTAAAGAAGTGCTCCATAAAGCTCTGTACGGTGAAAACTCTGATATTGAATCGCAGTGGAAGCAAATCCTCTCAACATTGCCAGAATCGAATTCTAAGGCTGTTATGCTAGGCATCGCTTCTGATTGTGGTGGCGGTATTCTTCGTGGTGCGAACTGGGGACCTTTATTTGTTAGAAACACCCTTCTAAAAAATCATTCTGAATTATCTCATTTTGATATGGGTGATGTCCGTGTTATTCCACATTTGCTTCATGACAAATATTTAAATGACCCGACGATTTCGAATTGTCGAAAAGCGTTATACCAAGATGAACAATCTGAATACCCAATCAGCCCATTGAGCATCACTGAAAACGTATTACATGATTTCTACGCTGAGTTCCCTGAAAAAGGTATTTTTGGTATCGGCGGTGATCACTCAAATAGCTATCCGTTAACAAAAGCGTATTTACAAGCTAAGAAGAAACAAGGCAAACGAGCTGCAATCATTCATTTCGATGCTCACACTGATTTATTAGTTGAGCGTTTAGGTATCGATTTGTGTTTTGGCTCATGGTGTACTCACATTCTGGATGATCTTCACGATAATTCTCATCTCGTTCAAATTGGTATTCGCTCAAGTGGTAAGCCTAAGTCCCATTGGGAAGGTACATTCGGTGTAAAACAGCATTGGGCACACGAGGTTCGCGAGCAAGGCGCTGAAGCCATTATTGAAACGATTCTTACTCATTTGAAAGAACAAAATATTGATGAGCTATACGTGAGCTTTGATATTGATGCCATTGATGATGAGTTTGCGTCTGCTACAGGCACGCCTGAGCCAGATGGACTATTCCCAGAAGAAGCATTATTGATCATTAAAGAGCTTGCCAAAGTCTATCCTGTGACGGGTGCTGATATGATGGAGATAGCACCATTTACTGACAGCTCTGGTCGTGGTGTTGCGGCTTCTGAAAAAACATTAGAAGTCGGTGGAGAGATTTCTGCTTTATTGATTGAAGAAATGAGTAAGTAAATTTTATTTTGCTTCGATTGAAAAAATAAAGGGCTCATGTGAGCCCTTTTTAGGATAAAAACGCAGTTAAATTGCTTCAATAATAATGGGTAATGAAACGACTTCTGTCGTTGTACCATTTGGTGTTTCAACTGACACAATTAACACACCATTGTTTGCTTCATCTTCACCTTTAATGGTAACAACAAAGTCACGCCCACCATTATGATTACTAGAAGGCCATTCAATTTCCTGACTACTCACAACACTACCTGCTGATGCAGTAAATTTCACTTTACTACCTGCTGGCATTTGTTGATTATTTACATCTGAGATTGTGAAAGCTACTGTTGCGGTGCCCTCTTTGAGTATCCTAATATTTCCATCATTAGGCGTATTGTCTCTATCATTAATAATGATTTCATTAGCAGGCGTTGCATAGGCTGTTGTACCCGACATAACCAGTACGATATCTCTTCTAATATAGTTCGATTTATTTGTAGAACAAACGCTTGGAACTACTCCATTCGAGTTGGCTCGACACAACACTCCGTTATATTTTCCATCCGCTTGATTGAACACACCGTCTTGGTTTCCAGGGAAGCTCATTAGCTCTTCCAGCTCACCACCAACTCTTTCTTCGCCTGAAGCAGGGTTTTGAGATGGATTAAATAGACCATCTTCATTGTAATCACCATATGGATCAGATAAATCAAAAGAAAGCCCTGCTACGTTTCTTTGTGTCAAGAATCTTTGAGCCTCATCTTCTGAGTCTAGCCAGCCACTTCCATTTGTATCCGCAAAGGACTCTTCACCAATAGCCGAAGCAGTAATTGTTACGCGACCACCATACTTTCCTTTGTAAAAGTTACCGCCATTATATGCATCATTGCTTGAATGAAGCTGTGCCTTAGGTGAGCGTCTCGTACCATCGCTACCAACTATCACACCATCGGTTTCATTTTGCCCATCAAGCACTGTACCTATTGGAATAGGAGACTGACTTGTCCAAGTCACTGAACACTCTCCATTCGTGGTTTGACAACTCGGTTCGATCACACCGCCTTCTGTTGTGAAGTACACAGCTGTGCCATCTGGAGCAGGGTTATTAAAAGCATCAGCCAGTCTTGATGTCACTTTAACTTTGGTTCCATGAACATTCAGTGCTTCTGCGTTAAGCACTTCAGCGGCAATTGAAAAACTATCTTGATCAGGTATGCCTGTAGAAACAACTAGGTTACTTGATTGACTTGAAATCTCTGGTGAGCTATCAGCTACGGTAGCAAAAACTCGAACAGATGTAGATGCATTACCTGCATTAACAACTGTTTGTACAATGCCTTCTGCATTTGTAAAAGCGAAATCAGGAGAAAGCTTGAGCTCGCCACGATTTGTATTCAATCTAAAGTTAACTCTTTGATTAGCTACAGGATTATTGTTTGAATCTTTAACTTTAAATTTAACTGTAGAATTTTCTTCTCCACCTGTTCCCTTAAGTCTTAAAATCTCTCTGGAAACTGACTCAAATACAATACTTCCTGCACTCGCAGGCAACACTCTTAAGGTGCCAGTTGCAGATAGGCTTTGCCCACCAGCATTTGCCGTCACAGTAATTTGATCATTACCTATACAGTTTTTCGCTAAATATGTAGACGTTGCAATACCATTCACTGAAGCAATAGGTGAACTAATCTCTGCTTGAGGAGTAGACATTTGAGAACATCGAGATTGAAAGGTTACATCAATTGGTTGTAAAAAAAGTTGATTTTCATTGTCCAATATAGAGACCTGAATACTCGCGGTTCCACCAGCTGAGAGCTCTGTAACACTCACACTAGCTGTACCACTCACAAATGGGGTTCCGCTTCCCATTTTCAAGTTAGTCGCGCCAATAACAAGAATAGTGCTCCCCTGTTCATTGGATTCTAATTTTGCAGTAACGGTGCCTGCACCTAGAGTATCGGTTGCACTTACAGGCACTGAAGCTACCCATTTATCACCTACTTGCTGAGTTACCTGTGTTTTAATTGGTAAATCACCAATAGAAGAAGAAAAGGTAACAATAACAGGTCTATTAACGCCCGTTACTGTCGCACGAACTTTGGCACTTGTAAGAGAGTTAATTGTTTGAATAACGTTGTCATTACTATCTAATAAAACAACATCGACTTGAGCAGCCCCGCCAGCACTTCCACCATCACCAATCATAGTAAAAGTAATAGTCGCGTTTTTATCACCACTAATGCTTGCAGTGGCAATCCCTGCACCTTGAATATTACCTGTAGCAAGTTGTATTAAGGCTTTACCTTCTGCATTGGTGACAACTTTTTTGTTTTCAACACTAAAGGTCCCAAGCTTGTCGTTATCAAGTGAGAATGTAACTAGCTCGTTCGCAACTGCATTATTTGATGAATCGGTAACCGTTGCAGTTAGGGTTGCTGGGGTGTCTTTACCGATAGTCGAATTGGAAATACCCAATTTTATAGACTTAACTGGGGTCGGTGTTCCACCACCGTCGGTAGGATTCTCTTTTAAATCACCACCGCCACCACAGGCAAAAAGAAGAAGTGAACTTAACAACGTAAGTATAAGTTTGTAACCTGACTGCATTTGCCAGACTCCCTGTCAGTTTGAGTTCTTAACGTTTCAATTATAGACATAACAGAAGCGTGCTTTTTATTTTCCTTAAGGTTACATTTTTCACCAAAAAATACCACCTCTGAAATTGAGTATTTTATGACACAGATTTCAATTTATACCGATTCTTGGTAGCATCACCTTCATTATTTCTAATGCCTCAGCAAAATACTCACAATAAAATAAGGGACTGAGATTTGAAAAATACAAATAAATTAGGACTTACAGCCAAAATTCTCATTGGTATGGGGTTAGGCTTATTGCTTGGTTTCGCTATTCGCTACCTTTTCCCAGATAGTCAATTCGTTCACGATTACATTACCCAAGGTGTGCTTCATGTTGTTGGAACTATTTTCATCAACGCTCTGAAAATGCTTGTTGTACCTCTGGTCTTCGTATCTTTGGTGTGCGGTACTTGCTCATTAAGTGACCCCAGCAGTTTAGGACGTTTGGGTGGTAAAACCATTGCATTTTACTTGAGCACAACCGCTATCGCTATTTCATTAGCAATCCTTGCTGCTGTAGTGATTCACCCGGGTGACGCTTCTATGGCAAGTACTCAAATGAGTTACACAGCGAAAGAAGCACCTAGTTTGAGCCAAGTATTTATTAATATGGTACCTACTAACCCAATTGAAGCCATGGCCGAAGGCAAGATGCTACAAATCATCATTTTTGCTGTGGTATTTGGTTTTGCTATTTCTCACCTAGGAGAACGCGGCAAACGAGTGGCTGCTCTATTTGAAGACTTTAATGAAGTCATTATGAAAGTAGTAACTCTAGTTATGCAGTTAGCGCCATACGGTATCTTTGCTCTGATTGCTAAACTGGCTTTAACTGTAGAAGGTGGAGCATTCATTTCGGTATTGAAATATTTCTTTGTTGTTTTGGGTGCGTTGTTAATACACGGCTTAGTTGTTTATCCTGTTCTATTAAAGCTACTTTCAGGGCTAAACCCAATCTCATTTTTGAGAAAGATGCGCCATGTTCACTTGTTTGCATTTAGTACTGCGAGTTCTAATGCCACATTACCGGTGACAGTTGAAACGGCTGAGCACCGCATGGGTGCCAGCAACAAAATTGCTTCTTTCACCTTACCTCTTGGTGCAACCATCAATATGGACGGTACGGCCATTATGCAAGGTGTTGCCACAGTATTTATCGCCCAAGTATTTGGCATTGACTTAACCATTAGTGATTACGCTATGGTTATTGTGACGGCCACACTAGCTTCTATCGGTACTGCTGGCGTTCCCGGTGTTGGTTTGATCATGCTAGCAATGGTACTAAATCAAGTCGGTCTTCCAGTTGAAGGCATCGCGCTGATCATCGGTGTTGATCGCTTGCTAGATATGGTTAGAACAGCGGTTAATGTTACTGGCGATAGTGTAGTGACTCTTATTGTTGCTAAATCTGAAGGTGAATTTGATGAGAAAATTTTCAATGACCCTAAAGCTGGTGAGCTTAAAAGTAATTTAACCGAGCAAGTAAATTCTTGATGCTCATGAGCATGCCATACCTACCTCTGAGTGAAAATTAGTTTTCACTCAGAGGAAACTCTTTTCCTTTCTAATTATTGATCGTAAAATTCCTCGCTCCTCCCTACACATTTTTCATATCATGAAATATATACCACTTTTATTTTTAGCTCTCATTTGTGAACTATCTTCGGCAAACACACAGCTGCCATTCAATGATAGAGGAGTCACATACAACCCTCTAAGCTTCGTGAAAACGATTAAAACTGGTGATGGTGCTTATACGCTTGAGTTTAAAAATCATGAGGAATCATACTTTACAAACTTTCTAATCACTTCCAAAGGTGTTGTCGCTTTTGATCCACTATCTGATAGTGCTGCACGCATCTATGCCAAAAAGATTAAGCAGCTTGCCCCCGGAAAGCCTTTATTAGCAATCGTCTACTCTCACCTTCATACTGATCACATAGCTGGCGCCAGAGTTTTGCGGTATATCTTTGGTAAGAATGTTCCAATCATTGCCCATCAAAACGTTAAAACCTACTTTGAACACAACGTTGTTCCATATGTTGATCTGCCTACAGAAACTATTTCGGATGAAGGAAAAACCATAACATTTGGTAATCGAACCATAAATTTTCATTACCTAGGTGATGCTCACACATCAAGTATTCTTGTTCCAGAAGTAAAAGAACTTCGTTTTGCTTACGTTTGTGATTTTGCAAATAATGATGTAGTTGGCTGGACAGATTTACCGGGAATAAACATTGACGAAATGCTTAAAATGCAACGGAATGTTTTGAAATTAAATGTTGATACAATTAGTTTCTGCCACGGGAAACCAGGTACCAAAAACGCAATTAAACGACAATTATCCTACTTTACGACATTACTAAAATTAGCCCGAAAAGCAAAAACGGAAGAGTTGACTGAAGATCAAGCAGCAGAAACTATCAAGCTGCCAGAGTATCAGTACTTTTCTAACTATAATGACTGGTTTAAAGGAAATGTAAGAGCCATGTACCGTTGGATTTCAAACTAGCGCCAAATAAATAGTCACTTTTAGCAGTGACTATTTTTGCGAACCTTCCATTTATATACCAATCTTACTTTAGTGTTTCTTAGAACATCATATTAATCGGAATGAAACTAAAGCCTTGGGCCGTAATTTCAGCACCCTTGTTATCTCTAATTTGTTACTTTTCTCTATCTTCATTAGGGCTTCAACATCAGGCTACTGTCGTGGCTTCAATAACACTCCTAACATTAGTGTTATGGACAACGAATGCCTTGCCTATAGCTGTTACAGCATTAATTCCTGTTGTACTTTTTCCTGCATTTAATGTGATGAACCATAAGCAAGCTGCAAACTTCTTAGGCAATGATATTGAAATGAAATATATGGTAAGCAACGGGATTGTGTTTAGCTTATTGTTATCCTTCCTTAACACTGTATTTTGTTTTTTATTGATATAAAAATGCGCCCAAAATGAGCGCATATAAACGTTTAGAGTTTGGTTATCTTTCCCAATAGGACTCTTCTAAGCTGTCTTCCCTCTCTGGTAACGCTCTCGATAACCGTGGGCTATGCTGTGCCAAAACTTCAAACGCTACACGGTTTGCATATTTACAAATTTGTGAGAACGAGGAATAACATAAACCGCTTGTGTCGTGTTTACTCGAACCGGGTACATTCTCTCTGTGATATACGTTTGCAGAAAGATCATGAAGTAATGCGGCCAATGCACCATCACCCGCACCATTGGTATTACGAATCTTCTCTGGCCCACCCATGTATGGTGAAATATGTGCAAATACTTTTATTGGTGTTTCACAGTCTTGTTTACGCTTAGGACGAGAAAACTCATAACGATTGAACTCTGGAATCGCACCGGGTAATAGTGTGTGGCGAGTTTCTCGTTTTTGTGATTCTTCAGTATAACCACCAGTGTAAAGCCCTACTGGTCCTGCGGTAGTGAGTACCATATCGCACCATTCCAGAGCCGCTTCGCTAGCCAATAATGGATCGGCGTGACCTGTTAATGCTTCACCTTCATCTTCGTTCATTGCCAAAATAGTGACATGCTCTTTAATAAAGTCTTGCCACCACTTCGGATCTTCAGCAATTAAAAACTTAGTTCCCAGAGTCAATACCACAGGCACATCTGCTGCTTTAGCGTATTCAATTGCTGCCATTGCAGATTCCGTCATTCTGTCTTCTTTACTGGCTCTCATCAGGTAAGCCGTCAAAACAAGCGCAGAACTATTTTGGATCATTTCTTTATTGATGTATTCAGGGCTAAGTTTATCCATCACCCCTTTACTGATGGCAAATGTTCGCTCACCACAATCTGAAATCAAGGTAAAGCATCTGCCCATTGAACCTTCTACAGGTTGCAGAAAATTAAGATCAACTTTCGAAGAGGTATTGCATAGATAACGGTAAGAGTAACTGCCCACTTCAATGTTCTTACTCATCACACCGAACAACACTGAACGGTCATCAGCTAAGATGGAATAGTTATGAACCGTATTACCGATGGTTCCACCAGCAAACTCATCACTGATCAAATCTTGAGCCTTAAGCTCTTGGTACAAACGCTCCGCTTTTTCATCGTCAATCAGCGTAGAGTTCCCTTTAGGTAATCCATAACGCTGAATTAACTCATCACCTACTTTTGCTTCAATATCAACCAAGGTTTGGTCGATACCACATATGTAAGTTCTAACGGTATTTACCTGATGATTGAGCTGCTTTAATAGCGGATCTCTTGTTGTAACAGGGAAGTAATGTTTGGATTTGCGCTGACCGGGAAACTTCATAACGGGTTCTCTTATTACTGCATCCCTGCAATGTATGTGATAGCTTGCTATCAATTTCGTGAAATTTGGCGGATTTTATCACATGAAAACTCTGTTTTGCTATTAGAGTAAAACTTTTCTAAACAGCTCCTTTATTAGCCCTCCATAAAGTTTGAGTTACTTGCACTTCTTCTATACGCTAACTGTACACCGCAACACTCACCTGCTACGTATGATGCTCGTTCATTTTTCTTGTTCACTACATATCCTTAAGTTTTTTTCTAATTGCACTGTTCTAAAATCTTCCACTGTCATTTCTCTGGTATAAAATGGGAAGGTGACTTTTTTCATTGTAGTGATCATGCGCTTGACTGTTTCTTTCCTGATTACTCCCCAGTTGTCGTCATTTTCTCCCGTTTTTATTTCAATAATATCCAATGCCTCTTCTTCCACAAAATTATTGCACTTAAGAATGCAGTCAACTCCATCCTTGATCTGTTTATAAGTCGTACATGGAATACTATCAATATGCCGTAACAAAGCTGGTATTTTTTGCATCTGAATAACTTGTGTGTTTAATTCTTCTTCAATCTCAGCTAGCCCCCTGTCTCGGTATTCAGTTTCAGAAAATTCACTCTTAATTTTCAACAATATTTCGTTAGCTACTTGAGGGTGCTCATCTTTATAACTAATTAAAAGAAAAATGAACTCTGTCAAAGTTCGCTGCTCATTAGTTATCAAATGGCCATCTGGTGATGTATAGCTGATCGACACGACACGGCAAAGAGTATGTCCATGAGGGCATTGAGTACGGGAATTATTAGCCATCGATTGGAGTTGATGGATAAGAGGTAATGTCATTATTAATCTTGCAGTTGGATCTTCTGACTCTCCGTCCGGTTGCTCATACATTTCATGTAACGCATGAAGTAGAAAGGCAAGTAAGGGATCTACTGCTGGTCTACTTCTGGCAGTCTCTGGTTGACTCGTAGGTTGGGACGGCGCAGCCTGTCCAGCTCTATTGGTATCACTAACTGTTTGTTGCTGATGGGATTGCAAATAAACAGACGAGCCAGTCCCCCTTCTATCAGAGTCTGTAATTGCACTACTAGAATCGACCTCAAAAGCGCGGTTATGTTGTAGTTCAGCCAACCTAATAGCTGCTCCGCTTGTTTCTTCATTTAACCAATCTGATAAATATTCCTCCACTAAAGGTCCAGCTGACTCGACAGATAACTGCGAGCTAATTAATTGTACCTGACTCCTATCACCTCTTTGGGTAATTTGAAACACCATCCCTTTACAGTAAAACGCTTGATTGGTTTTCTCTCTGCCTCTAATTCTTAGCGATTGTTGATACGCAGCAATTAGCTCATCTTTTGTGGGGATAATGGAATCGCTGATACTTGAGGGTAATTGATTAATCATCTCGCATAAAGCAACACATTGTTCAGAGGGATGTTGCTGATGAAACGCTTCAAACACAGCAGCATTAGCCCTCACATTTGGATTGTTAAGAATACAATTGAATTTTTCAAGTAATGGGGCATAGCTAGACTGTTGAAATTTATCATACCGATTAGATTTTGATGGATGTATCACTCTACCAAATACGCTAGGCTCAGATTCGAAGCCTTCAACGAAAGCTGCTAACCGAAACGAACCTGAGTCAGACACAGATTTTATAATTAGTTGTGTATCACCCAGCTTAAAATCACCATGCGTATTACAAAGACCGCCATGAACAATACTGTGATAATACATACTCTCAAGCTGTGCATTATCAAAAGACTGAGCTGATTCTGCTTGTGTTGCCATAAATAAAATAATTAACAATTGTTTTCAGAATTATATCGTTTTGCAGAAACACTCCTAATTAAAGATTATTCATAGCAAGTTTAAAAACACTCCCTCTTTTGTCACAAGAAAATCACCATTTTGAGGTATTACACTTACAGTGAATATGTTGCTTATAGGTTAATAACATACGATTCCCGAACAAGCTGCTTGTGCCTATCAAAAATACGATAATGTTTAGCCAATGCAGCATAGATAGCTGTCGCACTTTCACTACTGTTTAACCACTCGGATAAGTTTTTTACCACCTCGTCAACATCTACACTTTCTGGTAATTGTGAGCTCATTAACTTCACTTGACGCTCACTCCCTTGTGAGTGAGTGTGAATGAGCATTCCCATGCAATAAAAAGCTTCATTGGTCTCTTGAAGACCTCTAAGCTCTACTGATTTTAAATAGGCTTCAACAAGGATTGTTTTGCTAAAACAAACCAAGTCAAACACAGTGCTGGGAAGTTGATTTACCCATGAAGATAGTTCTATCCGTTCGCTGCAGGGTTTCTGCTTATACAATGCCTGAAAATGAGCAGCGTTTTCCCTGACATTTGGATGGTTGATAATCCATTCGAATTGTTTGCATGTTTTATAGGCTGTGGATCGTTCAGCGTTTTCATCCCAGTTCGATAAACCCCCAGTAGGCATATCATCCTGAGGACTAGATTCAGCCCGAATACTTTCAATAAATACTGCAAAGTGTTTATGATTTGAATCTGATATACTCGCTGATTTGATACGAAACGTAACTCCAGAAAATTCAATAGCAGCATGTGTTTTTCTAATACCTTTGAAAATAATACTGGAATAATACCTACGCTCTAAAAACGCATTTTCGTGCTTTATAGGGAAATACGATGCCTGTACTGCCATGACTAAATAAATTATTGTATTTGATGGCTATTTTAGCAGTCAATATCGGCATATCTAATTAAAGATGCTACATAACAGGTTGATGATTGCTCTTCTAAATACCAAAAAAAGCCCGCAGCAATGCAGGCTTTTTAACACAAAGCAGAGAGTGCTACTTGAGTACGTCAGCTAATTGAGAACTCACATCTGATACTGATTGTGTACCATCAAACTTGTGGTATTCAGTTTTAGTTGTTTCAGCAACTTTGGTGTAGTAGTCAACCAAAGGCTTAGTTTGATCATGATAAATGGTCAAACGCTTACGAACAGTTGCTTCTTCGTCATCAGGACGGATTGCAAGCTCTTCGCCAGTGACGTCATCTTTACCTTCTTGCTTCGGCGGATTATAAACTACGTGATAAACACGGCCCGAGCCTGGATGAACACGACGGCCACTCATACGCTTAACGATTTCTTCATCAGGCACATCAATTTCAATCACATAATCAACATCAATACCATTTTCTTTCATAGCATCTGCTTGTGGAATAGTACGCGGGAAACCATCAAGCAAGAAACCTTTTGCACAGTCATCTTGAGCAATACGTTCTTTTACTAAACCAATGATTAAATCATCAGAAACCAGCTGACCAGCATCCATCACTTTTTTTGCTTCTAAGCCGAGCTCTGTTCCAGCTTTAATCGCAGCACGTAGCATATCCCCTGTAGAAATCTGAGGGATACCATATTTTTCCATGATGAATTGAGCTTGTGTTCCCTTACCAGCACCTGGAGCGCCTAATAGAATAATGCGCATTGCAAGAATCCTCTTTCGCATTTATACCTGAAATGCAGGTATTTATTCAAAAATGAAGCCGCGATCTTCGCACATCTGACTTCATATGAGAAGAGCTTCGATTTATTCGTTTTATTTTAATCACGAAGTTGTCGTACACGAGTGTATACAAACATTTTCATGAGGATTAACTTGGTAAATATACCTTGCCCAAACAGTTAAAATAATGAACAAACATTAATTAATTACAGTGAGTTAATTATGATACTTTTCTGTCATAAGGCTTTATCACTCGGGTCCAACACTCATGGTCGCCACCGCCGTATTTCTTCCCAATCACAACCAAACATTTTCAGATCAAGAGTTAACCACAAAGAATATATCTAAGGTTGCTAAACAATCCTTAACATCAGTTTCTCAAAAATTTAGTGACACTTCATATACAGTAACGCACAAGCAATCTGGAAAGTTCGTGCTATGCATGCAGGATTTTCATTATGGAGACAGCAAAGTTTCATACGTACCAGAGAGGCGCTGTAAGCCATCTATGCAGCAAAGATTTAAACTCTTTGTCATTCGATATGCACCTTTTCCTGCCGTAAGAATGTTTTTTAATTCCCACGATAGAGATCCTCTGATAGCTGCCAGAGTTCACATGAGAGAACTTGAACACAGACTGAATGCAGATAGACAAAAAGTAATGAATGCTTGTTTAAGAGGTGATCGAGACTGTGTTTCTCGCTTGATTTCTCAAGGGGTGAATTTAAACTTTACTACCGCAAATGGTTGTTCACCTCTTTCTTGCGCCTTAAGCAGTCGTATGTTTACCCTTGCCGACAACTTAATGAAACATGGGGCATGTCTTACTACGTCTGAACAACAATTATCCCTAGGAAGAAAGCTGTTTGAAGCAGAGGATGGCAACAATTCAAATATAATCCAACTTTACATCGATACTGGTGCAAATATTAATGTAAAAAATGACAAAGGAAACACTCCTATTGGAATTGCAGCATCTAAAGGACGCTCACAAATCGTAAAAGTCTTGCTTGAAAATGGCGCTTATACTCATGGGAAAGATGATCGTGGAATGACACCATTGCATCATGCTGCCTCCAATGGTCGTGTAGAGGTCGTTAAACAATTAATTGCAGCTAAAGTAAAAATGAACGTTCAAGATAATGACGGTAATACACCACTCCATATTGCCGTGAAAAATGGATACTCAGAAATTGTTACTGAGCTACTAAAAGCCGAAGCAGGTACTGACATCCAAAACGATCAAGGCGCAACGCCACTAATGGTTTCTGCAAGATACGGCTACTCTCATATCACGGGACAACTATTGATCGCCGGTGCTAACCCTAATATTCAAAATAATGAAGGCTGGACTCCTATAAAGCGTGCAGCAAGAAATGGCTATTCAGGTATCGTCAAACGACTGCTAGATCATAAAGCAAATCCTGATATTGAAGATAAAGAACAACACACACCATTGCACAATGCTGCTCGAGAGGGACACACCGATATTGTTACGATGTTACTGGAAGCTAAAGCTAACCCTAACTGTAAAAATAATAATGATTGGACACCTTTAAAATTGGCTGCTAAATATGGAAATCTAGAGATGGTTGAACAACTAATAGCCAATGGTGCAAACCCGAACATCAAAAATAACAAAGGGGGAACGCCATTACACAATGCAACTTGTGACGGCCATACAGATACTACTGCACTGTTACTAGACGCTAAAGCAAACCCTAATCATAAAGATGATGAAGGCTGGACACCATTACACAACGCTGCGACTCAAGGCTACACAGATATTGCCATTATGCTGCTTAAGGCTGAAGCGAACCCTAATTGTAAAGATAGCAAAGGCTGGACTCCTTTAAAACGTGCTGCAAACAAAGGGCATTCAGAGATTGTCAAGCAACTGTTAGCCAATGGTGCAAACCCTAACATCGAAGATAACGAGAATTGGACACCATTACACAACGCTGCATATTGGGGACACCCCGATATTGTCGATACGCTGCTGAAAGCTAAAGCTAAACCGAATTATAAAAACGGTAAAGGGCAAACGCCGTTAGCACTTGCACGAGAACGTGGACACGCAAAAATTGTGAAATTATTGCAGCCTCATAGCTAGAGAATACATCAAGGAAACAAGCTCCAGCTAATTTCCTTGAATAGTGCTTTAATACCAATTACAGGGATTAAATGCTCAACTCAGAGCTGTGTATGCGGTTAAAGTGCAATCTTCGAAACGACAGTAGTCGTATGTCGGTAATCGAAATTGATGTAGGAATAGTCATTACCGACATACAAAACTGTCGTTATTTCATTGCTACGTCAAATCAATTTTGAGCAGGAATTTAACCGCATACAAGCTCCCAAAGGGCAAGGCTAAAGGTATTAATACAAAAGCGTGTACAGTTGGCGGCGATATTGGTTACCCAGTGCGTTACCTTGACCAATCGCGGTTAGAATTTCCATAAACACATGCTTAACATCACCATTTTGAGCCGACATGTCTTTCTTGAGCACTGCAAACAGTAAATCCAGTGCTTCTTCATTACGATTTACTTGATGTAATGCCTTGGCTAAATTCATCAAAACAACCAAATCAGAAGGGTTAGACTCAAAAGCCTGTTGAAGCTCTCTGATCTCAGGCGTGTCTGCGGCATCTTTGGCTAAATCTAATTTCGCCATTAGGCTTTGATAGTAACTGTCTTGATCGGCTAAACCGATACTGCCCAGCAAAGTTTCAGCTTGAGCAACTTCACCCACAAGCAATGAGGCATCAGCAAAAGCCAAAGTCACTTCAGCAACTTGCGAATCTTGATAAGCAACTTTTAACAATTCTACCGCTTGAGTCAGTTCATCAGTACTACGAGATTCATTTGCCAGAATCTGCTTAGCTTGAGCCAAGTTCAATTGCCACTGGGCTGGTAAATGCTTTTCGAGTACTCCAAGAATTTCTGGGCGAGACTTAACACCAGCAAAACCATCGATTGGCTGACCTTTGCTTAACAGCAAGGTTGTTGGTAATGATTGAATTTGAAAGTACTGCGCAATCTCAACCTGAGTATCGCAATCCACTGTAGCCAAAATAAAACGGCTGCTATTCTCAGTAGCAATGGTTTGCATTTCTTGTTGAAACCCTAAGGTTTCTTGTTGCTGTTGTGAGGTAAATACCATCACAACCAAATGCTCTTTAGAAGCATCGACAACTTGTTGAATGTTTTCTTTAGTTAGGGCAATGATATTTGACATAGGGCTTCCATATAAACACTGCGAAATTTCTAAGACTGTAAAAAATAAGGCGGGAAGAACCCGCCTTATTTATTCGCAAACTATTTTAAGCTAGCAACCAACATCTGGTTCATCAATTTAATGAAGTGAGATGGATCGGCAAGGCTGCCTTTTTCTGAAAGCTGCGCTTGTTGCAGTAGTAAGTTAGCCCAATCAGCAAACGCTTGTTCGTCTTGCTCTTGATCCAAACGCTCCATTAATGGGTGTTGCGGATTGATCTCAAATAGTGGCTTAACTGCTGGCACTTCTTGACCAGCCGCTTCCATTAATTTGATCATTTGTGAGGACATTTCACCTTCACCTGTAACGACACAAGCTGGAGTATCTGTTAAACGACTCGTTACTTTTACATCGCTCACTTTATCAGCAAGCACGTCTTTAACACGCTTAACTAGAGCTTCAGAGTCAGCCGCCAGTTTTTCAGCCGCTTCTTTTTCTTCTTTATCTTCTAAGTCACCAAGCTCTAGATCACCTTGAGTTACAGAGTGTAGCTTCTTCTCTTTAAACTCATTTAAGTGATTTACTAACCACTCATCAATGCGATCGTGCATTAAGATAACTTCAATGCCCTTCTTGCGAAGTAGCTCAAGATGCGGGCTGTGAGCCGCAGCTTCGTAGCTATCAGCAACGATGTAGTAAATCTTATCTTGACCTTCCTTCATGCGATCGATGTACTGCTCAAGCGATGTTGTCGGTGCTGAAGACTCTTCGTTGGTTGACGAGAAACGCAATAAACCAGCAATGCGCTCTTTGTTAGCAAAATCTTCAGCTGGACCTTCTTTCAACACTTGACCAAATTCAGCGTAGAATTGTTGATACTTATCAGCGTCACTTTTCGCCAGCTTTTCTAGCATACCCAATACACGCTTAGTGATACCACTACGCATAGATTGAGTAACTTTGTTGTCTTGTAAGATTTCACGAGATACGTTCAAAGGTAGATCGTTTGAGTCAATCAAGCCTTTAACGAAACGCAGGTAAGATGGCATGAATGACTCTGCATCATCCATAATAAACACACGTTGTACGAACAGTTTTAGACCTTGCTTAGCATCGCGGTTCCATAAATCCCAAGGCGCTTTTGATGGAATATAAAGCAAGCTAGTGTATTCATGTTTACCTTCTACACGATTGTGCGCCCATAAAAGCGAATCGCTGTAATCATGTGAAACGTGTTTATAAAACTCTTGGTATTCTTCATCGGTAATATCTGATTTGTTACGAGTCCAAAGCGCAGTGGCTTTGTTCATACCTTTCCACTCGCCTGCTGTTGCAGCAATCTTTTCACCATCAGGGCCTTCAGATTCAGGCTGCCCTTCCTCCCACATTTCAACAGGGATTGAAATATGATCCGAATACTTAGTAATGATAGATTTCAAACGAAAATCATCAGCAAATTCAGTTTCTTCATCACGTAGGAAAAGAGTGATTTTGGTGCCGCGGCTTTCTTTAGAGATGCTCTCTACAGAAAACTCACCTTCACCTTCAGATTCCCACTTAACACCTTCATTGGCACCATGACCAGCAGCACGCGTTTCAACGGTTACTTTTTTTGCAACAATGAACGCCGAGTAAAAACCAACACCAAATTGACCGATAAGTTGTGAATCTTTGGCTGAATCGCCAGATAAGTTTGAGAAGAATTCAGCAGTACCCGACTTAGCAATTGTACCTAGGTGCTCAATCACACCATCACGAGTCATACCAATGCCGTTATCTTCAATGGTAACCGTACCTGCTTCTTTATTTGCACTAACACGAACACGTAGTTCGCCGTCACCTTCGTATAACGCATCGTCAGTTAAAGCGTTATAGCGTAATTTATCTGCTGCATCTGCTGCATTTGAAACGAGCTCACGTAAAAAGATTTCTTTGTTGGAATACAAAGAATGGATCATCAATTGGAGTAACTGCTTAACTTCGGTTTGAAAACCATGAGTTTCTTGCTGTGCCATGAATAAAACCTTTATTAACTATTAATGGCGACTAATGTCGCGTAAAACACTTCAATAATAAATAAATGGGGCATGGATTTTCGATTTCAAGGGAAAAATACAAAAACCACAGATATTTCTTAAAATATGGAATCATACTTCACGGAAACAGCAATAAAAATTTAGCAATACATAGATATATCAATACATTAAAAAAAAGTAACTTGATAAAAATTTACTATGGTTGAGAATAATAACTATGAGCTGGCTTCAGTGAGGTTCTAGTAATGAGCGTGAGTGGCAGTAAAAATTATGTTCCTCTTTTAACTTTTCAAAAAGAGCTCGCAACTCAAGATAAACCATGGAAACAACAAAAATGGGTTGGTTCAGTCAATAGTGCTTGCTCATCAACCTTCACAGTTCTCTATGCTGTTGAGTTCTATGGCAGTACAAATAGTCAATTTAAAGCCTTTGCTGTACAGCCTCCACACAATCTCAAATACACTCTAAAAGATGGTCAATACTCGTTATTGGATTACAAATTAAACTGCTTCAAGTTATCTAGCTGCAGCGAAGAAGTTATTAGTGAGCAAGATGCAAAGCAAGTCATAGAAAAATTCATGCTCGAAAATTCGAATTTACTCTTTACAAGCTTTTCATCTGGCCAATAGAAAATAACATTGCTATTACCATCTTCTATATAGATGCATTCTTTATAATTGCTTTCTTCCTGTAAACGACAAAGCCAGCGTCGTGCTGTCGACATATTCAAGCTCACCACCAACTGGAACACCATGAGCAATTCGGCTCACTTTTACTTCATATCTTGCAGCTATGTCACCAATAAAATGAGCTGTAGCATCACCTTCTACCGTTGGGTTGGTTGCCAAAATCAGCTCTTGAACATCACCTAAAGCTAAATGTTGCTCTAGTAAATCTAACCCTAATTCATCAGGCCCGACACCATCAAGTGGCGATAAATGCCCAAGCAACACAAAGTAACGACCCGAAAAATGCCCGCCTGATTCTACCGCTAACACATCTGCAGGTGTTTCTACCACACAAATGGTTTCTGAGTTACCACGTTTGTTACTTGCACAAATGGAACATTTTTCTTCTTCCGTAAATGTACGACAAGACTGACAATGCCCTACTTCACGCATCGCTTTTGCCAAAGTATCGGCCAAATGCGCACCAGATGAACGTTCACGTTCTAATAGTTGGAAAGCCATACGCTGTGCCGACTTAGGTCCGACACCCGGCAAACATCGTAAAGACTGGATTAATTCATCAACAAGGGGGCTAAATTTCATTGGCTTACCTAAATTACAGTACCCCATACCTAGGGCTTTTATCATGAAATTCTAACATTAAATTTCAATCATAATGGTTCATTTTTAAAATGTTTAACCATTAGAATACCCTTACGTCCTTAAAATACATCCTTATCATGGCTAATGTATCTATATATACCAAGACAAATGACACACAAACCCAAGCCAGTTTGGTTGAGGAACATACCTTGGGATATGCTTGTTTTAAACATAAATATCGAGTAACCATAACAGAAACTGAAGGCATAACACTTGTAGAGCGGTTCAGGTTTTTACAACAAAATGAAACTGCGTCCCCTGCAAACTTTCTTGATTCTCAAACTTCCGCGAAAAGGTTCTTTCTAACATATTTAACAACAATGTCTTCAACTGAAGTACGATTAAATACATTCTTACAAATACCAGTCGTTCGAAGAAGAGAAGCATTGAACAGTTTTCAATCTCAATTTACTGATGAGTTAGTGCCACAACTTGTTGATAAAATGTTAGGACAGCAGCAGTTAGAAGAGTTTAAAGAACTCCTTCCTTTGTTGAATCAGCAGCAACTACTCAATTGCTGGACAAGAGGAAATACTGAAGAAGTTCAAGAGCTCATATTAGGCGCTCTAGCACAAATAGCAATTAACAAAGACTACATTGTTAGTGGTAATGGAGGGAGGGTAATATTTGTTGATTGTTCTGATGAACCAATGTCAACAAACATACATTCTCTGGAGCTTAAAAGGTTGTTAGCTGTTCGCCTTTATAACGAAAATCAAGCCGGTATAGCCCGCACTCTTTTTATAGATCATGATGAAATGTACCTTTCAGAGCTCCCTCCTGAAGTCCTATATATACTAATAAATGTACAAAAACCTAGCGACTATTATCGTTTCTTCAATTCACTTAATGGCCAAGACAGACCTAAAATGATTTCAAAGCTAACCGCGAAAAATCAAACTTGGTTAATACAAGATATTTGCGAAAGCCAACAGCCTGATGAAAATAAAGAGCTGTTCGACCTACTCCTACAAAACTGCAGCTTTACGTCATTGCTTGAAAGAATAAGCCGTTTTGAATTATTAAGCATAGTCAGACTATTATCAGCGATTAACAGCCAAGAACAACGTGCAAAACTTATTATTGCTCTCGATTCTAGGTTACCTGTATTTTTGGAGTTAAAATCATCAGGCAAACTGCTCACAGAGTTTAAAGAGCATATACAAAACAACGAGCAATTAGCTGATCAATGGCAAAGCTTATGTTCAAGATATCCAACTTTGAAAACGGTATAGTTAAAACTCCTACTTTCATAAATAGCTCAATCAAGAACTACCTAAATGACTATTTAAATATTCCCGAGCCTGATCTCTCCCCATATATTTACCTAGAGTGCGGACAGGTACAGTCGTCAAATCAACCACAATTAAACCATCTAAAGCAAAATTAAATGCAGGGTCAACGTTAAAGCAAACCAACTTTCCATTCATGCCTAAATATTGCCTCAACAACACAGGCAGCCCTAAACCTTGTTCAAGGCGACTCAATACTTTTGACAAAAGTGGCAATTTAGAGATTGAACTTAACATATCTGAACGCCAAAACTCTTGACCACTCGTTTCAAGCGGCGTTGTTGGTTTAACCAACTTAGCTTTTTCATCATCATAATAACTAACAGACATGACAGAAGCGATAAGCTGCCTTGCAACAGGACTATAGTCGTTGCTAATGCTTACAGGGCCAAACAAATGCGTGTATTTGGGGTTTTGCTCCACAAAACTCGCAATGCCTTTCCACAATAGGAGTAACGAATGCATGTTACGCTGATACTGTTTTGCCACCACTGAACGCCCTAATTCAATTGATTGACCTAAACTTTCGATAAACGCTTCACCGTATTGGAATAAACTCGCAGAATAAAGAGCGTCGATTCCTCCTTTAGCGATAAGCTGATCAACCAAACCTAACCGATAACAGCCAACCAAATCTCGATTGCCTTTATGCCAAACAAAAAGCTGATGATAGTGCTGATCAAATCGATCTATATCGCAACTTAAACCACTCCCTTCACCTACTTCCCTAAAGCTTTCTTCACGTATGCGGCCAATTTCATGCATCATGTTTGGGATCTCAAGTGAAGGTGCACAATAGACCTCGAATTCCCCTTGAGATAACAGTTTGTAATGTTTAATTGTTAATAGCTCATTTTCTAACTTATCAACTGATACCGGTGTAATAATCTGCTCTGTATCATTCCCTTGAGGTACTGAGGATTGCTTATTTGCCACGCTTCCCATCAAATAAGTATTTAAACGAAAGTATTGAGTTATATCTTCTTCTTTATCGAAGTCTTTGATTTCGCTATAAACAATTGGGTTACCAATTGAAACAGAAATAGTCTCGCCAGACTTGTTAAGCAGTTCTCGTCCAAGCAGTGCCGTTCTAAGCAACGGGTGAATCCTCCCTATTTGATAAAACAGTTTGCTATTCAAACCATTGATATAAATAGGAACCGTTGTTGCCTCTGCGTGTTTAACAAATTTAGCGACTGACTTACTCCATTCTTTATCTGTAATTTTATTTTCACTTTCTTGCCACGAAGACACTTCCCCTGCAGGAAAGAGAATCAACACTCCACCACCCTTTAAATGTTGGTTTGCCTCTTTTATGGCTCTGCGGTTGGTGTGCCTTGCTTGCTCTCCACTGAAAACATTTACACCTATGAATAATTCATCCAGCTCCGGAATACGCTTAAGCAATTCATTAGCGAGAACTTTGACATCTTTTCGTACTTTAGAAATTAACGAAGCAAGAATAATTCCTTCTATTCCACCAAACGGATGATTAGCAACAATTAAAACCGAACCTTCATTAGGAATATTATCAAGCGAGCCATGCTCTACTGTATATTGAGTCCCAATTCTTGCTAATGCTTCATGCATAAACTCAAAGCTGTCTTTTTGTAGAGCAACTTGTTTATACAATGACTCCAGTGTTGAAAGGCCTGTCGCCCACTCAACAACCGATTCAGCGATCCCAAAGGGCGTTCTTCTTGGAAGCCTAAACGGACTATCGAACATAGTAAGTTCCTTTTGTTATTTTTAATATTTTCAATAAATTAAACAACAAAAAATAAAGACTTTTATAGGTACTTTAAAATCAAATAATTGGGTTGGATTAGGTAAATAGAATACCTAGTGATTTTAGACCACAGATACACACAACTTTCTTAGATTAGCTATGTGTCCGTGGCCTAATACCAATTGCAGTAATTAAATGCTCAACTCAGAGCTATGTATGCGCACAAAGTACAAACCAAATTGGTGAAGACATAGTTGTTCTACGTTAAGACAATTTTGTGCAGTAATTTTTGCGCATACAAGCTCCCGAAGGGCAAGGCTAAAGGCTTCCATTACTGTGTTGCATGTTCTCGAATTAACCCGTTAGTACTTCGAACATGCGCCTTGTACTGAAAGCCTTTAGCTCTTGCTGAGTGAGAGATTAATTACTGTAATTGGTATAATATATAGAGTTTTAATGCTATGAATGCAAAAAATTATTGGTGAAAGTGCCTTCCGTTTTAATATCTCGTACAAACAGAAACACGCTACAACACCATACAATACAAGCCATGCCAAATAGTAGTCCACCATCACTGCCAATAACTTCTCCCATGCTATTAAACTCTGGCATCACCACGCCTAACGGTGTAAACAAATGGAAGAAAATGGCTCCAGTCATAATACCAACGCCCATCGCCGCCCCCACACCATGTAAACGAGTGAAAAGCAAAATAGAAGCAACCAATTCAGCAAAACCAATTAAATATCCGCCATAAACGCCGAACCAATCAAAGCCCGACCACTTAGCTAAAGTTCCGAAAATATGTTCAGTTTCGTAAGAACCTGTAAATTTAAAAAACAGAGATTGAATAAACACAAATGCGATAAACGCAGATGGTATATGTTTCAATGGAGTAAACTTCATAAGATGAATCCTTATTTGTTTATAAGTTTTGGCCAATTTTTATCTGCTTCAGCAATGTGACCAGCACGATCTTTATCCCACTTGCGCTTTATTTCCGCGTCATAATTAAGATAAAGTTTGCCATTAACAATAGCCCACTGCTTAGGATCTCCTGAAGCAAAGTCATTATGAACTGCAACTGCCCACGCACAATAACCACCGTATTGTGGTGCATAGGCTTGTGGGGTTGCTTTAAATTTTTCTAGGTTAGCCTTTGAAGAAAAATACCAGTTAGCACCTTTGTATTTGGTTTGCCACTTGCTGTTTCCTTTCACTGGCTTACCTTCAGTAAAATAAGCAACGGTGTCGTAACCACTCACTGCTTTGTTACTGAAAATTCCGGTATAAATTTCATCAGCGGCAAAAGTAGAACTGCTGAACAATATGATGATCAGGGCAAATAACTTTTTCATTTGAAAACTCCTGGTTCGACAAAGTCGTTTTTAAGACAACTTAGGCTGGTACTAAGATCTACATTGCGATGATTATCGATAGATTGATAAATCATCTCTTGCTTAGTAGAAGATGCAACAACCTGAGTGAAACTTACTGTACTCGCATCATTTCTTGCCATCAATGGCGAAAGGTGCGGGTTAATTTCGTCATAATTGTGATGAAATAATCGTCCAACTTCATGTCTCGGCTTAGTGGTTACCAATTCATTAAACAGCTTAAGTCGATATTTACTTGCTTCCTCAAAATGCTTAGCCGCAGAGACAATTGGCGCAAACGCGCTAGATTGGGTCAACTTAAAACCATCCCACCGCCAAAGTACGGCCTCATCAGCAGTATGCTTAGTATCAAAAGCAACCACGGTAAATGGTGAAAAAAAGCTCAAGTCCATTTCAGATAAACGGCTACCTGCTCTCTGACTAGAGCTACTGCTTGCTAAATGTTTTATTATTAGGCCTCTACTTCTCAAATCGCCGGAAGGCTCTTTACCTTGATAAAAGTTTAGTAAACAGACGGTAACACCGTATTCGTTAGTTGAAATCCAACTCCCACCACCAACAGGGTCAATGGGCATTAAACAATTAACACCATCAATCATCACGCTTTGAGGTTCGAGTGCTGGCAAGCGAGAACGTTGCTCATCTCGGTTAAAGAACACTTCATAGGTATTATTGCTGTGGTAGACCCAAGATAACGTGCACATAAGCTATTGAGCCCTCTGATATGTGGCCGTGGTAGGTGCAACTCCAAAATTACTATCAGAGTCAACACCGCATAAAGATGCGGCAACTTTAGCCATAGCAAAATGATGTGTCGCATGAAGCGCAGCAAAAGTTAGCTCTCGAACAAAGCTAGAAGATACTTCCTCAACATGGGTTTGCGATAACATGACCTCAGTTTCAACACTGACTTTTTGAATTAAATCGTCATCTGTTAACTGAAATACCCATTCTGTGAGTTCAGTAATTTCCTGTTTCGCAACGTCTAAACTTCGCTCTACTAAGTGTCCACGCCGACGAACGTTGTAATTAATCTTTACAGGATCACGTTTAATTGCATGGAATAAATCCAGCCAATGGCGAAAGTGCTCTCCAATCGAACTACTGAAATGGGGTTGAGGGATAAAGACATAGTCTTCCTGAGTTAGCGACCCTAAAAATTCACGCCCTTGATTCAGCGTTTCAATACACCCTATAACAGCTTGAGAAGGGCTTGTCTGATCATTTGAAGCTAAGCGTATCCTTACGTCTTTCATCATTTTCGTCCTAAATAAAGCAATCAGTCAGTCATTGGATAGAGATGCGTTAACAGCTTTTCTTCCCTCCAAGCTTGAAGTAATGTTGTAAGGTTCGGCGTTTTATGACCTTGCTTTTTATATTTCGAACCAATCTGATAAAGTAATCGATATTGCTTTAAAAGCGTCCTAAAAATATCACTCAAAGCAGTGTCACTATCCCAAATATGTGCAGCCTCACTGCTTGCACCATTGATTTCCAAAATATCAAAGCACTCACCATTCATCAGAGCTCGAATGTCTTGGAACTTAATATCAAGACGACCAAAATTAAAACCGTCAAAATCTGCCAAAACATCATTTAACTTTTGCTCTAATGCTCGGGTAATAAACTGATTACCATCACGAAAGATTGCACCAAAGGTATGGCTACCCGCAAATGCCAGCTGAAACTCCTCACGTTCAGGAACAATAAAATCGAGCTGTTCTTTATGCCGTGGTAAATATAGATGCTTCAACTTACCTGCTCTCGGGCACTTTCCAATCAACTCTTTCAAAGTAGATACTCCATCGCCAACCACCCTTGGAGAATACTTTAAGGTCATCGAAATAATTTTTCCGTGTGACTCTCCTGGCTGTTTGACATAAAACACACCAGCTTCCGCACTGTATTGAGACTTTTGCTGCAATAAAAAACGTCCTGAAACAGGGAAACTATCAATATAATTCCGCAACTGCACATCAGACTGAATAAGCTTCACACCAACCCCACGACAACCTAAATCAGGCTTAGCCACAAGAGGATAGCTTAGCTCTGCCCTATCAAGCTGGTTCTTAGCTTCATTAAATAAATCTTCAATCTGGCTTTGAGTTTTGGTTAAGGTAATAAAAGGAAGAACCCATGCTTTCGTCTGTTTACCCGCAGAATTAAAAATATCATGTTTTGACTCCCCCACCATGCCACTCAATTTAATAGCAGGGTTCGCAATCAAAGGTAATGCCCAATCGAAGTGAACAAGGCTAAGTACGGCACTTTGCAGTACAACAGGAGTATAAAAAAACCATGTTGGAAAAAATTCAAACGGAGAGATAGCTCGCCTTGGTTGATGAAGAACAGGCATTCCCGCGTTCACCATCCCTGCAGGGATCATTTCGACGTTAGAAAGTTGTTTCATCTGCGTCCCTTAAAAATTGCTTTAGTAACCAATTTATTGAGCAAGAGCATCAAGCATAGGCCTAGAGGAATAAGTAACCAACTGGTTTGGTGGTCTTGAAACAGTTGCGCATTGCCAAGCTGAAAGAAGGAGCCGAAAACAAGTATAGTCCAAAGAGCCGTTGCCGTTAATACAACGATAAAAAACTTCATTTTTGGAACATCAAGAAAACCACTTAATGTAAACCCTGCAGCTCTCAACCCCGGAATAAAACGTATTAAAAATAAAGTAAAAAATGCTTGTTTATGTAGTCTTCGCCTCATGCTTCTAGCACGATGATACCGAAATAATCGGTATCTAAGAAAACGAACTTTCTTTGCGGCCTTACCAATGAGATAAAGCCCCAAGTCACCTGTGCTGATCCCAACAAAAATCGCAAATAGTGCAATATGAGTAGGCATAATTTGTTCTACAGCTAACGTTGCCGCGGTCACTATTGCAAGATCTTCTAATAGATACGAGAGTAAAACAACACCAAGAAATAGCGTTGCCATGGACATGTTATCTTGAAACAGCCAAGTCTCAATCGTTGTCGCTAAATCTAATATAACGGCCCCCAAACTGCACATACCCAAAAAATGAGAAATGACGTATATTTTTATGCTACTACACTATGAGATAAGGTGAGTTTACTTATCAATTTCGTTCTCTACATTGATAAAGATAGAATAGTTCGAAAAATTTTCACTATGAATAGTTTAAAAAATTCGTTCGAATGGCCCACAAACAAAAACAGCGACCGAAGTCGCTGTTTTTATTTTGGCTAAAAGCTTAAAACGGCATTTTCATGCCAGGAGGCATCTGCATTCCGCCTGTCACTTCTGCCATTTTATCTTTTTGATTTTCTTCAACTCGACGAGCCGCATCGTTACATGCTGCTGCAATCAAATCTTCTAGCATTTCTTTGTCGTCATCTTCAAGCAGGCTTGGGTCGATTTCGACTTTACGAACATTGTGGTTACCTGTCATGGTTACTTTTACAAGACCAGCCCCGGCTTCACCCGTCATTTCCATGCGGGCGATTTCTTCCTGCATTTTGGCCATTTTGTCTTGCATCATTTGGGCTTGCTTCATTAAGTTGCCCATTCCACCTTTTCCAAACATACAATTCTTCTCTAAGGTCTGTTTACATATTGTCGCCAATGTTACTTAATTTTTGGCACTATTAAAATCTAATTTGGCTATGCTTGCGGTTTTTGCCAGCATTTTTTCTCGCGGAAAACCTAAACTATCGATGTTTAAGCTTGCTCCCATATGCTGTTTTAGCCAAGAAACATGTTGATCATCATTCAGTAGCTGCTCTGTTTCACCTAACAATGAACGATGAAAGCGCTTTCGGATTTCCAATGGTGTTTCTCTGGTATCATCAACACCAATTTGAACATCTAATGAAATACTTTGATCTAAATATTTTTCTAACTCTGTCTTCAGTTGCTCAATGGCTCCTGGGGCTGCTAAGTGTTTTTGATCTGGTTTAAGCAATAACTGTAGTTGATCAGCAAATTGAACACAGACAGAGTTCACTGCTAGCTGCCTGATTCGTCCACCCAATTCTAGTAGCGACATTAGTTTGTACCAATATAAATCGGTTGAATCTCCTTCTACCTCTTTTTGTGGTAACTGTGATTTTTCTACAACCTCAGTAGCTTCGAGATTAGTTTGCTGTATTTGTTCAGCTTCATCAGGTTTTGATGCTGCTTCAGCCGTTTCAATAGAAGGCTTTTCTACCACTGTCGAATCAACAGTTGGCTCTTCCCAAGGAGGCGTATCTTTTGGCGCTTCTGCTTTTATTGCATCAACTTCTTCGGAGCTATTATTTGGTTTTTCTTTAGTATCACTTACAGGTTTCCTCTCCACAGACAAACTGCGTTTGCTTCGAGGTTCAGCCTTTTTTGCAGGAGCGTCCTCTTCACCTTGTTCAGACTCTAAATCAAACAGTAAAGCATCACGAGACTGTAAAATTTGATCTAGTGGATCATCGCTTGAAGATTCTACAGCACTCTCTATTGGAGTTTGATCAGGTGTTGATACCATTTCAGCTTGCGCCTGTTCAGCAACAACGGGCGGCTCTGGCATTTGCGTAACACTATCATTTGGCTGAGTCTCAGCATTTAGTATGTCACCGTTATTAGTTCCAATATCACCCGCTGGAGTTTCAACCACTTGAGTCTGATAACCTTGGCTCTCAGCTTGACTCATTAACAAAGCTTGTTCAGCTTCTAGCTCATCAACTTCAGTGTTAGCTTTCACTTCAGCTTGTGACGGTTGAGGAGCAACAGCTTGCTCTGTTTGTGATTGTACGGGTTCAGCTAAAACTTCTGGAACATCTATCTTAACAGGTTCTGATACTGGAGCTTGTTCTGATGGTTTTGATTCCCACTTGGTTACAGGCGCTTGAGGCACAAAGGCAATAGCTCTAAGCAGTGCCATTTCCAATCCAGATTTGGGATCAGGCGCATACGGCAGTTCTTTGCGCCCTGAAAGTAAGATTTGATAATAAAGCTGAACTTGCTCTGGCGACAATTGCTCGGCAAAAGCTTTGATTTGCTCAGCGTATATGGACAGCAGCGAAGCGGCTAGAGCAAATTGAGTCAGCGTGATTTGATGCAGCAGCTCTAGTAAACTTCTCAGGACCTCTTCTGGCTCTGCGCCAAAGCTGATCACTTTCGCAGTTTCAGTCATCAATTCATTTACGTCGGCATGACATAGGGCTTGAAGTAAACCTATAACATGACGTTCATCTATGCTTCCCAGCATAGTTTGAACTTGTTTAAGCATGACTTCACCACCACCGAAAGCAATGGCTTGATCGGTTAAACTCAATGCATCACGCATACTGCCATTCGCAGCTTTAGATAACTGAGTTAACGCTTCTTCTTGATGAGGAATTTGCTCTTGAGTCAGTACATGTTGAAGTTGTTTACCGATATCTTCTTGGGTCAAACTTTTCAGGTTAAACTGCAAACAACGAGATAAAACCGTAATCGGTAGTTTTTGAGGGTCAGTGGTCGCCAGTAAGAACTTTACATGCTCTGGTGGTTCTTCCAGTGTTTTAAGCAGAGCATTAAAGCTACTGCGGGAAAGCATGTGAACTTCATCAATGAGATAAACTTTATAACGACCTCGTGTTGGTCGATATTGGACATTATCTAAGATCTCACGGGTATCATCGACTTTGGTTCTTGAAGCGGCATCCACTTCAATTAAATCAACAAAGCGTCCTTGAGCGATTTCAATACAGCTGTCGCACTGTCCACATGGCGTTGCCGTTACACCTGTTTCACAGTTTAAGCCTTTAGCAAATAAGCGAGCTAAACTGGTTTTACCTACACCGCGAGTTCCAGTAAATAAATAGGCATGGTGAAGACGTTGTTGGGTAAGCGCATTAACTAAAGCATGTAGCACATGAGCTTGGCCCACGACTTGCTCGAATGTGGCAGGGCGCCATTTTCTGGCTAACACCTGATATGACATGTATCTCCCTACTTGTCCCCATTTTGGGACAAATCCTCTGGTTTACGGTTTGTAGCAAGATAACATGCTATTAATACGTAAACCAGAGCCCTTCAGTCCTTTGAACGTTTTTCGATGATTTACTCGCCGTCGAAATCACACAATTTGTATATATCTAAATCTAGTGCTTCTAAACGTTGCTCGCCACCAAGATCTGGTAGTGAGATAACAAACGCAGCGTGTTTAGCTTCGCCACCTAATTCACGAATAAGTTTAACAGTAGCTTCAATTGTGCCACCTGTCGCTAATAAGTCATCGATCACCAATACTTTGTCACCTTCAACAATTGCATCAGTGTGAATTTCTAACGTATCAGTACCATACTCAAGCTCGTAATCTTGAGAGATTGTCGTTCTAGGCAATTTACCTGGTTTACGAACTGGTACAAAACCAATGCCAAGCTCTAAAGCCAATGGCGCACCAAATAAGAAGCCACGAGCCTCTGTACCCACAACCTTGGTAAAGCCCATTGATTTGTATTTCTCTACCAATAAGGCAATGGTAGCCTGATACGCTTTTGCGTCTTCAAGTAGACTGGTTACATCACGGAACATGATGCCTGCTTTAGGGTAATCAGGAATGGTTTTAATGCTTTGCTTTATGTAGGCTAGGGTTTCAGTAGTCATAGCAAACTTCACTTAAATTCTCTTTTTGGTTGTTTCTAAGAAACAAAATAAAAAAGCCCTATGCAATTATCTTATTATTTAAGCTATTCGCAGAATAAGATTTTGAACAGGGCCTCAATTGCCGACAAATGTTAGTGTGGATCGATTGTTATTGCAACTCACTGAGAAAAATATTGCATGGGATTGCTCACAAAATGAGTGATATTCACCTACTTATAGATCTGGTTCATTAGGTAACGTCGGCAAACGCCATAAATAGGTTAATAATACACTAGCCATAATAAACAACAGGCCTTTTACCCAAACAATAGGAACAATGATAATACTCACCATAAAACTGATAGCCGATAACACCATCGCTCGCTTTTTTAAGCTTCTTCTTAAGCCCTTATGTCGTTGCCAATCAGCAATAGCCTCTCTAAACCAAGGATGATTCAGCAACCAGCCATGTAATCTCTGACTTGAACGAGCAAAGCAATATAAAGCAAGTAAAATAAATGGCACTGTGGGCAGCAAGGGTAAAAAAATCCCTAAAATGCCTAATCCCACAGACAACAGCCCTACTGCTGCGTATAGTCCACGTTTTATCACTGTACTTCCTTTTCTAGTAAATCGACCAACCTATGTGCTTAGTCATTGATTCTAGTGCTGCGCCACCAGCTAACGAGTTTCCTGCATCATTTAAGGCGGGCGACCAAACGCAAATAGAGAACTGCCCCGGAACAATAGCAATAATGCCACCACCTACACCACTTTTACCTGGTAATCCCACTTTATAGGCAAAACTACCTGCTTCGTCATACATGCCACTTGTTGCTAAAAGAGAGTTGACCTGTCGTGTTTGGTTTTTGGTAAGCACCTGTTGCTTCTTAATGTTACAGTACCCACGATTGGCTAAAAAGTTGATCGCCTTTGCCAAATCAACACATGACATAGTAATCGCACAGTTACAAAAATAACTGTAAAGCACACTTTCAACATCGTTGTTAAAATTCCCGTATGACTGCATAAGGTAGGCCATAGACGCATTTCTGGCTTTATGTTTAAACTCTGAATCTGCAACTACTTTATCAATTTGAATATTTGGGTTCCCTGAAAGCTTTTTTACAAACTCTCTAACCGCAATACGAGGTGAGGCAAAGTGAGATTGATTGACATCAGACACCACTAGCGCGCCAGCATTGATAAACGGATTTTTCGGTATTCCATGCTCGTATTCAAGCTGCACTATTGAGTTAAAAGGTAATCCCGATGGCTCACGCCCAATTCTTGTCCATAACTCCTCCCCTTTCAATTCAAGGGCAAGAATCAGATTAAAAACTTTAGAGATACTTTGGATTGAAAATGGCTTATGAGCATCGCCTAAAGTGTATATCTCTCCATCATTGCTACAAATTGCTATCCCAAACTGATTGGGATCAACTGCGCCAAGTGCAGGAATATAATCAGCCACCCTACCTTGGCCAATCAAAGGCGAAATATCTTTATAAATTTTTTGGAGTAAAGAATCCATATACGAGTAATACTAGCTCTCGACCTAACTACATATTTTAAAGTCTATTGTATTTACGTTTATACGGCTAGAAATGATGGTAACAGACGTTCAAAATACGAAATTGACTTGGTGAAAGACTTTTAATTTTCCCATAAAAAAACTCATGCCATAGACATGAGTTTCTTGTAACTTACAGAGCGCTTATAATACGCCTGATAGCTTCAACCAAGTGAGTGATGCTGGCAATGTAGGTAACAACAACACACATAAAAAACCGATGAAATGAAAAACGGTAAATGGGTCTTTAAACGGCTCGTTACTGCTCATAATACTTCCTAGAATTACTTTTATTTTTTGATCTAGATCAAATTTTTCAGCATTCTACCTTCTAAAACCCAGACTAAAAACCCACAATTTATAAGGTTATCTACAAAAATGTCATTTAGAGCGTTAACTCACAAATTTTATTGAGTCATAACAATTTCTTTTTCAACCATTTGCGTTAAAAGCTGCAAGCATCCTTGTTGGATATTTTCTTTTTCCATTTGCGGATAAACTCCAGCTAACCAAGCTACAAGCTCAGCAAAATTAGTCGTTTCAGCTTGCTCTATATATGACAACACTTGAGCAGTTAGCGGCGTTAAGCTTAAAAACCTTACTTCTTCTTGCTTATCGCGAAATACACAAAAGAATGCAGGAACTTCTAATGGTTCAGACGGTTGATAATCTTCATCTATATGCTGCACATCATAAGAATATTGAGCAATTCGAGCAAAATCTGACAAACTCAATGGCTTTTCAGTGATATTTTCTACTGACAGAGGCTTAAGGTTGCGTCTACTTTGAGCGATAGAGACAACCAATTCCAACCATTCATAGTGTGCTAGCTCGAGCATAAAAGCAGGATCAGTATCTTTTGTTTGATAACGCGTCTGCAAAAAAACTAAAAACTCTTCCGCGATTTCAGCAAAGATTGGCGTATGACAGTCGTGATTAATGAAAAAGTCACGGACAATTTCATTCCAATCGGCTTCTTCGTATAGCGATTTTAAAACTGGGAATCCACTGCTGACGAAGTTATGAACATTATTAAAAAACAGTTCGCTATATACCTTCATCCGTTTTTCTGTCATGCCAGCAGGTAAAGGGCGAGAAGGGTCACGAATGAATGCCATAAACTCATTTTGCACATCAATAAACTGCATTATGCACTCCTTTTTTGCTCTGCAGTTAACTGCTGTATTGTGTGGATCTGATCTAACTCTTTAAGCAATGTCTCTGTGGAAGGGATATTAAAATCACGTTCTAATAATGTTGGGTGAATACCATGAATTTCGTAGCATTCTTTGAGTAATTGCCACACTGGTTGAATAACGTCAGCACCATGTGTATCAACAATAAGATCGACATCTTCAACATAATGACCAGCCACGTGCAAATAGGCAATACGTTCGGTTGGCATATTCTTTAAAAATGTTTTCGCATCATAACCATGGTTTATAGAGTTGACGTATATGTTATTCACATCAAGCAGCAACTTACAATCTGCTTCATGCAACACAGCATTAACAAATTCAAGCTCTGACATTTCTGAGCCAGGGGCAGCATAATAAGAAACATTCTCTAAGATAAACGGGCGCTCAGTAATATCTTCAACTTGCTTAATGCGTGATGCAACATGTTTTACTGCTTCTTCAGTAAAGGGAATTGGCATTAAGTCGTACATATGCCCTGTTCCAGAGCAATAGCTTAGGTGCTCTGAGTAGACATCAATATTATGAAGATCTAAAAATTGTTTTATGTTTTGAACAAACTGGGTATCCAAAGGTGCCGGACTGCCAATAGATAACGATAAGCCATGACAATAAAAAGTATGCTTTTCTGTTAACTCACGGAATTGACGGCCAAACATGCCTCCCATCGTCATCCAGTTTTCAGGTGCAACTTCAAAAAAATTAATTTGCTCTGGGACAGCTTCACAAAACTCGTCGAGCATTTCTCGTCGAAGTCCTAATCCCACTAAATTCTGATTTTGTATAGACATCATCTTTTCCTTAGCACTATTTTGAATAGCTCGCATTCAGAATAATACTGACTGAGAAAAATAAGGCCAGCAAATGCCGGCCTTAGGTAAAATAAGCAGAAGTAAATAGATTACTTAGAACCGCACTTGCCTTCGCCACATTTACCTTCGTGGTTTTTCTTTTCAGCTTTACCGCCGCACTTGCCTTCACCACACTTACCTTCGTGTGCTTTCTTAGCTTTGCCACCGCACTTGCCTTCACCACATTTACCTTCGTGTGCTTTCTTAGCTTTGCCGCCACACTTGCCTTCACCACATTTACCTTCGTGTGATTTCTTAGCTTTGCCACCGCACTTGCCTTCACCACATTTACCTTCATGGCTTTTCTTTTCAGCTTTGCCGCCGCACTTGCCTTCACCACACTTACCTTCGTGGTTTTTCTTTTCAGCTTTGCCACCGCATTTACCTTCACCACATTTGCCTTCATCAGGAGCAACTAGTTGATAACCTTGTTGAAGCTCTTCAAAACCGAAAGTTCCAGCTTGTCCAGCTTGAACAGCAAAAGCAGAACTCATTACAACAGTACCTAGCGCAGCTGCAACTGCAGTCTTTTTAACTGAACTCATATATCTTCCCTCTCTTAATGAAATTTTAAATTGTCGATACCAAGCGGTAACATTGTTAACTTGCCTTATATGACCCGCAGACTATCAATAGTATTTCATTTTAATTACTAAATTTTTTCAAGCGGCCATTTTTTAGCCTAAATGACATACGAAAAATTTCAATAATTTATGATTGTAATTACGGCTTCATGTGTTTGGCGGATCACTACTTCAATTAAAACCTCTACCTCAAAACATAAACAAAAGGTACAATTCTGACCCTTTCCGCTTGTAGTAAATGTTTAAGGCAACCTAGTGAGAGTTATTTTGGCCCCGATGGAAGGGGTGGTAGACGATTTGATGCGAGACATTTTGTCTGCGATAAATCCCTACGACCTCATGGTAACTGAATTTGTTCGTGTTGTAGATCAATTATTACCCGAAAAAGTGTTCACAAAGTTATGCCCAGAGCTATTAAATGATGGGTACACCACCTCTGGCACTCCTGTAAAAATACAGCTACTTGGACAAAACCCTGAAGCTCTAGCAAAAAATGCATTAAGAGCCATTGAGTTAGGCTCCCATGGAGTTGACATCAACTTCGGTTGCCCAGCAAAAATAGTCAACCGCAATAAAGGTGGTGCTGTTTTATTAAATGAACCAAATTTGGTCCATGATATTGTCAAAGCAGTAAGGCAAACCGTACCAAAACAACACCCTGTCACAGCAAAAATTCGTTTAGGCTTTGCAGATAAAAGCCAGTACATGGAGAACTCACTTGCGATTTATGAAGCTGGTGCCAACGAGCTTGCCGTTCATGCCAGAAGTAAAGTGGATGGCTACAAGCCACCTGCTTATTGGGAGTATATTGCTGACATCAACCAAAAGCTGCCAATACCTGTAATTGCCAATGGCGAAATTTGGAACAAACAAGATGCATTACGCTGTATGGAACAAACTGGATGCAGCGATGTGATGGTAGGACGAGGAGCAATATCTTTACCCAATCTGGCAGAAGAAATTAAAACCGATAACCCTGCTTATTCTTGGCCGCAAGCACTAGAGTTAATGTTGAAATACAGTGAAAAGGAGCTTGAAGGTCGCAAGTCCTGCTATTATCCTTCTCGTATCAAACAGTGGTTCAGTTACTTAAATCGTCAGTATCCTGAAGCCAAAGAGCTTTTCCGTACTTTACGAATATTTAAAACCACTGAAGAAATTATCCAAGCATTGGAACACGCAAAGCATGAACAAACGTCAAAAAATCAATAAAAAAATCGCCAAGCGCGCAAAAGCCAAATTAAATAAGGTTAAGTGCGGTGGCGACAATAATACAATAAAGCCTCGTTACATTTCTAAGGCTGAACGAGCTAAACTCGAAGCTGAACAACAAGCTGAAACTGCGGTCGCTAGCGACGACAATCCGGTTGAGTAGGAGGCGTAACGCCTTCTTCTTCATTTAGCTGCCCCATTTGAGTACAAGTAGACGATAATGGGTTGTTTGCTGAACTCGTCATTACTTCAGTGTCATCTTCTTCCACGGCTTCTTTTCTTTCGACAGTATTAATATGTCGGTAAGCTACCCAGACGGCAATCAGAGCAAAGATGGCACCACCAATAACTTGCCCGATAAGTACACCACCAATTCCCCAAAGTTTCGCGCCAACATAAACAAATGGAATTGTGCCTAGCGTTGCTTTACCAATATTGAAAAAGGTGGAATATTTAGGTTTTCCTAAGTTGTTAAAAGAAGCATTTGCGACAAATAAAGCGCCATTAAATACAAAACCGACAGCAATAAAAGTACAGAAAAAACTAACTAATTCAGCACTATTACCACCAAGTCTAAAGCCAACTATCACATAATCTTGTAATAAAAACACCAATACCGATACAGCAAGGATATACAGAAAGCTAAACTGCAATGCATTGGTCAATGCTTGCCTTACTCGATCAAATTGTTTTGCGCCATAATTTTGCCCGACAATTGGCCCAATAGCACCTGATAGGGCAAAGATCATTCCAAATGCTACTGGCACAATTCGCCCAACTACCGCCCAGCCAGCAACATAAGCATCACCAAATTCTGCTACCGCTTTAGTCACATAGCCATTTCCAATTGGGGTAGCCACATTCGTCAGCATAGCAGGCCCCGCAATAGCAAAAATGGGTGAAAAGTCAGTTTTTAGCTCTGGTAAAGTGAGCTTAGTACCTAGCTTGTGCTTAACAAAAACCCCACGAAAGGAAATTACTAGCACAGCGATTCTCGCCAAAACAGAAGCGATGGCAGCACCTTCAATACCCATTCCTAGCCCAAAAATAAAAATAGGATCGAATACAGCGTTAACCAAGCCACCAGCAATAGTGGACATCATAGAAAGCTTGGCATCGCCAACCGCACGAAGTGCTGCACCCAGCGACATAGCTAAACAGATAATTGGCATTGAGGGTATTAAAATATATAAATAGCTTTCAGCAAGCTCTGCCGTACGGCCTTTAGCACCTATTAGAGAGACTAAATCAGGGATCAAAAGAGTAACAATCACTGTTAGAATCAAACTGGTAACAACAGTAATGGCTGATGCACTCATCATTAGCCGCTTTGCATCATCTTTGCGTTTTGCCCCCAAAGCTTTTGAAACCGTTGCCCCCATAGCTATCGCCAAGCCAATACCAATAGAGGTTGTAAAAAAAGTTATGGTACCAGCGTAACCTACAGCCGCGGCTAGCTCTTGCTCTCCTAATAAGCTTAAAAAATAAATATCAAGCAAATCGACTAAAAAAAGCGTCGAAATACCAATTGTGGCTGTGGACGTCATCACCCAGATATGGCGCATGATGGAGCCTTCCACAAACTTTGCTTGTGACATTTTTTGCCCTCTAAATGTTATATAGCTATATCTCTTGCAGTTCAGCACCACAGTGATAACAGTAATGCGCTTTGGTTTCATGACCCGTCGTAGAGCAGTTACTACAACTTCGTAAATCTCTATGCTTGCCTATTTCTTGAGAAATTTCAGCCGTCAAAATACCAGTAGGAATCGCAATAATGGAATACCCCAGCAACATAGTAAATGCTGCAATAGTTTTTCCTAAATAAGTATGTGGCGTAATATCACCATAACCCACTGTAGTAATGGTCACGACCGTCCAATAGATTGATGTAGGAATTGAGGTAAAGCCATTTTCAGGCCCCTCTACTTCATACATAATTGCACCCAACACCAAAATAATCAGACTTACTGAAAAGAAAAATACAAAGATTTTACGAGAAGACTGCATCATCGCTCGGAGCAACAGATTACCTTCACTCAAATATCGTATAAGCTTTAAAACTCGAAACACACGGAATAACCTTAATACCCTAATCACTAAGGTAAAATTGGCTCCTGGGAAAATCAGCATCAAATAGCTAGGTAAAATAGAAAGTAGGTCGACTATTCCGTAAAAGCTCCTGAAATATGACCATCGATTGGAACTACAATAGATGCGCACCCCATATTCAATGGTAAACGCAACAGTAAAGACCCACTCTAAAATATGAAGAAAATCACCATAACGCTTATTCACAGAATCTATAGTATCAAGCAGGAGCAATGATACGCTGGCAATGATACAAACGATCAAACTAATATCAAATGCTCTACCTGAAAAGGTATCAGTTCCAAATATGACTCTTCGCAAGGTTAATTGCAGCGGTGAACTTTCCAGCTGTTTATTTTCCATAATCTAATGAGTATTCGAATGAATTAAGTGATAATACCACTAATATTTTACCATTGAGTAGTTGCTTATGCTCTCCACATTGATGACACAAGACTGGGATAGCTTTCACCAAAATATTCTTCGCTTTAAAGAAGATTTAGGAATAGCAAATTTAAACTTAGAATGCGATCACGCGGCAATCAGGGTCAATACCCTAACCAATGCCAAAATACTACAAGAGTTCTTTTCTAAAAGAGGGACAACCATTTCAGAGAACGTCATTAATAGCCGCCCTATTTTGATCATTAAACTCGATGTTCCTTTACAGCTTGGCACATTGTCAGTTCCTTGCATTGAGCTACCTTATCCCAGCAATAAAACTTACCCACAAGAGGGATGGGAACATGTCGAATTTATCGTACCTAGCCAAGCTAAAGATTGTGAGCAATTGATCAAGGATGTCATCTCGTTAGCACCTCAGCTAGAACCAATCATCAGCCAAAAAACGGATATCAAAGTAAAGCTAAGTAGTCCCAATGGTGAACACGAGCGTTTGCCTAATCCGACCATCGCATTTAAAAAAGACAATATTTGTATTAAGTTGCATCCTCATTCGATTCAAGACATTATTGAGAGTGAACAACACGATAACTGATGTTTTCCACATATCTAACTTAAAAGCAATCTGAACTAGATGTGATGAACAATTCGAGCTTTAGGTTTAATTTTCAATTGTTGAGAGGGTGACGATGAAGCACAAAAAGCATGAAGCACAGCTCCTTAAAATGGCATTAGAAATCGGTGAAGGCTACGCAGCTAAGCGCGGCTTCAAACCATTAGATTCCAGCATTTCAGATAAATATAAAGTTGAATGTATTTATCGGCTCTTAGTTGATGATAAGCTCATTCAAGCTTTAGCTAAAGATAAAGAAGATGGCCCAAACATGAAGCACAAGTTAGTGCTTTGGATCAGCCGTCAACTCCCTGATGATCACCCATTATTAAATTAAATGTAGGAATTCAGACTTTATATCTCCCAGCCCAACCAACGCAAAGGACTATCCTCAGATAGTCCATTTTTCTAAAAAATTGAGAACCAAACAACTTAACAAGGGTTATTGAACTTAAACTTTTCTTAATAATGTTTAACCTACAAACGCTTGATTTAATCATTTTAACTCAATATGTTGTTAGTAATTTTCATCTTAATATTTGTGAGATATGGCCTCATTACATTGTGATGTTCAATACCCCTCTTCCCTCAATTTTATCTCAACAACTAATCGAGAAGATGTTAGTTGTAAACAGCCATTTATGTTTGAAGGAAGACAGTACAGAATACAACAATCGAAAAGTGGCAAAATAGAAGTATTTGAAGCAGAAGAACATAGAGGTAAACTCAACGAACCTGAATTTAGCCGCTATCGTTGCCTTTGCACCCATAAAGCCCAATTTCAACGCATTCAAAAAGTCAGAGGATTTTTAGGGCTAAAGGCGACGACTAATCCTGTTGATTTTATAGCATCTCAGCTTTATAAGTTTGCTGAAGATGTCCATCATCACTTTAAGGATAAAGCCGTTCATTCTCCTCAAGCCGTTTGGGAACCACAAACCGAAAGGTTGCTAAATTTATCACCTCATGAATATCAACAAATCCTCCAAGAATGGAGTCAACCTCTAGCCTTAACTCATTACGATGATTTTATTTACCCACCATACCAAGAATGCCCTCCTCCTTATTCAGAAGTCGATCATCACTTAAGTGCGACAGAGTTGCCTGTAACGACTGAAGCTTGCCTAAGTGAACAAAAAGAAGCTCATTTGACAACACCTAACGTTTCCCTAGGCGCAAAGTACTCTAAATCGACTGAAGCGAGTAAAGATGAAGAACCATTTTTTATGGGGGAAAACTCATTTCACTACAAGGAACAAGGTGAATTAGGGAATTATCGAAACGTTTCGGTAGAAAATTATCTTAAGCACGTGAGAACGTCAAATCGCCCAGTAAAGTATGAAATAACTACAGCCTATAATGCGCTATCTCAAATAAGTAATGCTGGTTCTAATCAATATAAAACAACAATCCCATGGAAACAAATGGTTTTAGAACTCGATAAAGCAATGGATTTACTTTCAAGAAAAAGGCCTCATGTATTTGTTGTCGTCTGTCTAGAGCTATTTAGACAAAGAAATTTGTACTTTCAAACCGACCATGTTTTCCGCCCCTATCTCGATAAAGCTCGTGCGTTACTCAAAACTGATTTGAAGCGAGTAGTAGGCATCTGCTCTAGCAAAGCCACTGGAAATGACAAAACACTTTGCGCGATAACTCATCAACCTCTAATGGGACAAGAGCAATTAGCAATAAAAACAGAAAAATGGTTCACAGACTCGTCCTTGAAAGTGGAATTAACTAGCCAAGAACGCTATGACCAGTCTAGTGAGGAACACTATGCTCACCTAGAAAAGCTTGTACTTTTAGAAGGTAAAATGGGTAGACTCAATAGAAAAGAGCTAGAAGCTGAATTTAAACGACTACAACAAATGGATGAAGCTCGTAAGCCTACGGGGGTTCAAGTGGTCACCTGGGTTCCTGTAAGCAAATCGGCTATGATCAAAAGACTAGAAGCAGATAATTTTGAGCATCCACTCATGCCCGATAGACTGTTACATGTAAAAGAATTTAAAATGTGTAAAAAGACTAGACTTGTTCGAATTTCCTGAAAATTATGAAACTAACCCAATAGCTGTACTTCACTCTAGTTGCATTTCCAATCAACACTTTTGCTGAAAGTAACGCTCAAATTGATTCCATAACAAAGTCTAGGTTCAGTTTTTACCATGATGTTGCTAGTTACAAAATCCACAAAAATATTGTGATAGAAAACCTAAAACAGCAGCACAAGTTAGAGCTTTGGATCAGCAAAAAGCAGCTATGGATTACAATAAACTTCAAATCGAGAAAAAAATAACTAAAATGAAAATAGGTGTTTGAATTTAAGAGCTAACAATGAGAATAAAGCATTTTTTTTACCTAGTATTAATAACATTTCCATTCAGTTTATATGCCGACAATAACGCGCCCATTTATTCGATAATAAACTCTAGGCTTAGTCTTTGTCATGAAGTTGCACAGTACAAACTCGACCACAAGATAGCCATTGAGAATAAAAAACAGGAACGTAGAGTCCTTGCAAAAGCGGCTCAATCTGCCCAGCAATTTGCTTTGCAATCCAAACCCGTTATTAAATTTACGGAATCTTTAATGGAATCTTGTAAACAAATTCAACACGTTGACTTTGCACAAGCTAAATCAAGCTCTGTACAAAATGCCTCTCTTAATGATATCAGAGCCAAACTCGCTACTCTCAACCAGAAATTATTTACTCTTTTATCTCTAAAATTAAACACAAAATCTGGATTAACAGATCTAAATTACACTGCTTTTGCTACAACGCTTTCTTCGTTGCCCCTTTCATCTCAACAAAAGAAACAACTCTTTAAACGACTAACATTAATATCTCAGATGCCAGCGCAGCAACCAAAATCTAAGGCTAATATTCAAATAAAAGATTTGATGTAAAATACATCAAAATGGATCGGTGTTAGCTTTTGGTTTCATTAGATATAAAAATGTTAATAATCAGTGTGTATTTATGGTTGCCTATTTTAAGGAAGAATAACTCACTAAGGATATTGGCATTGGCTTGATTAGCCTTCTTTTATATGTATGGATACCAATTTTCACATTACTCATCGACTTGTTAGCATGGAAGAAAACCGAATCCCCTGTCATCGTTACTATCATCGGTTTCTTACTATCTTTTATGCCTCTCTTTAGTCTAATTTTTATGGCTGTACTTGCGCTTAAAACCGAATCTCAAACTGCTTGATTCACTTTTCTAACAATGAGCGTTAAAAAACAGCGCCCTTCATCCACGTTAACAAAAACACACTTTGTAACAAAACTGCCTTAGGGTTTGTGGTGTTATGTTCCCAATTTGTGATAATTAGAATGATCATGTATAAACCTCATCCTTAAAGAGCTTTATATTCACGAGACTCAGTGTTAATCGCTTTACAGCGTTTACGCAAATTGAGCAATACACTAACATTCTGGGGATACCAAAATGCAAGGAACTATCAAACCACTTGTTGGTGCTATTACCTTAGCGCTAGCATTAACAGCTTGTCACAGCACAGAGCCACAAACCTCTGCAGCTTCTGCCACTCAAACAGCAGAACAAATCATCAAGCAAAACGCCTCAAATCCGTTCTTCAAGTCTTATGATACGATTCACGGCATACCTGACTTTGACGCAATTAAAGTTGAACATTATCTACCAGCATTTAAAGCAGGTATCGCTCAACAGCGTGCTGAAATGCAAGCGATCATTGATAACCCAGAAAAGCCAACCTTTGCTAACACCATTGAAGCGATGGAGTTTTCTGGCAACTTGGTAACTAAAGTTGCTAACGTTTTTTACAACTTAACAGGTGCCGACACGACTCCTGAACTACAAAAAATCAGCAAGCAAGTGTCTCCGATGTTATCTTCATTAAGCGATGACATCTTCCTGAACGACAAGCTATTTCAAAAAGTTAAAGCGGTTTATGAGCAACGTGAAGCATTAAACCTAAATACTGCTGAAAAAATTCTGCTTGAAAACACTTATAAGTCATTCTCTCGTGGCGGCGCTAACCTAAACGATGCAGACAAAGCTAAGCTTCGTGACTTGAATGCAAAAATTGGCAAGTTAAATCTTCAGTTTGGTGACAACCTACTTGCAGAAACAAACAGCTTTGAACTTGTTATTGATAACGAGAAAGATCTAGCTGGTCTTCCAAAAGACGTTATCGCTAGCGCTGCAGGTGTAGCAACAAAACGTGGACATGAAGGTAAGTGGGTATTCACTACTGCCCGCCCATCTATTACGCCATTTTTAACTTATGCAGACAATCGTGAGCTACGTGAAAAAATCTACAAAGGTTATATCGAACGTGGTAACAACAATAACGCTAACGACAATAAAAAAGTGTTAGCTAAAGTTGCAGCCCTTCGTGCTGAGCGTGCAAAATTAATGGGCTATGAAACTCATGCTCATTTCGTCCTTGAAGAACGTACTGCGAAAACACCTGAAAATGTTTACAAGCTACTAAACCGCGTATGGCCTGCAGCTCTTTCTCGTGCAGAAGCAGAAGCTGCAGACATGCAAGCGATGATCGACAAAGATGGTGGTAAGTTTAAATTAGCAGCATGGGACTGGTGGTACTACGCTGATAAAATCCGTGTTGCTAAGTACAGCTTCAACGAGCAACAAACTCGTCCATATTTCTCATTAGAAAACACTATCGAAGGTGTGTTCTACACTGCAAACCGCTTATTTGGCATTACTGCCAAAGAACGTACTGATTTACCAAAATACAACGAAGAAGTTCGTACATGGGAAATCTATGACAAGAACAATGAGTTGATTGCGATCTTTATGGGTGATTACTTCGTCCGCGATAGTAAGCGTGGCGGTGCATGGATGAACTCATACCGTAAGCAGTACAACATGAATGGTGTAAAATCTGTACCAATCATTGTTAACGTACTTAACTACCCTCGTCCAGCTCAAGGTGAGCCAGCACTACTTACCTTTGATGAAGCGAGTACTTTATTCCACGAATTTGGTCACGCTCTGCACGGAATTCTTTCTAACGTGAAGTATCGCTCTCAAGCAGGTACTGCTGTACCACGTGATTACGTTGAGTTCCCATCTCAAGTAATGGAAAACTGGATGACTCAGCCTGAAGTTCTTGCTCAATTTGCTAAGCACTACAAAACGGGCAAAGTTATTCCACAAGAGCTAGTGAATAAAATCCGCGCAGCAAGTCAGTTCAACCAAGGTTTTGCTACTGTTGAATACATGGCGGCAACTCTACTTGATTTAGACTGGCACACTCTGAAAGACTCAAAGGTTCGTGATGCTGCAAAATTTGAAGCAGAATCTGTTAAGAAAATGGGCTTAATGAAAGAAATCGCACCGCGTTATCGCAGTACTTATTTCTCTCACATTTTCGCTGGCGGATACAGTGCGGGCTACTACAGCTACATTTGGTCTGACATTTTAGGTGCTGATGCATTTGAAGCCTTTAAAGAAAACGGAATTTTCGATAAAGCAACTGCTGATGCATTCCAAAACAATGTTCTATCACAAGGTGGTAGCGAAGACCCGATGAAGCTTTATAAGAACTTCCGTGGTAAAGAAGCAGGGATCGAGCCTCTACTTCGCAGCCGTGGTTTGTTGAAAGATTAAAACCTGTTGATTATTACCTCATGCATTAATTGCATGAGGTAATTACTTTACTAAATAACGATAGAAAACCGTTCGTTTACACTTCATCTTTTGGAAAAAAGTTTCCGGTTCTCGGCTTTGGGCTGTGTTTCAATAGGCACTGGTTTGAATAGCCTCTCAAAGTGAACACTCGGTCTCGTTTGTTGGCAGCATTGATAACAACCACAAGTAGATATATCCAAACATCGTTCTACTTTAGTCACTTCTTCAAGTCCATCTTGGTAACCTCCACCTATCAAGAAACAAGAGGCACAACAAGTCATAATAAGGACTCCTTAAAATAAGCTTTATGGCATCCTAAACCTCGATAACTTAACCTTAACTTACTATCCCAACATAAAATAACTTATACAGGCGATTAAAATAGCCATCATAAAGCTAAGTACAGCACCTTCTCTCACCATTTGTTTTATATCTATTTCTCCAGTTCCATAAACAATGGCGTTTGGAGCGGTTGCAACTGGTAACATATAGGCACAGCTAGCGACCATAGCAGCTGGGATCATCAAGACTTCAGGCTTAACCCCAACACCAACAGCAGCTACCGCTAGAATCGGCATAAGTAACGTAGCAGTCGCGGTATTACTGGTAATTTCGGTTAAGTACACCACTACTAAACAAATCAATACGACCAAGGCTAATACTGAAATATGAGACATAGAAGACAGCCAATCACCCAGCATTTGGCTCAAACCAGACTCGGACATTCCTTTTGCTAAGGCAATACCACCAGCAAACAACAGTAACATCCCCCAAGGAATCGTTTTCGCCGTATCCCAATCTAGAACTTTTTCATCTTTTCCATTGCCGTTTGGCATCATAAACATTGCAACAACAGCCGCTAATGCTACTGTGCTGTCACCCGCCAAAGGAATATCTAAGTAATTCGCCCAGCCACCAAACGGAGCGTGACGAGTTATCCAAGCTAAGACTGTTATTCCAAAGATAATTAAGGTACGTTTTTCTTCACTACGCCAAGTGCCTTGATCTGGCAGCTCGATACTTTGTTCCAGTTTAATACCACGAGTTAGCCACAACGCCATTAAAGGAATCGCTAAAATTACAATAGGAAGACCTACTTTCATCCACTCAACAAACTCAAAGTTTTTGCCAGTAAACTCTTCGTAAATTCCCATGAAGATAACATTTGGTGGTGTACCTATTGGGGTTGCTATACCGCCTGTGCTGGCAGCATAGGCAATACCTAAAATTAACGCTACCGTGAGCTTAGGATTGTCTACTCTAGCTAAAATGGCTAACGCGATAGGGAGCATGATTAAAGTTGAAGCGGTATTAGATATCCACATACTTAAAAAAGCAGTAGCGAGCATAAAGCCAAAAACTAACCTTAACCCTGAGCTCACACCAATAAAGTTAACCATATAAACGGCAAGCCTACGATGTACACCACTTTTTTCGAGTGCTTTCGAAAGCATAAACGCCGCCATTAATAGCAAGATCACATGACTTCCTAAAGCCGATGCAACGCCTTTATGACTAACAATATCGAACAGAGGTAACAGTGCAAATGGTACTAGCGAAGTTGCTGGAATAGGCAATGCTTCTGTAACCCACCAAATGACTGTGAGTAAAGTAATACCCGCCGCAGCTGCGGGTAAATAATCCATCCCTGACAAAGTTAAGAACCAATAAAAAGCCCAAGCTAAAATTGGGCCAATAAGGATAAAGTGAGATCTTTTAATGTTCATATTATTATTCTTATTTCCATTGTTTATTATTTTGAATTGATATACTCGTGATACTTGAAGATGCAACTTTCAGGGCTTTTTCAGCATTGCATTATTCGCGGCGTGAAAGTGCAAAACTAGCAGGCTAATTTAAACTTTCACAACAAAGAAGAATCAATGCTGAAAAGCCCACGCAGTGCGAGTTTAATTGCCATTTATACTGCGTTACTTACCCTTGAAATAGAAACGAAGTAACGACAGTATTGTATGTCGGTAATAACTATTACTACGGGCAAGTGCCTTGCCTAAATGGCAATTAATTCTCGCTGATATCCTGCATCTTCAGGTATCACGAGTATATTAGCGTCCATCTACCATACGACCAATACTGCCTAGTACAGAACCTTCTCCTTTGTCACTTCCCCCTGATGATGGAGCGTTAGCAATAATGCGATCAGCCATGCGAGAAAACGGCAAGCTTTGTAACCAAACACTACCGTGACCTGATAGCGTGGCTAAAAAGATGCCTTCACCACCAAATAACATAGATTTCATTGAGCCTGAACGTTCAATATCGTAATCAATCCCTTTTGAAAAAGCCGCAATACATCCAGTATCTACTCTCAACGTTTCGCCATTTAACTCTTTTCTAACTAAAGTGCCACCAGCATGAACAAAGACCTTTCCATCACCTTGTAAGCTTTGCAAAATAAAGCCCTCGCCACCAAAGAAGCCAGCCCCTAGCTTGCGGTTAAATCTCTGACTGACTTTAGTACCGAGTGCAGCTGCTAAAAAACTGTCTTTTTGGCAAATCAGCTCACCGCCGATTTCTTGTAAATCAATGGCTAAAATGCTGCCGGGGTATGGTGCGGCAAACGCTACACGACGCTTTTGATGCCCTTGGTTAGTAAAGTGAGTCATAAACAAGCCTTCGCCTGTAAGTACTCGCTTACCCGCACTAAAAAGCTTTCCAAAAAAACCTTCATCAGGGTTTGAACCATCACCCATTTTGGCTTCGAACTGAATATCTTGCTCCATATAGGTCATGGCTCCAGCTTCCGCAATAACGGTCTCTTGTGGATCAAGTTCCACTTCAACCAGTTGCATATCATGACCAATAATTTCGTAATCTATCTCGTGACTGTTTTGCATTGTGATGTCCTAGTTTTTACTGTTTATTATCCGTTCGATTCTAAAGAAAACTCTTCAAGAATCAACTCAGTAAATAATTGCCCTGCTTTTCCTAAAGGACGGTGATGAGTAGTAACAAGCTGTGGAGTAAACAAGTACTGACTTCCACCAACAAATTTCACTTCTTTTAACTTACCTTGCAGTAAATCATCTTTAGCTAAAAAGTCAGGTAACCAACCAAAACCTAACCCCTCAAGTAAAGCATCGCGCTTCATAATAAAACCTGAAAGATAAAACACTTTATCTCCACCAAACTGCATTTCATCTCTCAAATGAGCATTGGTGGATGAGTCCTCGATGGTCAGCTCGACGTATTCTTGTAGCTCACTGAGTTCAACGCTGAATTTATTGGCTAGCGGATGCTCTGAAGATGCCACTAATATGTTGGTAATGGACGGTAAAGGCGTTGAATTAAGATCGGGGGCGTTCTTATAGTCCTTTACCAGCATTAAATCGGCCTTGTCCCTTTCAAAGCGACTTTGGACACCACCTAAAAATTCTATATTCAGCTGTACCTTAGTAGGAATATTGTACTCGGTCATCCTTTTAAGTGCATTCATGATAGGCTTCATAGGCAAAGCGCCATCAATCACCAATTCTAAATTAGGCTCCCAATCATCGCTAAATCTATGGGCAAGTCGCTCAATATTAGATAGTTGCTGTAGCAATCTTTGCCCTTCTTTCAATATCACCTTTCCTTCCGGTGTCAGCTGAGCACGATATTGCTCTCGATTAAACAACTGGACGTTTAGATGCGTTTCCAGTTTTTTTATTTGATAGCTCACTGCAGACTGGGCTTTATGTAAGCGATCTGCAGCCTTAGCAAAACTGCCTTCTTCTACCAATACCTGCATTACTCGGAACGCATCAATATCAATTTTCATAACACCATCTAATATTTAGATTATCTATAGCGAAATATTATTCTTTTTTTTGTTTAACTATGCAATTAGATTGCTTACAAATAATTAAATCAATGAGTAAGGTAGAAACATGCCATTTTATGTAAAGCAAGGTGAGATACCTTCAAAGCGACACATTACCTTCGAAAAAGAGAACGGTGAGCTGTATCGTGAAGAACTTTTTTCAACTCATGGTTTTTCCAACATTTATTCCAATAAGTATCATCACAATATGCCAACTAAGGCATTAGCTGTGGCACCTTATCATGTTGATCATGGTTTAGGCTGGGAAGATGCATTAATTCAAAATTACAAACTTGATTCAACTTCTGCAGATAAAGACGGTAACTTTTTCAGCGCTCGCAATAAAATTTTCTACAACGCTGATGTGGCTATGTACACTGCAAAGGTTACTTCTGATACTAATGAGTTTTATCGTAATTCTTATGCTGACGAAGTAGTGTTTGTTCATGAAGGAACAGGAACGCTTTACAGTGAATATGGTACGCTAGAAATCAAAAAGTGGGACTATCTAGTTATACCTCGTGGTACAACATACCAATTAAAATTTGATAATTACGAAAATGTTCGTCTGTTTGTAGTTGAATCATTTTCTATGGTTGAGATCCCTAAGCATTTCCGTAATGACTATGGTCAATTGCTTGAATCAGCACCTTACTGTGAGCGAGATATTCGTACTCCAGAACTGCAAGATGCGATTGTCGAACAAGGCGATTTCCCTTTAGTTTGTAAATTCGGTGATAAGTACCAAGTCACTAATCTAGAGTGGCATCCATACGATCTTGTTGGTTGGGATGGCTTTGTTTACCCGTGGGCATTTAATATCACCGAATATGCGCCTAAAGTTGGTAAAATCCACTTACCCCCTTCAGATCATTTGGTCTTTACTGCTCATAATTTTGTGATTTGTAATTTTGTGCCTCGTTTATACGATTTCCATGAAAAAGCGATTCCGGCACCTTACTATCACAGCAACATTGATAGTGACGAAGTACTTTATTACGTTGATGGTGACTTTATGAGCCGTACAGGAATTGGCCCAGGCTACTTAACGCTTCACCAAAAAGGTTTACCGCATGGACCTCAGCCGGGTAAGACGGAAGCTTCGGTTGGTAAAAAAGAAACCTATGAATACGCGGTAATGGTGGATACGTTTGCCCCATTAAAACTGACAGACAATGTTCAACAGTGCATGAGCCAAGAATACAACCGTTCTTGGATAGAAGAATAAATAGTAAATATTTAGAATTATAGACTGAATTAGAATTAACCCTACACATTAAGTTGAGGAAGAAACAATGGCAACTGAACTAAACCCATTAGGCCTACAAGGCATCGAGTTCACTGAATATGCAACGCCTGATACTGACTTTATGCATAAAGCATTTTTAGATTTCGGCTTCTCTAAAATCAAAAAACACAAAGAGAAAGAAATCTACTACTACAAGCAAAACAACATCCATTTTCTGTTGAATCATGAGCGCCAAGGCTTCTCATCTGAATTTGCAAAGTCTCACGGACCTGCAATCACTTCTATGGGCTGGCGTGTAGAAGATGCAGAATTTGCATTTAAAACCGCTGTTGAGCGTGGTGCAAAAGCAGCTGATGATAGTGTTAAGGATCTACCATACCCAGCAATCTATGGTATTGGTGACAGCTTAATTTACTTCATTGATGTATACGGTGATGAAAACAACATCTACAAGCAAGACTTTGTAGATCTTGAAAACCCAGATATTGTTCAAGAAAAAGGCTTTATGGAAGTCGACCACCTAACTAATAATGTCTACAAGGGCACTATGGATAAGTGGGCTGAGTTTTATAAGAGCATCTTTGGTTTTACCGAAGTTCGTTATTTTGACATCAATGGCGCACAGACAGGCCTAACTTCATTTGCATTACGTTCACCTGATGGAAGCTTCTGTATTCCTATTAACGAAGGTAAAAATGATGACAAGAACCAAATTGACGAGTACTTAAAAGAGTATAATGGCCCAGGTGTTCAACATCTAGCTTTCACTTCTCGTGACATCGTTGCCTCGCTAGATGCAATGGAAGGCTCGTCAATTAAAACTCTGGATATTATTCCTGAATACTATGACACTATTTTCGACAAACTCCCTCAAATCACTGAAAACCGTGAGCGCATTAAGCATCACCAAATTTTATGTGACGGTGATGAAAATGGTTACTTGCTGCAAATCTTTACTAAGAACCTATTTGGTCCGATCTTCATTGAAATTATTCAACGTAAGAACAACCTAGGTTTTGGTGAGGGTAACTTCACGGCATTATTCGAATCTATCGAGCGTGATCAAATGCGCCGTGGTGTGCTGTAAATAAAATGAGTTCAAATTAAGGCGCTTAAATAGCGCCTTTTTAATTTAACCTCGGCTCTGTATAACGAAATCAATAACATTCTAATTAACAAAATAAACCGTAAATCTTTATCTACAGTGCTGCTAATTTTGTGTAGTTCAAGGCAGAACTGTTCGGAATAGCTGGTCTATTTCGGTCTGTTCTAACGCAGAAATACTCAGAAGGAGCTGTGCTGTAGAGGTTGGCTTATGCAGAGCTGAGGTTAATTTACAAATCACTGCGAACAAAGTTTAAATGTAAAAGGTTCGAGCTAACATCTTTAACGGTAAACGTTTCTCGTCCAATTTCTAGATGTCCTTCGCCAAACTGCCAACAAAATTTACTGCCCTGTAGAAGCATATACAGAGATGTCATCCACTTTTTGCTTTCCTGTTCCAAATCTTCGATAAGCAACCCAAATATCTCAGTTCTGCCTTTAGATGCTGCTAAATAACTAGGCGATTTTATGTCGAATCCTCTGCATAATGGTACATCAGCATGACGAATGAGTAATTTAATCATCTCTATATCATCATTTTCTACGGCTAAATACCATGCTGACTCTCCATCTGCATTTAACAGTCCAGCATTAGCTTGATGCTTTAGTAGCATTTCTGCACAAGCTAAATGTCTATGTTTTACTGCAAAATGAAGCGCTGTATAGCCTTTAAAATCTACAGCATCAATATCAATATCCGATTTTTTCTGCAATAAAAATGCTAAGCAATTTTGGTGTCCCTTGCTTGCTGATAACATTAATGCATTTATCCCTTCTGTTGTTAATTGGGAAAAATTAGCTGATTTGGAATGCAAATAATTTAAAACATCAACATGCCCCGAAAAACAAGCGATCAGCATTGGAGTCAGAGCTGATATTTTAGTCTTAGCTTCTATATTTGCGCCATGCTCCACAAGAAGTTGCACACTTGACAAATGTCCAGATTCAGCGGCTAAGTGTAACGGCGTATGGTTTCCTTTTTTCGCTTTAATTTCCGTTAAGGCACCATGTTGCAATAAAACTTCTACACATTGTGTCTTACCAAAGCAAGATGCATGATGTAATGCTGTCCAGCCAGATAACTCCTCTGGATAAATCAGGTTTAAATTTATTCCTTTGACTATTAATTTATTTAAGCCAACATAATCATTTTGATTACAACATTGAATCAGTTCAGCAATTCCTCCCCTTAAAGAAGAACATAACTGGCGACTAAAATCTTTATAGCCAACTTTCAATAATCGACTCTCTATTTTGTCTTTAAGATAAGTGAACCGACCTAACACACGAGTTATACCGGATTTTTTAGTTTGTAGAATTGGTGGAATGTTATGAAACACCGATATGCTTTGTTGATCTCTATCTAATATTCCACTTATTTGATATTGGCAGGAGACTGTCCCTAACCTGGTTATAAAATTAACTTGTACTACGCCGTTATCAAATTTAGCTAATTTTGAAAAAGCGTCCGTCGAAAGCTGGGGAGTAAGATGCCTATCTAATCTGACATCAACCTCTCCCACACAAGGAGGTCGTGTAGCCATAAGATTGATGAACCAGTTGATTCAACACCTTGTGAGGATAACGAACCTGCTAAGCAAATAGAAGTGAAATTATATAACCAGCAAAGTTAAGTTATTCCACTTTGAAATAACCGAGAATTACAATTAAAAAGCACCTAACCAAGTTAAAACAGCTTACGTCAACGTAATAAACATTCAAACAAAAGCAATCAAAGCGAATAAAAATCAACAAAATCAGCATATCCAGCCATTTTCGTATTGACGAAAACCTCAAAAACCTGTATCAATTTCAAACAGATGTTAATAAATATGACGATTTGTAAAAGTGGTTAAAATGGAAGTGAACAAATACAGCAAGCGCTTAACTCAAGATGAGACTCAGCCAGCCTCGCAAGCCATGTTATATGGTGCGGGCTTCAGTGATGAAGACATGCAAAAAGCACAGGTTGGCATTGTTAGTACAGGGTATGAGGGCAACCCCTGCAATATGCACTTAAATGAAATCGCTGTATCCATAAAAAGTGAAATTAAAAGCTATAGCGACATGCTAGGACTCATTTTTAACACGATTGGTGTTTCCGATGGTATCTCTATGGGCACATCGGGTATGAATTACTCTCTTCCATCTCGCGACATCATTGCAGATTCTATTGAAACTGTTGTACAAGCACAAAGTCACGATGCGGTATTAACTGTAGTTGGCTGCGATAAAAATATGCCTGGTGCAGTAATGGCAATGCTTAGGCTAAATCGACCTGCCATTATGGTGTATGGCGGAACTATAGCATCAGGCTCTCATAAGGAAAGGAAGCTAAATATAGTCTCAGCCTTTGAAGCACTCGGTGAAAAAGTGGCGGGGGTGATTGATAACGACGAATACAAACAAATCATCAAAAAAGCGATTCCAGGAGCAGGAGCTTGTGGTGGCATGTATACCGCCAACACAATGGCATCAGCCATTGAAGCCCTCGGGTTAGCTTTGCCTTGCAACGCTTCAATTCCTGCTGAAAATGAGCAAAAGAAATCAGAGTGTAGTCAAACGGCTGACGCCATACACAATTTATTGATTAACGATATAAAACCTCTTGATATCGTCTGTAAAAAATCATTAGAAAATGCCATCACAGTAGTGAATGCTCTCGGTGGTTCAACGAATGCAGTATTGCACTTTTTAGCAATTGCACATGCAGCCGATATTGATTTTGGATTAGAGGATATCCAGCGTATTTCTGACCGAACGCCATTACTTGCCGATTTGAAGCCTAGTGGTCAGTTTTTGATGGAAGATGTACATGGCATCGGTGGCACCCCTGCCGTTCTTAAGTATTTGCTTGAAATCGGTTTGCTTCATGGTGATTGCCTTACGGTTACAGGCAAGACCATGGCGGAAAACCTTGCCAATGTGCAAGCTTTAACCTTTGAGCAAAAAGTGATATTTCCAAAAGAAAAAGCCCTTAAACCTAGTGGCAATATTCAAATTTTATTTGGCAACCTTGCTTATGAGGGAGCCGTTGCAAAAATTTCTGGCAAAGAAGGCTTGATATTTGAGGGCCCCGCCAAAGTATTTGATAGCGAATCTGAAGCCAATCAAGGCATCCAAGCCGGACAAGTCATCGCTGGTGATGTAGTTATCATTCGATACGTAGGGCCAAAAGGTGGTCCAGGAATGCCTGAAATGCTCAAACCAACTTCGATGATTATGGGAGCTGGTTTAGGTAAATCCGTAGCCCTCATAACCGATGGTCGATTTTCTGGTGGTACACATGGCTTTGTTGTCGGTCATATCACCCCAGAGGCTCAAACAGGAGGTCTAATTGCTTTAGTTGAGAATGGCGATGTTATTGAGATCAATGCCGAAACCAACACCATCGAACTCAAAGTATCAGAAACGGAAATAAACAATCGCAGATTGGCATGGAAAGCGCCCGCTCTAAAACACTCAAAAGGAATTTTGCGCAAATACGCTTCGAGTGTTGCTTCTGCATCAGAAGGTTGTGTTACGGATAAGTACTAGACTTATGGCAATGATTCAAAAAATAAACAAAGAGACAATAATGCCAGAAACTGAAACAGTTACAGGTTCAGAAGCGGTAATGAAAACGCTAATCGCTGAAGGAGTAGATTTGATCTACGGCTACCCTGGTGGAGCCATCATGCCGATTTATGATGCATTACATAGCTACCAGTCCCAGCTTAAACACATTCTGACTCGTCATGAGCAAGGTGCAACTCATGCAGCCCAAGGCTACGCTAGAGTAACCGGCAATGTCGGTGTTGTGTTCGCCACTTCAGGCCCCGGTGCTACTAACTTAGTAACAGGGCTAGCTGACGCACAAATTGACTCTACACCGATGGTTTGTATTACAGGACAAGTATCGTCGCATTTATTAGGTACTGATGCTTTTCAAGAAACTGACATTATTAGTATTTCAACGCCTGTTACTAAATGGAATTACCAAGTAACAAAAGCTTCTGAAATACCAGAAATTTTATCCAAAGCATTCTACATTGCCCGTTCAGGCCGTCCAGGACCAGTGCTAATAGACATAACTAAAGATGCCCAGTTCGAGACATCTAAATTTATTTACCAAGCATGCACTGCGATTCGTAGCTACAAGCCTGTCCCAACTTTGCAAATGTCTCAGGTAGAACAAGCGGCTGAGCTTATTAACGCTTCCCAAAAACCTCTGATCGTTTGGGGGCAAGGAGTCATATTGGGAGAAGCTGAACAAGAGTTGCAAACCTTAATAGAAAAAGCAGGTATTCCGAGTGCCAGCACCTTACTCGGTTTATCAGCTATAGCGTCTGATCACCCTTTGCATCAAGGTATGGTGGGCATGCATGGCCACTTAGCTCCCAATAAACTCACTAATGAATGTGATGTCTTTATTGCCATTGGAATGCGCTTTGACGATAGAGTAACGGGTGATCTAAACCGTTACGCTAAACAAGCCAAAATCATTCATTTTGAGATTGATCCCTCAGAAATAAACAAAAACGTCCATGTGGAATACCCTGTTTTGGCTGACGTTAAGCAGTCATTACAAGCTTTACTCCCTTTGATTGAAGAAAACAGTCACCCTAACTGGGTTGATGAGTTTAAACAGTTAAGACAAATCGAAGATGAGAAGGTGATCCAAGCTCAACTTTTCCCTGCCAAAGAAGGCTTAACCATGGGAGAAGCCATTGAGTGCATTAATAAGGCGACGAACAACGATGCCATCATTGTCTCTGACGTTGGACAGCATCAAATGATGGCAGCTCGTTATTCTAAATTTGTACAAACACGCTCTAAGGTCGACTCTGGTGGTTTAGGCACTATGGGCTTTGCTCTTCCCGCTGCTATTGGGGCCAAAATGGGTGCCCTCGATCGTGAAGTGGTTGCCATTATTGGTGATGGTGCATACCAAATGACCATTCAAGAGTTAGGCACCATTATGCAAACGCAAACGGCTGTAAAAATTGTTGTGTTAAACAACGAATTTTTAGGCATGGTTCGCCAATGGCAAGAACTGTTTTTTGATAAGCGATACGCTTCAACGGAAATGACTAACCCTAACTTTGTAAAAATTGCAGAAGGTTATGGTATTCCGGCTAAGAGTGTCAGTAAAAGAAAAGAACTGGCTGCCGCAGTAGATGAAATGATTGCTTGCGAAACCGCTTATTTCCTTGAAGTCATGGTAGAAAAGGAAGCGAACGTATTTCCTATGTTGCCTACGGGTGCTTCTGTGTCTGACGTTCGTTTATCTTAAAGGAAGTGACCTGTTATGGATAACCCACAAATTTTTACTTTCTCAATTTATACCGAAAACAATTTGGGCTTATTGAATCGAATTTCGCAGATATTTTTAAAAAGACATATCAATGTCGAAAGCATAAATGCATCTGAGTCTGAAATTGAAAACGTCCATAGGCTTACCATCGTGGTTGAAATCACTGAAGCACAAGCGATAAAAGTTGCTAAGCAAATTGATAAGCAAATCGAGGTGATCAAAGCCTTTTATCACCGAGAAGATGAAACTATTTACCGCGAAACGGCACTTTACAAAATGCCAATTAATTGTCTATACGATGGCAGCAGAGTACAGGAACTAATTTCGGATACTTACGCCAGTATTGTTAACGTTTCAAAAGACTATTTCGTGATTGAAAAGACGGGAAATAAAGCTGAGACAACCCGTTTATACAATGAATTACGCCCATTTGGCTTAATGCAATTTTTACGTTCAGGAAGAATATCAGTAACCAAAGAAGTAATGGATATTTCTTCTGAGCTAACAAAATTAGTTTCCTAATCGCCCCTACAAACGGATTAAAAGAATATGAGCAATTACTTTAATACTCTAACCCTAAGGCAACAGCTACAGCAATTAGGTGTATGCCAATTTTTAAATGCTTCTGAGTTTTCAAATGGCATTGAAAAACTAAACAGAAAAAAAATCGTTATTGTAGGTTGTGGTGCTCAAGGTCTTAACCAAGGCCTAAACATGAAAGATTCTGGCCTAGATGTCAGCTATGCCCTGCGTCCTGAAGCTATAGCGCAAAAACGTGCATCGTATTTAAACGCAACTGAAAACGGTTTTGTTGTCGGAACCTATGAAGAACTGATCCCTCAAGCTGATGTAGTTATCAACCTTACACCGGATAAACAGCACACTAATGCTGTGACAGCCGTAATGCCATTAATGAAACAAGGTGCAACTTTATCGTACTCTCACGGCTTCAATATTGTTGAAGAAGGCATGCAAATTCGTGAAGACATTACCGTGATAATGGTTGCCCCTAAATCCCCAGGTTCTGAGGTTCGAGAAGAATACAAACGAGGCTTCGGCGTACCGACACTGATTGCTATTCATCCAGAAAATGATCCGCAAGGTGAAGGTCTTGCATTGGCAAAAGCTTATGCTGTAGCCATCGGTTCAGATAAAGCTGGTGTATTACTGTCATCATTTGTCGCTGAAGTAAAATCAGATCTAATGGGTGAACAAACCATTCTTTGTGGGCTGCTGCAAACAGGAAGTGTTTTAGCTTTCAACAAGATGATAGAGCAAGGCATAAACACAGGCTTTGCGTCCAGGCTCATACAGCATGGTTGGGAAGTGATCACTGAAGCATTAAAGCACGGTGGTATAACTCATATGATGGATCGTCTATCGAATCCTGCAAAAATTGAAGCGTTCCGTCTCTCAGAAGAATTAAAGCAAATCATGCGTCCTCTATTTGAAAAACACATGGATGACATCATGTCTGGTGCATTCTCAACAGGTATGATGGCGGACTGGAAAGAAAACGATCAAAAATTGCTAACATGGCGTGCAGCCACTGCTAAAACTGCGTTCGAGCAATCTGTTGCAACCGAAGACTTCATAGAAGAACAAGACTACTTTGACCATGCGCTGTTACTGGTTGCCTTTGTAAAATCTGGAGTAGAACTTGCCTATGAAACTATGGTGGATGCAGGAATAAAAGAGGAATCGGCATATTATGAATCCCTGCATGAGCTTCCACTTATAGCAAACACGGTAGCTCGCAAAAAGCTATACGAAATGAATCGAATCATTTCCGATACTGCAGAATACGGTTGCTACTTATTTGATAATGCTTGTCGTCCTCTGTTGGAAAACTTTATGTCGGGCGTTAATACACAAGTTATAGGTCAAAATTATAATGACACTGTTGGAAAGCAAATTGACAACAAAGAGTTAATCGAAATTAACGAAGCCATTAGAAGCCATTCTATCGAAGCCGTTGGAAAAGAATTGAGGGCTTCAATGACCGCCATGGCAGCCTTAGTTTGAAACTTGATAAATTAATAGCTGCCAATAGGCAGCTTTTTTTAGCTCTAATGATAAGAGAGTACTATGTTAGCCGTTGACAAAAACATCGTTCCAATAGAGAAAATCTATCGAGCAAAGGAAGTCATAAAAGAAGTAGTTCAAGAAACGCCTTTGCAATACATGGAAAATTTTTCCAAAAAGTATCAAGCTGAAATTTATTTTAAACGAGAAGACCTGCAAGTGGTACGATCATATAAAATTCGAGGCGCTTACCATAAAATTTGCCAACTTCCAGCAGAGTCGTTATCCAGAGGAATAGTGTGTGCCAGTGCAGGCAACCATGCCCAAGGTGTTGCTTTAGCTTGCCAAAAGTTAAACGTCACTGGCACCATATTTATGCCCGTTACAACACCTCAGCAAAAGGTGGATCAAGTAAGAATGTTTGGCAGAGAATATGCTGACATCCAATTGATTGGTGACACTTTTGATGAAAGTTACCAAGCTGCTGCACTGTTTTGCGAGCGGCAACAAGCGACCTTTGTCCACCCCTTTGATGATATTGATGTAATTGCAGGGCAAGGAACCGTTGGACTTGAAATCATCAATCAACTATCAGGTATTGATACTATTATTTTGCCGGTCGGTGGAGGTGGTTTAGCTTCTGGTGTAGCAAGTGTTTGCAAACAATGTAACCCAAACATCAAAGTGATTGGTGTCGAACCAGAGGGGGCACCTTCTTTATCTCAGTCTTTAAAAAACAATAGCAATACTAATTTAGAGTTCATAGATAAATTTGTGGATGGCGCGGCAGTGCAACGCATGGGCGACCTTACTTTCGGTTTTTGTCGAGATTTATTAGACGAAACCTACACCATCCCGGAAGGCGCAATTTGTTGCAATATGCTGACTCTATATAACGAGAACGCTATTGTCGTTGAACCCGCTGGCGCGTTATCCATATCCGCACTTGAATCAGTTAAAGATCAAATAAAAGGCAAGCGAGTGGTTTGCGTTGTCAGTGGCGGTAATAACGATATTACTCGTATGGAAGAGATCAAAGAAAGAGCAATGTTTTATCAAGGACTCAAACATTATTTTATGATTCGATTTCCTCAACGTGCAGGGGCATTAAGAGAGTTTGTCGTTGAAGTGCTTGGGCCAGAAGATAATATTTCCCATTTTGAATATTCTAAAAAGCATAACCGCTCTAAAGGACCAGCTGTAGTTGGTATAGAACTCTCAAAAAAAGAAGACTTTGAACCATTATTGGAAAGAATGAAAGCGAAAGGTTTTCTTGGTGAATACCTCAATCAGAAACCAGAATTATTTCAATATATTGTCTGAATCTATACCCGTGATACTTCAAGATGCATCTTGAAGTATCACGGGTATATAAAGGGTAGATACGCTACCTACCCTTTTTAAAGTTTGCTGTTAATCGTTTCCGTGAAAATGAACTTCTGACATCAAATGTCCTAACACAGTCGACTTAGTTTTCAGATAAAATTCGTTGTGTTTATTTTTTCCAACTTGTAGTGGTACACGCTCCACCACCTCAACACCAACAGCCTTTAATGCATTAACTTTTCGAGGGTTATTTGTCATCAACTTAACTTGGTTAATTCCAATTTTTTCTAGCATTGGTGCAATCATATCGTACTTACGCAAATCCGCAGCAAAGCCTAGTTGCTCATTAGCCTCAACCGTATTAGCACCTTTATCTTGAAGTTCATAAGCACGAATTTTATTAATCAAACCAATGCCACGACCTTCTTGTCTCAGATAAAGCAAAAAGCCATGCCCCGCTTCTGCAATGTCTTGCATCGCAGTTTGTAATTGAAATCCGCAATCGCATCTCAAGCTGAAAAGCGCATCCCCTGTTAGGCACTCAGAATGAATACGACCTAATACAGGCTCTCCTTCTTCCCATTCACCAAACGTAAGCGCTACATGCTCTTTTCCGGTTTGTGGGTCTTCAAACCCATGCATATCGAAAGTGCCCCAAGGAGTTGGTAATTTAGAAGAAGCAACATATTTTACTGACATGAAACAACCTTATTTAACCTTCTACATCTGTAGAAATAAGCTGAAAAAAATACAGCTATATCCATTAAAATAGATGAATTCTTTAGAATTCTTTTGGTGCAAAACCGGTTATGCTATTGATCCCCATTTCTCTACCTAATGCTGTCATAGGGTGAACAACAACCAAACCTTTAACTGACTTTTTTAACTTACCAAGATCAGCTTGTTCTGCTTTGGTTAAACTACGTTGAAAGGTTAGTTTTTGGATCTCACTGCCTTTATTATTTAACAGGCGTTGCTGCTGAGATTTTACGGCAGTAATACGTTTGGTTAATGCAGCAACTTCTTGTTTAAACTGCAATACGACTTTTTCATCACCGCGTTCTTGAGCGGCTGATAATTTACGGCGTGATTTATCTAATTTATTGTTTAACGTTTGCAGCTCTTGCTTTAAATTCATTTTACAACCTTATGCCCCTACTTAAGCATATGAATATGTTACTCACCTCACACCAATGGGCGTTTGCGAGAAATGTGCAGCATTATACCAGTAATCTCTAACATTTCGTAAAGTAATGAATAATTTGGTTAGAACTTCCTTTGAAACGTAAACTAGGATCGGCTAAAGACTGTTCAAATTTTCCATCGATCATAACATCCACAAGCTCAATAATTTGCTGTTGCTCTGAGGATAATTCATCTATGGTGTAACCAGACCAAAGCCAGATATCTTTATCAGGACATTCTGATTTTACTCGCTTAACCAAAGATAAAACCCCATGGTGATTTGCGGGGTGTAGTGGATCCCCTCCAGATAGGCTAAGGCCTCGTCGCTTTATTCGAGTATCGTTTAAATCATCAATGACCTGCTGTTCCATCGTTTCATCAAATTTAGAACCAGAGCTGGGACTCCAAGTACTTTGGTTATAGCAACCTCGACATTGATGAATGCAACCTGAAACAAACAAGGTTGCACGTGTACCCGGCCCGTTGACAACATCAACGGGGAAATATTGAGAGAAGTGCATCATGAACCTAAAGGTGTTTTACTCGCCGTTTAACTTCTTCTTGCTTACCCGAGTTAAACGGACGGGCGTCGGGGCTTCCTAAATAACCACAGACTCGGCGAGTTACTGATACTCGACTCGGATTGTGGTTACCACATTTAGGGCAAGTAAAACCTTTACTGGTACATTCAAACTCACCGAGATAACCACATTCGTAGCATTCATCTATCGGTGTGTTCGTTCCGTAATATGGTACTCGGGTATAGCTGTAATCCCAGACATTCTCTAGTGCTTCCACATTGTGCTGCATATTTGGGTATTCGCCATAGCAAATAAAACCACCGTTAGCGACTTCAGGATAAGGTTGCTCAAAGTCAATTTTGTCGTATGGATTTACTTTCTTTTCAACATCTAAATGAAAGCTATTTGTGTAATAACCTTTATCAGTTACCCCCTCAATTAACCCAAACTCTTTGGCATCTATTGAATGAAAACGACTACATAAGTTTTCACTGGGAGTGCTATATAAACTAAAGCCATATCCTGTTTCTTGCTTCCAAGTTTCAGTTGCCGCTTTAAGATGCTTTACGATATTAAGGGCTTTCTTTCGTAGAAAGTCACTGTCATATACATGTATATCTGAGCCATAAATTGCGTTTATTGTTTCATGAAGCCCAATATAACCAAGTGAAATCGAAGCTCGACCATTTTTGAAAATATTACAAATGTCATCTTCGGCTTGTAACCTAACTCCACAAGCGCCTTCCATATACAAAATAGGTGCAACTTTGGCTTTTACGCCTTGAAGACGCTCAATGCGGGTATCTAATGCAAGACGTGCCACTTTGAGTCTTTTATTAAGTAGCTGATAAAATGATTTCTCATCACCTTTTGCTTCGATTGCAATACGAGGTAAGTTAAGACTAACAACACCAATGTTATTCCGTCCCTCATGTAAATGCTTACCGTCTTCATGGTATTCACTTAAGAAACTTCGACAACCCATCGGGGTTTTAAATGAACCTGTAACTTTAACCACTTGATCATAATTCAAGATATCGGGATACATTCGACTTGCAGCGCATTGTAGAGCTTGCTGTTTAATGTCGTAATTAACATCGCCTTGTTTGTGATTTACACCATCTTTAATCGCAAACACTAATTTAGGAAATACGGCTGTTTTATGGTTTTTTCCTAATCCAGCTATTCTTACCTTCAAAATAGACTCTTGGATCAATCGTGATTCCCAGCTTGTACCTAAACCAAAACCAAAGGTGACAAAAGGTGTTTGGCCATTTGCGGTATGCAAGGTATTGACTTCGTATTCCAAGGACTGAAATGCATCATGGCACTCTTTTATCGTTTGCGCTCTGGCATAGGCATCAGCATCAGAGATATTCCACTGCTCACCCACAACTAAATGCTTATCATAGCTTTTGCGCACAAAAGGAGCTAATACTTCATCGATTCGATTAATGGTAGTTCCACCATAGATATGGCTGGCAACCTGAGCAATAATTTGAGCCGTTACTGCTGTTGCTGTTGAAATTGACTTTGGAGTTTCAATTTCGGCATTTCCCATCTTAAAACCATGAGTAAGCATGCCTTCTAAGTCTATTAACATACAGTTGAACATAGGAAAAAAAGGCGCGTAGTCTAGGTCATGATAATGGAGTTCACCTCTGTCATGAGCTTGAACAACCTCCTTTGGCAACATATGCTTTTTGGCATAATTTTTAGCTACAATACCCGCTAAGAGATCTCTTTGGGTAGGAATAACTTTCGCATCTTTATTGGCATTTTCATTAAGTAAATCTGCATTACTTTGATCAACTAGTCCACGAATTTCTTTATTCAGATTGCTGCCTGACTCACGAACAACATCGCGATCATGCCGATATTCAATGTAATGTCTGGCCATTGCTTTATATGGGCCAACCATAAGCTCATTTTCTACTGCATCTTGTAATTGTTGAATGGCAACTTCTTGCTGAGCGGCAAATTTTTTATGAACCCTATCAGCGACCAATTGAGCATACGCTTGATCAGATACTCCAGCAGCCTGTGCCGCTGCATTCACCGCTAAATAAATACGCTTTGGATCAAATACTGTTTTGAGTCCGTCTCGCTTTATCACTAATGGCATGCCATTCTCCAATTTACATTGCTTGCAATAGATACTCTATGTAGTGTTATTTTAGACAAACAGCACTAGATGATGTGTATTAAGCAATATAAAATCGAATATAACTATGATCTCGATCACCTTTGAAGCGAACAAAAAAATGGGCTAATCATTTCTGCTGACCAGCCCACTAAACCAAAATGTCAATCTTGCATTTTATTTTTAACTTAAATCATTCACTATCTTTAAACATTGATCTTTTAACAATGCCAGCTCACCTTGAGGAATATCTACTTTTTCAAGCAAGGTTTGCTTAAGTGATAATGCTTCTAAACGTATACCTTTACCTTGCTCTGTTAAAACCAACACTTTTTTTCTTTCATCAGCTTGGTTCTTGGCTTTTGTCAGAAGAGATTTACTTTCTAATCGTTTAACTATCGGAGTTAATGTTCCTAAATCAAGCATGGTTGCTTGGGAAAGTTCAGTTAAACTTATTCCGTCTTCACACCACAGCGCTTGCATTACCAAATACTGAGGAAAAGTCAGTTGATACTGCTCTAGCAGCGGTCGATATGCTCGAATAATCGCATTATTTGCAGAGTAAACGGCAAAACACACGTTATCGGTTAATTGCTGTTTATCTGTCATAGCTCTTCCTTAAAAAATAGTTTGCGCACAAAGTAATTGTTTTTCATTTTCTTCAGGTGTATAGTCTACCACAATTAGTTAGCGCGCAAAGCAATGTCCTCTCCTTAATGATTTTAGGTAACAGTTATGATCACACAAAATATCCATCTTCATTCTCGTCCAGAAGGTTTACCTTCAGCTGAAAACTTTAAACTTGTTGAAGTTACACTCCCAGAACTTAAAGAAGGAGAAGTTTTGATTGAAAACTTATGGATGTCTGTTGATCCATACATGCGTGGAAGAATGATCGACCGCAAAAGCTACATTCCACCATTCCAAATCGGTGATGTACTTGAGGGCGGCGCAATTGGTAAAGTTATCGAGTCTAAAAATGATAATTTAGCAGTGGGCACTCTTGTCACTCATATGATGGGATGGCGCAAGCATTTTGTTTCATCAGCTGAACCACTTACTGCCTTACCACAGACACCATTCGATCCTTCTTACTTCTTAGGCGTCATGGGTATGCCAGGAATGACTGCATGGACGGGGTTAAACCGCATTGCTAACTTAAAAGCTGGCGAGACTTTATTCGTTTCTGCTGCATCAGGAGCTGTTGGCAGTGTAGCATGCCAACTGGGCAAGTTAATGGGCGCCAAAGTGGTTGGCTCGGTAGGCAGTGATGAAAAAGCAGATGCTTTAAGAGCTCTTGGCGTTGATGAAGTGATCAACTATAAGACTACAGATGATTTAAATGCAGCCCTCGCCCAAGCAGCACCAGAAGGGATAGATGTCTACTTTGAAAATGTCGGTGGTGAGCATTTAGAAGCTGCGCTAAACAATATGAAGGATTATGGCCGAATTGCCGTATGTGGCATGATTGCTCAATATAACGACACCAAACCAACTCCTGGACCTGCAAACCTTGCTCAAATTATCATTAAAAAGCTAAATATTGAAGGCTTTATCGTATTTGACCATTGGGAACATTATGGTGAATTTACCCAGCAAATGGGGCAATGGTTAGCTGAAGAAAAAATCAAAGTTGAGCAGACGGTTTTCGAAGGACTAGAGAATGCACCTGATGCATTTATTGGACTATTTGAAGGCAAAAACAAAGGAAAAATGTTAGTGAAACTATAAGTTATCGCTAAAATAGGTTTGGTAGCAAATAATGCCGCCAAACCTACTTTCCTATACTTTTAGCTTATTGGTCAACTGTCCAAATTGTCCATTTATACGCAGTAGAAGTACCTTCTACTGCTGATTCAGCTGTAACTCGGCGATTACGAGCATGGGCATAAGAATCATCACCTTCTGCTACTGGACGATCATAGCTAAATCCAACAGCATTTAGCCTAGCCGGCTCAATTTGGAATTCCTCAGCAAGCGCTTTAATCACTGCTTCGGCACGTTTCTGTGAAAGTTCTTGATTATATTCGTAGCTTCCTGTTTTACTGGTATGCCCCTCGATGGTCACATTTAGATCAGGATGACTCTTTAAAAAAGAAGCAACCTCCTCTAATTGATTAAAATACTTGGGAGCTAAAAAAGCTGAGTTATTGGCAAATTGAATATTCAACTCCTTCCGTTGCAAGTGCTTACTTACCGTACCGCAACCATAGTTATCAACCTCCGAACCAGCCTCAGTTTTTAGGCATTTTTCTCTGGCAATAACGACACCATCGTTATCCTTATCATTTAGATCATAAACTTGTGCCGTTGAACCACTCATGGGCTTTATGTCTCTCGTTGCACATCCGGTAGCAACAAGGGCTATTACTATAAAAATTAACGTTCTCATTAGTTTTCCTCCTTGAAAGTATGAGTCATCATTTTCCTTGCCACTCAGGGGGACGAGTAACTCGCAATGAATCGAGTAATCGCCCAGTTGAATTTAGCACTCGGTACTTAGCCACAATTTCATCCAGTTCAGCACGCAGATATGCCTTCCTAGATTCAAAGAGTTCATTTTCTGTATCAAGTAAATCCAACAATGTTCTTTGGCCTAAACGGAATTGTTGCACATAAGCTTTTTGAGTTTCTTTTGCTGCCTCAACGTGTTGTCTTATGTATTGTTTTTGAGGAGTAAGTAAATTCAAAGCATTCCATGAAAGATTGACTCCTTCTACCACTTCTCTGTGAGCCCGTTCTCGTATTTCTTTAGCTTCACTTATACGGTATGCACTTTCTTTTTCTTTGGCTAAGTCTTTTCCACCTGCATATAGGTTATAACGGAGTCTCAACATGGCAGAGTAGTTTTTACTATGGCCACCTACATCAGTTCTGAAGGGAGGATTATTGGTTATACCATCTTCTCCATTAGTATCATTGTTAGCAGTGCCGTTTAACTCTAACGTTATTTTGGGGTAATAATTTGACTTTGAAGTTTCTTGAGCTGACTTAGCTGCACTAATATCGCTCTTTGCGGCCTTTAAAATAGGGTGATTTTCACTTGCCAGCAGCATGGTCTCAGACAAATTTTTAGGTAACATATCAGCATCTGGTACAGGCGCAACAATATCTTTTGGTTGCTGAGCGACCACTCTGTAAAACTGAGATTGAGCATCTAACAGGTTATTTTTAGCTGCAACCACATTGGCATTTGCTCTTGCTAAACGGCCTGTGATTTGGGATAAATCCGCTGTAGAACCCAAGCCGGAATTTGTTTTTTGCTTAATTTGATCAAAGATTTCTTGGTGAGTAGATAAGTTCTTTTCAGCCAATGTCAGTATTTCCTGAGCATGAAGAACATCTATGTAAACTTTCACAACATCTAGTGCGACATCTTCGGCTTTCGAAAACAAACTCCATTGAGCAGCACTAGCTTCAAAATCAGTTCTTTCTGATTCACTGCTAGTATAAAAACCATCGAAAACCAACTGCCTGATGCTGATCCCTAATTCACCGCGATTAAGACGTTCATCACGATCATCAATATTTGCCCCTAATGAACTATCACGCCTTGTAGAAGGGGAATCAGTATATTCAATTCCATACCCAGCCGTTAGATCAACGCTAGGAAGATAACCCGACCAAGCCTGATTATGAATCTCTTGACTGGCCTTGAATCGATTATACGAAATACGCACTTCTGGATTGGTATCAAGAGCATTAGCAACTGCTTGCTCTAATGACTGCGCAGTTGCTAATGAGGGTAGCCCCCATAACCCAACAGCTAATGCGATGGGTGTAAGTTGCCTAATTCCTTTTAGGTCCATTTTCATCTCTCCGTATGTTTAATCTAGCGCAACGAGCGCGAATTATTAATTAATTACTTATTTAAGATAAAAGCTCACCTCGTATATCGTGATCATCACGATATTGATTGGCTGCCTCTATAATATTACTTTGGTAACCCTCACGTTCAATTGATTCATTTGAACGAATAGAAGAACTATATGACAACCCATCTGAGCTATATTCAATACCTAAAAGCTCAACACTTTCTTCAAGAAGAATTGACTGGGATTCCATATTAAAGCCAGTGTCTGTATCGCTTTCCTCTGAAGCAAACCCTCCCGTCAGTAGGTTTTCAAGATCCGAACCTTTATTTGTAGCTGAATCAAAAATATCAAACGAGCTTAGAGATTCAGATAAATCAGAATTAGCTTGAACTGCATTATCCACACCCTGATTACTCAGATTTAAATTAATAATTAAATCTGCTTCCGCAATATCACCATCAGCATCTTGTACGATATAAGTAAAGCTTTCAGAGTAATCATCAGGTATGACATCAGCACTAACGGATAATGTATAGGTATAATTTCCCTCACCATCAATGAGTAAATCACCATACTGACCAGAAATAGTTACTGTTTCACCATTAACAGCTTTCTCTGTATTTCCAAATTCAATACCAATGATTTCGAAACCTTGATCTGCTCCATTAACACTCGTTGCAATAACATTGCCGTCAATGCTTGGTGGTGTAAACTCTTCACCTTCCACAATTCGTATAGCCAACTGATAGCTGGTATCTGCATTTTCAGGTGTTCTAATGACTGGGTTAATAACATCATTGCCATCTTCATCTTGGCTTACAAAACCAACCACTTGGATAGAGTATCTATTTCCCTCATACTCAAAGGTCACTGTTGATTCACCAACAGTGATAATATCCTCTGGTGAATCACTATTATTAGGCGTCTCATTATGGTCAAACTCAATTGCCATGTTTACAGGAGTGATAGAACCATTTGAATTAGTAAGAGAAAAAGAAAGATTTAACAAAGCTTCTGATATAGACGATCCTGAACCAATGACACGATTAAAATGTGTAAAAGTACCCAAGATGATGTTTTGGTTTAAAGGAAAAGAATTATTTAGGCTAGGATCATTATCAACGAATCCATAGCCTGATTGGCTACCAGAAGTTGCTCCCCAGCGAACTTCGTCTACATCTCCTTCATTACCTTCTTCATCAGAAATAATTACAGTGTTGTTATAATTGGGGGTATTCGGAACATCATATAAATTAGCCCAAACAGCTTCAATATCACTAGTGGTAAAGGTTTCTAGAGAAATATCCAGTGTTTGAGTATGTTCATTCGCTGTAACACCATCATCTTCCACAGTTACAGTAAAATCGGTTGTGGCTAAGTTATTACCTTGATTATCTTCTATATTAACAACTAAATCGAAGTCAATATCATCGACTGTTGCATCTTCGTGATCAATTCCTTTTAAGAGGTTTAAGTCATAATCCCAAATATTAGTACCCTCTCGTTGGGTCAAAATTACCTCTATAACAGGAAGTTCAGTATTTTGTTCGGTATCGATAATACCTGTTAATGTATTTGTGGTTTCATTCCATGCCCAAGTGATAGGTTTACCTCCTGAAGTTAACCCTTCAGGACCATCGAGCACTACCTTGTATGCTGTTCCATCAGGATTACTGACATGTATAGTCTCTTCAGCTATAGCGTTGTCAGTAGTGTCATCTTGACCATCATCATCAATAAACCCTATATCTGGTATTCCTTCTTCAGAAACAACAACTCCATTTGCAGTAACAGTAATTGGGTCGTAGGCCGGCTCGACCGTCAGTGTCAAGGTTGAGCTATCTTCAACGCCCTCGCTATCCGTCAACAAGTAGGTGATAACCGGCACTGCACCAAAGTAATTCAGCGCTGGCTTAAAGCTGTATTGACCTGTGCTATTGAGACTGAACTCTCCCACATTTGGGATGGGAATCAGATTATTCGAAGCGAGATGAACCGTATTGTCCCCAGCAACGGTAAAGCTTTTCACCGTAACAGGGCCGTCAACACTGATGCCATCAATGACGTTGCCGGTAATAGGGTCACTGTCTTCATCTAGGCTGCGCGTTTCATTGTCATCGGTGTAACCACTGATGAGTGGGTTGACCGTGATGTGACCAGTACTGCCATCTCCATCTCTGTCGGTGATGCTGACA
>NZ_JBWQOG010000014.1:0-104362 GCF_056591735.1 Parashewanella sp. 2210YD4-3 | reverse complement strand
TTCATTAAGCGTCTAGATATCCATCAACATGAATAAAAAAAGGGCGAAATCTAACGAAATCGCCCTTTTCTAGAGTGTTTGCTTATGACTTATTTATTGTCATCTGTTTTAAGTATGGCTTTAAGCACTTCTTCATCGCTTTCAGTGAATGCTTCTGAAGTATTCTTATTCGCTCTTTGTTTGCGAACAAGCAATCCAATAACGATAACACCACAAACAAGTAAACCTAGTGGTCCCCACCAAAGTATGTAGGTCTTGGAATCCATTCTTGGCTTATATAATACAAAGTCACCATAACGCTGCGTCATATATTGAACAATTTGCTCATCGCTCTTGCCTTCTTCTACCATTTTATAGACTTGAATACGCAAGTCGTGGGCAACGGGAGAATTTGAATCAACCAAATCTTGATTCTGACATTGCGGACAACGCATAGAACGAGCAAGCTTAAGTCCCCGCTCTTGGTTAGCTTGGTTTTTAAATTGGTAGGTATCGACTGGGGTAGCTACTGCCTGACCTGTAACAAAGCTTCCTACACAAATTAATAAAGCCATTATCCACGGTTTCATTATGATGCTCCTTGCGCTTGAGCTTGTTGTTGTAATTTTTCAATTATAGGCAGCAAGGTATTGTTCCATACCTCTTCTCCTATTGGACCAGCATAACGGTATTGAATAATACCATTATGATCGATAATGAAACTCTCAGGCGCACCGTATACACCAAGATCTACCCCTAATTTCCCCATAGGGTCAAAAATGTTAAGCGCATAAGGATCGCCCACAACGTCTAACTCATGTAAAGCGGCTTTACGTTCATCACGATAATTAATGCCATAGATAGGCAAAATATTTTTCCCTTTCAATTTCATTAAATATGGATGTTCAAACTTACAAGAAGGACACCAAGTTCCCCAGACGTTGATCATCGAAACTTTACCGATCAGATCTTTGTTGGTGATGGTTAAGCTCTCATCTTCCAGCTTTTGTAATTCAAAAGCTGGAATGGGTTTTCCAATAAGAGCTGAATCTAACTTTTGTGGATTCAAAAATAGCCCTTTATAGAGAAAGAACCCTAATACCGCAAAGGTTACTAAAGGTAAAAATAAGATGACTTTTTTCATCGTTGATGGTTTTCCTTATTCCGTCACAAGTTGACCAGTTGGTTCAATATCTTGAGCAGGCTTTGTGAATTTCGCTGCTACTTTTTTACGATATCGTTTATCAGAGGCGGATAGTAGGCCACCTATCATCATAAATATGGCACCAAACCATAACCAGCGAACAAAGGGTTTGTAAGTAATACGTACAGCGTAGTCGGTTTTCGAAATTGGATCGCCAACGGTAACGTACAGATCGCGTAATACGCCCCAATCAATCCCCACTTCAGTCATACTCATTACTTGAATATTATATTCGCGTTTTTCAGGATGAATGGTGTTTACTTTATTCCCGTCTTTATAGATATCCATATAGATACGGCTAGCCGAATAGTTGGGGCCTTTTACTGGTATTTCTTTTACAAAAGTAAAATCATAACCTGCAACATGCTGAGTGATCCCCGGTCCCATTCTCACACTGCGTTCAATGTCATAGTTGGAAACAAATGTCGCGCCAACAACGGTCACTGCAATACCAACATGAGCAAACGCCATGCCCCATTGGCTGCGGCCGATGCGTTTAATGTCGAATCTTCCTGTTGCTGCTGTAGCATTTTTATACATGACTGCCACCGTAGCTAAGGTCACCCATATTGCTGCTGCTGAGCCCATAGCGACCCAAATCTTATACTCTGTGCCAACAAATAATGGTACCAAGAAGCCTAGCAACACAGCGACTACGGCTGGGAGCCAAAGGGTCTTTTTGACTTCGCCTTGTTTGGCTTTTTTCCAGCGGATCACAGGTCCGATACCCATAAAGCATAACGTGGCTAATGCAATTGGAACAAATACCGCATTAAAGTATGGAGGACCTACTGATATTTTACCCATACCCAAAGCTTCAATCAGTAATGGATATAGAGTTCCAAGTAATACAGTGGCACAGGCTACCGTGAGTAATAAGTTACAAACTAAAATTAACGTCTCTTTTGACCACAGTTGAAAACGCGATGGACTGGCCATCTGGTTGGCTTTGAAACCAAACAAGGTTAACGAGCCACCAATAGTAATGGCCAGTAGTATCAATATGAACGAACCACGGCTTGGATCGGCTGCAAATGAGTGAACTGACGTTAACACTCCAGAACGAACAATAAAGGTACCTAATAAACTTAAGCTAAAGGCAAAGATAGCGAGAAGCACTGTCCAGTTTCTAAAAGTACCGCGTTTTTCGGTAACAATTAATGAATGAACTAATGCTGTACCGACTAACCATGGCATAAAGGACGCATTCTCAACGGGATCCCAGAACCACCATCCGCCCCAGCCAAGCTCATAATAAGCCCACCAAGAGCCAAGCGCGATTCCCCCTGTTAGGAATATCCATGCCGCTAGTGTCCAAGGACGACTCCAGCGTGCCCAAGCTGAATCCAAACGGCCACTCATTAACGCCGCAATCGCGAACGCAAAACTTACCGAGAAGCCAACATAACCGATATAAAGCATTGGAGGATGGAAAATCAAACCCACATCTTGAAGCATTGGGTTCAGATCTCGCCCTTCTAACGGCATTGGGAATAAGCGCTCAAACGGATTTGATGTCAATAACATAAAGGCGGTAAAACCGGTCACGATCAAACCAAGGATAGCAAGCACCCTTGCCGTGTATCGAATATCAATACTCTTGCTGAACTTAGCGACGGCCGCCGTCCATATCGATAAGGTGAACACCCAAAACAGCAGTGAACCTTCATGCCCACCCCACACGGCGGCTATTTTGAAAAATTCAGGCAGTTGGGAATTAGAATGCTGAGCAACATACTTTACTGAAAAGTCATCAGTACCAAAGCTGTACCCTAGTATCAAGATGGCAATAAAAATGAAAGTAAACATGCCATAGGAAAGCGGCCATGCATAGCGGATCAAATGATCATTACGCTGTGCAACACCAACCAAAGGAATGACAGTTAACAGTAATGCAAAGGCTAGCCCGAGTACCAGTGCAAAGTGTCCGAGTTCAGGGATCATGAAACGTTCCTACTACAAAAGAGTACACACAGTAGTTACTGTGCAAAACTTGGCTTATTTTAGAGTGAAACCTATTAGATGTCTCTTTATTTTATGATTTCCACAGGCTTATATTCAGCTACTGCTTGATCTATATCTAGTTACCGTAGCTTTATTGACGTATAATCTGCGGACTTGTACGGCTAAGCCGTAGGCCGATAATTTATAAAGCATTAACATGATGACGACATTTTGGATTTTTATTGTTCTGTTTATCTTAGTCAGTTTGCTGATGATCTGGCTGCCCTTTTTCCGCCAGCGAAAAACCAATCAAATCAATACTGACGTACGTCAAAGTGCTAACATTGCGCTTTATAAAGAAAAAATTGCAGCTCTAGAGCAAGAACTCACAGAAAACCAAATTGATCCCAAAGAGTTTGAAACCTTAAAGCACGAACTCGAAATCACCTTATTGCAAGATACCAAGCAAGGTAATGAAGAGGACCGTCATACAGAAACGCCAAGTCACAAATCACCCTTATGGCCAGCGATAATGTCGATTGTGATGCTTTCTGTTTGTGGTTATTTCTACCATAAGCTTGACGCTTACCAAATCTTAAGTGACGTTCCTCAATTAGCTCAAAACCATACTAAGATGTCACCTGAGCAGATCATGCGTCAGCAACTCGCTATGATGGAGCAGCAAGTTAAAAAGAACCCAAAAGACAGTGAAACCTGGTTTAGTTTAGGCCATGCCTACATGTCTTTAGGCCGTTATCCAGATGCCATCAGCGCCTTTGATAACGCCATTAACATTGATGGTGAGACCGCAGAATTATTAGGGCCAAAAGCCACTGCAATGTATTACCAAGCCGGGCAAGTGATTACTCCTCAAGTTCAAAACCTAATCGATAAAGCATTGGAACTCGATCCTACTGAACCTTCTACTCTATTATTGGTAGGGATGAATGCCTTCTTCGAAAGTCACTATCAAAAAGCAATTGATGCTTGGCAGAAAATACTGGACAGTGAGCGCAATGATATTGATCGCAATGCGGTAACGAATGCGATATCTGAGGCGAAAAAACGCCTAGCACCACCAGTAGATAGCGCTAAATTAGGTGTAAACATTACCTTAAAGGTAACACCTGAGCTAGCTAAGCATGTATCAGCCAAAGATACGATTTACTTATTTGCTCGCACCTCTGGCGATAAAATTGTGCCGATTGCTGCTACAAAAATCACCGCAGAAGCCTTGCCTATTGAGGTGAAATTAGATCAATCGAATACTTTAGGGACTGGCACAGACTTCAGCCAAGTGAAAACCGTCGATGTCATTGCTCTACTGACAAAGTCAGGCAAATTAAAAGCGGAAAAAGGTGATTTACAAGGTCGATTATCAAATGTGAAAGTAGGAAGTAGTATCACTTTGACATTGAATGAACTGATCAAATGATCGGTTAACAGATATAAAAAAACCGGCTCCCCCTCAGGTGCCGGTTTCTTGACTTCACACGAATTATTTTTTCGCAGAAGACATGTACTTAATCGCAGCTTGATAGTCTGCATCAGTACAATCAGTACACATACCACCTGGAGGCATTGCACCCATTCCTTTTTTCACAACTTTAACTAGCTGATCAGTACCCAGTTTTAAACGAGGTGCCCAATCTGCTTCATTGTGTACTTTAGGAGCGCCCGCTACACCCATAGAGTGACAGATGTGGCACGCTTTGTCATAAACCGCTTTACCATCTTGCGCCATTACATTGGCAGATAGAGTCAGCGCAGCTACCGCTGACATCACTAACAGTTTTTTCATATTTAATGTTCCTAATGCCGTTACAAACATTGCTTGAAAGTGTTGCCTGAATGCTAAATTGCCAGACAATCAAATATTATTGTAGTAATACCTATTTAATATAGCTCGGTATTAAGACATTAGAATACAATAAATTGTGACAAAACTCACCCTACCTCCATGAAGATTTTATGGTTAATCGTCAATACGCCTGTATAAATGCTGTCAAAAGGACATGTTTTTCAGTGCGATAAACAGTGATCATCCTTGTGATGGAATTTAATGGAGTTTTGCAGTAAATCAATTTCTTGTTACTTAAACATAACGGAAAGTAAACCATTGCAATGCTTTGTGCTACTATTGCGCCAACCCAAAAATCATCGTTTGTGTGTATCGCAAACCAAGACCCATGAAAGAGGGCTCCGTGTCGCAACCAGTTTCAACTAATGTCTTATTGACCGCTGACAATCTGACTTGCATTCGTGAAGAACGCGTGTTGTTTGATGAGCTGAGTTTTTCGGTAAACGCGGGAGATATCATTCAAATAGAAGGGCCGAACGGCGCTGGAAAAACCAGCCTACTGCGAATATTGACCGGCTTGTCTCGCCCTTATGATGGTCGAGTTTGCTTCCAAAACCAACCTATAGATCAAGTCTCTGATGAATTCCGCCAAGCCTTGTTGTATCTAGGACACAAAGCGGGCGTGAAGCCAGAACTTACCGCTAAAAAAAATCTTGAAGTGCATCTAACCCTTAATGGGTATGAAGATGCCGATCTGCACGCGATTTTGTCAGAAGTGAACCTATCAGGTTTTGAAGACAGCCTTGCAGGACATCTATCCGCAGGCCAACATCGACGCACCTCGTTAGCAAGGCTATGGCACACCAATGCCAAAATTTGGATTTTAGATGAACCCTTTACCGCCATTGATAAACATGGCGTTGAACATTTGGAAAATAAATTCCTCGAACATGCTGATCAAGGAGGGTGTGTGATCTTGACCAGTCATCAAGATCTCTCTGTGATACCAGCTGAGCGTCTTAAAACCATTCGCTTAGACGCGCAGGAGGATTAATCATGGATAAGTCAAATCAGCTTAGTTATTGTCGAGGATTCTTTACAGTATTAAAGCGGGACGTGGCTATCGCTTTACGACAACGCGGTGATATTTTTAATCCATTATTGTTCTTTATTATGGTGATCACCCTATTCCCATTGGGCATTGGCCCTGAACCAAATACTTTGGCACGTATCGCACCGGGGATCATTTGGGTGGCCGCATTGCTCTCTGCCATGTTATCACTAGAGCGCTTGTTTAAAGCCGATTTTAACGACGGAACGCTTGAACAAATGCTGTTAAGCCCACAGCCGCTTACCATATTGGTACTGGCAAAGGTATTAGCGCATTGGATTTTAACCGGATTACCTTTAGTGCTGATCTCACCATTATTAGCACTTTTATTAAATCTCGATCATCAAGCTTACCTTGCGTTGGTCCTGACCTTATTATTAGGCACACCAGTATTGAGCTTATTAGGTGCAATTGGCGTAGCATTAACCGTAGGACTAAATAAAGGCGGTGTGTTATTGAGTTTATTGATATTACCCTTGTATATTCCAATATTGATTTTTGCCACCAGTGCCATTGATGCCGCTGGAATGAATTTACCGTATGATGGCCAACTGGCAATTATCGCCGCCATGTTGGCAGGTTCATTAACCATGGCGCCATTTGCCATTGGCGCTGCATTAAAAGTGAGTACGAATTAGATGTGGAAATGGTTACATCCCTACGCTTCACCTGAAAAAGCGTATCAACTGTCTACAACCCTATTCCCATGGTTTGCCGTGTTAGGGTTCTCGTTAACCCTCATTGGCACAGTTTGGGGATTAATGTTTGCGCCTACTGATTATCAGCAAGGTGATAGCTATCGAATCATCTTTATTCATGTTCCTGCGGCGTCTATGTCCATGTCAGTTTATGTGGGCATGGCCATCGCTTCGTTTATCGGCATGGTGTGGCAGTTAAAACTCGCGGATTGGAGTGCCGCTGCCATGGCTCCCGTAGGCGCAGTCATGACCTTTATAGCCTTGATCACGGGCTCATTTTGGGGAAAACCCATGTGGGGCGCTTGGTGGGTTTGGGATGCTCGATTAACTTCAGAGCTTATCTTACTCTTCCTTTATTTAGGTGTAATCGCGCTTTATGCATCCTTTGAAGATAAAGTCGTTGCCGCACGTGCTGCGGGCATTTTAGCCATCGTCGGCGTCATTAACATTCCGATCATCAAATACTCTGTGGATTGGTGGAACTCACTTCATCAAGGCTCTACCATTAAAATCACTGAAAAGTCAGCGATCACTAACGATATGCTGTATCCGCTGTTAATGAATATTTTTGGTTTTGGTTTACTGATCGGCGCTATTGTGATCATGCGCTTTAAGGCTGAGATCATCGCCCGAAGCAGTATGCGTTCGTGGGTAAAAACCATGGCACTTGAAGGGGAGAACAAATAATGCAATTTGATTCATTGCAAGCCTTTCTTAACATGGGTGGCTATGCGTTTTTTGTCTGGTGTTCCTATGGCATCACCTTTGGCAGTATTGGCATACTCATATATTTAAGTGCGACTCAAGAGAAACGTAATCTCAAACGTATCGCAGATAAACTCAAACGTGATGAGCGATTAAAAGCAATTCGGAGAAATAAACATGAATCTAAGGCGTAAAAAACGATTGATCTTAGCCAGCACTTTGATCCTTGGTGTCGCAGCAGCTGTGTCGCTAATGCTATACGCTCTCAACTCAAATCTGAACTTGTTTTATACACCATCTGAAATCGTCAATGGTAAAAAAGACAGTGGCGTAAAACCGACTATCGGACAACGCATTCGTATCGGGGGTATGGTTACGGTTGGTTCACTTAAACGTGATCCGAAAAGTTTACACGTAGAATTTGCCGTTCATGATGCCGGTGGCCATCAAATTACGGTAGTGTACGATAACTTGCTGCCAGATCTGTTCCGAGAAGGTCAAGGTATTGTGGCGCAGGGCGTGCTAATCGCACCTAACCGTCTACAAGCCTCAGAAGTATTAGCCAAGCATGATGAAAATTATATGCCGCCCGAAGTAGCAGAAGCTATGGGGAAAGAACATAAAAAGCTTGAATATGGGCAAGACAAAAACTAGGTAATAACGTTGATTCGCAGCTTTAGCTTTATCCTAAAGCTGCGAATAGCTAATCCACTCTAAGACAATTCATGCAACGAAGTCAGAAACCAACTTCTGTAAGGCGACCTTTCAGCTTCGTTTTTTGAAGATTTAACTGAAGCAGCTGTTCCTTTAATCCTGATTAAAAAATCTTCTTCCAAATCTCTGTAGTATGAAGATACTTCAGACTCTTCAGTGTTAATGCCCTTCCTTAAACAAATAGTACTATCGTTAGGAAACACAACCCAATAAATTTTTTTTCTTTGCAAATTCCATGATTCAGTTCGATGAATCCGAACCTTAAACCTGACTCTTGAATCAAGACAATTGAGTTGTAAACGTCTGATGGCTTCATCTGCTAGATAATCATCATCGGTACTCGTGAGTAGTTCAAGGTCACGATAGGCCGCTGAGCTATCTTTAAAACAATCTTCACCACCTATCTGGTGAACGATTACACCGATATCAGAAGGCGTTGACGATACTGCATTCGAACAGCGATCAGATAATGTATTTTGAAGAGATTGGGCTCGCTTCAGATTTTTTGCACCATCAACTTTGCACAAAGGAATGTCTTCAATTTGATTATTAGAGAAATGAAATCTGAGTGAAAAAGTATGTTCTTCTGATTCTTTGAAATTATTTCTAACCTTCCTCGAATCATGTATTACCTCAGGAGGGTAACAACCATATGCCTGTTTCAAAGGAAGAGAGTTAAAAGCACTCATAGCCGAATAGCATGCTGACAAACTAGGCATAGGATCTGGTTCTCTAGAAGTCAAAACTTTAATTGGCATTGTATACTCTTGAGTATTTACCCCTAAAAACCAAAACTTAAGGCGCTCGAACAAATTAAAAATAAACTGTAGTGAAGATTCATTTTTATTAGCGCAACGAATTTTATTCAGCATTTCTTTATCACAAGTAACTTTGGACTGCTGTAAAAAAATACGTTGACGCATATTAATTCTAGCCGTAGACATACTCACCTCTCTCAGTCATTGAAGCCAACTGACAGTTACTTCTATATTCTTTAGTTGGATTTTAAACCTAAAAGTTCTAAAACCGAATTGGTATGAATTATCATTAATTTTATGGATATGTTAGTTAACGTTTTTCACAAAATTAATTATTTATAAAACAGTTAGTTACGCATAAAAATTTCATGCTATAAGACAAAAAAGTGAACAAAAAAAAACATCAACTTTTTCAACAGCATAAGAAGAGAATTTTTCTCAATAAAATATAGAATTTTAATCTCAGCGCTCAATTTGATAGCAACCAAATTACAGATTAAAGTAAATAAAAAACCAGCAAGGAAAGAAGGATGAAACTTTGGTTCTCGAGGGTGTTGAAATTACTAGTGTTAATTACAGTCGTGCTTGTAATAATCGCTTTTATGCTATTCAGGCTCAGCTTACCCCAACTAAATGGCACAATATCAACGCAAAAAATTAAGGCTACCGTTAAAGTAACGAGAGACGCTGAAGGAGTTCCAACGATTGAAGGGCAGTCAAGAACCGACGTTGCTTTTACTACTGGTTACTTACATGCCCAAGAGCGTTTTTTTCAAATGGATTTAGCAAGACGCAACTCGGCTGGTGAACTATCAGAACTATTTGGTGAACGTGCTATCAATTACGATAAAAAGCAACGGATCCATCGCTTTAGACTGGTGGCTAGTCAATCCATTAAACAATTGCCAAAGGCACAAAAACAAGTCCTTAACGCCTATACCCTCGGGGTCAATCAAGGGTTAAAGGATTTAACCAGTAAACCCTTTGAATATTGGCTATTGAACGTAGCACCTAAACCATGGAAACCAGAAGACAGCTTTTTGGTCATCTACAGTATGTATTTAGATCTTAATGATCCAAGCGGTCATCTCGATGCAACGAAAGGATTTTTAACTAAAATAGTCTCACCAAAAGTACTGGCATTCTTATCACCACCCTACACACGTTGGGATTCTCCGCTTCTCAATGACCATAAATATCACATTAGCATACCAAATAAAGATGAGATCAATTTAAGAAGTCTTGCACCTAAGGTCTATGCCTCAATGACAGGTAACATCAAACCCGAAACCATGATTGGTAGTAACAATTTTGCTGTTGCTGGCGAATTAACACCTTATAACAGTGCCATGGTAGAAGATGACATGCATCTTGGCTTACGAGTTCCCACGACTTGGTATCGTGCTCAGTTACGATATCCATCCCCTAACAAGCAACAGATGGTTACCGTGACAGGCGTTACCCTACCTGGCGTTCCAAGCATGATTGTCGGCAGTAATGGCCAAGTTGCATGGGCCTTTACCAATAGTTATGGCGACTGGGTAGATTTGATCAAGCTTAAGGTTGATGGCGATGAATACTTTACTAAAGAAGGCAAAGATAAATTCCATACTTGGTATGACACTATCAATATAAAAGGACATAGTTCGATAGAAATGAAGTTCAACAGCACTCGCTGGGGACCTGTCATTGAATCACCTTATACCAGTCGAAAATATGCCTTAATGTGGACAGCCCATAAACCCAGTGCTACCAACGTTAAATTAATGGAATTGGAAACGGCAAACACAGTGAATGAAGCCATAGATATCGCTAACCAATCGGGCCTACCTCCACAAAATATCACTATTGCCGACAGCCAAGGCAATATAGGGTGGAGCATTGCAGGCAAAATCCCTAAACGAAATCACATAGACACCAAACTTCCCATTGATTGGAGAATGGCCGATACCCAATGGCAAGGTTGGATATCACCCAGTGCCTACCCTAAAGTGATAAACCCTACAGCAAAGCGGATATGGACCGCCAATGCGCGTATTGCAAGTGGTAAGGATCTTCAAAAAATTGGAGATGGTGGCTACGCCCTAGGAGCACGTCAACAACAGATCAGAGATCATTTGATGACGTTAAAACAGGTTGATGAACAAAAGCTTCTCAGTGTAGCGACCGATAGCCGCGCTTTGTACTTATCTCACTGGAGAAAGCTCATGCTAGAGGCGTTAACGCCAACTGAACTAGAAGGACATCCAGAACGCACTTATATACGAGAACAAATACTGCAATGGAGTGGTCGTGCTCAACCACATGATCACGGGTACCGCCTTGTTCGAGAGTTTCATGACCAACTTAATAAGACTGTGTTACAAAGCATCGGTCGTTATTTACTGTCCACAACGCATATTCCACACAAAGAAATTGATGATACTTGGCTGCAAGGCGTAAACCATGAACGAGAAATGCTATTAACCCTATATGAGCACAAGCCAATGAACTGGTTAAGCCCACAATATAAAGATTGGGATCAATTGTTTTTACAGACGATTGATTCAGTAATAACCAAGTTAGCTAAACAGAATCACACTGACGCGATGACGGCATTAAAAGCAGCGACTTGGGGACAGAGGAACACAGCGGCTATCAATCACCCATTAAGCAGTGCCATTCCAATTATTGGAAAATATCTGAACATGCCGGCCGTTGAACTATTCGGTGATAATTGGATGCCGAATGCCCAAAGACCAAATGCTGGTGTATCAGAAAGAATGATTGTTGCACCTGGACATGAAGATAAAGGAATATTTCATATGCCCGGTGGCCAAAGCGGCCATCCACTGTCACCCTACTATAGGAGTGGATTTAATGATTGGGCCGAAGCCAACCCAAGTCCATTACTGCCTGGTAAAGCAAAATATGTACTGAAATTTATTCCACAGAAATGAATTTAGAGAACATGAATTATACCATTCACATCAATTAATTGTGGTTAAAGGGGAGGATTAGCAAAGTAAATACAAGGCGTAATGACGAATCATAGCCTTAGCTATGGTGAGGAGTTACAACGATGTAGTTACAAAGCTAAACCTTTATCTAAAACATAGTTAATTGGTACGAATGGTATTAACTCTAGGCATAAAAAAACCGAGCTATTAGCTCGGCTTTTTTTTATTTCCTGAAAACTTACTCAGCTGCTTCTTCAACAACTTCAGTAGTTTCTGGACGATCAACTAGCTCAATATACGCCATAGGCGCTTTATCACCAGTACGTAGACCGCACTTCAGGATACGGGTGTAACCACCAGGACGTTCCTGATAGCGTGGACCCAATTCAGTAAATAACTTACCGACAACTTCGGCGTCGCGAGTGCGAGCAAACGCTAAACGACGATTTGCAACACTGTCACTTTTAGCAAGTGTGATCAATGGCTCAACTACGCGGCGCAGTTCTTTCGCTTTAACGGTAGTCGTCTTGATGATCTCATGACGAACTAGCGATGCAGCCATGTTTGAGAACATGGCCTTACGATGACTGCTGTTGCGGTTAAGTTGACGTCCACTCTTACGATGGCGCATGACTTAATCCTTATAACCTAAAATCTGTACAGACCTGGGACTTATAGGTCGTCTGCCAAACTAGCTGGAGGCCAGTTTTCAAGACGCATACCTAACGACAGTCCGCGAGATGCCAAAACGTCCTTAATTTCAGTAAGAGACTTCTTACCAAGGTTAGGAGTTTTAAGCAGCTCAACTTCAGTGCGCTGTACCAGATCACCGATGTAATGAATCGCTTCGGCTTTCAAACAGTTAGCCGAACGTACAGTTAACTCTAGATCGTCGACAGGACGCAATAATATCGGATCGAACTCTGGCTTCTCTTCTTTCAGCTCTGGCTCAGACACATCACGAAGTTCAACAAACGCATCAAGCTGTTCAGCTAGAATAGTTGCTGAGCGACGGATCGCTTCTTCAGGGTCGATAGTACCGTTAGTGGTCATATCGATGATAAGCTTGTCTAAGTCAGTACGTTGCTCAACACGAGCCGCTTCAACATTGTAAGCGATACGAGCAACAGGTGAGAAAGAAGCATCGACTAATAAACGGCCAATTGGGCGGTCATCGTCTTCAGTTTGTGCACGAGCAGATGCTGGTACATAACCACGGCCACGTTCTACACGAATACGCATGCTGATGTCATTGTTACCTGTCAAATGACAAATAACGTGATCTGGATTCATGATAGCAACATCGCCATCATGAGTGATATCTGCTGCGGTGACAGGGCCTGCGCCTGACTTACTCAAGGTAAGCATGGCTTCATCTTTACCCTCGAGATGTACTGCTAAGCCTTTTAGATTAAGCAATATTTCAAGGATATCTTCTTGTACGCCTTCCTTGCTGCTGTACTCGTGCAACACACCGTCAATTTCAACTTCGGTGACTGCGCAGCCTGGCATAGACGACAATAGGATGCGACGCAACGCGTTACCTAAGGTGTGACCAAAACCACGCTCTAGTGGCTCTAGGGTTACTTTGGCACGTGTTGGGTTAACCTGCTCGATATCTACGAGACGCGGTCTAAGAAATTCTTTAACAGAACCCTGCATTGTGTCCTCTCTTGTTTGTTAGCCTTACTTAGAGTAAAGCTCGACGATCAGCTGTTCGTTTATGTCCGCAGACAGGTCGCTACGCTCAGGTAGACGCTTGAAAGCACCTTCCATCTTAGCGTTGTCTACTTCAACCCATGTAGGCTTTTCACGTTGACCAGCCACTTCTAAAGCAGCTTGAATACGAGCTTGCTTACGTGACTTCTCGCGAATGCTTACTACATCATTCGCAGACACTTTGAATGATGGAATGTTTACAACACGACCATTTACCATAATTGACTTATGGCCAACCAGCTGACGTGCTTCTGCGCGTGTCGAACCGAAACCCATACGATAAACTACATTATCTAAACGAGTTTCTAATAATTGCAACAAGTTTTCACCAGTGTTGCCTTTAACGCGTGCAGCTTCTTTATAGTAGTTACGGAATTGCTTTTCTAACACACCGTAAATACGACGAACTTTTTGCTTCTCACGTAACTGAAGACCGTACTCAGATAGACGAGGCTTACGAGCGCCGTGCTGACCTGGTGCAGTTTCTAATTTACATTTCGAATCAATTGCTCTCACACCGCTCTTTAAGAAAAGGTCAGTACCTTCTCGGCGGCTGAGCTTGAGCTTGGGACCCAAGTATCTTGCCATGATCTTTCTCCAACTATCCTAAGGCGTTATACGCGACGCTTTTTAGGAGGACGACAACCGTTATGAGGGATTGGCGTCACGTCTGTGATGTTGGTAATTTTATAACCAACTGCGTTCAGCGCACGAATGGCTGATTCACGACCTGGACCAGGACCCTTTACGAACACTTCAAGGTTTTTAAGACCGTAGTCTTGAGCTGCATTACCTGCACGCTCTGCAGCAACCTGTGCAGCAAATGGAGTTGATTTACGTGAACCACGGAAACCACTACCACCTGCAGTAGCCCAAGCTAATGCATTACCTTGACGGTCTGTAATTGTAACAATTGTGTTGTTGAAAGACGCGTGGATGTGAGCCATGCCGTCTGCAATCTGTTTACGTACACGCTTGCGCGGTGAACGTGATGGACTTTTAGCCATTGCTTAACCCCTTCCCGTTACTTTTTAATTGGCTTACGTGGACCTTTACGCGTACGCGCATTGGTCTTTGTACGTTGCCCACGGAGAGGCAGGCTACGACGATGGCGGAGACCACGATAACAACCAAGGTCCATAAGACGCTTGATGTTCATTGAAATCTCACGACGTAAGTCACCTTCTACAGTGTAGTTAGCAACTTCTTCGCGTAGAGTATCTATTTGAGCTTCGCTCAATTCCTTGATCTTAGCGTCTTCAGCAATAGATGCAGCAGAACAAATTGCCTTAGCAGTTGTTTTGCCGATGCCGAAGATTGCAGTCAATGCAATGACTGTATGCTTCTGATCAGGAATGTTAATGCCAGCGATACGGGCCACTATGCACTCCTCAAGTTAATGGTCATCTGCGAAAAGCCCGAAAGGATACTCGACAGACGACAGTTTTGCAATCATTATTTGACCGATTCACAACCTTTCACGTAAACCGGTCAAAACTTCTTCTTTTTAGCCTTGACGCTGTTTGTGTTTTGGTTCAACACAGATAACGCGTACAACGCCACTACGCTTGACGATCTTGCAGTTACGGCAGATCTTCTTCACGGAAGCTCGAACTTTCATTTCATCACTCCGTTATGCTTATCCGCGACCAAAGCGGTCTAAATTCGCTTTGTTCACTAGATTTGCTTTCTTCATCACAGACTCATATTGATGAGACATCATATGGGTCTGAACCTGAGCCATAAAGTCCATGATAACCACTACCATAATCAGTAGTGAAGTACCGCCGAAGTAAAATTGTACTTTCCAAGCGATAAGCATGAACTCTGGAATTAAACAGATAAAGGTAATGTATAACGCACCAGCCAATGTAAGACGGGTCATTACTTTATCAATGTAACGCGAAGTCTGTTCTCCAGGACGTATCCCAGGAATGAATGCGCCACTCTTCTTCAAGTTGTCCGCTGTTTCACGAGGGTTGAATACCAACGCCGTGTAGAAGAAACAGAAGAAGATAATAGCAGCTGCATACAATAAAGAATACAGCGGTTGTCCAGGCGATACAGCAAGTGAAATATCACTTAACCACGCCATAGATTCATTTTGACCAAACCACTGAGCCAGTGTGCCTGGGAACAAAATGATACTGGATGCAAAAATCGGTGGTATCACACCCGCCATATTAATTTTTAATGGCAAGTGGGTACTTTGGGCAGCAAACACCTTACGGCCTTGCTGACGCTTAGCATAGTTAACAACGATACGACGTTGACCACGCTCGACGAATACCACGAAATATGTGACTGCAAATACAATCACAGCAAGCAGTAACAACACTAATACATTCAAGTCACCTTGACGCGCCTGCTCAGCCGTTTGGCCGATAGCAGATGGCAACCCAGCAACAATACCTGCGAAAATTAATATCGAGATACCATTACCAATGCCGCGTTCGGTAATTTGCTCACCTAGCCACATTAGGAACATGGTTCCTGTCACTAAGCTCACAACCGCAACAAAGTAAAAGCCAAAGCCTAAGTTAACAACTAGACCTGGTACTAAGTTTGGTAAACCTGTCGCAATACCGATTGCCTGAAAGGTTGCCAACACGAACGTTCCATATCGTGTGTATTGACTGATTTTCTTACGTCCCGACTCGCCTTCCTTTTTCAGTTCAGCCAGTGCAGGATGCACAACAGTCAATAATTGCATGATGATCGACGCCGAAATGTACGGCATGATCCCCAATGCAAAGATAGAGGCACGCTCAAGGGCACCACCAGAGAACATGTTAAACATGCCTAGGATGGTTCCCTTTTGTTGAGCAAACAGCTCTGCTAGTACAGCTGCGTCAATACCAGGAATTGGTACAAATGAACCCGCTCTAAAGACGATAATTGCACCAATCACGAACAGGAGACGCGTCTTCAATTCAGATAGACCGCCTTTCGCGCTTTTTAAATCAAGTCCTGGTTTTGCCATTGACGATTATTCCTCGATCTTACCGCCGGCAGCTTCAATAGCTGCACGTGCACCTTTGGTTACCTTAAGACCTTTTACGGTCACTGGGCGATCAATGGTACCTGAAAGAACGATTTTCGCAAACTGGATATTGCGAGTAATTACGTTCGCTGCTTTTAGCGAATGCAAGTCAATAACATCACCGTTAACTTTAGCTAGTTCACCTAGGCGTACTTCTGCAGTCACAAGAGACACGCGAGAAGTAAAACCAAACTTAGGCAAACGGATTTTAAGTGGCATTTGACCACCTTCAAATCCTATGCGTACACCGCCGCCACTACGTGACTTCTGACCTTTGTGGCCGCGACCACCAGTCTTACCTAAACCAGAACCAATACCACGACCAACGCGCTTCTTAGCTGACTTAGAACCAGGTGCTGGAGATAAAGTGTTTAATTGCATCTTATTCCTCCACCGATACCATGTAGTAGACTTTGTTAACCATACCGCGAACAGAAGGAGTATCTTCTAGTTCAACAGTGTGGCCAATGCGACGTAGACCTAAACCAGTTAGGGTTGCGCGGTGCTTTGGTAAACGACCAATAGCACTTTTAGTCTGAGTTACTTTAATAGTTTTCTTAGCCATGGTGCATTACCCCTGAATGTCTTCAACGTTCAGACCACGCTTAGCTGCGATTTGCTCAGGTGACTTCATGTGCACTAGAGCGTCTACAGTTGCGCGAACGATGTTGATCGGGTTAGTAGAACCGTAAGCTTTTGACAGTACGTTATGTACGCCAGCCACTTCCAGAACCGCACGCATTGCACCACCGGCGATAACACCAGTACCTTCACTTGCTGGTTGCATGTAAACTTTAGAACCAGAGTGACGCCCCTTAATAGGGTGATGCAAAGTACCGTCTTTAAGCTGAACGGTCACGATATTACGACGAGCTTTTTCCATCGCTTTTTGGATCGCAGCAGGTACTTCACGTGCTTTACCATAGCCGTAGCCAACTTTACCATTACCATCACCAACAACAGTTAGTGCAGTAAAGCTAAAGATACGACCACCTTTTACCACTTTAGAAACACGATTTACGGCTACAAGCTTTTCTTGTAAATCGTCTTTTTGCTGAGTTTCTAATTTAGCCATAATTTTGTATAACTCCTTAGAACTTCAGGCCAGCTTCACGAGCGGCATCAGCGAGTGCTGCTACACGACCATGATACTTGAAACCAGAACGGTCGAACGCAACGTTAGCTACGCCCTTCTCTACCGCACGCTCAGCAATAGCTTTACCTACTGCTTTCGCCGCATCAACGTTACCCGTTGCTTTTAAGCTTTCATTTACTGCTTTTTCAGCAGTAGAAGCTGCAACGATTACGTTTGCGTCAGGACCGATAACCTGAGCGTAAATGTGACGCGGAGTGCGATGTACGACCAGACGGTTAACGCCCAGTTCAAGGATCTTCTTACGAGCGCGAGTGGCGCGACGTAAGCGAGATGTTTTCTTATCCATATCGCGTTACCTTACTTCTTCTTAGCTTCTTTACGGCGAACATTTTCGTCAGCGTAACGAACACCTTTACCTTTATAAGGCTCTGGTGGACGGTAGCCACGAATTTCGGCCGCAACTTGACCAACCAATTGTTTATCAACACCGCTGATAACAATTTCAGTTTGGCTTGGACATTCAGCTTTGATTCCTGCTGGTAGTTCGTGAACTAAAGGATGTGAGAAACCTAGAGTCAAATCAACGCCTTTACCTGCGATTTTCGCGCGGTAACCAACACCGATAAGTTGTAGTTTCTTCTCAAAACCTTGAGAAACACCGATAACCATATTGTTGATAAGAGCGCGAGCAGTACCTGCTTGTGCCCATGCGTTAACCACACCTTCAACAGGTGCTACTTTAACGTCAGTACCATCAACAACTGCAGTTACAGCAGTGTTCAATTCACGAGAAAGCGTACCTTTAGTACCTTTAACTGTGATGTTTTGGCCGTTTAAAGTCACTTCTACGCCAGCTGGAATAGCGACTGGTGCTTTTGCTACACGAGACATTGCTAGCTCCTTACGCTACGTAGCAGATAACTTCACCACCCATGCCTGCTTGGCGGGCAGCGCGGTCGGTCATCAAGCCTTTTGAAGTGGATACGATTGCGACACCCAATCCGCCCATCACTTTAGGAAGTTCGTCTTTACCTTTGTAAATACGAAGACCTGGACGTGATACACGTTGGATAGTCTCAACGACTGGTTTGCCTTGGAAGTATTTTAATTCAACTTCTAATTCAGGCTTGGCTTCATCTGCTACGGCGTAGTCAGTGATATAACCTTCGTCCTTTAGGACTTTGGCCAATGCAACTTTCAGCTTAGCTGAAGGCATTTTCACAGATACTTTGTTAGCAGCTTGGCCGTTACGAATACGGGTTAACATATCCGCAATAGGATCTTGCATGCTCATATTAGCTTACTCCGTAACAAGTGCTTACCAGCTGGCCTTACGCAGGCCAGGAACTTCACCGCGCATAGTTGCTTCACGTAATTTGATACGGCTAAGGCCGAATTTACGTAAGAAACCATGTGGGCGACCAGTTTGATTACAGCGGTTGCGCTGACGCGCACTGCTTGAATCACGCGGAAGAGCTTGAAGCTTCAATACTGCGTCCCAACGATCTTCTTCAGAAGTATCAGGACTTGCAATGATAGCTTTTAGAGCTGCACGCTTTTCAGCGTACTGTGCTACGAGCTTGGCACGCTTTGCTTCACGTGCTTTCATTGAACTTTTTGCCATTGCGCTACCCTTATTTCTTGAATGGGAAGTTGAATGCGTCTAAAAGAGCACGACCTTCTTCGTCATCTTTCGCAGTAGTAGTGATAACAATATCCATACCACGAATTTTATCGATTTTATCATAATCGATTTCTGGGAAGATGATTTGCTCACGCACGCCCATCGCATAGTTGCCACGACCATCGAAAGACTTCGCACTTAGACCACGGAAGTCACGGATACGAGGGATCGCGATATCAACTAAACGCTCGAAGAATTCCCACATACGCTCACCGCGTAGGGTAACTTTACAACCAATAGGGTAGCCATCACGGATTTTAAAACCAGCAACTGATTTACGAGCAACAGTTACAACTGGCTTTTGACCTGCGATAGCAGTCATGTCACGAAGCGCGTGCTCCATAACTTTCTTATCTGCTACTGCCTCGCCAACACCCATGTTAAGGGTGATTTTCTCAATCCGAGGGACTTGCATGACACTGGTATAACCAAACTTCTTAGAAAGTTCAGCGATTACAGTCTCTTTATATTTATCATGCAGTTTCGCCATCGTTTACTCCAATACTTATACGAGTTCACTGTTCGATTTGAAGAAGCGCACTTTCTTGCCATCTTCGAATCGGAAACCAACACGATCCGCCTTACCAGAGGTAGGGTTCTTGATCGCTACATTTGATGCTTGAATCGGTGCTTCTTTGTCAATCACGCCGCCAGTTACGCCCAATTGTGGGTTTGGCTTTTGGTGTTTCTTAACAAGGTTAACGCCTTCAACAAGTACTTTGCCGTTTGTAAAAACTTGAGTAACCTTTCCAGATTTACCTTTGTCTTTACCAGCAATTACTATTACTTCGTCTTCGCGACGGATTTTTGCTGCCATTTTGAAGCTCCTTACAGTACTTCTGGGGCTAGCGACACAATTTTCATGAATTGGTCATTACGCAATTCACGTGTCACAGGGCCAAAGATACGAGTACCAATCGGTGCAAGGTTTGCATTTAGCAATACCGCTGCGTTCCGATCGAAGCGAATGACAGAACCGTCTGGACGACGAACGCCTTTCTTAGTACGGACTACCACCGCGTTATATACATCACCTTTCTTCGCTTTAGCGCGAGGAATTGCTTCTTTTACAGAAACTTTGATGATGTCGCCGATCCCGGCATAACGACGATGAGAGCCACCCAAGACCTTAATACATTGAACTCTACGTGCACCGCTGTTGTCGGCCACTTCAAGCTGCGATTGCATTTGGATCATTTCAAGTGCTCCGCTATCGTTACTACACAAATCCCAAAATTAGGACATAAAAACACCAATTTCCGACTCAATTTGAGTCAAAAATGGCGCGCAAGTATAACACCTAATTTTTGGAATAGGTAGTGTTAAAAAACAAACGGCTCCATTTTCTGGAGCCGTTTCACTAAAAGTCTAAAAATTAGGCTTTCGTTACTACTTCTTCCAGAGTCCAAGATTTGGTCTTAGACAAAGGACGACATTCGCGAATTGTTACCAAATCGCCTTCGTTACATACGTTTGCTTCATCATGTGCATGAAGCTTAGTAGTACGCTTAATGTACTTCCCGTAGATTGGGTGTTTTACTTGGCGCTCTACTGCAACAGTAATAGACTTGTCCATTTTGTTGCTAAGTACGCGACCTTTTAATGTACGGATTTTATCAGACATTATGCACCCGCCTTAGAAGTAATAATGGTCTTAACACGCGCAATGTTACGGCGTACTGTTTTCAATTGACTTGTTTGAGTTAATTGACCAGTAGCGTGTTGCATACGCAGGTTAAACTGCTCACGCAGCAGACCAAGTAGTTCAGCGTTTAGTTCTTCAACGCTTTTTTCTCTTAGTTCGCTCGCTTTCATTACATCACCGTCTTAGTTACGAAGGTAGTCTTGATTGGAAGCTTGGCAGCAGCAAGTTCGAACGCTTCACGCGCTAGATCTTCTGGTACACCTTCCATCTCGTAAAGTACCTTACCAGGTTGAATCTGACATACCCAGTATTCAACGTTACCTTTACCTTTACCCATACGCACTTCAAGAGGCTTAGAGGTAATTGGCTTGTCAGGGAAAACTCGAATCCAAATTTTACCTTGACGCTTAATGTGACGTGTCATCGCACGACGCGCAGATTCAATCTGACGTGCAGTTAAACGGCCGCGGCCAACTGCTTTCAGACCAAATTCACCGAAGCTTACTTCAGCGCCTTTACCAAGACCGCGGTTACGGCCTTTGTGCATCTTGCGAAACTTCATTCGTTTAGGTTGCAGCATTGAAGGCTCTCCTATTTACCACGAGACTTGCGCTTAGGCTGCTTCGGCTCTTCAAGCTTCGGCATAACACCGTCTAGAACTTCACCTTTGAAGATCCAAACTTTGATACCGATCACACCGTATTGGGTGTGAGCTTCTGCAGTTGCGTAGTCAATGTCAGCACGTAAAGTATGTAGAGGTACACGACCTTCACGATACCATTCACTACGTGCGATTTCAGCGCCGCCAAGACGACCACCTACTTGAACTTTGATACCTTGAGCACCAATGCGCATTGCGTTTTGTACCGCACGCTTCATAGCGCGACGGAACATAACACGACGCTCTAATTGCTGTGCGATAGAGTCAGCAACTAGCTTAGCGTCTAGTTCTGGCTTACGGATCTCAGCGATGTTGATCTGCGCAGTAGTACCAGTAATTTTAGATACTGTTTTACGCAATACTTCAACGTCTTCACCTTTCTTACCAATCACAACACCTGGACGGGCTGTGTGGATAGTTACGCGAACACTTTTCGCTGGACGCTCGATAACAATCTTGGATACAGACGCCGCTTTTAGTTTCTTAAATAGAAACTGACGTACTTCCCAGTCGCTATCAAGGTTAGCAGCATACTCACCCTTATCAGCGTACCAGGTAGAGATCCAAGGCTTGGTGATACCCAGACGGATACCATTTGGATGTACTTTCTGTCCCATTACTCTCTCCTAGCGATCTGATACAACCACAGTGATGTGGCTGGTACGCTTGATGATACGGTCAGCACGGCCTTTAGCACGTGGCATGATGCGCTTCATGGTAGGTGCTTCGTCAACGAATACCTTACCAACAACTAGCTCATCAATGTCTGCGCCTTCGTTGTGTTCAGCATTAGCAATTGCTGAATCCAGTACTTTCTTAACCAGTACGGCCGCTTTCTTAGGGCTGAATGTTAGGATTTCCAGCGCTTTAGCAACAGGTAATCCACGAATTTGATCAGCAACTAAGCGAGCTTTTTGTGGCGACGTACGGGCGTAGCGATGTTTAGCTAAAACTTCCATCTATATTCTCCCGTATTAACGCTTTTTCGCTTTCTTATCTGCAGCATGGCCGCGATAAGTACGCGTTGGTGAAAACTCACCAAGCTTGTGACCGATCATCTCGTCAGTTACGAACACAGGTACGTGCTGACGTCCATTATGGACAGCGATGGTCAAACCAATCATGTTTGGAATGATCATTGAACGACGAGACCAAGTTTTAATTGGCTTTTTCTCACCGTTTTCCACCGCTTTCTCTACCTTCTTCAGCAAGTGCAGGTCAATGAATGGACCTTTCTTGAGAGAACGTGGCATGGCGAATCCTCTTACTATTTATTACGACGACGTACAATGTACTTGTCAGTGCGTTTGTTGGTACGAGTCTTGTAACCCTTGGTAGGTACACCCCAAGGAGATACAGGATGACGACCACCTGATGTACGACCTTCACCACCACCATGTGGGTGATCAACCGGGTTCATAGCTACACCACGAACCGTTGGACGTACGCCTCTCCAGCGTTTAGCACCCGCTTTACCTAATTGGCGTAGCATGTGCTCAGAGTTACCAACTTCACCAAGAGTTGCGCGGCAATCTACTGGAACTTTACGCATTTCGCCAGAGCGAAGACGTAGAGTTGCATAAGCGCCATCACGAGCAACAACTTGAACATAAGCACCAGCTGAACGTGCAATTTGTGCACCTTTGCCAGGCTTCATTTCTACCGCGTGAACAACCGAACCTACTGGAATGTTGCGCAGTGGCAAAGCATTACCTGGTTTGATTTCCGCTTCAACGCCTGACATGATCTTGTCACCAGCTTGCATGCCTTTAGCAGCAAGAATGTAGCGACGCTCACCATCTGCATAAAGCACAAGTGCAATGTGTGCAGTACGGTTCGGATCGTACTCAAGACGTTCGATTTTCGCAGGAATACCGTCTTTGTTACGCTTAAAGTCAACAATACGATAATGCTGCTTGTGACCACCGCCCACGTGGCGAACAGTGATACGACCAGTGTTATTACGACCACCAGACTTTGATTTTTTCGCCAACAGGCCAGCAAAAGGTTTACCCTTATGCAAGTCGCTGTTCACCACTTTAACTACGTGACGACGACCAGCAGAGGTTGGCTTACACTTAATAACTGCCATGATTCAATCTCCTTTGCTTATTCAGCGCCGCCGACGAAGTCAAGGTCAGCACCTTCAGCTAGAGTTACATAAGCTTTTTTCCAATCGCTACGACGACCCATACGGGCACCATGACGCTTGGTTTTGCCTTTTGCAACTAGAGTGCGAACAGACTTAACTTCAACTTCAAACAATTGAGCTACTGCAGCTTTAATCTCAGCTTTAGTCGCATCAACCGCTACACGGAAAACAACAGTGTTGCTTTGCTCAGCGTTGATGGTGCTCTTTTCAGAGATGTGTGGTGCTAGAATAACTTTTAGCAAACGTTCTTCGCGGATCATGCTAGCATCTCCTCGATTTGCTTCACTGCATCAGCAGTTACCAACACAGTGTTGAACGCGATAAGGCTTACTGGATCAATACCAGCAACATCACGAACGTCAACCTTGTACAGGTTGCGAGCAGCTAAGAACAAGTTCTCATCTACTTCTGGAGTAACGATTAACACGTCTTCCAGATTCATTGCGTTCAGCTTGTTTTTAAGCTCTTTAGTCTTTGGTGCTTCAACACCAAAGTTTTCAACAACCAGTAAACGGTCTTGACGTACCAATTCAGAAAGGATGCTTTTGATCGCACCGCGGTACATTTTCTTGTTTACTTTTTGGCTGTGATCTTGTGGCTTAGCCGCGAACGACACACCACCAGAACGCCAGATTGGGCTTTTTACCGAACCCGCACGAGCGCGACCAGTACCCTTTTGACGCCATGGCTTTTTGCCAGAGCCTTTTACTTCTGCGCGAGTTTTCTGCGCGCGAGTGCCTTGACGAGCGTTAGCTGCGTAAGCCACTACTACCTGATGAACCAGTGCTTCGTTAAACTCCTGGCCAAAGGTAGTTTCGGAAACTTCAAGAGCGCCTTGCGCGTCTTTCAATACTAATTCCATTACTATCTCCTCAGACCTTAAGCTTTAACGGCTGGCTTAATGATCAAATCACCATTGGTAGCGCCTGGTACAGCACCTTTTACCAATATTAGGTTGCGCTCAGCGTCTACACGAACCACTTCTAGGTTTTGTGTAGTTGTGCGCTCATCACCCATGTGACCTGACATTTTTTTACCTTTGAATACGCGACCAGGCGTTTGGTTCTGACCGATAGAACCGTTTGCGCGGTGCGCCAAAGAGTTACCGTGAGTCATATCTTGAGTACGGAAGTTCCAACGCTTAACACCACCTTGGAAGCCTTTACCTTTAGATTGACCAGTAACGTCAACTTTCGCTACGTCAGCGAAGATATCAACTGTTAGCTCAGCACCAACTTCAATGCCTTCACCTTCACCATCAGCAAGACGCATTTCACGAATGATACGACCAGCTTCTACGCCAGCCTTTGCAAAGTGACCTGCAGCTGCTTTATTAGTGCGGTTGGCTTTTTTGGTACCAGTTGTAAGTTGAAGTGCGCGGTAACCGTCAGTTTCAAGTGTTCTCACTTGAGAAACACGGTTTGCTAATACTTCAATTACAGATACAGGTATGGAAGCACCATCTTCAGTGAAGATGCGCGTCATACCAACTTTACGACCGATAAGACCGATAGCCATCTCTCAAACCTCTTCTTAGGATCTCAATTAACCCAAGCTAATCTGAACATCGACACCTGCTGCAAGATCTAGACGCATAAGTGCATCTACAGTCTTTTCAGTAGGCTCAACGATGTCTACCAGACGCTTGTGAGTGCGCAGTTCATATTGATCACGCGCATCTTTATTAACGTGTGGAGAGATCAAAACGGTATAACGCTCTTTGCGCGTTGGTAGTGGAATTGGACCACGAACCTGAGCGCCTGTACGCTTCGCAGTTTCAACGATTTCCGCAGTAGACTGATCAATTAAGCGATGATCAAATCCTTTCAAGCGGATACGGATTCTTTGGTTCTGCATTGACCAGAGCTCCTAAAATGAACACATAAAAAATCACCCTCTTGCAACTTCTATTAATAGAATGCAGAGCGAGATGATTTAACCGTTCGATTCCCAATCGGAATCGCTGTTGTTTAGTCATCAGCTTCAACGAGCTGACGCTTATTTTTTCACTGAATATCTCAGCGAGGGGTGCATTATACTCAGCTTTCCGCTAAAAGCAACCCAGCTGCGCATTTTATCTGCAATTTAATTTGAACTCGTTTTGCAGAAAACACGACTTAAATTTTTGTGGCCGTAAGTATACAGATTTTTCTGCGTCATTCCAGCTATTAATTCACTTAGCCATTCAGTTTTATGTCAGCTTCATTCGGCTAGCTTTGATGGCTGACTTGGGTTTATTTGAGCTAAATTAAGATGGCAGTCAAACCAGTAAATACGGTTCTTCCAGTGACAGATGAATTGATAGCTAATGCAGCATTAACTGATGAAGTACTCTCCCCAAGATCAACTAGCCCCGAACGAGTGCCGTCTGCGAAGGGTTCTCTGAGCAATGAAAACCAAGGAATTCCGGATGTCCTCAATTTAGCCCTAAGAAAACAGCACTATACTGGTTCTTATTATAGAGTTAACACTCTCAATCAGGTATCTGACCAACTCACCAGCTCAGTCGATGCTAAGTTTAAACGCTATTTCGAAGGCACATTAGCCCGATTACAAATTTGTAAGGACATCGATACTGCAATGGACTATACCGCTCGACTGAATCGAGTTCTCCAACAGCCATTTTGGATTTCGATTGTGCCGACGCAAGAAAAAACTCAAGATATTTATCGTTTTCACCTTAATAAGCGAAATGGTCATCAGTGGTTGCTGGCTCAAATTCCTAAACCTGCTTCTTCTCACACGAGGCTTCCTTCGCTACCTCCCATCAATGCACGTTTTAAGTTGCAACCTCAAGGTTTTAATCGAGCCCCACTTTTATTTACCTTAGATGAAACCCCTGAAAGGAAAGCGCCCCTAGTACATCCACAACCTTTTCGTGCAGGAACATTTAGGCCTCGCCCAAACCATAAACCGATGGCTCCAACACCAAGGCCATCCCCTGTTCATTCACGTGTTGTTTCTAAAGTCCGACTACCATCGCTGGCCAAAAATGACTCTGAACCGTCTTCTGCACTGGTCGACGAAAGCAACGCTAGTAGCTTAGTTCAACCATTTAGTAAAACTCAGACCAAACGCCGAATTCGTCACAAAAAAGAAGCTAAAGCTCATTCTGGGCTACCCAGCCAACGCAACGTCATGGTTAAGCGTAATAATCAAGCCAGCCAGAGAAGTCGCACTCTGTCAAAACTCAATACAAGTCAAGCACAGGGTAAAGCAGCACCAAAACCTATGCCACAAGTGCGTTTAAATATAGAGCAACCAACACCGCCTGAGGACGCTGAGAACAAACTTCCACCTCCAGATACTCGCCAAAAAAATGAGAAAGAGCTGCCCACGTCCTCAAAACCTGAGCGAACACGAAGCGCTAATGCGTTATCTGAACTCAAACTGGCTGCAGAGCAGTCGGATTCGAAGCCTGCATTTCGTCATTCCAAAAGTCGTTCATCCCGTATTCTTTCGGCTAAATCTGAGCAATAAACCATGCGAGCTATTTTCAATATCTACGAAATGGAGAGAAAATTATGGCAATCAATACTCCTTCACATGCTCATAATTTATGTCCAAATATATTTCATGGATATATTTATGGTCAAGCCAGTCCCTTTGTCACTCAAAGGAACCAAGGTGCCTTTGAAGTGGTATTTGGCCAATTAGCTAAATGCAAATCATTGGCAAGAACTCGAGATGTGGTTAATGAACTTAATCGCTACCTAAAGGGATTTCACCAAGGTGGGCCTGGTTTTATTATCAAAACCCAACATTACGGTATTGCGCCAGATAAAGACGCTGGAATTTCGTGTTTGGTATTGTTTAGTGAGAACAAGAATAATCCAGATAAGCTTTTGGTTCGTCATTTTTCAATCTCCAAACCCAAAGATAAACAAGATTACAAGCCTAGACCATCCAACTACTCAAATACCCATTTAACCAAGTTATATCGCAGTTAATCGCCCTCACCTTTTTGACGGGCGATTTATACTCAAGGTAGGTTACCTATCAAACTGGGCAACGAGATCTTGTTGCTGTTCATTTTGCATCGTAAGGCCTTGGCTGAGTTCTACCGAACTATCGATATTATCTAACAGTGCTTCTGTATTAAGTTTTATCGCATCCATGTTTTCTTGTACCTGCAACATGGCTTGTGATTGTTCCTCTGCGGCAACCGCCGTTTGCTGCCCCATATTGTGTACTTGTTTTAGGGCAGCATTCATGTTCACTAGCGTATCTTTCAACGCCTTTTCAGATTGCGTGCTATCAGAAATCATGCTTTGGCTGTGCTGCATTTGCTCAACCGCGACGGCTGTCGTTTGTTTTAGCCCGTTGATGATTTCTTGGATTTCTTTGGCTGAAGTCTGCGAGCGATTGGCGAGCATTCTTACCTCATCTGCTACAACCGCAAAACCTCGGCCGGCTTCTCCGGCTCGCGCAGCTTCGATTGCGGCGTTTAAAGCCAGTAAATTCGTTTGTTCAGCTAGGTTATCTATGACATTCAATACGGAGTCAATTTTGCCACAGAGTTCATCTAAGTTAGCAATAGATGACTGAGAACGCTCCAATAATTGGGTGATCTTGTTGCTAGATTCTTGAGAGATAGATAATGCGGTTTGAGTATCCATCAATTTACCTATGCTTTCTTCAATATGCATAGCGGTATCAACCGTATTTTCCGCCACTTCACTGATGGCTTCGCTCATTTGACAAACCGATAATGCTACTTGTGATAAATTATCATTTTGCTCAGCTAAATTGGCTAAGTTTTGCTGGTTTTGATCATCTTGTACAATGATAGATTGTTGAAGCTTCTCACCACTGTCCTGAATTCGCCCAACAATCGCCAACGTCTCCGCTTTTCGCATTCTTAAACTTAATTCGAGGTGAGACAGCTCATCTATTGTGCCACTATATACATATTGACCGATTTTATTATTATGAACTTCTAGGCTAAGTTTCATTAAGTTCTTTAGCCTTGAATTTAACCACCACAAACCATAACAACCGCAAATCAGCCCTAGGCTGGTTCCCCCCCATTGTAATAAACCTGTATCGCTCGATAATCCAATCACAACAAATGACACGCTTACTAGCCAACTTAATCCGACTTTTTGGGCTAATGTTGGTTTCAATATAGGCAATGATTTTCGCCCTTTTTGCATTTTTTGATAGCACTCAGAGGCACGTTTTTTTAACTCTGGTTCTAGCTGGGTTCGCACCGATTGATATTCGATGGTTTTACCCTTTTGTTTTACAGGACTAACAAAGGCATTCACCCAATAATAATCACCATTTTTACAGCGATTTTTTACCATCCCCATCCAGTTATGGCCCGCTTTAATGGTTAACCACATATTTTCGAATGCTTGCTGTGGCATATCCGAATGCCGCACCAAGTTATGAGGCTGGTCGATTAATTCCTCGAAACTGAAACCACTCACGTCCACAAAATCTTTATTCGCGTAGGTAATTCGGCTATTTAGATCCGTTGTTGAGAGCAACTTATAATGAGAAGGGTATTCAACTTCTTGAGAGTGAGTGATCGCTGAGCTGTTCAAATGAAGCACCTTTTACCTGTTTTTGATTCCATTCAGTGCAAGTAAAGAAAACATTGCACTTACAACAAGTAAAACCTTACAAAAAATAGTGCTGTTAAATAAGCAAAAACCACCATTAATTTGATTTAAATCAACAGTGTATTTACCCAAAAAATAGAACAGTGAAATCGCTGTCAATTAAACAACAGCGTTATCAAAATCATCAACTTTTGGGATTTGCCAGTAGAATTTAACACCCCGAATTGACAATAGATTCACTTGGTCGTTTGGGTGAGCCAACTGTGCCAGCTTCGGTATAAACTAAATAACAATTTTTTGGTGCATTTGACGCATAAATTTTCACTTGCCCAGGTACATTGCCTTGCACATCCAGTACATCCATACTCCAATTAGAAGCAGCACTGTATAAGCTTTGCTGTGCGTTATAGGCAATATTAAGCCCATTCTCTAATGAGGAGCGACTGGCCTGTAAAAAGCCATTTACCAAAGACACAGGAATTGAGCTGATCGTGATATCCGCTTTTCCTGTGGTCACTTGATTTTCTTCCGCGTTTTTATGAATGATATTATTAGCGTGCTCTAAGGCAACTTCTAATGAAGCTATAGCTTTGGCGTGTGATTCCGCCGCAACTTGTTCATTGGTTGATTTCTGGCTAATGATCACTCCCGCCACAACGACAATACCCAAAGCGAGTACTAATCCTGTGACCTTGGACTGTCCTGATCCATACTTATTTTTCATAGCGCACCCTTACTTTTGATCAGTGTAACAATAGAGTCAGGGTTGTTTTACCTAACTCTTTATCAACAGGAAAGGTCAACGCTAAAGCTTGTCAGCTAAGGTTCAGCAACCTTGATTGACGATATGATATTGAGGCGATTGCGGCTGGCTACTGGTCCCTGCTTCGGTATAGAGCAAATAGCAATTATCTCCAGCCCCTCTTGGAATGAGCTTAATTTGATGTGCGCCGAATGATGCAGTCTTTGAAGGTATCATCTGCCAATCGATTTTTTGGATGTGAGGTAGGGCTAAGATCTTTCGAGCAATGTCTAACCCGTTTTCAAGTGAAGAAGTGGTGGCTCGAAGCTTGCCATTCACCAAATCTAATGACACATCACCAAAATAATCATGGTGGATCCCAAAATTACCGGTAGGCTCTGGCCCTAACACCACATCATTTACGTGTTTTATGGCCACCACGATATCAGCCAGCGCGTGTTGATGATTAGCCTTTAATGCTTCCATTTTCTTTTCTTGGTTTACGGCTACCATTAAAATCAACAGGATCAACACAATACCTGCAACAAGTACTAAGATTTTGGTATTGGACATACCTCGATGATGATTCATAACCCCTCCTTGGCTGATGCTAACTATTGTAGAAAACATTCAGCCGTTTTGCTGGAGGAGTTCAGAATATTATTGTTTGGCTTGATATAATGCTTTACGTTCAGAATCAGACAAGAAAGCCATTTCGACACCATTTCGTTGAGCTTGTTCCAGTTGGGCAACGGTTAACCCAAGCTCTTGCTCCGCTACATGATATTCGTGCTTAATATCTATATTACTGACACCAGGATCATCAGTATTAAGTCCAATACAAATATTGCGCTCTAAGAACTGAATAAACGGGTGCTCAGAATAATTAGACACGGTAGAGGTATGTAAATTACTGGTTGGGCACGACTCTATACCAATTCGATGTTTGGCTAAAAAATCCATAAGCTTTGGATCTTGAATCGCTTTGACACCATGACCGATTCGAGTAGCGCCAAGTTCAGTAATCGCTTGCCACATACTTTCACTGCCCGCGGCTTCACCAGCATGGACGGTAATATTTAATCCCGCATCGCGCACTTGCTTAAAATGGTCATTAAATAATTCACCCGGGAAACCCAATTCATCACCCGCTAAGTCCATACCCACAAGATGTTGCTTATGAGCCAGCAATGCATCAAGTTCTTGCTGACAAGCTTCGATACCAAATGAGCGAGACATGATGCCAATCAGATTAATTCGAGTATTAAAGTCTTTCAGTCCAGCCTTAACACCATCAATGACGGCTTCTACAACGCCTTCGATTGGTAGCTTGTGGTTCATGGCCATATAATATGGGCTGAATCTTAGTTCTGCATAATCTAAACCCGATTCTGCAGCATCAGCGACATTTTCATACGCCACACGTTTAACCGCATCTAAATCGGCTAAGACTGCGACCATCCAATCCAATTTTTTTAAGAAGCCCAGTAAATCACTTTCTTTGCCTTGAATTTGAACAAAGGGCGCGAGTGATTCTAGACTGTCAGCTGGCAAGGTGATGCCATGCTGGTGTCCCAATTCCCAAATTGTATTTACTCGTACATTACCATCTAGGTGGCGATGTAAATCAACTAATGGAATGGTGTTATTTATCATAATGTCTCCCTATGTGCGCCCCAATTGCCCTTAATTGGCTGCGGAGTCTACCAACTGAGCCATGATTGGCATGCACTTTTGAGCAAATGTGTGAGCTAGATTAGATAACTGAGGACAAGAAAGAAATTAGTTAACCATCGATAGAAATAAGCTCACAACGTCAGAAGCAAAAACGCATTCTATGTAAAGCAGTTAGACTTGAGTATAAATGAGTTAATGGCATAATCGCCAACAAATCATAAAAAACTTGGATCACCTTATGCGACATATTTTCGCCACGGTTGCGCTCAGTGTATTACTCAGTGGTTGTACTCTCAATTCCACATTCTCAGATGCCTATGTAAAAAGACATCAACCCAATGAAAAAAACGCATCAGAAATTCAACAATCCAAGTACAAATCTAAATTACAAACGTATATCGATCAGGATTGGCAAATCAAACTGGATGCCAGTGCTCAGCTTGCGGCTTCTATGGGAGACAAAAGCCAGCAAGGTAAACTTGATGATTTGTCACCAAGTCACCTTGCACAGATCAATCAGCGTCGTGAAAGACTGTTAACGCAACTTAAGGCATTAGACTTCGCTTCTTTGAATAAGCAGCAAAAAATCAATGCTCAGCTGCTTCAATACCAATTACAAAACAGCGTGGATATGTATCGTTTCCATGCTCAATACGTTCCCATCACCGCAGAAAGTGGCTTTCATGCCTATATCGCCAGCATCAGCAAGGGACGTTTTAAAACAGAACAAGATTACCGGAATTACTTGTCACAGTTACGTTCGCTTCCTAACTATTTTGCCCAACAAACACACTGGCTTAAGCAGGGGCTAAAGTCGGGGATTACTCCTCCCAAAGTCACCTTAACTGGATTTGAAGACAGTATTTCGGCATTTATTGTTCCGGCAAAAAAGAGCGGTTACTTTACACCCTTTAACCAGTTCCCTGAGCATTTTTCTAAAGCATTAAAAAATGAACTTAAACAACAAGGGTTGAAAGCCGTAAAACAAAAGGTACTCCCAAGTTATCAAAAGTTTTATGACTTCATGACCAAGACTTATATTCCAAATAGTCGCACCAGTATCGCCGCCAATGATTTACCAAATGGCAAAGCCTTTTACGAAAATAGAGTGCGTTATTACACCACCCTGCCAATGACATCATCCCAAGTTCATCAACTCGGCTTGAAAGAAGTGGCTCGCATTCGCGGTGAAATGCAACAAGTCATTAAGCAAACCAGATTCAAAGGAATTTTTGCTGAGTTTTTACATTATCTTCGTACCGACCCTAAGTTTTACCCAAAGACAGCTGAAGAGCTGTTAAAGGACGCCAGTTACATTGCTAAAAAAGCCGATGCGATATTGCCAAAATATTTTAAAAAGCTGCCAACTAAACCTTATGGTATCGAGCCCGTTCCGGCTGAAATCGCGCCCAAATACACCACTGGCCGCTATTCAGGTTCAAACCGTGATGACGAGCCGGGTTATTATTGGGTCAATACCTACGCGTTAAATAAACGTCCATTATATGAACTCACTGCCTTGACCTTGCATGAAGCAGTTCCTGGTCATCACTTACAAATTTCACTTAACCAAGAGTTAACTAATTTACCCAGTTTTCGCCGTTACAGTTATATCTCAGCCTTTGGTGAAGGCTGGGGACTTTACTCTGAATACCTTGGCTTAGAAGCGGGTATGTATACCAATCCTTATGATAACTTTGGCCGCTTGACCTATGAAATGTGGCGCGCCACTCGCCTAGTCGTCGATACTGGTCTTCATTCCATGGGCTGGACTCGTCAACAAGCTATTGATTACATGGCCAACAACTCAGCGTTATCTTTGCATAACATTACCACTGAGGTGGATCGCTATATTTCATGGCCGGGACAAGCGTTATCTTATAAAATTGGAGAGTTGACCATTAAGCGTTTACGCGCAAAAGCTGAACAAGCCCTCGGTCAACACTTTGATATTCGAGCTTTCCACGATGCGATATTAGCTCAAGGTTCGGTAACCTTACCGATTTTAGAGCAACAAATTGATGACTTTATTGCCCACCAGCAAGCGAAGTATAAGGATAACTGATCAAATCATGACGATGCGGCACTACTCAAGCGAACTCGCCATCAACACTTCACAGCAACAAGCGCTGTGGGAGCACGTTGAACATGGTTTGTTAGCAATCAACGATAAAATTGAGCTGGCCTATTGCCAATTACTACAACCACAGCCTAGTCCTGCGATTGTGATCAGTAGTGGCCGCATTGAGTGTTATGAGAAATACCGTGAGCTTATCTTCGACTTATACCAACAAGGGTACTCCGTTTATTGCCTTGATCATCGCGGTCAAGGCTTATCATCACGCTTAACTAAAAACCCACACATGGGTCATGTAGACAAGTTCAATGATTACATCGATGACTTTGATGCTTTCATTGAGCAAGTTGTTAAGCCCAAACAGCACTCAAAGCTATTTTGCATAGCACACTCAATGGGGTGCGCCATTGCCGCTTTGTATATGCAGTTTCATACTCAAACCTTTACCGCAGCGGTATTTTCAACCCCTATGTTCGGCATAAACTTACCTTTGCCAAGAAGAGTCGTTGATTGGTTAGCCGGTTGTTTGGATTCGCCTAAGTGTCCTCGCTATATTATAGGTGGGCGTGATTTTCGGTATAAGCCTTTCCACACCAACAAGCTAACCTCTAGTCAATCTCGTTATCAAGCCTTTCACGATTTATATCGACAACGACCAACGGTTCAACTGGGTGATCCAACCAATCGTTGGTTATTAGAAGCCCTACATGCGGCGGATCGATGCTGGCCAGCGATAGCCGGAATGCGAGTTCCCATTTTATTACTAAAAGCCGAAGCAGATACCATTGTCGATAACCATAAGATTGATAAATACTACAAATCCATGAAACATATTGGGTTAGGTGAAATGCAAAGCTTTAGTGATGCTAAACACGAACTTTTTGTTGAAACTGATAGCATTCGTACTCAAGTCCTCGATGCCACTTTAGACTTTTTCGACAAGCACCAACACCGCCCCTTACCTTCACTACATAAATCCGTGTTTTAACGATTAGGGTTTCATTTCTTTTTTGATAGGATTGTTCGCTTACTGATTTGGAACTCGCTTTAGTAAAGCTCGATATTTATCTCTGATATATTCCTCCAACAATTGCTCAGAAACAGAAACAGTATCCAGTTCCTCTGCAGTAGAAACATAATCGGTTACATCTTTGACTCTTACGTCTAGCCCTGCTTTTGTTTTATGTGGAAAAACCTCAACTTGGACCATTCTTACAGTTCTAACTTCTGTGTCCACATCCTCTATGCAGATTGGAAAAATTCGAGCATGTATATTAAATTCAGGAACACGGTTGTCGACCCCTAACCCTCCTCGGCGTTTACTATATCCAATGGTAAGAAATCTTGTATGCGGATCTTCTTGCGGCACAAATCTTAATTCAGTATATTTTTCCAGTCTATCAATCAGTGGATTCGATCGTCCCAAACTCCGACGAAAGTTATCACTATGCGTTTCCGTATCATCAAATGTAAACCCAACTATTTTTCCGTCCGATACTTTAGGTGACACTTTATAAGTATGATAGTCAGTACTTTTTGAGTTTTTGTAAAATAACTTAATCTGAATTTCTTTGGTTTCATCTTTTTGCAGTTTTCCAATGCCTCTCAGGCAATCAAGCTCTTCAAGCCTAGCTATGGTTTTATTCGTTTCATCAACCACAACAGTAAAGAAACGCTGCCCTTCATTGTTAAATCTATCAGCAAGATCTTTAGACAAATGTCCCCCAAAACCACCTTGTATAGGCAAGTGTTTGGTTACAATCCCCTGAACACCAAAGAAATACGTAATTATTCCTCTCCAAGTAGAATCACTTCGAACAAGCCGTATTTTGTCTCTTTCTCTATGTAGACCACTTTGAGTAACATAGGTTATTACACCATCACTTTGTACATCGTACACTTTTAAACGCCATGTGCTTTCCCCTAAACGCTGACTTCGCACGACAACTTGACCATTTACAATTTGTAATTTCCCTTCAATTTTATGTATTCTTTTATTGTCGTGATCCCAAATGACAAGTGGAGTTTCATCAGAAAAAGCCCATCCATCTGGAAGTGCAACAGCACCGCCTATATCAGTAGTAGAAATACCCATGATCTCACCTTAGCAGCGATTATCTTTTGGCTATACTCTCGCTAACACACTGTATAGAAACTTAATATGGAAGAGATAGATAACACGGTCAGTAACCTGAAAGTCGATTAAGTAATGGCTTCAGAGCTGACTTCTGCCATAGTCAAGAATCAACACATGAGGTTTACGGCACTACAAAGATGCCAGGCATTCCACAATGTTGTAAAATGCCCTTTTCTTCAAAACTTTAGGAAGTTGTATGTTTCATATCGCCTTATATGAACCAGAAATCGCCCCCAACACTGGAAATATCATTCGTTTATGTGCCAATACGGGTACTCACCTGCATTTGATTGAACCACTGGGTTTTGATTTTGAAGAAAAGAAACTGCGCCGAGCAGGGTTAGATTATAAAGATCTCACTAACGTGACCCGTCATAAAAACTTTGACGCATTTTTAGAAGCTGTAAAAGGTAAGCGCATTATGGCTTGTACCACCAAAGGCAGTCGCCCTCATTCAGAGCTAACGTTTGCAAAAAAGGATGTGTTGTTGTTTGGCCCAGAAACGCGAGGATTGCCTGCGGATATCATTGAAGCAACACCGATGGAGCAACGCTTGCGTATTCCCATGGTGCCGAGCAGCCGCAGCCTAAATTTATCGAATTCAGTGGCTGTGATCTGCTATGAAGCATGGCGGCAATTAGGGTATGAAGGGGCGGTTTAGGGTTTAAGCCTAAGCTGATTTAGGTTCACGAACAAACGAAAGAGAGCTTGCTGGTGATTTATTAACACCTGCAATTGTAAGACCGGTGCGATCAACCAGTTTTTGATAGCCAACAGCTCTCAAACTATCAGGATCTCTTGCTTGGATCATTGCTGGAATTTTTAGAGCAGGAGCCTTTAACCCCATGGGATCACGTCGATATGCAATTAACGCTTTCGATAGCTGTCTAGCACTATCAGAACGGTAACAACCTAATGATAGATAATAGCTAAAAAACCCTTTCCATCCGCCTTGCCTTACTAAGATTCTACCTTTTCGAGCTTTGACTTGATAATGCTTAATTTCACCTGAATTTTCACATTTAACTTTTAACGAGCCATTCAAATCACCAACTTGCTGACTTGAAAAACCTGAAAATTCCAATGTATTTGCTTTTAAATTTCTGGCTTTGATTAAACCTAAACTCATGGAAAACCTCCTAACAATTAGGAGAGGCTACTTACGGGCAGATAATGAATAGGAAGTGTTATAAATCCGTCTATAAATTAGTCTCTTACACCATATAGATTAGGCTTTTTGCTGATAAATTCCATAAGATTAAGTAAAGGTAATCTAATGGAAATATCTAGATTACGTTTCTGCAGATTTTTGGCAATAAAAAAGCTTAAACCCAGTGATTTAAGCTTTTTATTTTTATGTCAATATAGAGTTATTTACTATCAAAACCCACGGCTTTAATGTCAACTTGGGTAACGTTACCGTATTTAGCCGCAATCGGCGCAATTTTAGCAGCATTGCCTACTAATACATATTGCAGGTGTTCACGTGGGAAGTAGGTGTCAATGATCCGCTTAGTGTCAGCGACGGTCAGACTATCTACCTTGTTTTCAAAGTCATTGATGTAACTGTCACTAAAGCCGTACAAATACATATTTCCAAGTAATCCCGCTAACTGACCGTTGGTTTCAAAATCTGGTGGAAACTGCCCTTTTACATAAGCTTTGGCTGATTTCAAGGTTGCTTCGTCAATGCCTTGCGACCATAGGCGATCATAGGTTTTTAATGCGAGATCAATTGCTTGCTCTGTAGTAGCGGTTTTGGTGAATGAACTGATACGGAATAAACCAGCTTTGGAATATTCACTAAAACCTGAACCTGCACCGTAGGTTAAACCAGCGTTAACTCTTAACTCATCATTGAGCCATGAAGTAAAACGACCACCAAGGATGGTGTTCACCACGCTAATGGCAACAGAATCAGGGTTATCAAATTTAACCCCTTTTCCGCCAATCAAAAAACGAGTTTCAATGGCGTCACCTTTATTCACTAACAAAACGCGGCTTGAGTCATAGCTTGGAAGGTTAGCGCTGAGATCGGGCTGAGTTACTTTGTTGACATTTTTCCATGCACCCAAGGCTTGGTTAAGCTGAGCTTTCATATTCGCAACATCAAAGTCTCCCACAACCGTAATCGCAGTATTACTTGGTTGGTAATATTGCTTATAAAACTGCTTTAGTGTGGCAACATTGATGTTTTTCAAGCTATTACGATCTCCAGAAGTTGGATTACCGTAAGCTTGGTTACCGAACATAAATTTATTAAAGTAGCTACCAATCACATTACGTGGGCTTTCTTTGGCTTGAGCAAGCCCAGCAATTTGCTGCTTCTTTAACTTAGCAAATTCGGCACTATCAAACTTTGGCTGAGTAAGCACTGAAGTAAAGATAGGTAACATAGTAGCTAAATCTTTGGTCATGAAGCTACTATTGATAGAGCTGCCCTCTTTTCCTGCACCAGTGCCCAAATTTGCCCCTAAGAAATCAACAGCATTTTCGATTTGTGCTTTGGTTTTATTGCCTGCTCCGAGTACTAGAGCTTCTGCTGTCATTCCGGCTTCACCGGAAATGACATCGTTAACACTACCAGCACGAACTACCGCATTAAGGGTGATCAATGGCACTTCTTTACGCGGCATCAAATACACAGTTAAGCCGTTAGCCATTTGGTATGTTTCGTACTTTGGCATTGAGAAGCTACTACTCGCCTCTGCGACAACTTGCGCTTGTGAATGAGTAGCCGAGGTAGATTTACAGCCCGTTAGCGCTAAACTGCCCACGGTTAAAGCCATCACACAGGCTTTTGTTAATGGCGAATATTTCATTTGTTGCTCTCCTCTTTCGCCGCTAATACACCAACCGTGCGATTCGACTTGATCAAATAGGTTTTCGCCACTCGCTGAATGTCAGCAGGCGTTACTTGGCTATACAGTTTGGGCGCATCAAACAGTTTTTTATAACTGCCAAAATACACCTCATAAGTGCCAATGGTATTGGCCTTACCATTAATGGTTTCTAATGTTTGATAAAACTCCATTAATTTCATGTTCTTCACTTTTTCTAGCTCTTTTTGAGTCACGCCATTTTTAGCAATGTCATCAATTTGAGCAATCAATGCACGTTCTAATTTGTGCTCAGATACCCCTGGACTAGCGATACCATAGACATAGAAAAGGTTAGGATCGAAAGACGTTGGCAAATAAGTATCGGCACCGAGTGCAATTTGCTTGTCTACTAAGCCCTTATAAAGACGTGAACTTTTACCCTCACTTAAAATTGAAGATAAAATGTCCAGCGCGTAATGATCTTCAGATTTCGCATTTGGCGTATGGTATGCCAGCATCACATTTGGCGTACTTACAGAGGCCTTTTTCACAAACAGACGACGCTCGCCTGTTTGTTTCGGTTCAACCGTACGCACTTTTGCTGGCGGAGTTTGTGCTGGGATTGGGGCAAAGTATTTGTTTGCAAGACGCTTCACATTATCTAACTTTACGTCACCTGCGATAACCACAACCGCATTGTTCGGAGCATAGTAAGTTTTGTGATACTTAACTAAATCTTCAAGTGTCCATGCATGAATATCAGACTCCCAGCCGATCACTGGCCAAGAATAAGGGTGAGCACTAAAGGCAACACTTTTCAGTGGACCTTGAAGCGCACGCCAGTTGGAGTTTTCCAAACCGGTTCTGCGCTCAGATGCCACTACGTTTCGCTCACTTTCTACCATTTTGGGATTGATATCGAGATGAGCAATACGATCCGCTTCTAAATCAAAAATAGTTTCGATAGAACTTGCAGGAAACCAATCGGTATAAACCGTAAGATCCTCTGTGGTGTAAGCATTGTTTGCACCACCATTAGCTTCCATGGTGCGGTCGAACATCTTAGGGCCGTACTTTTTAGCCCCGTTGAACATCATGTGTTCAAAGAAGTGTGAGATCCCAGTGATACCAGGTACTTCATTTCGAGAGCCTACTTTCCAGAACAAGTACATATTGGCATTTGGGATAGAATCATCCTCAAGCACCATGATCTTCATGCCGTTATCTAGGGTGAAGCTCTTTACATCATCAGCCGTCGTTGCTGATGCCGTAGTCGAGGCAAACAGCATGCTGAGCGATAATGCGAGCGCACTCAATTGTCGTTTCATCTTGATACCTATTACTCTTTACTAGTTAAATTTACGATAGCCAAGCTGGTCATGGCTTCAACACCTAATTTCAGTGCTGATTCATCTACATAAAAATTGGGCGAATGGTTTGCCGCCACTTTTGATAAGTCTTGATCTTTGGGAGTCACGCCTAAAAAGAAAAACAGCCCAGGCGTCTCTAGCGCATAATATGAGAAATCTTCAGCACCGGTAATAAGACTTGGTTCTATTAGATTCCCTTTACCGACCACATTTTCCAATACTGGACGCATTTGCTTTACAAATTCAGGGTTATTGACTGTCACTGGGTATCCGTGTTGGATTTTAGTCTCCGCTTTCGCGCCAAGTGTCTGTGCTGACAGATTGGCGATTTCAGGCAAACGTTTCTTTATGTCCGCTCTCATATCTTGGTCAAAAGTACGAATAGTACCAATGAGCTCAACTTCATCAGGAATAATATTGCTACGAATACCACCATTAATGGCACCAAAGCTCACTACTGCTGGCGCTTTGGTCACATCGACCTGACGGCTAATAATGGTTTGAACGCTGTTGATCACTTGCGCTGAAGCCACAATCGGGTCGACTCCTTGCCACGGGCGAGAACCATGAGTTTGCTTGCCTTTGACCTTAATCGTAAATGAATCTTCACTGGCCATAGCAGGGCCACTTCTTAATGCAATGGTACCTGTATGCATGCTTGAGGTAACATGAAGCCCTAATACTTTTTCAGGCTTGCGCTCAGCAAAGAGCCCCTCTTTGAGCATCAATTCAGCCCCCCCCTCTTCACCTTCGGGGGCACCTTCTTCGGCAGGCTGGAAGATAAACATCACATCACCGGCTAATTGGTCTTTTATCTTCACCAAGTTGTGCGCCACTCCCAGCAGCATGGCCACATGAGTGTCGTGACCACAAGCGTGCATCACTCCCACTTTTTGGCCACGATATTCAGCTGTTGCCTTCGATGCAAATGGAATATCGACTTGTTCAGTCACTGGCAAGGCATCCATATCGGCACGAAGTGCAATCAGTGGCCCTGACTTTCCACCTTTAAGCATTGCCACTACTCCGGTATGAGCAATGTTAGTTTGCACGTCTAGCCCCAACGCTTTAAGTTCTTTTGCCACCAGCTTACTGGTATTAAATTCGCGATTGGAAAGCTCAGGGTGTTGGTGAAGCTGGCGACGTAACTCGATTACTTTTAGTTCGATTTGTTGAGTTAATTGCTTAGCCGTGTTTGCATTAACACTAGGGCTAACAAGAATACCAAAGGTAGATAATACGGTTAAGAATAATGTAGATTTGAATCGGGTAGTCATAGGCAGATTCTCTTTTTTTGCCATATACTACAGAGCTTTATCATAATTGTTAATGCTTTAAAAGAAACAATATTGAAACTAATTGTTAACAACAATGAGTGGTGGAATATTTCCACAATATAATATTGAAATTAACCTTTTTTCATCCATAACAAAAATCATTGCCGTACAAAAACATATCATTTACTGTTCATAAAACAATTGATTTTTTTGATATTTATGGCTGAAAGTGCAATATCAAAGCAAGAGTCTCCTCCTTATAACATGCCTTCTGAAACTCACGGTGGAATAACCCAAGAGTTACAATTAATAAACCAACAAATTCGCTTGCCACCAGGCATGAAAAACAGGCAAGAAAAATCATTTTCTGTAAGGGTTGTAGAAGATCCTCATTGCCATACTTCACAATTCCATTCTGGTAATATTCATTTGTTGCCCTGCCCCGCGACCAACATACAGGCTTTTGACATCCCCTCAGATGAACAAAAACTCTTAACCACGCTTAGGCAAATCATAAATATGTGGCGTCGATCACCACAAAGCGGTTTGAAATTTTCTAGCGACAAGCATCAATTAACACTCAATATCGGCTCGATTGAGAGCATGCAACCGATTGAACTGGTCTCTTTCTTTTTAAATCACTCTCAGATTCGATACCAAGCAGCAAGTGTCTATGACGCTCTAAATATTGGCCATAGTTCAGAACTGTACGATTATTGCAAGGTAACCAATTCTTCTTCGTTACATTCAAGGCTCACCAATTACCCAGTTGAGCACCAGAAGCACATTTTAGGCTACTGCTTAAATGAAATGATGCCATCATCGAGTAGCAACCAATACTATTTGATTGCTCATTTTATTCTCTGTGAACCTCAGGGTTTGCTTGTACAAAATGGAAGGCTCAATGGCTATCCGCATCAGCGTATCGAACTCATACCCGAGCACTGCTTTTGCTCTTCTCCTCTTGCCAAGTGGGAATTGCTATTAGAGAACTTTGTAAAGCTAATACAGGTATTTCAGCTTATGACTAATGGCATGAGCGATGAACAGCAAGTAATTCAATTAAATGCAGAGTGTACTTACTTCCTCCAGTTTTATTTCAGACTGACTCAAGGGGTAAAATCAAAGCCATTTAAACAGGAAGGACAATTAGTTTACCCAAATACAAAGTTAAACCATCTCAGTCGTTTTGTTATTGGGCACTTAATGCAGTCAGCGCTTGAAGTGTATTTGTTATTTTGTCGATGGCTAGAACAACCACCATCTTTTCAAGGAGTGTTCAATACAGATGAAAGTGGATTAACAAAAAGTTTTGCACTGTTGAACATTCAACAAAAATCAGAATTTTCTCTAAAAAAAGCGGCACAAGTGACACTGAATAATAAGCGGCTTACGACGCTCGCTGGTAATATTGAACTGGTTCAATTTATTATTAAACAGCACCAAGATAAACCTATTTATGCGTTTGAATTTTTAGCACTCTCGACAATTCTCAAAGATCATGAACAACATATATTACAAGGGATCCTAATACATTTAGTTCAAGAGCCCTTTCCTTTTGACGATGCTATGAATAGCATTGCTACCCAAAGCTTTGAGCAGCTTGCTAAGGAATTCCCATGGAGTAATGAGTACTTTTTAAATCTTTACTCTGCTAAACAACACTTACAGGCCTTGGATGAAAATGGCGTCACTCGTGAATACCTTAAAGCATGGCTGTTGGTTACAGCACCAGAGTTAATTCGAGACACATTTTCTCTGAGCTTACAGTGGCTAACCATAATGACTCATCAACAAATTATGTATCGAGCACTCATCGATTTATGTCTGCCTCAAAAGAACCCAACCCCAGATAACACTCATTATGAACATCCAAAAGAGGGCGTTTTTGAAATAACTGGAGCAGGTTTAGTCGCAGCAAATATTTTTAAGGCTATGAAAAGTGAGTACCCTCAGTCTTGTCACTGCCAACACTGTAATAGCTTATTATTCCAGATTGATTATGATAACCATCAAAATAGTACTGTTAATAAAAACCCTGTTTTCTATTGTGCTGCACGTCAAATCACGCTCTGCAGTAATTGCGTAGAACAAATGAGATCAAAGCAGCACCCAGATGCATTACGCGCATCCTCTATGCCAGAGAATATATACTCGTGATACCTGAATATGCAGGATTTCAGCGAGAATTAATTGCCATTTAGGTAAGGCACTTACCCGCAGTAATAGTTGCCCTATTGCAAGGGTAAGTAACGCAGCGTAGATGGCAATTAAACTCGCACTGCGTGGGCTTTTCAGCGTTGATTCTTCTTTGTTGCGAAAGTTTAAATGAGCCCGCTAGTTCTACACTTTCAAGCCTCGAATAATGCAACGCTGAATTAGCCCTGAAAGTTGCATCTTCAAGTATCACGAGTATATAACCACATCGTCACTAATCACTTCAAGTTTCCACCTGTATTGCTTGGCAATCCATTCAAATGTATCTATCGAATAAAAGCAAATATGGGTAAGATCGTTTTTATAATGCCAACGGCTAAAGGCATTCACATCTTGAACGCGTTTGGTCATTAATGCTAGCAAGCCATTAGCGTTAAGTATGGACTGGAACAATTCAAAGGTGGATTTAGCATCTGCAATATGTTCAATCACTTCGGTGCAAGTGATGAAATCATATTGTTCATTTAGTAGTGATTTATCATTAGCATAAAACAAATCGTAGTTAACAACACTCACACCTTGCTCTTTTGCCATGGTGGACAACACCTTGCCTTCGCCACAACCAAAGTCTAGCCCTTGAGCGTTGGCATCGACTCGCGCTAATGTGGGCTGTAAACAGCGAGATAAAAAGCCACGATAACCCGCATCATCATTGGAATTATCATGCTTGTCGTATTCAGCTTTTTCTTGCTCAACACTCAATAAAAACACATCTGGCACTTGAACAAGTTGGCATTGTGGACACCGCCAATATTCACGACGCTTATCCTCAAAATAGAAATCTATCTCTGGACTATGACATAAACGACAAGAAAATGAACTCATAAACAAAACCAATCATAAAAAAGCGTATGCTACTCTATCACTCCACTTTTTGATGCCGATGATGACATTTTTTTAGACTTTTTCGCAGCCGCTTTAGCTCGTTGTAACTGTTTTTCAGTTCGTTGCTTAGCTTGTTTAAACTCTTGATTCGCTTCTTTATGCAGTCTACTTCTCCAATCCGGCTTTTGTTCATGCTTATAGCGCTCTGCACGCTGAGCATTTTTTTGATTGGCACTTTTGGCTTTTTCGAGTTGTTGTGTCACTTGCGAGTCTTTATGAGAAGTTAACTTTGTCGACGCTTGGGCCTGTTCTTTAACCTTAGGTGACCACTTTAGGCGTTTTTTCTCGCTTTCGTGACAAAACGAGGAAAACGAAATACTGATGAGTAAACCGCAAGCAATTATTGACCATTCCTTAGTCATAACAAAATCCTTTTAATAACGCGCTTGTACATGCTTAGGCATGTGGGCAAGTTGTTGTTCGATCATGGCATCAAATGCCGTTAATATTGGCGTAATGTCCATTGTTGGCTGTAACGCCTGTAGCCCATAAGCGGCGGCTTCTAAACTCGATAAACTGTCAGCACGATGAGCTTTGCGTATTCGATATCGGCTTGGAGTCGATGACGAAAAATGCAGCGCTTGAAATGATAACAACCACGGATTTAATTTCAATATTTTTAAAGCCTTACGCCACGTTCCATCAAGGACAATTAACACTCCTTGCGACTTGTGCTCAATGTTCTCGGCCTCAATGCTGTTGTCTGATGGATATAGTAAGAAGACAGGGCGTTGCTCCGCCATGAGCTCAGCTCTCAGATCAGTAAAGTCTTGCTCAGTTTCTCCAACCACAACCCGAACCTTAGTCAAAAGGTGTGGCAATAACCTTACGCTATTTTTTGCATGTCCAACTTCACTTGGGTGTTGCATGATCACCAGTTCAATATCATTGTTCATCAGCGTCAACTGATCACACAGACACTGCTTGACTAGGAACTGACATTGCGGACATACGGGACGCGGCACAACATTCTCACAAAAAACGGAAATTTGAAAAAATTATACCAAGTTCGGTTGTTGTTTGTGGCAAATTCAGAAAAGATAGCGTCATTTGCAAGGAATTAAGGAAGCTTTCGATGCCAACTCGACATGTTAACTGGTTTTTCACCGCCATATTATCTGCAACAGTAACTTATTCGGCTCAAGCTGAAACCCAATTTGTTAACGATAGCATTTTACCGCCTGTCCCAGAATGGCAAGGCCAAAGCACTGCGCTCATGCAAGAGGCTTCACAAACATGGAGTACGCCATTTGAACGCACAAATGGCATGGAAAGCCCAAGTTATGCCGATACGTTCAAGTGGCTTGATAAACTCGTAGCTGAAACCAATATGCTTCATAAAGTCAGCTTAGGTAAAAGCCCTCAAGGTCGCGATATTTGGATGATTGTAGCCTCTAAAGAGGGGTTAACTACAGCGCAAGCTCTCGCAGAACAAGGGAAACCTAAGGTACTGGTACAAGCCGGAATTCATGCCGGTGAAATCGACGGTAAAGATGCTGGTATGATGCTGTTAAGAGACATGGTTAAAGGCGATAAAGCCGCTTTGTTAGACAGAGTTAACCTGTTGTTTGTGCCGATTTTTAATGTTGATGGCCATGAGCGTTCCGATACCCATAACCGCGTCAATCAACGCGGGCCTGTCACTATGGGCTGGCGCACCAATGCTACCAATTTAAATCTTAATCGAGATTACGCCAAAGCCGACACTGTAGAAATGCAGCATATGCTGAATGCAATCAATCACTGGCAACCTGATTTATACATCGATATTCACGTCACTGACGGTATTGATTACCAGTACGACATCACTTATGGCTATAACATACCCCGAGGATTGAGTCAGGCCAGCTATCAATGGTTAGATAGCATCTATCGCCCTGCCGTTGACGATGCTCTTAGCCAAGCAGGGCATATTCCAGGGCCTTTGGTGTTTGCCATGGATAAAACCGACCTTTCAAAAGGGTTATATCACTGGATAGCATCACAACGCTATTCTGATGGATATGGCCATGCTCGCCATTTACCCACGATTTTAGTGGAAAATCATAGTTTAAAGCCGTTTAAGCAACGTGTACTTGGCACCTATGTTTACCTTGAACAAACCCTGAAAACATTAGCTAAGAATGGCACCAAGTTAAAAACCGCGATTAAACAGGATCAGTATGCATACCCTAGCCAAATAACGTTAACGTGGAAAAGTGAAACTCAGTCTCAAGGCTGGGACTTTAAAGGCATTGAGTATGTTAAAGAAATCAGCTCTATCAGTGGTGACCAAGTAGTACGCTGGACAGGAAAACCAAAACTTTTCCCTAACCTGCCCGTGATTGGGAATACCACTCCTGATATCACTATCACAAGACCGAGTGCTTATTTTATTCCACCGCAATGGCAGCAAGTAATTGAACGATTGCAACTACACGGCATTCGGATGACGCGCCTTACAAAGCCACAAACCCTCAACCTCAAACAATATCATTTTGATGATCACACATTTGCAGCGCAGTCTTATGAAAGCCACCAGCGCGTCAAGGTTTCCGCAAACTTACACACGGTAACGTCCACGCTCCCAGCAGGCACTGTGAAAATTACCACTAAGCAACCTCTTGGTAATTTAGCCATTATGCTATTAGAGCCACAGTCTCCTGACTCTTTTTTGCAATGGGGCTTTTTCAACCCCATCTTTACTCGTACTGAATACATGGAAGATTATGCGGTAGAGCCGATGGCTGAAAAGATGCTGAAAGCCGCGCCTGAGCTGAAAGCTGAATTTGAACAAGCGTTAAAAGACCAAGCCTTTGCGGACAACCCCAAAGCCAGACTACGTTGGTTTTATGAGCGTAGCCCATACTTTGATGAGCAATACTTAACATATCCAGTATTACTTCAACATTAAATGACTTCTGTCTATTCCTATCCCATTGCCACACTGATGGCGATGGGATTTTTCACCACACCTTAGCCTGTTTCACTAACTTTATTCTTCACTACAACACCAAGATCATCTGTAGCCCTTTAAAATCAATGAATTACATAATGGCATGCTTCGTGCTAATTTCGTTGCAATAAGAATGAACTAAGGACAGATTAATGAAATCATTTTCGACATTATTGGTTGTACTATCAGCTCTATTACTTAATGGCTGCTTCATCCAAATTAAAGGCGCTTTCGCTGAACCAACCGTCCACCAACAGCAAACCCTTGAACTTTCAGCAGCCGATCTTACTCATCTTGAAGCTGAAGTCACTTCCGGTTTCTTAACCATCAAAGGTGTCCGCGGACAGCAAAGTGTCCAAGTTCAAGCGGACATTCATACCTATAATGATGTTCCAGCTATCTTAACTTTAAAGCCTTACGGTGATGCAGCTAAGCTGGTTGCCAAATTTGATACAGAGCGATTTTATAATCGTTCACCGCGAATCGATTTAACCATTACCGTTCCACACAACCTGATGTTGGACATTCGCGATAGCTCTGGTGACATCAAAATTGAATCTGTAAATGCAAATATCACCATCAATGATGGCTCAGGCGACATCAACATTCATCAGGGAAAGCAGATCCAAATCAATGATGGTTCTGGCGATATTGAATTATTAATGGTAGACAAAATTAATATCAAAGACGGTTCGGGCAGCATCAACATTGATAACAGCAAGGCGGCCACCATTAAAGATGGTTCAGGTGATATTGAGTTATCTAAAGTGACTGGTGATATTCAGATTAACGATGGCTCAGGCAGCATTGATATCAATAACACCCAAGGCAAAGTAACCATTAATGATGGTTCAGGCACTATCGACCTTACACATATTGGTGGTAATACCAAAATCAACGACGGTTCTGGTGAGATCTACGCTGAACATATTAATGGAATCGTAACAATCGATGATGGCTCAGGTAGCATATCAGTTAAGCATACTAAAGGACTTAATATCATTAACTCCGGCTCTGGTGGGCTCAGCTTTAAACACATTGATGGGCCAGTATCAGTCGAAGAATAATACCACTCACATCAATTCACTGTGATTTTTTGGAGAGCATTAGCAAAGGAAATATAAAGTTCAATGACGGATGGTATAATACTTTCCCGACGCAATACTGAGTAGCCGTTTCGCTCAGTATTGCCCTTTAATTAAGGCTAACTTTTGGGTTCGAGTTAGCTTTTTTATGGCGATTTCTCGTTTAAGCGCCGTACTTTTATCTGTCACAGTCTCTTGATAGAGCAAGGTCAATGGACCTTTTCCACGCAAAAATTTCGCAGCTTTAGTACCGCCCTGTTGATGCTCTGAAAAACGACGTTCAACATCCGTTGTTATACCTGTATACAGTGGGCCATCATTGGCACATTGGATGATGTAGATCCACCAAACGGTTGAAATAGTGGTTAACGTATTATTCTCTTTAGTAAGCACCTTATCCAATCCCTTTTGCTCTTCGTAACAATTTATTTTTTTCTTTTAATTTGCTAGCTTTCTTTTCATCAAGGGTACTTAATCTTTCTCCATCTTCTGAGAGATATTCATGGTAGCTAGGTGTTCCCATTTTCGCCCGTGCTATTGCTGCTTGTTGTGCAAGACTAAGCTCCACAGGGCTTGTCTCTTTGATTTGGTATTGATCTTGAAGTTTACTCGCAAAATCATTGTGGATTTGCTCAATAGTCTCATGCTGCATAAAATAAATTAATGCTTTTTGCTTTTCAGAATCTCTGGTAAGACATAAATTTGCGCTAAATTTTTTTATATCTGAAGTCAACCCCCACAAAACACTCTGTTCATATTTATAGGTAACATGAACCTCTGTGTAGGGCGGATTTGTTTCACTTTCATTCAGCCCTTCAGCATCATTATTAGCTTCTTTGATTACTTTAGCAGGCATATGAGATGATAATTTTTTGAAGTCATCATCTGATAAAGAAAACATACTATCTTTGGATGGATTCCAGAGCGAATCTAAAGTAATAGAGGGTAATGTTGAAACTATGCCTTGTGCCATCGTTCATCTCGTAAGAAAGTGCTATCTTATATTGATACTACTTGTTACTCCTTGCTAATTGCTGAACCTGCTTAAAAAGATAGTAATTTAAACAATCCCAAATATTCTTAATCTATCGCTCATTAGATAAAAAAACGTCAAATGAGTTAAGTTCGGTACTAAAAGGTCAGCGAATGGCTGACCTATCTTGAATGACTAATGACTAATGACTATTCAGCATCTTCAACATCTTCTTCAACAAGCTCGACACTCTCTTGATACCAAGTCGTTAAAATACTCAGTACTTTTGGCTTACCTAAGCCTTTTAATGAAGAAAAAGGTTCAACTTGGACAGAATCACCAAAATCAGCCAGTTTCTTACGAACTTGATTAACCGTCTTCATACGAGCACTTTGAGCTAGTTTATCCGATTTGGTCAGCAAGGCCAGCACAGGCAATTCACTATGTACTGCCCATTCAATCATTTGCATGTCGAGGTCTTTAAGTGGATGACGACAATCCATCAGCACCACAACCCCAGCAAGGGCATCACGTTTTTGTAAATACTCACCTAAAGCTTGCTGCCATTTTTTTTTCATGGCCAATGGTACTTGAGCAAAACCATAACCGGGTAAATCCACTAAACGACAGGCTTCGTTAATTTCAAATACATTAATTAACTGGGTTCGTCCGGGAGTTTTACTGGTTCTTGCTAAACCTTTTTGCTCAGTTAACGCATTCAAAGCACTGGATTTTCCAGCGTTGGAACGGCCAGCAAACGCAATCTCAATGCCTTGGCTCTCACCCAAGTGTTGATCTAGGTGTTCAATATCTGGAGCACTGATAACAAACTTTGCTTTACGGAAATCTAATTCAGGGGCAACCACGGTTTACTCCAACTTATTCAATCTTAATACTATAATTCAACTCGAATTACTTACTTTTCTACATTTTCGTGTAGAATATTAGGTTGATAACAATATTACCACGCTTACGGGCTATGCTTGTAAGTTCAGGACAATAATCTTAACAAGAAGTTGGAACGCCATGAAAAAGTTAGCTCTTGTGCTGTCTGTTATTATTGCCGCAATCTCTGCTCCAGCATTTTCAGCAGAAGGCAATGCAGAAGCCGGAAAAACCAAAGCAATGTTATGTGCTGCCTGCCACGGTGTAGACGGTAACAGTTTAGTCCCAATGTACCCAAAGCTAGCAGGGCAACATGCAGAATACCTTGTGAAGCAATTACATGATTTTAAGAAAGGCTCAGCTTCTGCTGGCAAAGAAGGTCGTTTCGATCCAATCATGGCTGGCTTTGTTGCGACAATAAACGATCAAGACATCGCTGATCTTTCTGCTTATTTTGCTAGTCAGAAGTCAAAACCAGTAGCCGTTGCTGATGTACCTGCTGCAGGTAAAATGCTTTATGAAGCAGGCGATGCAAAACGCGGTATTACTGCGTGCATGGCATGTCACGGCCCACAAGGTAAAGGCATGGGCATGGCTGGTTTCCCACACTTAGCAAGCCAGCAGCCAGACTATATCAAAGCACAATTAACGAAATTCCGTAGCAAGTCGCGTCACAACGACTTAAACGGCATGATGCAAGATGTCGCTGCTAAACTTACTGATGCTGATATTGATGCATTGTCTAAGTACATCGCTAGCTTAAATTAAACTTTTTAAGCCATTGAATACTTAGTATTAGTAACTTAAATTATCAAAAAAGGACATATTTATGTCCTTTTTTAACCTTAAACACTTTACGTTAACGTAAAGGTAAATATTGTTATTTTTTTATTGACATTAATTTGTAACTTGGGTTTAATGCGCCTGTACCAAGAAAAACCCAGCTGTCGAACTAAGAAAAATAACTCCGTCGAACAGTTCTTGGCACAGAATATTTAAGAACAAGAATAAAGTTACCAATAATAAAAATACGATTTAAACCGCTCTCCAATAATAATAAGAGTTGTGGTTTCAACTTGAAACCCAGGTTCGCTACGTTGTAAGGAAAAGGTCGATTTTGACCACTCGCTATATAGCACTGCCTTACCCAACAACAATAAAATAAACATGGATAGTTGATTCAGCATCAAAGATGATGTTCAGACACAAATTTAAGTGTCACTCAGTCGTAATTACGACACTAACCCATAAAATGTCTGGATGACTCATAATAAAAAATGGTGCAGGGACAGCTGTTAGTAAAGATACCGACCGGGAGCGTCGCTACGCAGGTAAGGAAGCTTGGTTAAAAAGAATAAGGTGTCTATACACTTGTGCTACAGGCGGCAGATTCACTCTGCCGCCTTTTTTATTTTCAAAGTACGTTCGTGCTATAATCTTAGCCATTATTTTTTCCACCTAAAATTGAGCGACTCACAGCGCTAGTTTAGGTTTATCTCTGGAATATTTATCCAATGCCTCGCAGTAAAAAAACACGTAAAGTGGGTGATAGCACCCCTAAAAATGCTCCTCGCACCAAAAAGGCTGAGCGCATCGTATCGAAAAAGAAGCGTAAAACCGGCAAAGCCTCTGGTGCACGTCATAATGAAGTCACACTCAAAAAAGCTTCACCAACTTATGATGCGAGTAAAGATCCTCGCCATGGTAGTAAAAAAGCCATTCCATTAACTGTTGAGCCAAAAGCAGAAGTAAAAGCTGATGTGCCAACAGCTAAGAAGCCAAAAATGAGTGACGAACAACGTCTGTTAAGCATCGAGGAAGATCCACGTCTTAATCAGCTGTTGGATCAACTCGAAGAAGGCCGTACCTTAAGCGCAGAAGATCAGAAGTGGTTGGATACTCAATTGGATGAAATTGAGCGTCTGATGAAAAAACTGGGACTTGATGAGCAAGCAGAACAAGCGCCTGCAAAAGTTTCTGATGATGATGCCTTATTTGATCGCTTTGAATCCGGCGCTGATGTTCTACAGGATTATCAGCAAGGATAATAGCCATGACAATCAGTCTACTTGTTATTCCTGCGGTATTAATTGTGATGGCATTAGCCGCCTACGCCACTTATTTATTACTTGAGCTACGTAAACAAAATCAAGCCAAAGCTAAGGCTGAAGCAGATCAGCAACAAAAGCTCAAGGAAAAGCAAGATTCGGTCATCGAGGACATACGCTATATTGCTGCCGCTATGCTTGAGGAACGTTGTGAGCTTTCAGAAGGTGTAGTACGTATTGCACGATTATTTGAAGTGGCTTTACTTACTGAACGTGTATCAAGTCATTATCCGAATTTATATGCTCACTTTGAATGTATCAAAGAGCACCCAATCAAAGAGCAACGCAATGCCCTACCTAAGCAAGAGCGGATGAAATTAGATTTAGCGCGAATGAAATCTGAATCGGCTTTGGAAGCGCCAATTTTAAAAGAAGCTGAAACACTGCAGCATTTTGAATTGGCCAAATTCAGTCATTAGATAATTATGAATATCAAGAGCCGCTATTGCGGCTCTTTCTAATTATTAAATTTTTCATTGACTTTAACTCATTGTTTAAAGGAGAATTAATATAATAATCATATAGGAATGATTACCTACCCCACTTTACTTTAAAGGACTTAAGTAATGAAAAAGCTTATTCTTGTAGCCTCTATTTGCTCTTTGCCTCTTTTAACTGCATGCCAAAGCACTCCGCAAACAAAAAAAGAAGTCGGTCAACTTAACTTTTCTTATAAAACCCAAAGCACAAGTAAAAAACTCGATAAAACAATTTCTATAGTCTCACCAATATACAAATCTGCTGAATCGACATCCAGTCCAAGAAATAATTACAGTCAATCTTCTTTATTGGCATTAGCTCAAATGAACTCACGTAAAATAAACGTCAACTTCAATCGACACTTGGGCCAATATGGTAACCGTTTAGCTTCTGCTATGGGTGATACTTTCCATGAAATTGTAATTAGTAAAGGATTTAAAATATCTGGACCATATGAGACATTTGATGATATTACTTATGGTGATAAAAAATCTTCATATTTAGCTCTTGTTCCTGATCTTAATATTTATGTAGATCAAAAAGTTTTGAACTCTGAGTGTTCACACAAAAATGGTTATTGTGAAAATGTCGGGACAATTCAAATTGGTGGCTCTTTAAACATCAAATTGATTGAACCATTAACCAAACAAACTTTTTTTAGTAAAAGAATTAATTTATCAAAACTAACAGCTCCTCGAGATTATGTTCAAAGAAAGCATTACAAAGCACAAAGTGATAGCCTTTTAGGAATGGCCGTTAATTCTCTTACAGCTGGTAAATCAAAACCTCTAATTGATAATACAGATAAAGTGCTTGTAGAAGCTTTAAACGAATTTTTTGCAAAATCAATGAAAAAAGTTGACGGGTATATCTCAACTCAAGAAGTAATGAGTTTTGAAAAAGACGTTACTGCTATTAAGAACCTAAAACGTTTCTAATGCTCAGCTACTGTTTTTCATTTTGTTTCAGCGTTTAATAAAAAGAGCCGCTTTCGCGGCTCTTTTTATGTATGTTTATTTGGCAGTTACTTGACCTCTCTACCCGCTTTAATCACTAAACTAGGCCTTTCTAGTAATGTAATGTCATTCAATGGATTACCTCTCACCGCAACGATATCGGCACGCTTACCTTTGGCTAAATGACCAATATTATTAGCCCCTAGAACGCTAGCTGCCACTGATGTCGCACTTTGAATCGCTTTCATCTCAGGCATACCAGCTTCGACCATTAAAGTGAACTCTTTACCATTTTCACCATGAGCTCCAACACCTGCGTCAGTACCAAAAGCAATAGTAACCCCTGCTTTATAAGCTCTAGAGAACATATCTTTCATTTTCGGTCCAATAGTAGCGGCTTTAGGTCGCACTACTTCTGGGAAGTAACCATCAATTTTGGCTTTTTCCACCACAAAGGCACCTGCACTTAAGGTCGGCACTAAAGCGACATTATGTTTTTTCATCAAAGCAAAGGTTTCTTTATCAAGGTAAGTACCGTGCTCAATGGTGTTCACTCCTGCCAAAATTGCCCGTTTAATGCCTTCTTTGCCATGACCATGCACTGCGACTTTAAAGCCGTAATCTTTAGCGGCCGCAACAATGGCTCTTAGTTCTTTGTCAGTAAACTGTGGGTTTTGGCCATTTTTTGCCATCGACAAAACGCCGCCAGTGGCGGTAATTTTGATCAAATCTGCCCCTTCTTTATAGCGTTGTCGTACCGCCTTGTACGCATCATCAGCACCATTTATCACCCCTTGTTTAGGACCCGGATCTCCCATCATTGCGAGTTTACGGCCATTGGTTCCATCGGCATGTCCACCGGTTGTCGCAATCGATTTTCCTGCCGTATAAATGGTTGGACCTTGAACATAACCTTTGCTGATAGCATTACGTAACGCTACTGAAGCATTACCCGTATCCCCTAGCTCACGAACTGTAGTAAATCCAGCTTTGAGGGTTTTCTTGGCATAAGCTGATCCGCGTAAAGCAATATCAGCAGGATTTAAGGTAAATGGCTCCATATAGGAGTTTGGACTCATTTGGTAGGATAAATGAGTATGCATATCGATAAAGCCCGGCATAACAGTACCCTGTCGATAATCAATGACTTCATCACCTGCTTTCGCCTTGACATAACCACGCTTAATATCGCTAATGCGATCATTATGCACCACCAGCGTAACTTTTTTTTGTGGCTTATCAGACTTGCCATCTATCAACTGGCCAGCGTATATCAATAGTTCAGCTTGTGCAGTGAAACTGGAAACCAGTGTTCCCATCAAGATTAACCGTAGGGCTTTGGTATTCATTATGTTACCTTTTTGTTTATTTTTTGCAGAACAATTTACTATACCCTTGCTGCATCAGTATGCAATACGGGTTTGCTGACTCTCATGACAAGGAGTATTCATGGAGCAAGTTTGGGATAATGATAATTGGCTTGAAGAGATCAATCATTGGGTATCAGAACAATTAGCCATTCAAGATATTTGCGGCATAGGGTCATTACAGCCCGTATCAAGTTGGGGACTGGGCCATGTGTTTAAACAACACATTCGTCAGGGTAATGTCTTTTTCAAAGCGACAGCTAAACTGCCACTATTTTCTAACGAAGCCCTTTTGAGCCAACAGCTTCATGCTCTATGCCTGCCTACACCTGAGGTTATAGCCATAGATCAGCATCATCAATATCAATTAACTCGGGATTTTGGTGGCGGCTTGCCCGAAGATAGTTCAACAACAATATGGGCAAACGCTTTTCAGCAATTGGCTCATTTACAATTTAAATGCATCCCGCATATCAATACGCTCCAGCAAAATGGTTGTTTACACCGCCCTATAATCAAGCTCGTCGAACAGTTAGAAAAACTCATTGAGGAACCTTGCCTACGAGCCATGCTGTCAAAGGACATGCTTATCAAGCTTGATAAGGCTCTTGTGGCTGTTTCTGCTGATATCCATCAGCTTATCCAATTGGATATTCAGGAAACGCTCGTTCATGGTGATCTGCATATTGAGAATGTAGCACTGAACAATGATCAATTTGTGTTCTTTGACTGGAGTGATGCTTGTATCAGTCATCCGTTTATCGATGGAACCTATTTATATCGCATGCCAGACTCCACTGATAAAGCACAGATTATTGAACACTACCTCGCCCCTTGGAAACAGCAATATCAGCCTGAACAAGTGGTATTGGCTTGGAAGCATTGTCAGCGCGTTTGCTATGCTCATCAAGCCGTATCGTATGCATCAATGATGTTACACTTGCCACCTGATGCAAGAGCCGAGCTTGAAGTAGCCTTTCAAAATGCTTTCAAGCGGTTGCTAACAATATAAAGAACATACTGTCAAAAGCACAATATGCGTTAGATCAAAGTTTTGCGTTAGGGTATCAGGCATACTTCACACACTTTCGCTCATTCTAATAACGCCGGAGAAGCATTGTGAGTTATTCCTCAAAGATCCGCTGGGATCAATCCATGATTGAAAAGTACAATTACAGTGGTCCACGTTACACTTCTTATCCAACGGCATTAGAGTTTGACGCGAGTTTTACAGAAGACCAATTTTTAAAAGCGATTGAGACCAGCAAAAGCCGTCAGTTGTCGCTTTACATTCATATCCCATTTTGTGCCAAACTTTGCTACTACTGTGGTTGTAATAAAGTCATTACTCGCCACAAGCATAAGGCTGAGCAATACCTAGAGTATCTAAAGTCTGAAATTTTAGCCCGTGCACCACTGTTTAAAGACTATCAAGTGACGCAAATGCACTGGGGCGGTGGTACTCCAACTTACTTAGAGCCAGAGCAGATTCTATGGCTGACTGATCAACTAAAATCAGCCTTTAACTTTGTTGATGATGGCGAATTCTCAATTGAAATCGACCCAAGAGAAATTGAACTGTCGATGCTTGATACCCTTAAACAAGCGGGCTTTAATCGTATTTCAGTGGGTATCCAAGATTTCAATAAAGAAGTCCAAGTGGCCGTCAATCGCGAACAAGATGAACAGTTCATATTTGACTTGATTGGTCGAGCTAAAGAACTCGGATTCCAATCCACCAATGTGGATTTGATCTATGGTCTGCCGCATCAGACAGCTGAAAGTTTTGCCAAAACCATTGCCCGTACCATTGAGTTATCTCCCGATCGTTTATCAGTGTTTAACTATGCTCACCTCCCTGCTCGGTTTGCGGCGCAGCGTAAAATCAAAGACGAAACCCTGCCTTCACCTCGTGAAAAATTGGAGATATTGCATCAATCTATTGAAGGATTAACGGGAGCGGGCTATCAATTTATCGGGATGGATCATTTTGCGAAACCCGATGACGAGCTAGCCAAATTACAACGTGCTGGTAAGTTGCACCGTAATTTCCAAGGTTACACGACTCAAGAAGAGTGTGATTTATTAGGCTTAGGCGTTTCTTCTATCAGCCAGATTGGCGACTGTTACGCCCAAAACCAAAAAGAAGTCAAAGACTACTATCAGGCCATTGATGACAAAAGCAATGCGTTATGGAAAGGCTGCTCATTAGATAAAGATGATGAAATTCGTCGTGCAGTGATCAAGCAACTCATCTGTCATTTCGAACTGGATATGGCGAAGATGGAGCAAGAACTGGGTATTGAGTTCGAAACCTATTTTGCTGAAGATTTGAAACTGCTTCAAACTTTTATTAATGATAAGTTAGTCAATATTGATGACCGAGTGATCACCATTGGTGAAACGGGTCGCCTTTTGATCCGCAATATTTGTATGTGTTTTGATAAATATTTCCGCGAAAAGGCACGTCAGCAACAGTTTTCACGAGTGATTTAAGGCATAAAGTATCATAGGGTAAGCGATTGATTCGTTTACCCAACTCTCATTAATCTTCAATCTGATATGGTTGTTCTTGATAATCAAACATCAATTTTTCTGAGGAGCTTATAGTTAGCAAGTACTGACTTACAGCTTTAATTCCTTGCTTTATTTCATCATCAATCATGATATCGACCACGTACTCTCTGCCTGTAAAGGTTTGTTCAATGTGCTCAATATCAAGGCCTTGAACTGATCCTGAAATATCAATGTATTCAGGCTTAAATAACCACGAACCGGATTGAGATAATGTAATCTTAGGAAACAATACCTTAGCTTGCTCTGTAGTGAGAATATTTCCACACTCCATAAACTGGGCGACTGCAACCGATGAGGGCTGATTGATCAACTGTAATGGTTCATCAAATTGAGCAATTTTACCCTCCAGCATCACCGCCACTTTATCAGCAAACGCAAACGCCTCTTCTTTAGCATGAGTCACAAAAATACAGCTGACATTGGCCTTTTTGAAAATGGCTTTTAGTTCCGCCATCATCTGCCGCTTTAATTGCGCATCGACATTAGAAAACGGCTCATCCATCAACAGTAAATTTGGCTTAGGCGCTAATGCCCGAGCCAAGGCAACACGCTGTTGCTGGCCGCCAGACAATTGATGTGGATAACGATCACCAAACCCAACTAAATCCACCAGCTGTAAGCACTCATCAATTCGATGTGTCTTTTCGTGCTTACTCAGTTTTGACAGCCCATAACCAATATTATCTGCCACTGTCATATGTGGAAATAGCGCGTAGTCTTGAAAAATAAAGCCAATATTACGCTTTTGCGCTGGCACAAACTCATCACCAAACACCGAAGTCCCATTGACATGGATTTGACCCGAATCTGGCGTTAATAATCCTGCAATACATTTAAGTACTGTGGTTTTACCACAGCCACTTGGACCAAGCAGACAAAGACTCTCACCCATTGCCAGTGACAGATCCAACGCTTTTACTATGGGTTTACCCGATAACGATAAACGTATCTGATTAAGCACTAATGCCTGACTGACGGATGATGAATGTGACATTAGTGCACTCCTTTGTTTTGACGATGAAGAAACAGCAGCGGTAGCGTACTCACCATGATGATCAGTAAAGCGCCTAATGCGGCATGCTCTAGCTGCTCATCACTGGCGTATTGATAGACGTAGGTAGATAGCGTTTCAAAATCAAATGGGCGTAGCAGTAACGAAGCTGGCAGCTCTTTAATGCATTCGATAAACACCAGTAAAAACGCGGTAAACACCGCTGGTCGCAATTGAGGTAAGTTAATGTCTTTGAACACCTTAAAACGTGATGAACCCAGCATTCGAGCCGCATCATCTTGATGCTTTGGGATCTGCTCATACGCCGATTGCACACTGCCATTAGCAATAGCGGCAAAGCGAACTACATAAGCCATGATCAGGGCAAACATGCTCCCCGATAGAATCAGACCCACTCTTTGCATATCAAGCTCAACCAATAGCTTATTGAGCATCAAATCAGTACTGCTCAGTGGGATCAATAACCCAATGGCGAGTACCGTTCCCGGTATCGCATAGCCTAACGATGACAGTGATAATTTAATTTTTGCCATTTTCGATTGAACAATGCGTTGCTCTTGGTTCCACAACAGAGCAATCAAACTTGCCACCGTCGCAGCGATCAACGCCAGCCACAAGCTGCTGGATAAATGCTGCCACAATTGCCCTTGAGTATTTTCTTGCCAATAGTCAGTGACAAATTGGATCAGGTATCCCACTGGCAACAGTAGTGCCAACACTAACACTGTCAGCGAGTAGCCCAAAATCATACTTAATTGCTTTACTGAGGGCTTGGCTAGAACCAGCACATCATTGGCTGATTTTTCTGTAAAATACTGTTGCTGTTTACGGCTGACTTTTTCAATCCACAACAAGCCTAATACCAACATCAGCATCATCAATGACAACTTAGCTGCAGTAAGTAAACTGCCATACACCAACCATGCATCATAAATAGCGGTGGTTAAAGTGTTGACGGCAAACAACTGTACGGTACCAAAATCAGCCAGCGCTTCCATGGCAATCAAACTGCACCCAATCACCAACGCAGGGCGCACTAAAGGCAGCTGTACCGTCCAAAATATACGCTTATTACTCGCTCCTAACATTTGTGCCGCCGCGGTCATTTGTGGGCTTTGTTTAGTAAATGCGTTTGTGAGTAGTAAAAAAAGGTACGGATACAGCGCCAAAGCGAGCATGATGCATGCACCAGTGGTCGAGCGTACATCAAAAAACCAATAATCCGTCGGTCGTTGCCAATTGAAAGTCTGCCGTAACCAACTTTGAATGGGACCTGCAAAATCCAACAACTCAGTATAAATATAGCCAGACACATAGGCTGGCATCGCCAAGGGTAGGATCAATAACATCTGCAACAGTTTTCGACCACGAAATTGATAATGACTGCACCACCAAGATGTCGGTATCGCCAACAATAGGGCAATTGCCACGCTACCGAACATAACGGATAGGCTGTTGATGATATAGTGATTCAGTACCGTTTCTTTGATTTCATTGAAACTATCATCAACGATACCAGAGAATTGTGAGCTAATAACGAGATAAATTAACGCCAGCGCAGGCAATAATAATAATGCCGTACCGACAGAGGTCACGCCTTTGAGAAAAGCAAACGCTCGCCCATGGTTAACATGTGGCGAGCGTGATAAAAAGTTAAAGCGGTAGCGTTTATTATTCAAGGTATCTGCTACTGGGCAAAATCAGAATGCAGGAAATTATAAATCAAACCCCACTTTATCGACGAGTTTTAATGCCTTCTGGCGATTTTCAGCAATCTTTTCTAAAGCAATATTATCTGCTTTAAACTCCCCCCAGCTTTGAACTAACTTAGACGGTTTCACTTCAGGATTCACTGGGTATTCCATATTCAGCTTCGCATACAAGGCTTGTGCGTTGTTGCTAGCTAAAAAGTCCAACAGCTTTTGTGCAGCCGCTTTGTGTGGCGCATGTTTTGCCATCACTGCACCTGACACATTGATGTGCGAACCACGACTTTGTTGATTTGGAAAGTTAAGATATACCGCATCAGCCCACGATTTTTGCTTACTGTCTTTGATCATCTTGCCATAGTAATAGCTGTTACCCAGTGACACATCACACAGCCCTTCTTTAATCGCTTTCACCTGAGCACGATCATTACCTTGAGGTTTACGAGCAAGGTTCGCTTTTACGCCACGCAACCATTGTTCTGTTTGCGCTTCACCGTCATGGGCAATCATAGAAGCAATCAAGCCTAGGTTATATGGGTGTTTACCACTGCGAGTACAAATGCGACCTTTGTATTCCGCTTTGGCTAAATCTTCATATTTCAAGGTTTCTAGCTTGCCAGCACGATCTTTGGACGAATACACATTACGAACGCGCTTGGTTAACGCTAGCCAGTGATGTTCAGAATCACGAAACTGTGGAGCAATGTTGTTAGAAAGATCAGACGTTAATTGATAAGACTGAGTTAATCCTGAATCTTTTAATTCAAGTAACTTAGAAAAGTTTGAAGTTAATACCAAGTCTGCAGGTGACAATTCACCTTCACGCTTTAAGCGCTGGATCAGTCCTTTCTTAGCAAACACTACTTTGGTTTTAATGCCAGTTTCTTCGGTGAATTGCTCAAGAATAGGATTGATCAGAAACGGTTGTCTGAACGAATAAATGTTTACTTGCGGCTCTGACGCTTGCGCGCTTAATGCAGAAAAAGCCAAAATAGATGTTGCTAATAACCGTTTCATAGTTCACCTCACAAATGATAATGATTCGCATTTTACCACTTGATTCGGCGATGAAAAAGGTTTGAGATCATTTTTTCAACATTTTTACATTAAACAAGTCATTGTCGGAGCGCTACACCTCATCAAAAAGAAGGGTAGATAAAACAACTTGCAGCCACTAGTGCCCAAACCAACATGGTAAACCAATACATTCCTGGCTCTGAATCACGACGATACGACTGCCAGATATAAGCTTCTCCTCGCACCAAATCAAACAACAACCACAATACTAACGCAAAACCTAACCAGTATGACCAAGGCATCATTTTTACCCATTTATTTTCAATATGACAATAATCTAAAATTATCCACTAACTCATTTAATTGTCAAGCAGACAATTAAAAAGTAGAATGAAGATTGTTCAACATAGACCATGAGGCGTTTTAATGGCAAGACCCAGCTTAGCAAAAACAAGACGAGAAGAAATCTTAGACGCACTAGAACAATGTATTATCGAAAAAGGCATTCAAGAAAGCTCGCTCGAATACATAGCTGAAACCGCCAATATGAAACGTACTATTTTGCGCCACTATATTGGCAATCGAGATGAAATCATCTGTGCATTAAGTTCACGCTGGCGTGATAAATACAGTGAGCAGTGGGAACAATTATTGTATTGGTTGCCTAAAAGGCAACGAGCACAGGCTTTGATTGATACTATGTTTTCTTCTCGCTCAAAAGATTATATCCAGCGCATAAAAGTTTCCGATGCACTTTTTTCTGAAGCCAAGCGTTTAGCTCCTATTCGAGAAGATCATAAATTTACGATGAAACAAGGTATTAAATACATATCAGATATTTTAAAAGGACAATTTCCCAACATTGAGAAAAATAAAATTGACTTAATTGCATCCAGCCTCAATGCGAATTTCATCATGAGCGAGAGTTTATTACCACTTGAACTTACCGATGAAATTTTTATGCTCAAAAAAAGTAGTTTACTGCTAATATCAACACTTGAAACTGAATAAACACTCATGTTTATTTTCTTTTTGACAATTAATGATTAACTCATTAAACTGCGCATGAATTATTCTTAGAGGGGTTTATCATGCGCATTTTCAATATAGCATTCACTACTGCAGCGATATTACTTTGTCTGGGCGTACTTATGTTGTTTCAGACAAAACCTGCTAACGCCATCGCCAATAACCCCATATCTAAAACTGAGACTGCTCAGGACAATGAAATCATAAAGCCAGCAATCACCAACGAAAAACTGGCCTATACCACTCAAGCAATTACAGGCCTGACTAAACGTACTAAGTTGCTTGAATTGCCTTCATTTTGGAGTGATTTTAGAACATCCAAAGCCGTAATTTCACAGCTTTCTAGCAACCCAAGCAAAGTATTTGTGCTATATAAAAACATCAGTTCGGATTTTTCAGAAGCCACCGTCACCATCGGATTTGATTTCAAAGAAGTAAAAAATGCCATTGGCAATACACCTCTTCCTTCCCCCTCGATGCTTCAGCAGCTTTTGCCAAAAGGAAAGTACTCTGACGCACAGCTAATCCAAGGCTGGAGTAAAATCGACTACGCTCGACCTATTGAATCTGTTGTTGAAGTCAATTACCTCAACAGTAGAGCAGAACCTGAGGCAACTCAGTTATTTGTTCAATACAAATAACTTGAGCTAATTCACTTTCATAGAATGCCTAAACAGGCTGACTTTATTTGACACTTTCTTTTTTGCATTATCATCAACGAGGAGACTATTATGTCGATTCATAAAAGTAAGCTTGCTTTACTTGTAGCATTACCACTACTAAGCATATCGGCTTACACTATGGCGAGCGATCTTAACTATAATTATGCTGAACTTGGGACTTCCATTACCAAAAATCAATATAATATCGCTAATCAACTACCTACCTTTTCAGGAAAGTCATTTAATACAGCCGTCCAATATTCGCCAGTTAATGGTGTGTATTTAAAAGGGGAGTTTAGCCGATTATCTGTGGACGATAGTGACACCGTAGGTAATACAAAGCATACAGTTAATGGCTCTGAAACTACTTTTGCTGGTATTGTAGGTTTATATCACCCAATCGCAGACAATCTTGATATTCGTGGTGGTATTGGTGTTGTCCATGAAAAGACCAGCTATGACTATCGATTCCAGATAAACAATAAAGCTATTTTCCAAAAGCGTGACGATGATGCTACTAAAGCGTATTTTGAAGCTGGGTTCAAAATGGGTCTTGATGAGTGGGGAGATTTAGATTTGATCTTATCAAGATATAACAGTGCTACCTACTTCACCATTGGCGGTAATATGCCAATTACTAAAAATATTGGTATTGATGTAGGCTACAGCTACAGCCCGAGCGGAAAAGACCGTAAAAAGTTTGGCGCTTGGAATCTTGGCGTAAGGTACAACTTCTAGAGCTAAAATGAAAAAAAACCGAGCTAAGTTTGTACTTAGCTCGGCTTAAGGGTTGATGTTCAGTAGCTTGGTACTTAACTCATATATTGGCTACAAAATAACGATTGTTATAGACGAATGCCTTCAATAGCGAGTTCTAGCTCAACATGAGTACTGGCCGGACCTAAGTCGTAGTTAATGCCGTAATCTTTTAATTTCAATTCAGTCGTGCCCACAAAACCTGCGCGGTACCCACCCCAAGGATCTTTACCTTCACCTAGCTTTTCAATTGGGAAGCTAATAGTTTTAGTCACGCCATGAAGCGTAAATTCACCCGTTACGGTACCGTGAGTCGCATCTTTAAATTCGATGTTAGTGCTTTTAAACGTCGATTTTGGGTACTTTTTAACATCAAGAAAGTGTGAATTACGCAGATGCTTATCACGCTCAGCATGGTTTGAGTCAATACTTGCGGTATCGATTTCAATATTGATCTTCGAGTCATTTGGATTGGCCTTATCCCAATTAAACTTGCCATCAAAGTCATTAAAACGGCCGTATAACCAGCTGTAACCTAAGTGTTTAATTTTGAAGTTAACAAAAGCGTGTGCGCCTTCAATGTCCACTTTGTAATCGGCCGCATTTACGCTTCCCGCCATTGCAGCAAACAAGGCTGCCATTAATACTGTCTTTTTCATCTTAGTTCCTTATGGCAACATGCGCCTTAGTGTGTCGTCTTTTTTAATAAAATGATGTTTGAATGCGGCCAACATATGAAGAGCGGCTAAGATGATTAATCCCCAAGCCAATCCCCAGTGGATCACACCCGCAATATCTTCTTGCTGATCATGCATCACTGGTAACGCTGCAACTTCAAAGACCCCAAACACATCAATGCTGCGCCCATCGGCAGTTGAGATCAGATAGCCAGAAATCATCAGCGCAAGTAATCCGACATACAACAGCATATGAGCAATGTGAGCGGCCTTATTTACCAGTGCGCTATTGGTCGCTAAATCTTGTGGACGAGGATTAAACCAACGCCAAATAACTCTAAAACCAAGTGTCAACATCAATACAACCCCTAGTGCTTTATGAAGCTCTAATGAACCTCGATACCATGGGTCGTAATACGTCAACTCAACCATATACAACCCAAGACCAAACAAACCAAATACGGCTAATGCCATGACCCAGTGTAATAAGCTGGCGACAAGCCCATATCGTTGTTGTGAGTTTTTTAGCTGCATATTTCTTATTCAAACATCAAAAAGTGAACACTAGGTTACAGAAGATTTATCTGGTCGAAAATCGACAAATATGAAAAACTATTGTGCATAAATAGACAGAGTGATTTGGGAGCTTATATGGATGTGCTATGGGATGACTATAAAAGTGCATTTGCGGTAGCGAAATCTGGTAGCTTGAGCCAAGCGGCAAAACATTTAAGGCTGGCTCATAGTACTGTGCTGCGCCATATCGATCGCTTAGAAGATAACCTAGGAACAAAGCTATTTTTTCGTCACCAGCGAGGTTATCAACTGACTGAAGCAGGACAGGTATTTTTAAAAGAATTTCCTAATATTCAGCACCAATTTAAACGATTGGAAAATCAAATCCATAATGCCTCGAATGAACTCAGTGGTAACATCGTAATCACTACCGTTAATACTTATGCTATCCGCTTACATTCTACTATCAAATCACTAAGGCAAGCACACCCTCAGTTAAGGGTAACCATGCATGCAACTGATGAAATTATTCCACTTGAAAACGGCACGGTACATGTCGCTATTCGCCCCGGAAACAAACCCCAAAGCAGTGATGTCATTGTTAAACCGCTACATGCTATGGAATTAAAAATCTATGCTCATAAAGACATCGCTAATTCCGGCATGCCGAACACCATTGCTGATTTGCATCAGTTTGATTGGGTGACTCCCACAGGCTTTAAACGCAATATTCCTATTTTTAAAACCATTTTGTCTCATATCCCACTAGAAAAAGAAGTTTATCAATCCAATCATTTTTCGGATATGGCTCACGCTATTTCAGAAGGTATGGGAATAGGCGTAATAGGAAAAACAGTCGCCGATGAACTGCCAAATTTGATTGAAACCCCATTCCAAGTTCCAGATCAAATTGACCATCTGTGGTTTGTTTACCATCGTGACTTACGCAACAGCAACAAAGTCAAAGCCTTGTATGAGCACTTATTGAAGAACTTGATTTAACGACTTAGCATAATGTCTGAGACATACCCTTGTTCACAATGCTCTAAAGCCGGAATAATAAGCTCGGCAGCTTGATCAGCCGTCATAAATGACTCTACGGGATAGTCGACGCCGGTTTGCTGCCAAAAACCCGTGTTCATTCCCGCTGGATAAACGCCAATTACTCGCACTTTGGTGGATTTCATTTCTTCACGTAGCGCTTCAGTAAAACCTCTGACGCCCCACTTTGCAGCACAATACACCGTTTCATTAGCTTTGCCTTTTTGTGCAGCTGTAGACATGACATTGGCAATGACACCTCCCTTTATTTGCATCATTTCAACAAACGCTCGACATGGGTAAATCACTGAAAGCAAGTTTGTTTCTAAAGAGGAAGCAATATCAGATTCATCTATGTTAGGTAAGCTACCGAAGACGCCATGCCCTGCGCAGTTAATCAAACCATCAGGAACACCCCAGTTTTCGACGGCATATTCTTTCAAGGCTTGAACATCAGAAGCTTTCGTCAGATCGGCCACAAACAACTTATGGTGGGCTTCGTTCAGTTCGGCCAGTAAAGTCTTTAATTTTTCTTCATTTCGTCCAACCAGCAACAAACGTTTACCTTGCTTTGATAAACACTTTGCTAACGCTTGACCTAAGCCACCAGCGGCACCTGTAATAATATATGTCATGATTATTGTTTCCTTAAAAGCAATGTCATTATAAAAGAAAACGGCGTCCTAACTTCAACGTAACATTAAGCTTGCTTCACAAAAGCCAAAAATATTTTCACTGCGATATAGTTAGTCAAAATTCGATATGAATTATTTCTTATGCCTGTAGCCATAACACCAGAACAATTACCCCCTCAACTTAGGTCATATCCTTATTTTGGGAAAAAAGGCCTAAATCAATCAAGGGTTGAAAGGTTACTCATAGGCAACCATAAGCAAGCCGTATTTATGGGCTGGTTAGATAAGTTTCTTTCATTTATTCGCCGTGACCAAAAAGCCAAAGCATTAGATGTGTTATACCAGTTACTCACACATGATAAGCCAACTCCTGCCACTACAGGCAATAGCCATTACTCATTAGTGGGCAATCCTGATAAGCCGAAAATTGAATTGACTGCTTATGAGCGTTTTATGCGCTTAAAGCAAATGGCGGATCCCAATTATGCTGACAAATTTCACGCAGAAGTAACACCAGAATTAACGTTGAAATTAACCATTGATGATCGCATTATCTTTGAATCCGAATTACAGCACGAACTTAGAAGGATAACTTCTAATGATGGAACCCCATTTTTCGAAAACTACCAACAGATATTAAAGGATTACTTCCTAAGCAACCCTAAAGCTGTAAACAAACAACTGGTGGATAATGGCGAAAAACCCATTGACCCAGATAAAGGATTTAGTCAACTTGGTGGCGACGAAGCCCTTGCTCTCAGTATTGTTTTTGTTCAGCATAGTGAACATGTTTCTCAATTAAAGGAATTTTTACAAGATACCAATACCTCAGCTTTAGTGCTTTATGATGCTATAAGTCAATGGCAAGGATCAGCACTTGAAAGCTATAATGGGACTATATTTGCAAACGCTTTAATTTTCATTAATGACGAAGTTGCCGAAGAGCATATCCATGAAGTCGAAAATAGCTTACACCAAATAAACCAAGCTTACCGTCAATTCGAAACCGCGGGAAACACGGGCAACGAACAGCAACGAGCTGCAGCTGAACATAAACTAGTAAAGCAAAGCCTTCATCATCTAGAAGTGATGCAACGAGCAACGGCAAAAAACAGATCACCTCTAATGAGTCTTCAAGCCAATCACCTAAGAAACCGTTTAATGAATAAAGCTACATCTTCTCTCTAATGATGAACTTCAAGCACAGCAAAAGGTGCTTCTTGTTAAGAATGCTTTTCATTCTTTTTCGTTAAAACGATCTCCTTTATAATAATCATCTTTTCGTCCAATAATTATGATTATAAAGGTATGACTTATGATTGCTAAGCTTTCAAAACTTGCCCTTGGTTTGTCGCTGGTCACAGCATCAACACTCACTTTCGCTGAATCTATTACGTTTGATTCTCACGTTAAACAAGATACTGATACTTTGGTACTGTTTTATGGTGAAAAAGGCACCAATACAAGCTTCAACAGCTTTGATAAGCAAAGCAACGGTCAATTGACAAAAGCGATCAAAGCGGCTGGCTTTAAAGGTGGATACAGCAATACCGTAGAGGTGTTGGCTCCCAACAATATCGATTATCAACGTGTCATAGTTATTGGTACAGGTGATAAAGCGCTATCAAAAAGCACGGCCACAAAGCTGGGCGGGAATTTATCGGCCAAACTTGAAAAATCACAAATCAAAACCGTTACCGTTGCCGCTGATGACTTAACCAATAACGCCGAAACGGCGGCACTCATTGCTCATGGTATTAATCTTCGTGCTTACCGCTTTGAAAACTACTTTAAAGAAAAGCGCCAAGAAAAATCCTTCTATTTCGATGTGGATAACGCAAAAGCCACCCGCAAGGCATACAAGCCATTAACCTACATAGAAAGTGGCGTATTTTTAGCGCGTGATTTAACCAGCGAAACGCCTACAGAAATGACGCCAGTAGATTTTGCAAAAGCCGCAAAAGAGCTGAAAAAATATGGCGTGAAAGTGACTGTGCTTAACCCTAAGCAACTCAAAAAGTTAGGCATGGGTGCCTTAGAAGCCGTTGGTAGAGGTAGCGTAGAAGGCGCTCGTTTGGTGGTTGCTCACTATAAAAACAGTGATGAAGCTCCGATTGCTATTGCTGGCAAAGGCATTACCTTTGATTCTGGCGGTTATAACATCAAAACCCACAGCTCTATCGTTCACATGAAGTCAGACATGGCAGGTGCAGCCGCCGCATTAGGTACGGTCAAAGCACTCGCCATGGGTAAAGAAAAAGTGAATGTGGTTGCCGTGATGGGCATGGCAGCTAACATGGTTTCTGAAAAATCTGTAGCTCCGGGTGACGTACTGACCACAGCAGAAGGCTTAACCGTTGAAATCACTAACACCGATGCCGAAGGTCGCTTAGTGCTAACCGATGCTATGTGGTATGCCCGTGAGAAGTACAATCCAAAAATTTTAATTGATGTCGCAACATTAACAGGCTCTAAAGTTCGTGCTGTTGGTAATGAATATGCAGCTGTATTTTCTGAGGACGACAACTTAGTAAAACAACTCACCATGGCAGGTAAAGAAGTAAACGAAAACCTATGGCGTTTACCATTAGGTTACAAGAGTGCACTTAAGAGTAGTATCGCCGACTTGCGTAATACTGGCTCAAGTGGTCCGGGTGCCACCACTGCAGCAAGCTTTTTACAGCATTTTGCTGGTGATACCAAATGGGCTCATATTGATATCGCAGGCAATGCACTCGCCAGCTCGTCAAAAAATGAAGTACCCAAAGGTGGCACTGGCTTTGGAGTAAGATTACTCACTGAATGGATTTTGGATAACAAGTAATATTGCATCCTATATTCATTATTTATACAACTTAAGAGCGCTGCAGCGCTCTTTTTTGTTACAGCCCTTAGGTATTCTCAATGGGATTACTCTGATTTGGAATCCCATGAAAAAAAACAGCTTATTCCTAACGCAGTCCAAACAGCTACACCAGTCCAATATAGTGTTGGCTCTTGATCACGGTATACGATGCTATAAAGGTAGGTATAACCGTGGTAAAGATCCCAACCAGCCCAGCCTAACAATAACACACCTATTATTTTCCAGAACATAATACCTCCGACTCGATTATTCGGCCTTTATTTATGACCTTCCAAAACTCAAGATTAATGGTCAACACTATACCCTTTTCCCCAAATTGGATGAAGATAATTTAATGTGATTTTAATGGCGTTTCTCAGTAAAGTAATTTTGATTTTTCAAGTAATTATGTTTGCTAATTATTCCATATTTCATATTCATGAGCATCAAACATTAGTGAGGAGTTGTTTTTATGGCAGGTGCTGTTGACTCTACTTTAGAACAATACCTTACCGATAAATACGGTACGTTTGGATCAACTGACTCTAAAGGTTCAGGTGATTCAGATGACTTCGATAACCATACATTCAGCCCAACTTCACAATGTGATCCCAATCGACTTTCACACGTAACCTTCCATCAACAAGATATGATAGGTACTCCAGACTTTTGGGCTAGCCCAAGATGTATAATCTTGGCGGCCGAAAACAAGCAATCTGATAGTGACAGTAGCCCGCAATTTCACAAGCCTTTGCAAAAAATTCCAACTAAGACAAAAGAAGAAATGGAAGCAGAAAGACTTCAGCAAAAGCAAGAGCTTGAAGCTGCACAAAAAAGAAAAGAACAACAACTACAAGCCGACATTGATTCAGGAGCAAATCACAAGTCTCGAGCATCACTATTTAAGTATTTTGGTGTCACCGAAGAATCAAGGCTCGAATTAAGGAAAGTACGTCCACACTCAGCACAAGCCAGAACCACTACATCTGAGAACACAAGAACGAATACATTTCATGATCGCCCACATTCCGCAGAGCATACAGATGCGGCTCATAATTACCCTATGCAAAGAGGAAGTTCAGCGCTCAAGAAATTGCAAGATACCGAATGCCGAAGGACAAACAGTGCTTTAAAAAGAAACGAAAAGACCGCAAAACAAAAAGCTCCTGATACTTTACCTCTGCCTGTTGTAACTAGCGAATACGATAGCAACGACTCTGAAAGTGAAGATCTGTTAACGCCACTGCCTAGCTCGCCTATTTCACCGATTACTTCAATGCTAAGTGCTTGCTCGCCAGATGCAGCTTATTCAGATCTACTTCTTACAAGTCAGTCTTCAGTTGAGTTGTCATCAACGAATACACTAGAACTGACTGTAGGTGCAGATGGCAAAACAAGACTTTCAACTCCTTCCCGACCTAAATCAGCCATAACAGCTTCAACTAGAGATTTTCCTAAATTTGAGATAGCTGACAGTTACATTGATAAACATTTTCGTAAAGCACTCATTGATGCACGAACTAAGGTATCAGGCTATAAGCGTGATCGTTATAATCAAATGTGTGTCATGCTAACGAAAAAACCAGATTCACGTGCCACCCGCAAACATAAGCAAATATGTACACATCATAAAGCCCAAGGCTCCAGCACTTTGGTAAATGAATTATCAACTTTGGCAAACAGAAAACCTAACCAGACAGACAGTACTGGCAAAACACCACTGCATTATGCAGCATTGAGTGAGTATGTTCAGCGAAGTGCTATCACAGTTTTGGTTCTTCAAGGCGAACAACTACAAATCAAAGATCAGTATGGCTTCACACCATGGCAATACGCTCTCTTACACCAAACAATGAACAATATTACGGTGTTTATAGACAAGTTATTCGAGCAGAATATCGATGAGAAAACTATCTTAGAGATAATCGCGTGGCATTATGCCGCAGAAAAGGAAGTCTTGATACCAGCGTATTTAAACGGTGTAAAAAAGCGAACATGGCCTATCTATACTGAAAGCACGATCTTTGCGTGTGAAGTTAATTACCCAAAATCACTGCCATTAGATGGTAAGAATTAACACGCTCTGTCCGGCCACTGACCAGAATCAAGCGGCGTTCGCCTGCTACTTTTCAGCCATTGGGCTGAAAACCTTAACGCGCTCGTCCCGGCCACTTGCCAGATCCAAGCGGCGTTCGCCTGCTACTTTTCAGCCATTGGGCTAAAAAGCTTCACGCGCTCGTCCCGGCCACTTGCCAGATCCAAGCGGCGTTCGCCTGCTATTTTTCAGCCATTGGGCTGAAAACCTTAACGCGCTCACCTTTCTCGTGAAACTGGTCGTACTGTTTATCTTAAATTACAGGCATTAAAAAAGGCCGCATACTGCGACCTTTTTCAGTGTTTAACTAAATGTCGATATTACTCAACGATTTTAGCTACAACACCAGCACCAACTGTACGACCACCTTCACGGATTGCGAAGCGTAAACCTTCGTCCATCGCGATTGGGCAGATTAGAGTAACAACCATCTTGATGTTGTCACCTGGCATTACCATTTCTACGCCTTCTGGTAGCTCGATAGTACCTGTTACGTCAGTTGTACGGAAGTAGAACTGTGGACGGTAGCCTTTGAAGAATGGAGTGTGACGTCCACCTTCTTCTTTCGAAAGTACGTATACTTCTGATTCGAAAGTGGTGTGTGGAGTGATTGAACCAGGCTGTGCCAATACTTGACCACGCTCAACTTCATCACGCTTAGTACCACGTAGTAGTACACCACAGTTCTCACCTGCACGACCTTCGTCAAGCAGCTTACGGAACATTTCAACACCAGTACAAGTAGTAACGGTAGTATCTTTGATACCTACGATTTCTACTTCGTCACCAACTTTGATGATACCGCGCTCAACACGACCCGTTACAACAGTACCACGGCCTTGGATTGAGAATACATCTTCGATAGGAAGAATGAACGCACCGTCGATTGCACGCTCTGGCTCTGGAATGTAAGTATCAAGAGCGTTTGCTAGCTCAAGAATTTTCTCTTCCCACTGTGCTTCACCGTTTAGTGCGCCTAGTGCAGAACCTTGGATAACTGGTAGGTCATCACCTGGGAATTCGTATTCAGATAGAAGTTCACGAACTTCCATTTCTACTAGCTCTAGAAGCTCTTCATCGTCAACCATGTCACATTTGTTCATGAATACGATGATGAAAGGTACGCCAACCTGACGTGAAAGCAGGATGTGCTCACGAGTTTGTGGCATTGGACCATCTGTAGAAGCAACAACAAGAATTGCGCCGTCCATCTGTGCAGCACCAGTGATCATGTTTTTAACATAATCCGCGTGACCTGGGCAGTCTACGTGCGCATAGTGACGTGATTCAGTGTCATACTCGATGTGAGAAGTATTAATGGTAATACCGCGCTCACGCTCTTCTGGAGCATTATCGATTTGTGCGAAATCTTTAACGTCACCACCGAATTTTTTAGTTAAAACGTGTGAGATCGCTGCGGTTAGAGTAGTTTTACCGTGGTCAACGTGACCGATTGTACCAACGTTAACGTGCGGTTTGCTACGTTCAAATTTTTCTTTAGCCACTTTATATTCCTTTTCTTTCAGGAGTCCTACCACCAGCGGCAGGACGGCTTAAGTCTTAAGATAAATGTGTTGGAACTCGAAAGCTTAGCCTCGAGCTTCCATCATCGCTTTTGCAATGTTTTGCGGCGCTTCGGTGTACTTCAAAAACTCCATAGAGTATGAAGCACGACCTTGAGTAGCGGAACGCAAGTCGGTCGCATAACCAAACATTTCAGATAGAGGCACTACGGAACGAACGATCTTGATGCCGGCTATGCCGTCATCCATACCTTCGATTAAGCCGCGGCGACGGTTTAAGTCACCAACAACATCACCCATGTACTCTTCTGGGGTAGTTACTTCTACCTTCATGCAGGGTTCGAGCAACACAGGCGACGCTTCAAGCGCACCTTTTTTGAAGCCCATGGAACCAGCAATCTTGAAAGCCATTTCGTTGGAGTCTACATCATGGTATGACCCATCGTACAAAGTGACCTTCACGTCCAACACAGGGAAGCCGGCTAAAACACCGCTCTTCATCTGCTCTTGGATACCTTTGTCAACGGCAGGAATGTATTCTCGAGGAACCACACCACCCACAATATCATTGACGAATTCATAACCTGAGCCTTGCTCTCGCGGCTCAATTTTTAACCATACGTGACCAAACTGACCACGACCACCGGATTGGCGAATAAATTTTCCTTCGACTTCAACGGCATTTTTAATGGTTTCGCGGTACGCCACTTGTGGCTTACCAACGTTACATTCTACTTTAAATTCACGACGCATACGATCAACGATGATATCAAGGTGCAGTTCACCCATACCTGAAATCAAGGTTTGACCGGACTCTTGGTCGGTTTCTACGCGGAATGATGGATCTTCTGCGGCCAATTTTTGCAGTGCAATCGCCATTTTTTCTTGGTCGGCTTGTGAGCGTGGCTCTACTGCAATGGTGATCACTGGATCTGGGAATTCCATACGCTCCAGAATCACTTTATGTTGGCTGTCACACAGAGTGTCCCCGGTCGTCACATCTTTTAGACCAATGGCTGCTGCAATATCACCGGCGCGAACTTCTTTCAATTCTTGGCGATCATTGGCATGCATTTGTACCATACGACCAATGCGCTCTTTTTTCTCTTTAACCGAGTTGTAAACCATCGCACCAGTTTCTAGCACACCAGAATACACACGCATAAAGGTTAGCGTACCCACGAATGGATCAGTCGCAATTTTGAATGCTAATGCAGAGAACGGTTCTTTGTCATCTGAATGACGTTCAACTTCTTTATCGCGATCATCAAGACCTTTAATTGCTGGTACGTCAATTGGTGCAGGCAAGAAATCAACCACGGCATCCAGCACAGCCTGAACACCTTTGTTTTTAAAGGCACTACCACACGTCGCCAGTACGATTTCATTGTCTATGGTGCGCTGACGTAAAGCAGTTTTGATTTCTACTTCGGTTAAGTCACCTTCTTCAAGGTACTTATCCATCAATTCTTCACTGGCTTCTGCAGCGGCTTCAACCAAGTATTCACGCATTTCTTCAGCTTGGTCTTGAAGCTCAGCAGGAATATCTTCGTAACTGAATGTAGCGCCTTGATCCGCTTCATTCCAGTTAATGGCTTTCATCTTAATAAGATCAATAACGCCTTTAAACTCATCTTCAGAGCCAATGTTTAATTGGATGGGCACACAGTTTGCGCCCAAACGATTACGAATTTGATCCACTACGCGCTCAAAATCAGCACCCGCACGGTCCATCTTATTAACAAATACAATGCGTGGTACGCCGTATTTGTCCGCCTGACGCCATACAGTCTCAGATTGAGGCTCTACCCCTGATGATCCACAAAAGACAACCACAGCGCCATCTAGCACACGTAGAGAGCGTTCTACTTCAATAGTGAAGTCAACGTGACCTGGAGTATCAATAATATTGATGCGATGCTCGGTGAATTGGCCTTCCATACCACGCCAGAAAGTGGTGGTAGCGGCAGAAGTGATGGTGATACCACGTTCTTGCTCTTGCTCCATCCAGTCCATGGTCGCAGCACCGTCGTGCACTTCACCGATTTTGTGGGATAAGCCAGTGTAAAACAAGACACGCTCTGTGGTAGTGGTCTTACCCGCATCTACGTGAGCGCAGATACCGATGTTACGATAGCGCTCAATAGGAGTGTTACGAGCCACGAAAGAATCCTCTTTAATTAAACCGCATAGGGTTATCTATTTTTGGTTTTATACCAATTCGAAATGACGCTAATGAGACAGTGTAACCTGTTTTGTTAATTTAACATCATTGCGAATTGGCATGTTGCCATGCCAAACCGATGTGAGCCCGAAGGCTCACACACAAAGCCATTACCAGCGGTAATGAGCAAACGCTTTGTTTGCTTCTGCCATGCGATGCACGTCTTCGCGCTTCTTAACAGCAGTACCTTTGTTTTCAGATGCGTCTAGCATTTCACCTGCTAAACGTAGAGCCATAGATTTTTCACCACGCTTACGTGCAGCTTCAACCAACCAACGCATTGCTAACGCATTACGACGAACTGGGCGCACTTCACATGGAACCTGGTATGTTGAACCACCAACACGGCGAGATTTAACCTCAACCGCTGGGCGAACATTTTCCAGAGCAGTTTCAAGGATAACTAGGTGCTCTTCGCCTTTTTTATCAGCAACAACATCTAGAGCCTTGTAAATGATTTTTTCTGCAACAGACTTTTTACCGTCTTGCATAAGTACGTTGATGAACTTAGCCAGCAACTCACTTTTAAATTTTGGGTCTGGTAGGATTTTACGTTGTCCTACAACGCGACGTCTTGGCATAACATTTCTCCGTATGCTTCAGGTATTTCCAAAACTGGAATTACAATTATTTAGTTTGGCCTTACTAACTTAACGGAAAGTTAAGACTTAGGACGCTTAGCACCGTACTTAGAACGGCCTTGGCGACGAGCAGTAACACCTGCACAGTCTAATGCGCCACGAACGGTGTGATAACGCACACCTGGCAAATCTTTAACACGACCGCCACGGATCAAGATAACACTGTGCTCTTGAAGGTTGTGACCTTCACCACCGATGTATGAAGTAACTTCAAAACCGTTAGTTAGACGCACACGCGCTACTTTACGTAGAGCAGAGTTAGGTTTTTTAGGTGTAGTAGTGTAAACACGAGTACAAACACCACGCTTTTGTGGGCACGCTTCCAACGCAGGCACATTAGTTTTAACAACTTTAGGCTTACGAGGCTTACGTACCAACTGGTTAACAGTTGCCATGTAATAGCTCCAAATTCTGTTGAGTCTCCCCAACATAAGGTGTGAAAAATCTATATCCCACAATGGTGGGACGCGGAATTTTAGAAAGCAAATGCCTAACTGTCAAGAATTAGCCACTTTTTCTCGTTATTTTTCCGAGAAAGTGAAAAATAATTAACTCGTTATCACTCAATTCATACAGTACGATGGCTCGTAAATTGGTTGCTAAAGGTAAAACGATGGCTGGTATTTCCGTTCAAAACAACGCTGTGTGTTGCAAATTATCAACAGCAACACTCGATTCTCTATATCATTTTGCGACTCCTTTATACATGGGGCGATACATTGCAGGCACCACTGGGGCTATTGGGGGTATAGTCATAGGTACAGCCCGTTACTTGATAGAATCTAAGAACCCAATGGGCCTGAGAAGTAATGGCATCTACCAATTTTTTACTAATGCAACCGATTATGTTGCACCTGTATGTTTCGATTTGATCTCTAATAATAAGCTTGGAGCTTTAGTAGGGTTGACGGAAAGGACATTGACAATGTTAAGGGTCCTAGCTGTATCAAAAAAACAGAATATCCCGTTAATACCATCGATTAATCGTTTTTTTAGGTTTCACAATCATCCTGTATTACGTGAATTGGATTTTTATAGATATGCCTTTCAACGCCTCTCAGGCTCTCGTGCTTTCTGCCAACCCTTTCACTTGTCTGATCTAAAGCTGGTTGATCAAGTTTAGGAACTTAACACCCAACAACAAAAAAGGCGCCTAAAGGCGCCTTTTTAATCAACATAACGTCAATGACCGTTATTACGAACCCGCAAGATTCAGAAGATCCGCCAAGTTCTGCTCAGCTTCGCTGGCAGAAATTGGTGCAACTTCTTTTTCTTCTTCGCTCGCAACTTGGTTACGTTTCTGATGATATGCGTAACCCGTACCCGCAGGGATCAGACGACCTACAATCACGTTCTCTTTCAGACCACGAAGCGTATCAGACTTACCGCCTACTGCTGCTTCGGTCAATACGCGCGTTGTTTCTTGGAACGACGCAGCTGAAATGAACGATTCAGTGGCAAGAGACGCTTTAGTGATACCCAATAGATCACGCTCATAAGTCGCAGGCGCTTTGCCTTGTGCTTCTAATTCACGGTTAGCGATCTTAACGCGAGACACTTCCGCTTGCTCGCCTGGTAAGAACTCAGAATCACCCGCAGAAGTGATAGTACACTTACGCAACATCTGGTTGATGATCACTTCGATGTGCTTATCGTTGATCTTCACACCCTGCAGACGGTATACGTCTTGAACTTCGTTAACGATGTAGTTCGCCACATGGTGGATACCACGTAGACGTAGAATGTCGTGTGCTGCTTCTGGACCATCAGCAATCACTTCACCCTTTTGAACTTTTTCACCTTCGAACACGTTCAAGTTACGCCACTTAGGGATCATCTCTTCGTACGTATCACCGCCTTCAGTTGGAGTGATTTGTAGACGACGCTTACCCTTCGTTTCTTTACCGAATGCAATCGTACCTGAGATCTCAGCAAGAATTGCAGGCTCTTTAGGCTTACGTGCTTCGAATAAGTCAGCAACGCGAGGTAGACCACCAGTAATATCACGAGTTTTCGACGACTCTTGTGGAATACGTGCTAATGCATCACCCACGTTCACATCATCGTTATCTTCCAAGTTAACCAGTGCGTTACCAGGCAGGAAGTATTGAGCAACAACGTCAGTACCCGGGATCATCAAATCATTGCCGTTGGCATCAACTAGACGAACCATTGGACGTAACTCTTTACCTGCTGAAGTACGTTCTGCAGCGTCGATGATCTGGATAGAAGATAGACCCGTTAACTCGTCAGTTTGACGGTTCATGGTCACGCCTTCAATCATGTCAACAAACTTGATCTTACCCGCCACCTCAGAAATGATTGGGTGAGTATGTGGATCCCAGTTTGCAATAACTTGACCAGCTTCAATAGCGTCATCGTCTTGAACTTCAAGTACAGTACCGTAAGGCACTTTATAACGTTCTTTCTCACGTCCCATCTCATCGATGATAGCAAGCTCAGATGAACGCGATACAATAACCAGCTTGTTTTCACTGCCGACTACGTACTTCGCATTATGCAGCTTCAATGTACCAGCATTCTTAACCTGTACGTTGTTCTCTGCAGATGCTCTTGATGCCGCACCACCAATGTGGAAGGTACGCATCGTAAGCTGCGTTCCTGGCTCACCAATCGACTGTGCTGCCACAACACCGATAGATTCACCTTGGTTGATGATATGACCACGCGCCAAGTCACGACCGTAACAATTCGCACACACACCAAAGTCAGTTTCACAGGTAATTACCGAGCGAACGATAACTTCATCCACTGAGTGCTCTTCGAGCAAATTACACCATGCTTCATCAAGAAGGGTGTTACGCGGTGCAAGCACTTTTTCAGTACCTGGGTAGTAGACATCTTGTGCAACCACACGACCTAGAACACGCTCACGTAATGGCTCAACTACATCACCACCTTCAATCAGTGGTTTCATAGTTAGGCCGCCTTCAGCGCCACAGTCTTCTTCAACTACAACCAAATCTTGAGCAACGTCTACTAGACGACGAGTTAGGTAACCCGAGTTTGCTGTCTTCAATGCGGTATCGGCTAGACCTTTACGCGCACCGTGGGTTGAGATGAAGTACTGAAGTACGTTCAGACCTTCACGGAAGTTCGCCACAATCGGCGTTTCGATGATAGAACCATCCGGTTTCGCCATCAGACCACGCATACCAGCTAGCTGACGGATCTGAGCCGCACTACCACGAGCGCCTGAGTCGGCCATCATGTAGATGCTGTTGAATGACGCTTGCTTCTCTTCTTTACCTTCACGGTTAATAACCATTTCAGTAGAGAGGTTCTCCATCATCGCTTTCGATACTTTTTCGTTGGCCGAAGCCCAGATATCGATCACTTTGTTGTAACGCTCACCTGCGGTTACAAGACCTGATTGGAACTGCTCTTGAATTTCGCGTACTTCAGCTTCAGCTTCAGCAACCAGCGTGTACTTCTCATCTGGGATGACCATGTCATCGATACCAACTGAAGCACCAGAAAGCGTTGCAAAACGGAAACCTGCGTACATCAATTGGTCAGCGAAGATAACAGAGTCTTTCAGACCTAGCTTACGGTAACAGGTGTTTAGAAGCTTAGAAATTTGCTTCTTACCCATGTTTTGGTTCACTAAATCAAATGACAAACCTTTTGGTAAGATTTGTGACAGCAGCGCACGTCCAACCGTGGTATCTACGATACGTGTTGATTCAGTGGCTTCACCTTGCTCATCAAATTCAGTTTCAGTGATACGCACTTTAATACGAGAGTGCAGTTCAACTGATTTAGTCGCGTAAGCTTTTTCTACTTCATCAGTAGACATGAAGGCCATACCTTCACCTTTGCCGTTGATTTTCTCACGGCTGGTGTAGTACAGACCCAATACCACATCTTGTGATGGCGTGATAACAGGCTCACCGTTCGCAGGTGACAGAATGTTGTTGGTTGACATCATTAGCGCACGAGCTTCTAACTGAGCTTCAAGCGTTAATGGAACGTGAACCGCCATTTGGTCACCATCGAAGTCAGCGTTATACGCCGCACACACCAATGGGTGTAGTTGGATAGCTTTACCTTCGATAAGTACAGGTTCGAACGCTTGAATACCCAATCTGTGAAGTGTTGGTGCACGGTTAAGTAGCACTGGGTGTTCACGAATCACTTCGTCTAGAACGTCCCAAACTTCACCCACTTCGCGCTCAACCATCTTCTTCGCAGCTTTAATGGTAGTCGCTAAACCGCGACCTTCTAGCTTGCCGTAGATGAATGGCTTGAATAGCTCAAGTGCCATCTTCTTAGGTAGACCACATTGGTGCAGACGCAGAGTAGGACCTACGGTAATAACCGAACGGCCTGAGTAGTCAACACGCTTACCTAGTAGGTTTTGACGGAAACGACCTTGCTTACCTTTGATCATGTCAGCCAAAGATTTAAGAGGACGCTTGTTCGAACCTGTGATAGCACGACCACGACGACCGTTATCCAGTAGTGCATCGACAGACTCTTGCAACATACGCTTTTCGTTACGTACGATGATGTCTGGTGCAGCTAAGTCAAGCAGACGCTTCAAACGGTTGTTACGGTTGATCACACGACGGTATAGGTCGTTCAGATCTGAAGTCGCAAAACGACCGCCATCTAGTGGTACTAGTGGACGTAGATCAGGTGGAAGAACCGGAAGCACTTTAAGGATCATCCACTCTGGCTTGTTACCAGAAGTGAAGAACGCTTCAAGCAGCTTTAAGCGCTTAGTGATCTTCTTACGGCGAGTTTCAGAGTTGATTGATGGCAACTCTTCACGCATTTCTTCAATTTCTTTTTCAACGTCAATAGCACGTAGCAGATCAAGTACTGCTTCTGCACCCATTTTCGCTTCAAACTCATCACCGTATTCTTCTAGTGCATCAAGATACGCTTCTTCAGTCAGCATTTGACCGCGCTCAAGGCTGGTCATGCCGCCTTCAGTCACGACGTATGATTCGAAGTACAGTACGCGCTCAATGTCACGTAGTGTCATATCTAGCATCAAACCGATACGAGATGGTAGTGATTTCAAGAACCAAATGTGGGCAACTGGGCTGGCCAGTTCAATGTGACCCATACGCTCACGACGTACTTTAGTTTGGGTTACTTCAACGCCACACTTTTCACAAATTACGCCACGGTGCTTCAAACGCTTGTACTTACCACACAAACATTCGTAGTCTTTTACTGGGCCGAAAATACGAGCACAGAATAAACCTTCACGCTCTGGCTTGAAGGTACGGTAGTTAATGGTTTCTGGCTTTTTAACTTCACCAAATGACCAAGAACGGATCAGATCTGGCGAAGCCAGACCAATTTTGATCCCTTCAAATTCTTCGGTCTTGTTCTGTTGTTTCAGAAACTTTAATAAATCTTTCACGTTTCTCTCCTGAAGGAGTTAAACCGGGTGCCCTGCTCAGCAGGACACCATTCATTCAGCCAAACGTCGGCTGCGCCATCGTTTAAACCTGATCTAACTCGATATTGATACCAAGCGAACGGATTTCCTTCAGTAATACGTTGAAGGATTCAGGCATACCAGGTTGCATCTGATGGTTACCGTCGACGATGTTCTTATACATCTGAGTACGACCGTTCACGTCATCCGACTTAACCGTCAACATTTCCTGTAGCGTGTAAGCGGCACCGTATGCTTCCAGTGCCCATACTTCCATCTCACCGAAACGCTGACCACCGAATTGTGCTTTACCACCAAGCGGCTGCTGAGTAACAAGACTGTACGAACCAGTAGAACGGGCGTGCATCTTATCGTCAACCAAGTGGTTCAGTTTCAGCATGTACATGTAACCCACGGTTACAGCACGCTCAAACTCGTTACCGGTACGACCATCAAACAGAGTAACCTGACCAGACGCTGGCAAGTCAGCAAGCTCAAGCATTTGCTTGATTTCTTTCTCTTTTGCGCCATCAAATGCTGGAGTTGCAATTGGTAGACCTGTTTTCAAGTGCTTGGCTAGGCGAACCACTTCATCATCAGAAAAGCTATCAATATCGACTTTTTGCTGTAGACCTTCACCCAACTCGTATACATCTTTGATGTAACTACGTAGCTCGGCTAGCTCACGCTGATCTTCAAGCATAGCGTTGATCTTGTTACCGATACCTTTCGCGGCCGCACCCATATGAACTTCCAGTACCTGACCGATGTTCATACGTGATGGTACACCCAATGGGTTCAGTACGATGTCAACTGGGTTACCGTGCTCATCGTATGGCATGTCTTCGATAGGACAAATCTTCGAGATAACACCTTTGTTACCGTGACGACCTGCCATCTTGTCACCAGGCTGGATAGTACGTTTAACTGCAAGGTAAACCTTAACAATCTTAAGTACGCCAGGAGCAAGATCATCACCTTTGGAGATCTTACGACGCTTGATGTCTAGGCGAGTTTCGAAGTCTGCTTTTAGCTCAGCGTGCTGCTCAGCCAATTGCTCAAGTTCGGTTTGCTTGCCTTCATCGCTGATCACTTCTTCAAGAAGTACTTTACCAGCCACACCTTCAACGTTTACGCCAGCACCTTTAAGTAGGTTACGAGCACGATCGAAAATGCCTTCTTCCAAGATTTGGAATTCTTCAGACAAATCTTTACGCGCTTGCGCCATGTGCATTTCTTCAATTTCAACCGCACGCTTGTCTTTTTCAACACCGTCGCGAGTGAACACTTGAACGTCGATGATGGTACCTTTTACAGAGTTAGGTACACGTAGCGAACTGTCTTTAACGTCAGACGCTTTTTCACCGAAGATAGCACGTAGAAGTTTTTCTTCTGGCGTCAGCTGAGTTTCACCTTTAGGGGTTACTTTACCCACTAAGATGTCGCCGCCTTTCACTTCAGCACCAATGTAAACGATACCTGACTCATCTAGCTTAGACAGTGCAGATTCACCTACGTTTGGAATATCAGCCGTGATTTCTTCGCTACCAAGCTTGGTATCACGAGCAATACAAGAAAGCTCTTGAATGTGAATGGTTGAGAAACGGTCTTCTTGCGCTACGCGCTCAGAAATTAAGATCGAATCCTCAAAGTTGTAACCATTCCAAGGCATGAAGGCGATACGCATGTTTTGACCCAGTGCCAAATCACCTAAGTCAGTCGATGGACCGTCAGCCAGAACATCACCACGTACCACTGGATCGCCAACAGAACAACATGGACGCTGGTTGATACAAGTGTTTTGGTTCGAACGGGTGTACTTAGTCAGGTTGTAGATATCAATACCTGCTTCACCTGGCTGAAGTTCAGCTTCGTTCACCTTAACAACGATGCGTGATGCATCAACGTAATCAACCACACCACCACGGTTAGCCGCAACAACAACACCAGAGTCAACGGCTAACGTACGCTCAATACCGGTACCGACAAGTGGCTTTTCAGCAACTAAAGTTGGTACTGCTTGACGTTGCATGTTCGCACCCATCAATGCACGGTTCGCATCATCGTGTTCTAGGAATGGAATTAACGACGCAGCAACAGAGATGATCTGTTGAGGCGATACGTCCATATATTCCACTTTATCAGCTGGCATGAAGGTAGATTCGCCACGGTGACGACACGCCACTTGCTCTTCTACTAGACGGCCATCAGTGTCAACTTCGATGTTCGCCTGTGCAATCACAAAGCGACCTTCTTCAATCGCTGATAGGTATTCCACTTCGTCAGTGATCACACCGTCAGTCACTTTACGATACGGAGTTTCTAGGAAACCGTATGGGTTAGTGCGAGCGAATGATGCCAACGAGTTGATAAGACCAATGTTTGGACCTTCAGGAGTTTCAATCGGACATAGACGACCATAGTGAGTCGGGTGTACGTCTCGAACCTCAAAGCCAGCACGTTCACGGGTTAGACCACCAGGACCTAGAGCCGAGATACGACGCTTGTGCGTTACTTCAGATAATGGGTTGTTTTGATCCATGAACTGAGATAACTGTGAAGAACCAAAGAATTCTTTCACTGCAGCTGAAATTGGCTTAGCGTTGATCAAGTCTTGTGGCATCAACTCAGCTAAATCGCCAAGGCTCAAACGCTCACGTACTGCACGCTCAACACGTACTAGACCAACACGGAATTGGTTTTCTGCCATTTCGCCAACAGAACGAATACGACGGTTACCTAAGTGATCGATATCATCAACTTCATCGCCACCGTTACGGATCTCAATGATTTTCTTCATTACCGCAACGATATCATCGTTAGATAGCGTACCTTCACCTTCTTCATTATCAATGCTTAGGCGACGGTTGAACTTCATACGACCTACTTTTGAAAGGTCATAACGTTCTGGGCTGAAGAATAGGTTACCAAATAGGGCTTCTGCCGCTTCTTTGGTTGGTGGCTCACCTGGACGCATCATGCGATAGATTTCAACAAGTGCTTCTAAACGGTTTGCCGTTGGATCTAGCTTCAAGGTGTCAGAAATGTAAGCACCCGCATCAAGCTCGTTGATGTATAGAGTGTCAACTTCTTTAATACCTGCAAGAGATAGGTTCGCTAAATCTTCTAGGCTGATTTCAGCATTTGCCGAAACCAATACTTCACCTGTATCAGGATCAATGTAATCTTTTGCCGCAATTTTGCCAACAATGTACTCTACAGGCACTTCAAGCTCAGTAGTGTTGGTCTTACCTAATTGGCGGATATGACGAGCAGTAACACGTTTACCGGCTTCAACCAGCACACTACCGTCTGCGTCTTTGATGTCAAAACTTGCCGTTTCACCACGTAGGCGATCAGGAACAAGTTCCATCATTAACGAATCTTTCTTAACTTTGAACTGAACTTTGTCAAAGAATAAGTCTAAGATTTCTTGCGTCGAGAACTCGAGTGCACGAAGCATGATCGTTGCAGGCAGTTTACGACGACGGTCGATACGTACGAATAACGCATCTTTTGGATCGAACTCAAAATCCAACCATGAACCACGGTAAGGAATAACGCGTGCATTATAAAGCACCTTACCTGAAGAGTGGGTTTTACCACGGTCGTGATCAAAGAATACACCTGGAGAACGGTGTAGCTGAGATACAATCACACGTTCTGTACCATTGATAACAAAGGTACCGTTACCGGTCATTAATGGGATATCACCCATGTAAACATCTTGTTCTTTGATGTCTTTAACCGTACCGGCCGCCGCTTCGCGATCATACAGAACCAAACGCAGCTTCACACGCAATGGTGCAGAATAGGTAACACCACGGATCTGACATTCTTTCACATCAAATTCTGGCTCACCTAAGGTGTAGCTAACATATTGCAGCTCAGAGTTACCTGAGAAGCTCTTGATGGGAAAAACGCTACGGAATGCAGCTTCTAGGCCGCGTTCACCCGTTGGATCTTGATCGGTGAATTTCTTAAAAGAGTCTAATTGAATAGACAATAGATACGGAATGTCCAACACTTGTGGACGTTTACCGAAGTCTTTACGGATACGCTTCTTTTCAGAATAGGAGTAAACCATGGGTTTCCTCTGATTTAGCAGATATGACCAACACTGAATGGTTCATGAAAGAGACCATCAGCACGTTTGCCCATCACCGTTGTAACACCCTTAACCAGTAATCTCTGTTAAGGATGCGACCAGCCAACTTCTAGGCGATAACGACTGGTAAAACTTGTGGCGATAAACGGTGAAAATTTCGCCTGCGCTTTAGCGCAAAAAAGCCAGCGGTCAAAAAACCGCCAGCCTACACTCAATTTTTATTGAGTGAGTAAGTCTATATTAGAACTTACTTAATTTCTACTTCAGCGCCAGCTTCTTGTAGATCTTTTGCTAATGCTTCAGCTTCTTCTTTAGAGATGCCTTCTTTAACAGCAACAGGTGCAGACTCAGCCATACCTTTAGCTTCTTTAAGACCTAGGCCAGTTGCGCCACGTAGAGCTTTAATTACAGCAACTTTGTTTGCGCCGTGAGAAGTAAGAACTACGTCGAACTCAGTCTTCTCTTCAGCAGCAGCACCTTCACCAGCACCACCAGCAACAACAGCAGCAGCAGCAGATACGCCGAACTTCTCTTCCATTGCTTCGATTAGTTCAACAACTTCCATTACTGACATTTCAGCAAAGGCTTCTAAGATTTGATCTTTAGTGATAGACATTAGAAATATTTCCTATTGTTCTGAATTCAATTTTATTAAGCAGCGAGCAAATAATTATGCTGCTTCTTCTTTTTGATCGCGTAGAGCGGCCAGTGTACGAACCATCTTGCCAGCTGAAGCCTCTTTTAGAGTCATCATTAACTGTGCTAGTGCTTCTTCGTAAGTCGGCAGTTTCGCTAAACGATCAATATCAGCTGCAGGGATGAAATCCCCTTCAAAGGCTGCGCCTTTTACTTCAAATGCTTCTTGCTCTTTAGCGAAGTCTTTAAGAAGACGCGCTGCAGCACCTGGGTGCTCGCTAGAGAAAGCAATTAAAGTAGGACCGGTAAAGACTTCGCTCAGGCACTCATATTCAGTACCTTCAACCGCGCGACGTGCTAACGTGTTACGAACAACACGTACATATACGCCATTTTCGCGAGCGGCTTTACGTAAACCAGTCATGTCACCTACAGTTACACCGCGTGAATCGGCTACAACTGCAGATAGCGCACCTTTGGCAACTTCGTTGACTTCAGCAACAATCGCTTTCTTGTCTTCGAGATTTAATGCCATTGGCTTTATGCTCCTGGATTCTACCTAGGGAATATCCCTAGTATTAACCATACTGAATCTCATGATTCAGTGACTCTTGGTGCAGATGATCCAGCAGAAAAAATTCTATCTGGGGCCTGACACCATCTACGCAGGATAAGTATAAAAACTTGATTAAGTCTTGCGACACCTACGGTCTTGGATGGAAACCTGTATACGCTCGAGCTGTATTACAGGCTTCAACCCTTCCTAATTCATGAGATTTACTCTGAATTAGGGGCGCAGATTATAAATCAATCGACGCCACTTGTATAGGGTCTGTTGATCTTTCGAGATTATTTTTGCAGCGATAAATTGGTTATCTTATGCAAGGCAGAGTTTGTGCGGTGTGGTTATTACCGACATACACAACTGTCGTTACTTCGTTTCCACATAAACAAACGATAACGTAGCAGAAGTGACCAATTTACGCTGTCTTCGATGCTTTTGAGCACTCCCTGTTCTGTGTTGTGACCAGCTTACTTAGATGACTAAGCTTCACTGCTCACGCCTTGAACTGAGAAGTGCTCAAATAGCACAAAATTTAATCCTGAAAGATCAACAGACCCTAGTCAGAAAACCTAAGTTTTCTGACTAAGAAATCATTAAGCGATTTCTAAAGAACCTTGCTCTACTGTTACACCTGCACCCATAGTGGTTGAGATAGTAACTTTCTTCATGAAGGTACCTTTTGCAGAAGCAGGCTTAGCTTTCTTAAGAGCAGCCAATAGCGCTTCTAGGTTCTCTTTCAATTGAGTAGGTTCGAAGTCCACTTTACCGATGGTAGTGTGGATGATACCGTTCTTGTCGTTACGGTAACGGACTTGACCTGCTTTCGCATTCTTAACCGCTTCAGCAACGTTAGGCGTAACAGTACCAGTCTTAGGGTTAGGCATTAGACCACGTGGGCCTAAGATTTGACCTAGTTGACCAACAACGCGCATTGCATCTGGAGAAGCAACTACTACGTCGAAGTTCATTTCGCCTGCTTTAACTTGAGCAGCTAAGTCATCCATACCCACAAGTTCAGCGCCGGCTTCTTTAGCCGCTTCTGCGTTAGCACCTTGAGTGAACACAGCAACACGAACTTCACGACCAGTACCGTGTGGTAGTACAGTTGCACCACGAACGTTTTGATCTGATTTACGAGCATCAATGCCTAGGTTAACAGCAACGTCTACACTCTCAACGAACTTAACCGTCGCTAGTTCTTTAAGAAGTGCTACAGCTTCGTTGATTTCGTAGTTTTGAGTCGAATCAACTTTTTCACGGATCACGCGCATGCGTTTAGTAAGCTTTGCCATTGTATTAACCCTCTACTACCAAACCCATTGAACGTGCAGTACCTTCGATAGAGCGAATCATCGCGTCTTCGTCAGCACCAGTCATATCAGCCGCTTTAACTTCAACAATTTCTGCTAGTTGAGCGCGAGTGATAGTTCCCACTTTTTCCGTATTAGGACGACCTGAGCCAGATTTGATCTTAGCTGCTTTCTTAAGTAAGAAAGACGCAGGTGGAGTCTTAGTTTCGAAAGTGAAAGAACGGTCGTTATATACAGTAATAACAACTGGGATTGGCATGCCCTTTTCCATTTTTTCTGTACGTGCGTTGAACGCCTTACAGAATTCCATGATGTTCACACCTTTTTGACCTAAAGCAGGACCAACTGGTGGTGATGGGTTGGCAGCGCCAGATTTAACTTGTAGCTTGATGTAGCCATCAATTTTCTTAGCCATTTTGACTTCCTCAGTTTGGGTTCAAACGCTATGCTGCGGTATGCAGACAGCTCCCCGTAAAACAACGGATGCGGATTATATAAAAATCCGCATCCGCATACAAATCTATTTTGTGCTAAATTTGAGCGCTGTTATATTACTCGAATTTAGTTTTTCTCAACTTGGCTGAAATCCAATTCAACCGGAGTAGAACGACCAAAGATCATTACTGATACTTTCATTCGGCTCTTCTCGTAATCCACTTCTTCAACGGTACCGTTAAAATCAGCAAATGGACCATCTGTAACGCGAACCACTTCACCTGGCTCAAACATTACGCGATGCGTTGGAGACTCAGTGGTTTCAGCAAGGCGCGCTAAAATCTTATCTGCTTCACGATCTGTAATCGGTGCAGGACGATCAGACGTACCACCAATGAAGCCCATTACACGTGGAATGCTTTTCACTAAGTGCCAGCTTTCATCGTTCATTTCCATTTGGACCAACACATAGCCCGGGAAGAACTTACGCTCGCTTTTACGGCGTTGACCCGCACGCATTTCAACCACTTCTTCTGTAGGTACTAATACCTCACCAAAGTAGTCTTCCATATTGTGCATTTTAATATGTTCAATCAGTGACTTGCATACTCGGTTTTCATAGCCTGAGAACGCTTGAACCACGTACCATCTTTTTTTAGCTTCAGTCGCTTCTGTCATGCTTGGTGCCTATACGCCAGTGATGAAATTGACAATCTTCATTAAACCCATGTCCAACAACCATAGTATTACTGCAAGAATACCGGTAGCAATTAGAACAATAAAAGTCGTATTAAGGGCTTCTTGACGAGTTGGCCACACCACTTTACGCACTTCAATGTGTGCTTCTTGAGCAAATTCTAATGCTTGCTTGCCTTTTGCCGTTTTCAAAGCAAACACACCAGCAATCGCAAAAGCAACTACCACAGCAATTGCACGAACCAAAACACTGGCTTCGCTGTACATTTGGTTACCAATTACGGCAGCAGCAATCAGGATAACCGCTATGCCCCATTTAACAAGGTCCAGAGCATTTCCCTGGTTTTCAGTATTCGTTGTCATCGGTTGTTTCCGTTACTCAATACGACCTGAGTGAAATCTAAAGTCTAAATACGTCTAAACACAATGAGCTAAATTCAATGTGTTATCAAACATGGATATTATCGAAATTTTCCGCAGCTTTTCTACAAAAACCTATGTGACGGGTAAAAAATCGGCCATAGATTGTATGCTTATTCCCGTTATCGATCAAGTTAACAACCATACTCTGAACCTTAATTTCGCTTCATTTATCAACAATTGTGAGTTGATGCATCCTAAAGATGTCTGTAATGTTATTGGCTCAAACTTAATGCTTAGTAAATTTTATAAACCTAAGCGACTTGGTTCAGTGCTTAAATGGCGATGATTGCGGATAATACCGCCATTAGCTTTCATTGCTATAAGTCTCTAGAACCATAGTCATTCGTACTCTCTCACGGATGAAATAATAATAAATACTTGTCAGTGAATTTATTAAACACTGCAAAATGGATATATGCACAATGAAAAAATCATTCTATTTAGCGCTGCTCAGCAGTGCTGTATTACTGAGCGCCTGTGGCGAAAAACCTAACCCTGAAATCACGCTAGCGCCTATCTCCGCGGATGTTCATTATCTTGCCAATGATGAGCTTAAAGGACGAGCAAGCTTCACCGAATATGCCGACAAAGCTGCAGAATATATTGCTTCTCGATTCAAAGAGGTTGGGTTAACACCTTACAAGGGCAGTTACCTACAATCGTTTTCCATTTATTTGCGAAGACCGATATCAACCAGCGTCAGCCTTAACAGCCAAGCAATCAACTTAAAGGACGTCGCTTTTGTTGCAGGAAAAGCGCAAATTGAGTGGCAAGACCCCAGTAAGCTTAACATTACCGTTGTCGGTGCCGATGATAGTCTTCGCGACGCTTTCAGAGCAGCCAATCAACAAGGCGGGGATCAATTGCTATTAGTTTCACCAGCTCAAGCCAAACTATTTAAGCGCTACAAGTCTTACTTTGAATACCCAAAAGCCAAAATGAGCAAAGACGATCAAGGCTCGTTGTTTGCTATATTGACCGATGATATCAAAGTCAACTCACTGAATATTAATGCTACCAGCGAGTTAGAAGAAAAGCCGCTTTCAAATGTAGTTGGTGTCTTACCCGCGAAAAAATCAAACACTGAATCCGTATTATTTTCCGCTCATTATGATCATCTGCCGCCTAAGTTCGCTGGCGATAAAGAAACCATTTTCAATGGCGCCGATGATAACGCTTCTGGCGTATCAGGGATCATCAGCCTAGCCAAGCACTTTGCTGCTTTAGGGAATAATAAACGCGATTTGATGTTCGTGGCTTTTGGTGCTGAAGAAATTGGGGGCTTTGGCTCAAAATATTTTTCAACGCACATTGACCCTAATAACATCGTTGCAATGATCAACCTTGAAATGATTGGCAAACCATCAAAGTTTGGTGCCGGTAAATTGTGGATGACGGGATACGAACGTTCTGATCTTGCTCAAATCATGAACCAGTCACTGAAATCCCTGAATACTGAAATTTACCCTGATCCCTATCCAAAACAAAATTTATTCTATCGTTCAGACAATGCAACGTTGGCCCGACTTGGGGTTCCAGCGCATAGCTTTAGTAGCACTCAAATCGACAAGGATGAACACTACCATCAGTCCACTGATGATGTATCTACCTTAGATTTGAAGTCCTTAACCCAAGTGGTTAAAACGGTCGCAATGGCAAGCCAGCCATTGGTTTCAGGTGAAGCCACACCAAGTAGAATCGATAAGCAACAAGTTAAACAAAGCGGTAAGATTTTCTAAATGATTAGCGAGCGTTCTCAGGCAGATTTTTGATTGAGAACGCCCTTAAACATCACTTTCATCTAGTACTCTGTCTAGAGGTTCATGCCAATCGTGTAAGGCTAAATCGAAGGTGCTGTTATGAATGGGCATCATAACTTTCCCTTTCAAATCTATATGTGCTTGTACACTTTGCTCCAACGCTTGTTATACACCCCTGTTTCAATAAAGGTAAGATCAAAGGGGCCACAGCTAATGGGTATAAAACCCAAGGTTAGCCTTATTGAGATGCGACGATTAACGAAAACCACTACCGAGCTATTTTTAAGCCATTATCGGAGCATGGGTTAAGCTCAATATAGGGCACTCCACTCGATGAAGTGCCTTAACGGTCGCCTAATTAAACGGCTCTCAAACAAAAAATTATATTAATTTTGTGGCTGATTTTCTTGGATCTGTCGATTTCGAGGTCGAATTTCCAGTAACGGCTTATCAGGATTAAGATCGTTCCTTCTATGACAGGCCTTTAACATCTGCTCTCTAAACTCGTAGATATCAAACAATGATGCGAAGAAATTTCTGACCGAAGCCACTGTCTGTACTGAACCATTAGGTTGAAACTTAAAGTTCATCACTAGTGCACGCTTAGCCGTATCTCTACCTTGTTCATTTCGCACTTGTACCCACACTCTAGCCGTCACATTTTGGTCGACCCCTTTTACTGTATTTAAATCTGCAATTGTCTGTAGCTTAGCGTCGTCTACTTGTAATCTATAGCGAGTAAAAAACACCCAGTATCTTTCTTTAACCCAGCGTGCAACAGGTGTGTCATAGCTTCCCAAGTTTTTAACTTCATAACCTTTGATCGAATGCTCTAAATTTTTCGAACGGTTCGTGCCGTAATATATTTGTGTCTGATCGGCAGCGTCAGCTTGTAAATTATTGTTTCTACGAAGAGCAACAGGGCTGTGTTGAGGGCTATTACTTTGGCTACTTTGATTACTGCCCGGTCTATGGGGAGGTTCATTGTCATATTGTTGAGGAGGAAGTTGCTGGTTACTATCTTGTCTTTCTACTGCCATCTGAGACTCCTATTTCAAATTCAATATTCTCTGTTGAACTAAAGTCTGACACCTTACTCTTGGCTCTCTCACAGGTATAATTAATTTTTGTTTGCCATCAACTACACCGTAACCACCTGATTTAAAGGTGTCTTTTAAATACAAAAGCTATATTTCAAGCAATACACCGCATTTGTTAGTCAGCATATTAATATTTGTTCATTTATACATTGGATTCTGTCGATTTTTGCTGATGACGTGCTGGCTTAACTGGCGGAACACTTGTAGAGGGAACACGCTCAACAGCTTCGTCTAATGATAGTGGCAGATCCGGCGGTTCTTGTTTATCTGCACCAGAAGATTGAGTAGATACATTGGTTTTTACTGGAGCACAATTGCTGTTAACAGCAGCTTGCGGATTAACAGGGGACGGATTGTCCTCTTCATCGCTTTGTTGATTATCCTCTACATCACTTACTTGTTGCGGAGGTGTATGAAACGCTATGGGTGAATCGGGAGTAAGAGGCCTTATCGAATATTCAACTACTAGGTTAGTTTCTGTTTCCGCTGCTGGTACTTGTCTTGTTGGTGTTTGAACAGGTTCATTTACAGTAATCTGCGCACTTACAATTGGGCGTTGTGAATTATAATCTTTTACAATAGCAGCCATCATGCCGCTTTTTTTGATCTCCCAGAACCCTATCCACGCTTTCAACAATTTTCCTGATTTATCCCATAGAAAAGCAACATCTTCCTCTTCAATGAGTTTTCCTTGTATGAATTCGACTGTCAGTGTATTTCCTTGGTATTTAGTTGTTTCGATGGCATCTAAAGCTGCATTAGTTAATGCTTTATACGGATCTCTTGGAGATGTGATATCCCAGTAAACAGTAAATGCACAAGAGTTTGGTCCAGCAACGGCCATACTCCCTCCTACCAATTATCTATACGGCTGAATATTGGCGTTTATCAGTAATGTACCCAACAGATAATAACTAATATCTTAGATTGGAATAGCTTATAAACTGAATATGAACACTTTTTATATATCTTCTGAAAATTAATATTAATTAATCTGTTCAGTCAAATAGGCATAAAAAAAGGCCGCCCGAGCGACCTTTTTTGTGTTTAACTAAATGTCGATATTACTCAACGATTTTAGCTACAACACCAGCACCAACAGTAAAACACGACCTCCGGCCACTTGCCAGAGCCAAGCGGCGTTCGCCTGCTATTTTTCAGCCATTGGGCTGAAAACCTTAACGCGCTCACCCTTCTAGTGAAACTGGTCGTACTGTTTATCTTAAATTACAGGCATTAAAAAAGGCCGCATACCGCGACCTTTTTCTGTGTTTAACTAAATGTCGATATTACTCAACGATTTTAGCTACAACACCAGCACCAACGGTACGACCACCTTCACGGATTGCGAAGCGTAAACCTTCGTCCATCGCGATTGGGCAGATTAGAGTAACAACCATCTTGATGTTGTCACCTGGCATTACCATTTCTACGCCTTCTGGTAGCTCGATAGTACCTGTTACGTCAGTTGTACGGAAGTAGAACTGTGGACGGTAGCCTTTGAAGAATGGAGTGTGACGTCCACCTTCTTCTTTCGAAAGTACGTATACTTCTGATTCGAAAGTGGTGTGTGGAGTGATTGAACCAGGCTGTGCCAATACTTGACCACGCTCAACTTCATCACGCTTAGTACCACGTAGTAGTACACCGCAGTTCTCACCTGCACGACCTTCGTCAAGCAGCTTACGGAACATTTCAACACCAGTACAAGTAGTAACTGTAGTATCTTTGATACCTACGATTTCTACTTCATCACCAACTTTGATGATACCGCGCTCAACACGACCAGTTACAACAGTACCACGGCCTTGGATTGAGAATACGTCTTCGATTGGAAGAATGAACGCACCGTCGATTGCACGCTCTGGCTCTGGAATGTAAGTATCAAGAGCGTTAGCTAGCTCAAGAATTTTCTCTTCCCACTGTGCTTCACCGTTTAGTGCGCCTAGTGCAGAACCTTGGATAACTGGTAGGTCATCACCTGGGAATTCATATTCAGATAGAAGTTCACGAACTTCCATTTCTACTAGCTCTAGAAGCTCTTCATCGTCAACCATGTCACATTTGTTCATGAATACGATGATGAAAGGTACGCCAACCTGACGTGAAAGCAGGATGTGCTCACGAGTTTGTGGCATTGGACCGTCAGTAGAAGCAACAACAAGAATTGCGCCGTCCATCTGTGCAGCACCAGTGATCATGTTTTTAACATAATCCGCGTGACCTGGGCAGTCTACGTGCGCGTAGTGACGAGTTTCTGTGTCATACTCGATGTGAGAAGTATTAATGGTAATACCGCGCTCACGCTCTTCTGGAGCGTTATCGATTTGTGCGAAGTCTTTAACGTCACCACCAAACTTTTTAGTTAAAACGTGTGAGATCGCTGCGGTTAGAGTAGTTTTACCGTGGTCAACGTGACCGATAGTACCAACGTTAACGTGCGGTTTGCTACGTTCAAATTTTTCTTTAGCCATGATATGCCTCAGTTCAACCTAATTTAAGGTAGTGAAAGTCAATATTTATATATAGCAAAACTTCGACGCAGTAATTTTGCATCGAACAATTTTTAGTTTCAAGGTAATGGAAGCTTGCATATAGAGGCTGGTGCTGATAGGCAGATTCGAACTGCCGACCTCACCCTTACCAAGGGTGCGCTCTACCAACTGAGCCATATCAGCAACTTGAAAATGGAGCGGGCGGCGGGAATCGAACCCGCGTTATCAGCTTGGAAGGCTGGAGTAATACCATTATACGACGCCCGCGCAACCTAAATAAGGCTACCAACTACCTAGAAGAATGAAATGGTGGAGGGAGAAGGATTCGAACCTTCGAAGGCGGAGCCGTCAGATTTACAGTCTGATCCCTTTGGCCACTCGGGAACCCCTCCATCAATGGTGCCGGCACCAAGAGTCGAACTCGGGACCTACTGATTACAAGTCAGTTGCTCTACCAACTGAGCTATGCCGGCGCATCATTTCGGAGTCGGATATTAGGTAAATGTCGCACTAAGTGCAATAGCAAATTGCAAAAATTCGCAAAAAAAGTGTTAAATGTTGCTTTTTTCGGCTTAAACCTTAAATATTGCTGAATATTTCACCTCAACCCAAAAGTCTTACATACCTATAGCCGTTAACGTTTCAAAAAAATTGTCGCCATGAAATGAATAAGGTAAGGTGCGACAAGTTTTTCTTATTATTTACTGTTAGTTGGAACTTCAATGATTTCTGCTCAATCGGCTTATCAGGCACTGTATTTCGCATTTCAGCGTCAACAATGGCGTCAGCTACGTAATGCCGTTCCATTGACATTAACCGAAACAGACCTAGAAAAGCTAAAAGGAATTAATGAGAGACTGTCATTATCAGAAGTCACCGATATTTATCTGCCAATGAGTCGCTTGCTTAACCTAATCGTTCAATCAAAGCAGCAGCGCAGTCAGGTTTTGGGTGAATTCCTTGAGCATACTTCCCCTAAAACTCCATATATTATTAGCATTGCGGGCAGTGTCGCCGTTGGTAAAAGTACAACGGCTCGTATTCTGCAAGCGTTATTACAGCATTGGCCAGAGCACCCCAAAGTTGAACTAGTCACTACTGACGGCTTTTTGTATCCCCTAAAAGATTTGAAGCAAAAAGGTTTAATGCAGAGAAAGGGTTTCCCTGAAAGTTACGATATGAAGATGCTCATTGATTTCATCTCTGATGTAAAATCGGGCAAGTCTAAAGTCAAAGCGCCTTTATATTCGCATATCAGTTATGACCGTTTACCTGATACATTTTTAGAAGTCGACCAACCTGACATCTTAATTTTAGAAGGGCTTAATGTTTTACAAACGGGGCTAGATACTGAAACGCCAGATCATCGGCCTTTCGTCTCAGATTTTGTCGATTTCTCTATTTATGTAGATGCCGATTACGACTTATTGAAGAAATGGTATGTTGATCGCTTCCTACAATTTAGAAGTGGCGCTTTTGCTAATAAGAATTCGTACTTTAACCATTACGCCAGCCTTAATGATGCAGCCGCGACTGATATTGCTGAAAACATTTGGGAAAGCATTAATGGCCCAAATCTTCTCAATAATATTTTACCCACGCGTGAACGGGCACATTTGATTTTACGTAAAGGGGAAGATCACTTGATGAATCAGGTGTTATTGAGAAAATAGTGATTAAAAAGTGTTATTCGTTTAAATACCATAACGGTTATATGTTGTTAGTGAAGTCTTGTGGCAAACTTTCCACAAATGGCATGGATTTTAATGGTACTCCTGCATAATTAAGCCTACTAATGCAGCGTTTAAGCCTACGCTCACCATCAGATCTATAGTTAAAATGGTCACTTAGCGCTTTTTGTAGACTCTCTGTAAACATTGAGTCATCGAGTTTTATACCTTTCCAGCAATATAACAGCCCTTTTTCAGGACAAAATAAATGAACATTATAACACTCAACAGCAGTGCCTTTTTTTATCTCAGTTTCTAAATACAAACTAGCACAGCAATCTTGATCGAAATCTTCAAAAACAACACAAACTCTTTCTTGCTTTAACATTGCAAACAACGATGAAAACTCTAAATCAACGTCAGTTACTTTCCCCAAATGGTATTGTTTACTTATATAAGTCCAGTAGTTTTTGCTATAGACTTCTGCGGATAGAGCAAAGTAGCCATAAGGCTCTCTTAGTTCTGCATAACGCAGAAAATCTGCAGGTTCGCTATGCTTAGCACACCAACGAGCATAATGAATGGCTAACCCAAAATGGCAATACTCCGATATACTGGTTTGAATAACTGACAGTTCTGCGCCCTTAGAACGTAAAGCATCTAACATTTTATTTTGACAATAAAAATCACCAACTAGACATCCACCAGTATCAGACCGATGGCTATCCGCGTAATTTAACCCTCTGAACTTATCTAACGCTAATGATGCAGGCATCTCTTGGCTAAACCGAGAATAAGTCTTTACATAACGGTCAATCTCATCTCTATCTTCCTGACTCAACACCAACTCACTCAATAAAGCAGGGAACCTTATTTGGATCATCGCTAATATTTTGTATAGTTTTGGGTGACCAGAATCATAATATGGTTTCATTTTAGCGATAAAGGCCTGTGCGATGCTTGGTTGGCAACATAAAAATACCATCCCTTGCACAATATCCCATTGCTGATCCCTATCCAAATAACTCAACTTTGCGGCAGGGATTTCATCCCAAACCTTCTCAGCTAAACTAGGCCACTGGCAGGCAACAAAGGCTTTTACTTCAAACCCAATTTGTTTGGCTGCAACAGGGTGTGACAACAAAGCCATCGCATTTTTTTCATCACAATGACAAGCTCTAGCTAGGGCTAATCGATCTCTTATTCGAAGGGGTTTATCAGAGGCTAACCTTTCAAGTAACTCAGGTTGAAATGGTACTATTTGCAAATAAATGTATATGGGAAGACATTGATAAAAATCCTCAGAAAGTTTGGCACCTTGTTTAATTGAAAACGCAACCAACTCTGTAGGTGTAAAATGATCAGGGTTTTCCTGCACTACCTCACGTACTATTTTTTCTGGATATGGATCTCTAAGCAAAGAATAGGGCTGTGTAAGCAACTTTTTTTTGAGCGCCAGTTCTACTTTTTGTTTTTTTTCGAGTTGGGCATTTAATTTGACGAATTTGATATTCAATTTTTGCGCAAAAGATCTTATGTAACTCAAGTCGCCATCTGCTAGTAAACAAAGTTTTTCCTCTATTTGCTCGAATAACGGCTTTGACACCTCTGTTATTTTCAGAAATTCAGTTTGGCCTTTCGCCATTACGCTTTGATATATTGCAAAACAGCGTAACCCTGCTTCACATAACAGCTCTATATTTTTCTTTTCAATCAATTCAATTTCTGCCCCCCCATTGCTATCACAGAGCACAAAGCCATCCGAAACATCGGTATGTTTCAACCTTTCCTGAATGACGCGACAGCATAAACCAAAATATTTCCTTACAAATTTCGAATCAGGTTCGATCTCAACAAGAGTAGTTATTACAAGTGCTAAATTATTCATTTGCTCTGCACTGGGAAACGGAACCGGTTTACCTGGCATCTGTGTCTGAACGAAAGAAAAAAGACTAGCCAATTTGATAATAGGATTGTTTGTTCTAGATCTTTCTGTTGGCATCAATTGGGTTTCGGTAGGAACCAATGTTGAGTGGTTCAATAAAAACGTTCCAAGCTCATCGTATGACTCATTTGATAAAAACTTGAGCTTACTGCGGTGTAATTGAAATAGAGTCATCGCCGAGTTTAACGAAGATTTCTCATTGACTTCTCCAAGTATAAGCAAGTTATAAAGAACATTAATTTCGTGTTCAGGAGCTCCGTTTAATGCCCATAAAAATAGGGAGTGAGCGAATTCAGGAAACGCTTGATTGACTTGTTCTAATTCATCTAAAGTCAATGAGAAAACTTGATAGTAATAACGGGAGTCTACACTAGGAATCGTTCTTTGCTCATGAGCACGCTGAGTCAAGCTCCTCATAGATTCAGAACATCGCTTATTCAGTCCACCCGAACGTGGGAAGAAGTCACAAACCTTGAGTAACAGTGATTGTATCTTCGCTTTTTTTTCAGCTGGAAGTCGCTCCCTTTCATACGCAGTATTCGGTTCAAAAAGCTCAAATAAAACAACCGATAAAAGTTCAGGTCGTATCAGTATAAGCTCAAATAATTGATCAGTTGTTAGTGTATCTAGAACATCATCAAAACAATCATTAGTTACTAATTCGCCAAAAAATTCAGCCAATTCTCGGCGTTGTGTAGGTGAGCCGGCATCTAAAAGTCGAATAAAATCCTTATAAAATTGCTTGTTTTCCGATCTGTAAGGTTCACTAAAACAATCAACGAAGCGGAAAGCTTGCCAGCGGAGAGCATCAACGCTTTTCTTGGGAACCTGATCATAACTTGGTGGTTGATTGCAATGATCATTGCTAACTGCCATCGTACTTGCTCTGTAGGGCTAAATACTATAAGTGTATTCAACACACATTAACTCACGCCTATAGATTGAATTAACATTACTTTATATCGCACTATTGCTCCCTGTTTTTGACCTGAGGCTAATTTCCCCTCCAACAAACGACTTCAACTCACCACCAGTTTCTAACAAGATTCCACCCTGTTCATCAATACCACGACAAATACCTTCAACGTAGTTATCGGCCATTTCAAGGCGAATAACTTGGCCGTGATATAAATCCGTTTGCTGCCAACGAGATAAAAACGGCTTGAGTCCATGTGATTCAAACACTTTGAGGTCACTGACTAACTGCTGATGAAAGGCAATAGCAAAAGCCGTTTTACTGGATAAGTCCGCATTGGTTAAGTCTGACCAAGGTTGGTCAATTTGTTCCGCTGAATTGGATGGCATCACAAAATTAACACCAACACCCACAACGATTTGGCATTCACCATCCGCTTGCCCAGACATTTCGACTAAGATCCCAGCCAGTTTTTTACCATTAAGGTAAACATCGTTTGGCCATTTTACGGCTAAGCCATCAACTCCTAATTGTTCTAAAGCAGTAACCAAAGAGCAGCCAACGACGAGTGATAACCCCATCGCTTGTGCAATACCTTTTTCGAAATTCCAAAATAATGAACCATAAAAGTGGCTTCCATAGGGCGACACCCAATTTCGACCTCGACGACCTCGGCCAGCCGTTTGATGTTCAGCAATACAGATATCACCAGAGTTCAATTCATTAGCATGCTTCATAACAAAGCTGTTAGTGGAATCAATTTCATCAAAATAAAAACAACGACTTTGGATCCCTTTCAGTAACTCAGTTGCATCCATCAAGGGGACGGGCTTCTGTAACTTATAGCCTTTACCTTTTACGCTGAAGATCTCTACACCAAGCGCTTCAAGTGCATCAATATGATTACTGATGGTCATCCGGCTTACCCCCAGCTGATTCGCTAATGCTTCACCCGAAATAAAGCCTTGATGATGACTCAATGCCGTTAAGATTTGTCTACGACGTTGCCATTGTTCAGCCATGAATAGTGATCTCCCCGTGTTGTCCGATTAACCGTGGCTCTGGCTCTAACTCAACGCCAAAGGTGTGTTTGATCCGCTCAATAATATTACGAGCAAGTTTAATAATATCCTCACCCGTCGCTTGTCCGCAATTGACCAAAACCAATGCTTGTTTATCGTGAACCGCCGCTTTACCTATGCGATAACCTTTCAGATCCGCTTTATCAATTAACCAGCCAGCCGCCAGTTTCATATCATTATTATGAGGATAAGCCACAATATCAGGAAAGCGTGCATGTAAATTCTTAAATCGTTCGACACTCACGATAGGATTTTTAAAAAAGCTGCCGACATTCCCCAATACCTTAGGATCGGGCAGTTTTTGTTGCCTAACCTGACAAACTAGGTCAAATATTTCTCGTGCCGTCACCGTATTCTGATCAAGCTGCTGCAAAGGACCATAATTCAAAACTGGCTGCCAGTTTTTACTCAATTTCAAACCCACTTGGGTGATCACAACTTTCCCTTTAAGTTCTTGCTTAAAGATAGAATCCCGATACCCAAACTGACACTCTTCAGCCGTTAACCTTGTAACCAATTGCGTGGTGGCATCCATAAATTCAACCCAATCACACAGCTGACAAAACTCAACCCCATAAGCCCCGATATTCTGTATTGGTGCTGCGCCAACAGTACCGGGAATGAGCGCAAGATTCTCAAGCCCATCGATCTCATGCTCTAAGCAATACTCCACTAATTGGTGCCAATCTTCCCCTGCGGCGATAGATAGAAAATGGAATCTTTCATCCTCAGCATGGACAATGCCTTTGAGATTTATCTTTAACACAACACCATTAAAATCTTCACACAACACAAGGTTACTACCACCACCTAGCACAAACCAAGGTGATGGTTTCATAGAAAGCTTTTTAAGTTGCTTCTCCAACTCTGCTTCACTAGTGATAGTCAACAGTTCAGTACAGGATTGGTTTAGTCCCAGCGTATTATATGGAAGTAACGAAATTTGGCTTGATGTCATAATGACTAATATTGGCAAATAACAGCCATTGTACTGACTCAATAGCTGTTTTTCAGTATTTGTGGTTAATTTTGTTGCTGTTGTATGTAGTTTCGTAGGCGATTTAAAAAATAGCCTGCCCCTAAAACTGAAAATACAGCTTTAGTGATATCGATCCAGTCTGACGTTGGATCGTTTGGATTAAACACAAAGTATCCTAAGTTATACCCTGTAATACCTATGAATCCTATGGCCATAATGAAATAGAACAATAACTTATGCATTTAATGTATTCCTTTAACTTAGGCTTAATGTTAGGCCTGCACCCAAAATTACCCCCGTAAATAATGACAAACCAATTAACCAATAGTTAGTCCTCTTTCCTATAACTTCAGAAATCATCGGTTTATTACTGGTTAATTTCACTATCATAGAGATTTCAACATCGAACGCTGATGCTATTCCCATTGCCGTATCGTTTGAAGCGTTTCCATAACGCTCAACACGTTGGATGGTGCGTAAACTGACACCACAAACGTCAGCTAAATGTTGTTGAGTCCAGCCTTTTGCTAATCGATATTCTTTGATTGTTTTTGCATTAACATCCACGTTATTACTTCCCTAGTCCATTAACTGAAAAACGTTTCTGTAATAAATCCCAACAATATGCCTGAGGCAAATCCAACCATAAGCCAAATAAGAAACGTTTTTATTAATTGTTTTTTGGATTGCCTTTGGGAACCTTTTGGATACTTATAAGCAATTGCCTGTGTATCAACATGTGTGCCGTTTTCTACTAATGTACACTCTAAATGCCCCTTGAGAATATTAATCATATTAAATTCAATTTCGTAAGTAACATTATCAATATCAAACTGATGCAGCGATTTACGTCGATAGGAGCGCTTTTCGCTCACAACCTCACCATCAACTTTTATAACTTCTTTCCCTGTCCAGCCCGATCCCCAAGTCGAAATTTTTATTCCTTTCACATCAAACGCAAATGTGTAGCCCTCTGTTAAAAGTTCATTGCCTTTGAATTGTACTTCATTACTCATATCCATTTCCTTGTAAGCGTATGCCTAGCCCTTAGACTAAATAGATCATCTAAATCAGAAAGGTCAGTCATATGACATGGCATCAAAATATCATATGACACGTATATGCCACTACAACAAAATCAATGGGTTAACTATTTTTATGTTACAGAGTCATGGACTTATTTTTATCGGATGGCTTTAACTTTGTATTTGTTTACATTGCCATAGTTCAAACTGAAATTATCAATCAGCGATTCGTTATGACTTGAGAATCAAGCAACCATTCCATTAGTTAAAAATATACGTATCACTGTTAAGCCACAGTTAAGCAGGTCAGGTCTACGGTGCTAATTAAAAGCGTTAAAAATTGGGGAATAAAAATGAATACTCGTTCAATACTATTTATCGCAGCAATAGTTACGTCAGCCTGTAGTTATGCACAAGATACACAGACAACACAACAAACAGTTACAGTAACCAACTTCGCGAATTACAAATCAGGGCAGGAATTTTGCGATAACTTGATAAGTAACAATCCAAATGTGAAATCATGTATGCCAATTTACAATCAAAACAGTCAGGCTTTTCTCAATGTTAAAACGAAAGAAACGGGCAACCTAGTGCCTGTTGTACCCGGTACTGTTTTTACTATTGATTATTACCATGAAAAAGATTCATTCAATATTGTTGTCACTAATGCCGTTGCGAATAAAGTGATTTATACAGGGCCTGTCTATGACATGATTGGGATCAAGTGCGATTACACTAGCTGTAAACCTTGGAAATAGTGAAAGGTCAGAATGTCATGCAAGGTAAAAGTTTATTTATAGTGGCAACGATATGCCTTTCATCGAATTGTTATCCGAATACGCCAACAATCCAGAATGCATTACCTGAGAATAATTTTATAACCTTTAATTCAGGGCAAGCGTATTGTGACTATCAAATGGCTTATGATCCCAATATTAAAGCATGTATGCCGATATACAATAAAAATTCCCATGCCAGCATTACCACACAATTAAAGGAGGGGGCTCCAAGTCAAACGATTGCCCCAGGAAATATATTGCCTTCATATTTTTTTGACAACACTGAATCATTTAACATCATTGTTAAAAATGTTGATTCTAATAAAACGATATACATAGGACCTGTATACACCATCGTAGGATTAGCTTGTGATTATACGAGCTGTAAGCCTTGGAATTAGTTCTAGCAGAAGATTTATTCAATAAGAAAGATATTTTCTATGAAAAATAGAGTCTGAGGAGCAATCTAATGAAATTTAATCTAAAGGGATAATTTGCAAAACAGATACAGAATGCACCCGTTGGGAATAAAGCTATAAAAACCAATACAAAAAAAGCCTTACTCCACATGGGAAATGATGCATGCAAACAACGCATGCTACTTTTATATTCCCCATGCTCGGTATATTTATTGTCAAAGC
>NZ_JBWQOG010000013.1:0-151608 GCF_056591735.1 Parashewanella sp. 2210YD4-3 | reverse complement strand
GCCAGAGCCAGAGCCAGAGCCAGAGCCAGAGCCAGAGCCAGAGCCAGAGCCAGAGCCAACAGCCGAAGCTCAGCCTGAACCTCAAAAAAAGCCGAAAAAAGAAGGTTTTTTTGCGCGTCTAAAACGTGGCTTGCAACGTACCAGTGAAAACATTGGTAGCGGTTTTATTGGCTTATTTAAAGGCAAAAAGATTGATGATGAGCTGTTTGAAGAGCTCGAAGAGCAATTATTGATTGCTGATGTTGGCGTCGAAACTACTACACGTTTAATTGATAGCTTGACGCAACAGGCTTCTCGTAAACAGCTTAAAGATGGCGAAGCTTTATATGAACTGCTTCGAGATGAAATGCAGCAAACGATTGAGCCGGTATCAGTACCACTGGTACCAGAAGTGCCTGAAGGTCAAGATGGACCCTTTGTTATCTTAATGGTAGGCGTTAACGGTGTCGGTAAAACCACCACCATTGGTAAGTTAGCCAAACAATACCAAAGCCAAGGTAAATCGGTGATGTTAGCGGCAGGTGATACCTTCCGTGCCGCCGCGGTTGAGCAGTTACAGGTTTGGGGGCAACGTAACGAAATCCCTGTTATCGCCCAGCATACGGGCGCAGACAGTGCTTCAGTCTTGTTTGATGCGTTGCAAGCGGCGAAAGCGCGCGGCGCTGATGTACTGATTGCCGATACTGCAGGGCGCTTGCAAAACAAATCTCACTTGATGGAAGAGTTGAAGAAAGTCGTGCGTGTAATGAAAAAGCAAGATGTGAACGCACCACATGAAGTGATGTTGACCTTAGATGCCAGCACTGGGCAAAATGCCATCAGTCAGGCACAATTGTTCCAAGATGCAGTGGGCGTTACAGGCATTACGTTAACCAAGCTTGATGGTACGGCGAAAGGCGGGGTGATCTTTGCGATTGCCGATAAGTTCTCAATTCCAATTCGTCATATTGGTGTTGGTGAACAAATAGATGATCTTCGTGCTTTTGATGCTAAAGACTTTATTGATGCGCTGTTTAATCAAGAAGAGCAAACATCTGATCAACAATAGACCAATGAATGCTATTGCTTTTAGCTAGGTTTAATTCATTTAACACATTGGGCAGCGATAATAACGGAATACTATGATTGAGTTTGAGCAGGTAAGCAAAGTTTATCCCAGCGGTCAAAAAGCCTTAACTCAGGTGGACTTTAGTTTAGGTTCTGGAGAAATGGCGTTTTTAACAGGGCACTCGGGTGCAGGTAAAAGTACTTTGCTTAAACTCATCACCGTAATTGAGCGAGCCAGTGCAGGTCGAGTCATCGTTAATGACTATGACGTTGCCAAGCTCAAGCGTAAGCAAGTCCCTTATTTTCGTCGAAATATCGGTATGATCTTCCAAGATCATCATTTACTCATGGATAAAAGCGTATTTGACAATGTCGCACTGCCTTTGATCATCGAAGGTTATTCCATGGGGGATATTAAAAAACGTGTCGCTGGCGCCCTCGATATGGTGGGGCTAATGGGTAAAGAAAAACATCTTCCTATCATGTTATCGGGTGGTGAACGTCAGCGGGTGGGAATTGCTCGGGCGATTGTTAATAAGCCATCATTATTGCTGGCTGATGAGCCTACGGGTAATTTAGATCCTAAACTCTCCATGGACATTCTAAGGCTTTTTGAAATCCTTAACGATGTTGGAACCAGTGTATTAATTGCTACCCACGACTTGGGGCTTATTGCTCGAATGAGATATCGCACTCTGACATTAAAACAAGGTCGAATGTTAGGAGGGGAGCATGACTAAATCAACCGCTACCCTTAATGCCCTTAATCACAGCAAGCTGCCATTGTCGGGGCGAATCGTGATGTTTTTCATTCGCCACGTTCAGCAAGCCTTAGCCAGTATCGGTGAAATATGGCGAACGCCAGTATCTTCATTGATGACCATGATAGTGCTCGGCGTGAGTTTAAGTTTGCCTGCGGCTTTGCAAGTGCTCGTCAAAAACGCAGCAGTGATCACTAATTCTTGGGATAATGCGGCTCAAATTTCATTATTTATTGATGTTCCGCGCAGTGATGCCAGTATTCAATCCTTATTAACTCGGATCAAGTCCGATCCTGATGTCAGTGACGTGCATTACATTAGTCGTAAACAAGCACTGGATGAGTTCCAAGCCTTATCGGGGTTTGGGGATGCGTTAGCTTATTTGGATGAAAACCCACTTCCGGCTGTTGTCAGTGTAACGCCAACCAATCAAGCTTCTAGTCCAACCAAGGCTAAAGCCTTGCTAAAACGCTTAGAACAAGAGTCACAAGTAAGCTTTGGGCGTTTGGATATTGAATGGTTACAACGCTTGCAAGCCATTGTTACCATTATTCAACGAGCGGTGTTTGCCGTAGCCTTGCTGCTTATTTTGGCTGTGACGTTAGTGATTGGTAATACCATACGCTTGTCGATTATGAATCGACAACGAGAAATTGAGGTTATGAAGCTGGTGGGGGCGACTGATGCTTTCATTCAAAGACCATTCTTATATTCTGGCATTTGGCTGGGAATTGTGGCGGGTGGAATGGCTGTCATCATAGTGCAAAGTTTGGTGTGGTATCTTGATGGGGCGCTAGTCGGTTTATTGCAACTTTATGATTCGCCAATATCGCTCTCCATGTTATCGCTAAGCGAGTGTGGTCTATTGATGTTATTTGCGGCTTTTTTAGGGTGGTTAGGAGCGTACTTGTCGGTTCGTCAACATTTAAAAGCCATTGAACCGCGATAAGTTGAGTGAACTTTCTTTACATGGAAAAGTCATATAAGAGTTCGTCTCAATATGAATCGTAATTAATAAGATTTAACTTGAAGGTTGACATATTTTGTCAAATAATGAATATTGTTCAATTCGAGTTTTTTATTGTTCACCTTTTTTAATTTCATTTAGGAGCTTACTTAAATGACCCAAAAACAACATTCGATGGCATTGATGGCAGTTCCCAGAGGGAGTAGTAGCCTAGAATCTTATGTTCAGTCAGTAAATGGCATTTCGATGCTGGATGCGCAGACGGAATATGAGCTTGCCAAACGTTTGCATGAAACGGGTGATTTACAAGCGGCTAAAAAGCTTATTATGTCTCACCTACGCTTTGTGGTACATGTAGCGAAAGGCTATTCTGGTTATGGTTTACCACAAGCGGATTTAATTCAAGAGGGCAACATTGGTTTGATGAAAGCGGTTAAGCGTTTTGATCCAACCGTTGGTGTTCGTCTCGTATCTTTTGCAGTGCATTGGATCAAGGCTGAAATTCATGAATTCGTACTGAAAAACTGGCGTATTGTGAAAGTGGCGACAACTAAAGCACAGCGCAAACTGTTTTTTAATCTGCGTAAAGCGAAAAAGCGTTTAGGTTGGTTCAGTGACGATGAAGTGTCCATGGTGGCAGACAATCTTGGGGTTTCAAGAAAAGATGTACTTGAGATGGAATCTCGTATGGCGGCGCAAGATCCGGCGTTTGATTTAGCCTCTGATAATGATGATGACTCTACTGATTTTGCACCTGTGCAGTATCTAGAAGATCACAGCTCAGATCTCGCTCAAACCATTGAGAAAGACAATTGGGAATCACAAGCGCAAGCGCGACTACTGTCAGCCATTAAAACCCTTGATGAGCGTAGTCAACACATCTTACAAGCTCGTTGGTTGAATGAAGACAAATCAACCTTACATGACTTAGCAGCACAATATAATGTTTCTGCTGAGCGTATTCGTCAGCTTGAAAAAAGCGCTATGAAAAAGCTGAAGGCTTGTATGGCAGCGTAAGTACTGATCTCGATTTGATGAATAAGCACCGCCTAGGCCGGTGCTTTTTTGTAAACAGTGAAAAGCAGAAAGGTGCTTGAATTTATGAGGTTTTAGAGAAAAAATAGTCTTGAAAGAAAAAGGCATATAGCAATTAAGATTAAAATATATCTTTACACTGAGTTTAATTAGTGTACTATTCGCCTCGCTCTGTTGTTCAGAGTTATTAATGAAACATCAAGTACATCGTAATACCCTAAGAGTTTCTTCGTAATTGTCGTCGTCCTCTGTGTTTACCTTATCTTTATTGTCACTCTCAATAATTCAAGCATCTAGCAACAATCATTAATTATTTATATAAGGGACACATCATGTCTAATAAAACAACTGGTACAGTAAAGTGGTTTAACGAAGAAAAAGGTTTCGGCTTCATTTCTCAAAGCAATGGCGGTGCTGATGTTTTTGTTCACTTCCGTTCAATTGCTTCTGAAGGGTTTAAAACTCTAGCTGAAGGTCAAGAAGTATCTTTCGACATTGAGCAAGGCCAAAAAGGTCCTCAAGCTGCAAATGTTATAGCAATGTAAGTTGCATTTCGGCAGTAAGCAATTACTGCCGATTTTATTGAAACCTTTACCACTTTCATACCCATCTACTCAAACACCTATCAAGTTATTTTCTCTCCAATTACTGCATTTTTTAATACAGTTAGAGTATTTAATAGCGGTAAAACACCATTCATAACGCTCATTGTCGATCTTAAAACAACAAATTAACCGTGTTATGAGTTAATTCCTGTTATAACAACATTTAAATTTAAGGATAAAAATGCCTAGAACAGCTGGCCCGAAAAGATTTTGGTTTTATCAACAAAAAAAGAAAAACTCAGAACATAGAAAATAATTAAAAAATAGGCATCAATATAATTACAACGGGTATTATATGTATGTCTTTAATTCATTCATTGCCCCAAATTATTAATCCACTCACTCATCACCACATGAGTCTTAATCGACTTTATGGTGTCTTGGGCATCAATAAATTCACGAATTTCATGCAGACGTTGCATGGAGACAGATTTAACCTAAAAACATCAGTTGAACGCTAAGCTAGATATTAACCTGATAAATAATAAAGACATTTCTTTTTTGTTGGTTCACCCATTAAGTGAATCGCTTCACGCTCACAAGCTTGCTAAAATTGCCCCTAACGGCGTTGAACCTTTTGCAAGTAGCACAACTACTTGCTACAAGTTTCGCCTTGTTATCAACAAACAGAGTAACGACAGCTTTGTTTGTCGGTAATTTTATCTAAGCCTGAGAACGTGCCCAACTGATGTTTTTAGGTTTAACAAATACCAGTAAATCCATGTTACCGCTGATCCCAAAGCAGGTTTGAATTTCAGGAATGGCTTGAAAAGTCGGAATGATTTCATTACTTCGTGCACAGGTGCGCTCAATTTCAAAATAGGCGCAGACGCCTTGCTTCTGTGATTCGCTCAATAACACTTGATAACCACGAATGGTGCCATTTTTCTCAAGACGCTTAATACGCTCAGTCACAGCACTACGAGATAAACTTACCTGCTCAGCAATATAAGAGATGCTCTGACGGGCATTTTTTCTTAATTCATTAATAATGGCTTGGTCGAATTTATCCACGTGATTACTCCGATTATTCCAATTTCCGACATTTTGAATGAAAAATAGTAAAATTCCGACACTTTGAATGAAAAAGAGTCAAAATTTGTTAGAAATGCCAGCACATTGTTTTTCACTTATCTCTATAATTCATCCCTTAGAATTTACTGGAATATACCGACTGGTAGCCCGCTCTGCCAGAGTTTTAATTGTGAGGCTAGGTAACAAAATTGATGAATGCAAAGATTGGACGCTGGCAAGGGGCTGGATTAATGGCCACCACTTTGTTGGGGACAGGGGTTTTTATTTTACCGCAGGTAACGGTTAAGTTAGCAGGTGCTGGGGCCTTGTGGGCATGGGCTATCCTGACGCTCACCATTATTCCGGTTACTTTGATATTTGGTAAGTTGTCAGGTCGCTACCCACATTCGGCGGGACCTGCGTATTTTGTCGAAAAAGCCTTTGGCCGCACGTTAGGGCGTACCATTGGTTTGATCTTTTTATTTGTGGTGCCCTTTGGTGCACCTGCCGCAATCTTAATGACCTTTGAGTTTGTGAAATCGATATATCCTGTTGAAGGCACAGCGGAATTGATGTTGCAGCTTCTGGTGGTACTTGGGTTGTTTTTAGTAGGGCGTCAAGGATTACAACTATCCGCCAAAGTACAGTTTGCACTTACGTTGACGGTTGTAGCGATTGTCATCGCACTATTTACCGCCAGCGGTGTTCATTTTGAAAAGCTACAATGGCAGCCAATGGATGAATTGTCTATCTCACCGATTTTTGCCGCAATGGGGATAGCCTTTTGGAGTTTTCTTGGCGTCGAAGCCATGAGTCATTTGGCTAATGATTTTGAAGATCCAAAGCGTGACATGCTGCCTGCGATGATCATTGGCGTGGTACTGGTGGGTATCATTTATCTGGCTTGTACGACCTTGATTTTATTAGTACCGACGGACTCATCATTAGCGATGGCGGGTATTTTTGATAAGTTACTCGGTGGCTATGGCGCAATCGTTATTGGTGTATTAGGGATTTTAAGCGGGCTGGCGACGGTGAATGTTTACAATGCCAGTGCAGCACGATTAGTTCGCAGTTTCAGTGAGGAAGGGTTACTCCCGAGCAGCTTAGCTAAGGTGAATAACAATGGTGTACCTGAGCGAGCTTTATCTGTGATTTTAGGTTTTATGGCAACGATTTTAGTCCTGACCTTTATTAGCGAACATGACTTAGAAAGCTTAATTGCATGGACCAATGGTGTATTTGTGATCATCTATTTGATGGCGATGCTGTCGGCGTTAAGATTACTCAGTAAGCGAAATCTACCACTCATCATTACTGGCTGTGGATTCTGTTTGGCGATGGGCTACGCCTTGGGTGCGAGTATGAGTTACGCCGTGGGACTTGCATTGGTGAGTATTCCATTGATTTGGCGACAAAAGAAATACTTAGCGGCTAAGCAAGCTTCAATTTAATATATCTCAGCAGTAGAGGCGTTCACTTCTACTGCTGGAAATTACCTAACCTGAGCTCTGCATAAGCAAACCTCTACAGCACAGCTACTTATGCGCATTTCTGCGTTAAAACAGCTCGAAATAGGCTGACTATTACGAACTGTTCAGCCTTGAACTACACAAAATTAGCCGCACTGTAGATTGAATTTTTATTTTATTTGTAAAATTAAAACAGTACTGATTTCTTTATACAGAGCTCAGGTTAACTACCTTCTTTTAGGTCGTGCCTTACTCTTTTTATTATGAAAGTAGCTTAACGACATTCCGGTTAGCACTATCCACATCGAGATCCCACATAGCCAAGAAACATAGCTGACTCCAACTTGAGCTTGTTGAGGTAGCAACCATTGAGTAACGATCAATGCTAATACTCCACTGATTTGCATTAACTTCGATGATTTATCCGATAAGCGTTGGTCGAAGACCACATTGAAATGCTTACTTTGGCTGAAGGAAAAACACAAAATAGCCAACAGTGATAGAGAGTGAATGATCAACATGTGGCTACCTTTTTTACAGCGGTTTTGACTGATTTTGAGTCAGACGTTAAGTGACGTTGAGATAAGTATCGTCTTAACAATAATGCCAATAACGCTGAGGTCACAATACCCATTTCAACACCAATAAAAGTCAGGTTTCCTGTTTGAATAGCTGTGAGTAGATATTGCCCAGAGCCAACGAGATCAATGAGAGGTAAACTGAGTAATAATATCGCTAGTAGCAGTAAATTATGTTGCCAATATTGGCGGGCTTTAAACGTCATTGCTAACAGCAAACAAGATCCCCAGCCACCGAAAAAGCTCATTAACTCTAATTCGTTACGGCCATCAATATCAGCGGGTAATAAACGGTTAGCTAATAGCAGACATGCAATGCCAATGGGTAATCCACCGAGTAAGGCTTTATTGCTCCAATCTATTAACTTAGTACCTGAATGACTGACATTGCGTTCGATACGGTTATTGAGCCATAAAATCGCGCCAGTAGCGACAAGTGCGGAGCTTAAGGCTCCTAAGATAAACAACACGAAACGAAGACCATCACTGGCAAATTTGCCTTCATGAAGGCCTAAAAAGACATAACTGATCAGTTTTGGTGCTCGCGGTGCTTGGGTTTGATGAAGCAGTTCACCTGAGCTGGCATCAAAGGCTAAGGTTTCGCTTTGGCGCGATAAGTCACTCTTATTGCGATAAAACATCAAGTACCCATTTTGATCATAAGGGTGATAATAGCTCACCCAACTGATGCTGTTTGGCTCTGACCACTGTGATTTCACTTGATCTAATATTGGCGTGATGTCTTTAACGGGCTGAGCCAGCTCGCCTGATGCTTTACGATCAAACCCTTTAGGGCTCACTTGGGATGACAATTGGCGATAACCTTTATCATAGTGATAGTTGGCTGATGCGGGCACGTAGAGAGAAAAGTAAAACATCATGGCGCTTAAACAAATCACAAAACAAAACGGAATGGTGACAATACCTATGATGGCATGAGCGTCAATCATGGCGCGTTTAAGATTTTGCCAGCGCAGTAAAAAGAAATCTTTAAAAAAACGTCTGTGAGTAAAGATACCTGTAAAGACACCGATCAACATAGTAAAGGCAGCAATCCCAGTGATATAACGACCACCGTATTCTCTTAGTTCAAGCGTATAGTGGAAGTGCACAAAAAAGCTGCCGCCAACGGTTTCTCTTGGCTTAACTTCTTTTGAAGCAAGGGATTCTTTTTGACCATCACGGCGACCTTGTCCCGGCATTTGCCAGCGGATCTCGGCTTTAGGATCACGCTCACTGCCTAAATTGATGTTCCAACGACTAGCACCTTGGGCTTTTTGATTAAGTGCGGCAATAGCTTGCGGGATCACCTGCTGTTGGGCCGTTTGCTCAAGCTTTTCAGGTTGCATCCAAACATCGATTTCATCGGCGTAGTAGCTAAGAGTTCCAGTCACAAATACCGCAAACAATAACCAGCTCAGTAAGAGGCCACTGTAGGTATGCAGCCAAATCATCGTTCGTCTAAAATTTCCCTTCACAACATCACCTCAACAGGAAATAGATAATACAAGCCCATCAGTGTCACACTGGCGATACCGATATCACGAATGCAGTGAACTGTATTTTTACAGCAAAAACACCAAATAAAAGCCATAAATGCAAACAGGTAGCTAAACATTAGACCAATAAAAATCGCATCATGGGTATTGTTGGTGAATAGCCATAATGACACAGGGATCATGCCGAAACTGGCACAAATGCCAACTCCATAGCCACCAAAAATGGCCATTAAGGTTCGAATAAAAACGGGAAGAGAAAATGTCATAACATCGAGTCTATAATCAGCCTTAGGTGATCGCCCAGCGGCGAAGTAAATTAGCATGAGATTTTGTGATCAAATCAAACTCGGCAGTTTTACCACTTTGTTGCATGATTGTCTTCCTCGCGGTATCTAAATCATGCAATATCTCGCGTTTATCTGGGCTTGAAACTAAGCTCTCAATCCAGGTCAGTACCGCTAATCGTTCACCTGAAGTAACAGGATTGACGCGATGTAAGGTTGTACTTGGGTAAACGATGGCATCACCAGCTTCCAGTTTATAAGCCATCTCGACGCCTCCTAAAATCATGGTCAATTCACCGCCCTGATAGTCGTTAGGATCAGAAAGGAAAATCGTACAAGAAATGTCAGTACGCACCAATTCCTCATTATGCATAATGGCATCGTCAATGTGATCGCCATAACCGCCTTGATTTGTCGATTTGCTGACGATAAACGGCATCATTTTTTTGGGATAGGTTAACGCGGTAAATTCAGGGTTTGAGGTTAATGCACGGGCGACGGCGTGATTCAACTCTTCGACGATGTCATCTTTTGCCTGCCATTGAAGATTGGTTTTTACACCTTGTGCGTGCCAACCAGCAGTATTTTTGCCATCTTCAAACTGGCCGTGGGCGATAAGCTGACGCAAGGATTGAACTTGAGATGTTGTCAGCACATTTTTAATGGGTCTTATCATAAAAACTGTCCGTTTACTGAAACCTGAAAAGCCGTCTAAACGACGGCTTGAAATTTGATTTGTTTATAGCTTAGAAGGTGTACTTCACTTTCATATTCAGTGCACGCGGTGCATTTGGCTGAACCGTTACCCAGTTAGCTCCACCTTCGGCACGGTTTTTATCCAGTGCATTGGTTAATGTCATTGAGAAATCCCAGTTCGACATTTTGTAGAATGCACCTAGGGTCATTTCTACATAGCTAGGTAAAATATATTTTCCGTCAAAGCGCTTAGAGTTGTATTGTAAGCCCATGCCAAAGGAAAGCTCTTCATCTAATTTGAAATTATTCCAAATTGAGGCAGAATGTTTAGGTGCATTATTGGCTTGCTTGCCTTTGTTATCACCAATGGTGTCATAAGCTCGGTTAAAGGCGTAGTTAAAGTTGGTGTTAAAGTGATCGTTAAAGTGATAAATCACCTCAAGGTCAGCACCTTTTGACTCAAAACTCTTTCCGTTTAACTGCTCAAGTTTGTAACCATTTTCACCACGAACGAACTTAGTGCTGTTTTCACGATCCATTCGATATAAAGTCAGTGAGGTTGCTAGATCACCATTAAGCAAGTCGGCTTTCATACCTAATTCATAATTGTAACCTTCAACAGCTAAATAATCGGTTTTTCCTTGACCGTATTGTGCAATCCATCGTGCATTAACAGGTTGATAGGCACGGCTATAGGTTGCAAATAGATTGATATCGTCGGTTAAGGCTTGAACTACACCAAAGTCCCAGATGAAGTCGCTGTATGTTTTTGAATATACTTTATCACCACGAGTTTCTTTTTGCTTTTGCTCTACATAACCTAGACCTGCAATGATAGTTGTTTTACTCGTTACTTTAATTCTGTCCTTGAAGTACGCGTTAGTATCTTTTTGGGCTCTAGGGGCAAAGTCCACTTTAAGTAATGATGCTGGTACAGGACCTACAATTTGGTTCTCAGGGTTTGAAGCTGAAATCCAGTTTTTACCCTTTGCATCGTCTGAACTTTGGAAGTTACGTTCAAACAATACATCGGCATCACGGAAGTTATAGCCAAGTAGAATGTGGTGCTCCATTCCCATTAGGTTAGAAAAACCTTGAATATTGGCATCAAATAATCGATAGCTATCGTCGCCTTTGGTGAATACCCATTTACGGTTAACCTTATCTTTGCCTATTTCATTGTCTAAGCCTCTGCTATCAGAAATATACAAATCAAGCGCTTCAGATTCTGTCGTGCTGTAACGGTATTGTGCTAATGCACTCCAGTCGGAGTTAAAGTCATGATCAAGTCTTAAGCCATAGCTTTTCGTCAGGTTTTCGCCTTTATCGTTTTTACTTCCGTAATACTTACCACGGTTGATAGGTTTGCCATATTTTACAAAATTGCCTTTTGAAAAGTTTTCAGTAAATACGCCGTCAGCATAGCTACTACCACCCGTTAATTCACGATTAGCGTATTCAAAACGAGGCATTAAAGTGGTGTTCGGTGATAGGTTCCAGATGAATGACAAGTCCACTTGCTTTTCATCGGTTTTACGACCTTCTTGGAAGTGATCACCCGATGGTGTGTACTGTGCCAATAAGCGATAAAGATAGGTGTTGTCGTTATCAATCGCACCAGTTGTATCTAAATCCAAGCTGGTACGGTTACGCTTAAAGTTGCCGGTATCGCTTGAAACATAGCTGCGATTTTTAACTGCAATGCTAGTTTGAGCAATTTCTTGTGGCTTTTTAGTGATAATGTTGATGATGCCGCCACCAATACCAGCACCATATAGCAAAGCTTCTGGGCCGCGCAAAAATACGACTTGCTCTGCGTTAAACGTGCTTGGAGAACGAGAACCTGTTCCGCCTTCACCTCCTTGAAGTGAACGCATACCGTCAATCATTACGGTATCAATGCTCGTGCGGATACCACGAGCAGTATAAGTACGATCCGCTGGACCATTGGCGCGAACACCTGCTACATAACCAAACGCTTCTTTTACATCTTCAATGGCGCGCTTATCTAGATCGGCAGCATCTAAAACGGTAATTGAACGCCCCACATCTTTAAGATCGACATTCATTTTTGTCGCTGTGTTGTCTTGTAGGTGCAGCTTATTCGGACGGCGACCATGGACTTCAACGCGCTCAATGTCTTCTTTGGCTTTATTTGACTGTGCATCATCGGCAAATGCCATTGGTGTTGTAACGGCTAAAGTTGAAATTAAGGCACTGTTTAACATAGCCGTTTGGTTAAGCTTTGAGGCTTTCCATTTACTCATTTATCGAATTCTCAGAATAGTAGGGTTAATGATTGTCATGTTGACGATTTGAAGTTGGTGCGAATGATAATGACTATCATTGTATTGTAAATAACTATTGTGAAAAAATATCTTTTTTATTTTAAACAGCTGCTTACTATATTTACTGGGGTGTCTTTATGACAATGCGGTCTGTGGTTTTAGGAGAGTTACAGTGAGTTCTATCAGTTTTTGTTGTGAATTTGTTGATTAAAGGTCGTGTTTTGAGTTTAGATATTCTAATGAGTAATGAGTAATGAGTAATGAGTAATGAGTAATGAGTGAAGTAAAAGCGCTCGCAAAATCGCTTTTACTTCGCATGAGGGGGATATTACTGCTCTAAACTAAAATCTAGTTTCACTTGTTGATTAGTTTGAACCATGGCTACACCATCTTTGACTTTGGGCTTATAGCGCCATTTTGCAATCGCTCTAAGGGCGGCTTTATTAAAGGTGCGTTTAGGATCAGCATCAAGCACTTTGGCATCAGTAACTTTTCCTAATTTATCGATATTAAATGCCACCAGTACCCAGCCTTCCTTACCATTTCTTGCTGCTTCAGCGGGATACATAGGTTGAACCTGCACCACAGGAGTTGCGTCGCCATCAGCTTGAGAAAATGGTGGAATGCTTTCCTTTGGGATTGAGGGTAACGTTGGCAACTCAGGGGTTTTAGTGCCGACTAAAACCGTAGCCGTTGGGTTATCAACGGGAGTGGTTGGCATTGTTGGTGGCAAAGGTGGCTCAGGTTTATCTTTCAGCTCTTTTTTAGGTGGTTTAGTGAGTGGTTTTGGCTCGTCAAAGTCACCAGCAATGCTTGTCGGTGGCAAAGGGGCTTGTTTTGGTGGCGTGGGAGTATCATCAATTAACTTTGACATGAAGTAAAATAAGCCAAGTGTCACCGTAACAGCGGATAGGCTCAGTAGTGCCGTTTTACTTAAAAAACCTTTGTTTTTCATAACGTATTCCCTCCGTTGTAGACTCTCTTATAGATTTACCAGCAATTGAAACAATTGCAACACATTTTGTTACATTTGGCTTACGATGGAATATGCATAAACAAAAGTGAGTTAAATTTCATCAAAATGTAGGTGGTATCACGCAATTGTTAACCTTTGCTACAGTGCAATGAGCGCTGATTTTGGGTATCCTTATCAGCAATCACAATTTATTAACTGAGCTTTGAAATTTCATGTCATTGTCAGCCACATTTACTGAAGCCTTTAATTTTTTTAAAAATCATTTTAAGCAGTTAGCGGTTATTACCGTGCCATTCATTCTGATCATGAACGCTATCCAAATGTGGATAGGCGGTCAGATCAGAGCCGTTAGTCAAGATAATCCTGAATTTAGCTCGATGACGCTGGTGGCCGTGATGGCAATGATGCTGGTATTTTCATGGTTGTTTTCTTCACTCACTTTGTTTCTTGAGGTACGTTCACAGGGGCATGAGCCGAACGCACGTCAGATTTGGTTTAATGGGCTGCATTTTATTCCTGCTATGTTGCTTGCGGCAGTATTCAGTGGTTTAGCGATTGCGGGACCATTCTTCGTATTAATGGCTGCGTTAAAAGAGCTTGGTGCACTGATTGGATTGGCGATAGCCTTGTTTATTGGTACCCGTTTAACTTATGTAAACTTCATGGTGGTGTCTGAGCGACTCACACCGATGAAAGCGATAAAAAGTAGCTGGAAATTAAGTGGTCCAATCATATTGCCGACCCTCGGTATCGTTATGCTGTATATGCCATTATCCTTAATTGGCGGAGCCCTAGCGCAAATCACATCTCAAGTAGGTATGCCAGTGCAATTGATTGGAGACACTGTGGTCACTTTTTTTGGTTTGTTTATTAATATAGCGTTATTTCGTTTGTATATGCTCAATCGCGGTAACCTTTCAGAAGGTGAAAACTAATGCAAAACTTTGATTTTTATAATCCAACCCGCATTTGCTTTGGAGAAGGACAAATTGCCAAGTTAACTGACTTGGTACCGCAGGATGCAAAAGTGTTGATTCTTCTAGGTGGCAGTAGCGCTCGTCGTAATGGAACGCTTGAAGAGGTTAAGCAAGCCTTAGGCGAGCGACAGCAATTTGAATTTGATGGTATTGAACCAAACCCAACCTATGAAACTTTGATGAAAGCCGTGGCCTTCATCAAGGAGAACGATGTCGATTTCTTGTTAGCGGTTGGTGGTGGTAGCGTTATTGATGGCACTAAGTTTGTTGCCGCCGCAGCGCATTACGATGGCGAACCATGGGAGATCCTGCAAACTTTTGGGGCAAAAGTGACGTCTGCAATGGCATTTGGTAGTGTATTGACTCTGCCGGCAACAGGCTCTGAAATGAATTCTGGCAGTGTGGTAACCCGTAAATCCCTCAAGGCGAAATTGCCGTTTATGAGCCCTTATGTATTTCCACAGTTTTCAGTGTTAGATCCGGTTAAAACCTACACTTTACCTAAGCGCCAAATTGCCAATGGTGTGGTGGATGCGTTCGTGCATACCACAGAACAATATTTGACTTATCCTGTGGGGGCTATGGTTCAAGACCGCTATGCGGAAAGCCTACTGAAAACGCTAATCGAAGTTGGACCAAAGGCACTGGCTAATCCTGAAGACTATAACGTACGTGCTAATTTAATGTGGACGGCGACTTGCGCATTAAATGGTGTTATTGGCGCGGGTGTGCCTCATGATTGGGCAACCCATATGATTGGTCATGAGCTCACGGCACTGCATGATATTGACCATGCTCGTACTCTGGCTATCGTTTTACCTTCACTGCTCCGTCATACCAAAGCTGAGAAAAAGGCTAAGCTGCTGCAGTATGCTGAGCGTGTCTGGGATCTTACCGATGGTGATGAAGATGCACGTATCGACGCCGCGATTGAGAAGACACAAGCTTTCTTTGAAAGCCTAGAAATTGGTACTCGCTTAAGTGATTATGAGCTGGATGAGTCACATTTAGATGCGTTGGTTGGCCAGCTAGAAACCCATGGCATGGTAGCCTTAGGTGAGCATCAAAAAATTGATCTTGATGCTAGCCGTGCCATATTAAAAGGTGCGTTGTAAGCTCACTTGATTGCTTTCATTGACGTTCATGGTAAAGAGAGAAAATTATCAAGCTCGTAATGATTATTGGTTTTTAACACCATAAGGAAATGAACATGCGTAATGGACTGTTTTTGTGTTTGCTTTTATTGTGTTGGCCTACAATGGCAGCGGTCTATAAGTGGATAGATAAAGACGGAAACGTCCATTACAGCGACAAAGCTCGGCCGGGTGCGGTGGAGGTTAAACCTAATGTCACTACGTTAAATGAAATGTCTTGGCCCTCTAACAAGCCTAAAATACAGAACGAAGCCATACCACAAGATGAAACGCTGGCCGCTCAGGTCACAATTGTTTCTCCGCAAGATCAACAAACCATAAGAGATAATAACGGTCAATTTGAAGTAACTGCCGTTGCTCAAGGTGTCAGTAAAAAAGCAATTTGGCGGCTATTCATAAATGGTAACCCTTATGGCAATGAGCAAACTAGCGGTCGTTTTCAAGTAGGTGGCCTTGAACGCGGTAAGCATAAGCTGAAAGTGGTGGTTAACCCACAAGGTAGCGATACGGCTTACAGCAGTGATGAAATCACCATTTACCTTCATCGTCATTCAAAAAACTTTCCCTCTTCTCCGCTTATTCGTAAAAAAGCATCACAGCAGTAAACTTATTGCAGCTTAAGATAACATCAGGCACACTGAATGCACTATCTTGGTGCATGTGAACTGAATGGCTATGGATTCGACGCTGATATTAGAAAATTTAAGTACAGCCGTGATGGTAGTAGACGATGAGCTCAGGCTAAGTCAGATCAATACGGCGGCATCACAATTATTGGGCACCAGAGCCAATAAGCTACAACAAATGATATTAAGCCAAGTGGTTGAGAGCGTAGATATTGACTGGGAAACGCTGAAAACAGTGGTCAGTAAAGGTCAAAGTCTTGCCATTAATCGCAGTCAATTTAGAACCTTTGATGGAGAGCTGCATACGGTTGATATTATGCTTTCACCATTAATGCCGAGTGATAAAATCAGCGTCCTAGAATTGCGGAAAGTTGATCAGCAGCGGCGAATATATCAACAATCTCAGCAAGATGCTCAGCAACAAGCCGCTCGTTTTTTGGTGAGAAATCTAGCCCATGAAATCAAAAACCCGTTAGGTGGATTGCGGGGCGCTGCTCAACTACTGCATCGAGAACTGAACGGTAATGAACTGACTGAATTTACTCACATGATAATCGAACAAACGGATCGTATGGGGAAGTTAGTTGACAGATTACTTGGGCCACAACGGCCTGTTGCACATCAGCTTTATAACATCCATCAAGTTTGTGAAACCGTGTTAAACCTTGCTCAGTTGAGTTTGCCATCACACATTGAATTTGAACGTGATTACGATCCATCTCTGCCAGACTTTGCTATGGAGCCTGAGCAGATGCAGCAAGCATTACTCAATGTGTTGCAAAATGCCATTGAGGCATTAGGTGAGCAAGCAGGGAAAATCACGGTAAAAACGCGAACCCGCCACCAAGTCACCCTCGGGCAAGTTCGGCATAAATTAGTGATTGAATTGAGCATTATTGATAATGGCCCCGGTGTGCCGAATGAATTACAAGAAACGCTCTTTTATCCCATGGTGACTGGGCGCGATCAAGGTAGTGGCTTAGGGCTTTCCATTGCCCAGCAAATTGCTCATGTGCATAAAGGACGACTGGATTTCGAGTCTTGTCCCGGCAAGACCGAATTTATGTTTTTAATTCCAATCCTTTTTGAAGAACGATAATGACAGAACAAGTTTGGGTAGTAGATGATGACAGTGCCATACGTTGGGTACTGGAAAAAGCGTTAACATCAGCAGAGATAAGCTGTACTAGCTTTGCTAGTGCCGATAGCGTGTGGCAAGCGATTGAGTATCAGCAGCCACAAGTTATCTTGACTGATATTCGAATGCCGGGTACCGATGGTTTAGCATTATTAGAAAAACTGTCCCTGCATTACCCTGATTTACCTGTGATCATTATGACGGCACATTCGGATTTAGATAGTGCAGTGAACGCATACCAAGCCGGTGCTTTTGAGTACCTGCCTAAGCCGTTTGATGTTGATGAAATGCTGGCATTAGTGGAACGAGCGCTGGCAAAGCATGTAGGTAAGTCCAGCACCAGAGCGTCAGAGTCCCTTATTAATACGCCTGAATTGATCGGTGAGGCTCCTGCGATGCAGGAGGTGTTTCGGGCTATAGGACGTTTATCTCGCTCATCGGTGAGCGTTTTGATAAATGGCGAGTCAGGTACGGGTAAAGAATTAGTCGCACATGCGCTGCATAAACATAGCCCACGTAAAGAGCGTCCTTTTATTGCGCTCAATATGGCCGCCATTCCTCATGAACTCATCGAAAGTGAACTCTTTGGTCACGAAAAAGGGGCATTTACAGGTGCCCAGCAAGCCAGACAAGGGCGCTTTGAACAAGCCAATGGTGGAACGTTATTACTGGATGAAATTGGTGATATGCCTTTGGATGTACAAACTCGATTACTAAGAGTGTTAGCGGAAGGCACTTTTTATCGAGTCGGTGGTCACCAAGCCGTTAAGGTCGATGTCCGTATTATTGCTGCCACCCATAAAGATTTAGAAACCTTAGTCGCAAAAGGTAAATTTCGGGAAGATTTGTTTCACCGGTTGAATGTGATCCGAATTCCAATACCTTCGCTGTCGAGTAGGGTTGAAGATATTCCAAAATTAACAGAGCATTTTTTAAGGCTTGCAGCTAAAGAAATGGATGAGCCAACAAAGACTCTCAGCAAGGGCTGTATTGCGCGCTTGCAATCTTTATCTTGGCCGGGAAATGTGCGTCAATTAGAAAATGTATGCCGTTGGTTAACGGTGATGGCCAGCGGCGAAGAAGTGTTGGAATCTGACTTACCTGAAGATTTGCTAAGAGCCAAGTCCATTGATATTGCTAGTGATAGCGAAAACTGGCAGCAGCCGTTAAAAAACTGGGTAATTCAGCAGCTACAAGCAGGTGAGGATGGCTTACTGCCAAAGGCACAGCAAACCCTTGAACATATTCTTATTCAAGCGGCATTGGAGCACACACATGGACATAAACAAGCCGCAGCTAAGTTGCTAGGCTGCGGCCGAAATACCATTACTCGAAAGCTAAAGTAATTGGTATAAGATTACGATTGCTCATGGTGCCAATGTTTTAGTGTTGGCCTTGCCATGATCAGCAAGTGTAATGCGGGTAATACTAAACAAATTAACGCTACAGCATCAGGTGCTTGCAGTGACGTATGTTGTAAACCGCCCGCAATAATCGCAGCACCACTCATTTGAATGCAGCCCAACAGTGCAGTGGCGGTGCCTGCTCGGCTGCCAAAGCAAGATAAAGCCATCGACGTCGCTGGACCTAGCAAAAATGCAAAGCCAATACACAGGCCAAGCATGGGTAACATAAAGGCAAGATCTGGAGTAACGATTTTGGCTAGAGAGGTATGGTGCAATAAAAATATCGCTATCGCAGTCGCAACTAAAAGCCCTAAAGCAAGAACCACGGTTGAACGATTGCCTAACCGTTGCATAATTTTAGGTGCGGTAAAGCAAGCAATAATATTGATCAACGCATTAAAGCCAAAGAGCGCACTGAATTTAAGCTCTGACACCCCGAGTTTACCAATTAGCCATATAGGTGAATAGGCCACATAACACAAAATAGCGGCCATACAACTCATACAGCAAAGGGCATAAAACATGAACCTAGGCTCAGATAAAATGGGTAAGTAGCGCTCCCAGCGGTAGAGGCGACCATCGATAATGGTATGCTCAGGTTTGGTTTCGTTAAGTCTTAAGCTCAACACCACCAACATGACTACAGCAAATATGGTCATAAACACAAACGTTGAACGCCAACCAAATTGTAGTGCTAGTAAGCCACCCAAACTGGGGGCTAAGGCAGGAATGACACATATTGCTCCGTTCAAATAGCTGTATATTTTTGCCATTTGCTTGGTATCAAAGCAGTCACGCACGACTGTAAAAGCGACAATACTAGTGGCACACGCTGCTAAGCCTTGAAGTAACCTTGATAGCAAGAGCACATCAAAGTGAGTGGCTAGCGCGGCTAACACACTGCTTAAACCATAGACACAAGCCCCTACCAAAGCAACAGGACGACGACCAAACTTATCCACTAATGGCCCAATCAGTAATTGCCCAAGCCCCATAGCAAAAAGGAAAATAATTAAGGTAGACTGGATTTGGCTGTCAGAAACAGAAAACTCAGCGGCCATAGTGGGCATAGATGGCAAGTAGATATCAATAGCTAAAGGGCTAAAAACCACCAATAACATCAGAATAGGTAAGGAAACTTTTGACATACGGCCTTTTTACCTTGAATGGAGAGTGTGAGCAGGGGCGCAGATCCTACTGGAAAAGCGTTGATGAATAAATAAAAAAAGCCAAAAATCATATAAAAAGTAGGGGCTTTATGAAAACAGAAGCACAGTTAACCCGATTACTTGAACAAATTAGCCACTGTCAAGTGTGTGCGGAGCAGCTGCCTTTTGAGCCTAAGCCTGTTTTACAAGTGAGTACCAACGCAAAAATATTAATTGCTGGTCAAGCACCGGGAATGAAAGTACAGCAAACTGGTATTCCATTTAATGATCCCAGTGGCGACCGATTAAGACGTTGGCTTGGTGTGAGTCGTGAGCAATTTTATGATCCCAATTTATTCGCAATTGTGCCAATGGGGTTTTGTTATCCGGGAAAAGGCAAATCTGGCGATTTACCTCCTAGGCCAGAATGCGCAGATAAATGGCGTGAATCCCTATTGGCTTTGCTGCCCAACATAGAACTGACGCTTGTAATTGGGCAGTATGCCCTACAGTATCACTTAGCCTCTAAACAAACGGTCACCGAGCAGGTACACGCATGGCGTGATGCGATTCCTGAGTACTTGCCATTGCCGCACCCAAGTCCACGCAATAACCGTTGGTTGCAAAAACATCCTTGGTTTGAGCAGGAAGTACTCCCTTATCTTCGGCAGCGAGTGACTGAATTAATCAATTAGAATTTTTTACAATTGAAAACGTCACAAATTCAGTAAATTCTAGCTTTTTGAACATTTCACAAGGTATATTAGGGCGATAATAATACCGCACTGGGATAAGGACAGGCCATGGGACAAGAAACGTCAAAAATACTCGTCGTAGATGATGATGTACGATTACGTTCACTGTTAGAACGTTATTTAGTTGAGCAAGGTTTTTATGTTCGAACGGCCGCTGATGCTGAACAAATGGATCGTTTACTGCAACGGGAAAATTTCCATTTGATGGTATTGGATTTAATGTTGCCCGGAGAAGATGGGTTGTCTATCTGCCGTCGACTGCGTCAACAAGACAATAATATTCCCATTGTGATGCTGACCGCTAAAGGCGATGAAGTCGACCGTATTATCGGTCTTGAGCTTGGCGCCGATGATTATATGCCTAAGCCGTTCAATCCTAGAGAGCTATTGGCTCGCATTAATGCCGTTATGCGTCGTCGTGTTCAAGAAGTCCCGGGCGCGCCTTCCCAGCAAGAGAAAACCATCAGCTTTGGTAAATTCACCTTAGATTTGGCAACTCGGGTTATGTACGAGGGCGATAACGCCATCAACCTAACCAGTGGTGAATTTGCGGTACTCAAAGTGCTTTCGACTCATCCTAGAGAACCATTGTCACGTGACAAGTTAATGAATCTTGCTCGCGGTCGAGATTATTCAGCACTAGAGCGCTCTATTGATGTACAAGTTTCTCGCCTACGACGCTTGATTGAAGATGATGCCACCAACCCAAGATATATCCAAACGGTATGGGGTATTGGTTATGTGTTTGTTCCTGATGGAAAGGGCTAACTGATTTGAAGTTCTGGCGTCGTTTCTTGCCTCGCAGTGCTTTTAGTCAAACCGTATTATTGATTGGAAGTTTATTATTGATTAATCAGCTAGTGTCCTATTGGACAGTAGCCGTTTACTTTATTAAACCCAGTTATGAACAAATAAATGAGCTTATTGCCCGCCAAGTAAAGTTACTGTTCATTGATGAAGTCGATATTAATCGTCAGCACCTGACGTTAGTTGATGCGTTAAATGCAAAAGTTCGAAATGATGGCATGCGAGCCTATAGCCAACAACAAGCTCGCAATGCCGGTGTCGATGATGCCACTTATTATGGATTTTGGTCTCGACAAATGTCGGAATACCTCGGTGGAAAAACCGAAGTTAGAGTGCGCCAAGCTCAATATCTACAAATTTGGATCCGCCCACCACAAGCGCCTGAAATCTGGATCAAAGTCACTTTAAACAGCGGCATCAATGAAGATGAACTGTCGCCATTAACCTTATATTTATTAGTGATAGGTGCGTTAAGCGTCATTGGCGGCTGGGCTTTTGCACGTAAACAAAACCGGCCTTTAAGACGCTTACAAAAAGCCGCGACTTCGGTTTCTCGTGGCGACTTTCCAGAGTCGTTACCCCTAAATGGCTCTACAGAAATCATTGAGGTGACCAAAGCCTTTAATCGCATGTCTGGCAGTATGAAGCAGTTAGAGCAAGATCGAGCATTGTTGATGGCAGGGATCTCCCATGACTTACGAACGCCATTAACGCGAATACGCTTGGCGAGTGAAATGATGGTAGAAGAAGATCAATATCTTAAAGATGGGATCATTAACGATATTGAAGATATGGATGCCATTATTAACCAGTTCATTGCTTATATCCGCCAAGATCAACAAGAGCTAGTGCAATCTCATTTAATCAATACCCTTATTCAGGAAGTAGCTGATGCGGAAGCGAATCGTAACGCTCATATTGTGCTCGATTTACAGTCATGCCATGAAGTACCAATGAAAGCGGTATCGATGAAACGAGTGATCAGCAATTTAGTCGAAAATGCATTTCGATACGGTAATGGTTGGGTAAAAATCAGTAGTCGTCAACATAAACGTTTTATTGAGTTTACCGTAGAAGATGACGGACCTGGTATTGATGAAGCCAACGTTGATGCGTTATTTCAGCCGTTTACTCAAGGTGACAGCGCCAGAGGTAGCATTGGTTCTGGACTTGGCTTGGCGATCATCAAACGAATCGTGGAAAGCCACCTTGGAAGAGTCAAGTTATCCAACCGCCCAGAGGGAGGATTGAAAGCCACCGTGAAGCTGCCGATTGAGTAATCGCTATGTCACTAGTTGTTAATTTCACTCCTTTCTTTCATTTCAAAGTATTAGCCTCAGATTTACTTAAGATTAAATGTTTTAAATGAGTCGTGCCAATCTCAATATGGCTAGTCTATTGTTTATAAAGAATAATTTGGCTTATTTAGATGGCTTATAAAAATTGCTCATCTTCTCAATGTTTGGGTTATTGAACTTATTAGTTCGCTCAAACTCAAAAACTGCCATGCGTTCTAAATTTATTTTTGGTTGCAACAATAGGTGTAGATATGTCAGTTTCCGACGTTCAACAAGCGACTACAACGACAACTGAAGCTGTTGCTGCAAGTTCGGAGCACTCTTCAGGTTCAGCTAACATTTTGGTCAACGAAGTAGAAGTTCAAGGCACTATATGGAGTTACACTACTGAACTGGATCAGCTAGATGAATGTTGCATATGTTTGGATGCGTTGGCGGAAAAATTTTTTTGTAACTCTGGACACCGCACTTGCCAACCTTGCTATGATCGTGTGAAAGCAAGTGAATATAGCGCTTGTCCGATATGTCGAGACGAGAAGCTCTTTAGTTTTTCTGAATCAGTATTTGGTAAAAATTTAGAAAACACAACATTTACATGTACAGCTTGTGGAATACCATACTCTTACCTAAACGATAAAGAAAGTCTGCAAATGCACAGTGATTTTTGCTTTAGCTTGGTGAATGATAGGGATATGCAAGGTTATAAAGAAGCGGTAGCAATGAAACAATCAAAAAATAAGTTTCCACCCTGCTCAATACAGTAATTTGCGTATTCACGCTGGTGAATACGCACACTCTACAAGTTATTAGCTTAAAGCAGCTTTAATATGGCTTCAGCGCTACTGACTTCAAATACTTTAGGTGCTTCTACATTCAATGCCGTAACTACCCCATTATCAACAATCATGGCATAACGTTGTGAACGAACACCGCCAAAGCTACCAGTATCCATATCAAGGCCCAATGCTTTAGTAAAACTGGCATCACCATCTGCCAGCATCTTAATATGCTCTGCATTTTGACTATCACCCCATGCTTTCATCACAAAAGCATCGTTTACAGAAACACAGGCAATAAAATCAACGCCTTTTGCGGCAAACTGATCAGCAAGGGTGACATAACCCGGTAAGTGTGCCGCCGAACATGTCGGTGTAAAGGCGCCGGGTAAGGCAAAAACTACCGCTTTTTTACCCGTAAATAATTCATGAGTGCTGTGTTCTTGCATGCCAGAGTCAGTGAGTTCGGATAACTTAGCGTCAGGTAGAGATTGGTGTTCTTTGATCATCAGTTGATTCTCTTAATGTAAGTGGCTAGCCATTATAGAGATATAGCAGACCTAAATCTTATTTCAATTTGATATAACAAATGCACTGCTTCTATTTTTGAATCTACGTATATTGAGTAGAGTTAAATATTGTTAATAAAACAATAAACAGCTTTAAAATTAACTTGTTATGCATATATAGTGATTTTCAAGTCGTTTGAGTGGGTGTTAGCCAATGAGTTTCACATTTACAAGTGTATTTACAGTTCGTAAAGTGGAGAATGTTAAAATAGAGCCAGGTGATAATGGATTCATTTCGTGTCAAATGGCTGAAGTGAAGCTAGATGAAGGGATTGTATTTAAAGTCAGGATTCATGAAAGCGAAATTATATCAGCTTGGTTTAGTCAAAAAGAGCCTAAAGCCGCTAAAGGTTGTATTGGATATGTGCACCCACTCCTCTCAAGAATTCTGTTTCCAGAAAAGCCCAAAAAGTGCAGTACTTATTTAAGCCCTAACGCATGTTTAGTGGAGGCTTGTCGGAGCCATATAAATAACAAAATACCGAGGAATAGAATTCACAGTGACCCGACAGCTAGCTCAAGCGAAAGGCCAACGCGAGAAAGATACCAAAGAAGTGAATCATTACCTGCCATAGCGAATACGAGCGCCAATAGTCATACTGACAGAGGCGGAAATGATGGATACGGTTTCCATTCTCAGCCTATATCATTTATACCGCCTGATGGTCCGTCATGTTCACAAGAGCAAATCATGGATGATGATGTTTTTCAAAGTCAAGCTTTAACCTATGTTGCTTCACCTGTTTACACTCAACATCTTAACAGCCCAGCTGCCAGTTCATATCACTTTAACTTATCGCAAGTGTCTCCACCCGCATCATTGATGAACTCCCAAGTAGGGCTACTAACTGGTGAAACACAAGACGATAGGGATAGTCAATTAACGCTGACAAATTCGATGGTGTCGAGAGAGTCAATAAGAACCTTATTGAGCCCTGAGTCATTGCAACGCTCTACAGCTCAAGAACTAGAAACAACAGCATTGAGGCGAGAAATTGCACAACTAAAACAACAAGTGCAAGTGCTTAATCAACAATGTCATGATGCAGTGAAGTTATTAGATCAGGAGCGGGCTATTGCAAAAAGTACAGCTGTCGAAATGGGACACCGAGAAAATAATTTGAAACTAAGAGTAAAAGAGGCGAACAATGAGGTTGCAGAGGCGAGAAAAGCATTGACTAAATTTAAAGTGAAACAGGCTGCAGCTAGAGATACCGAAATAAAAGCGTTGATCAGTTTACAAGATGAAACAACAAAAAAACTCATAGAAATGCAGAAAAATTCGGTGAATGGTAGGAGAGAAATTATCGAAGAATTAAAGACATTACAGGCATTAATCGCGCCTATTATTGAATTGGAAAAAGCTAAAACATCAGATGATTGTAGCAAAATTTTATACGCATTAAGGTTTGCTAATATCAACTTTTCAAGGTTAGATCTGAGCGAAACAATTACTGTGCTCGAACAAAGGCAGCAAGCTTCTCAGCGAATGATTAAGCGGCATGAGCAAAGCTTGGTCTCTCAGTAATTATTTACAATGCAGCTTTAATATACACATCAAATCGGTTTTTCTTGGTTGCAATGACGGTCGATGGCTTTTGGCACGAGAGATCTTCTGCATAGTCTGGTCGCTTTACTACGACTCTCTTGGTCGCGATTTTCAACGCTGGTGCAAGTAGTTCATCGGCATCAGTATCACTACCGACAAGGGTTTGAAATACTCGCATTTCTTTTTTCACTAACGCTGATTTTTCTCGATGTGGATACATAGGATCGAGGTAAACCACATCGGCACTCAGGTTTAATGCTGATAATTGTTGTTGGCTGGCTCCATAATGAAGTTGCATACGTTGTTGCATCCATTCACCAATTTCAGGGTCGTTATAGGCTCGACGTAATCCATCTTCTAGTAAAGCAGCGACAACAGGATGACGTTCAATTAAGGTAACCTGACAACCAAGGCTTGCAAGTACAAAGGCGTCTCTTCCAAGGCCTGCTGTGGCATCAATAACACTGGGAATATCGCCTTTTTTCAGCCCTACGGCTTTCGCAATAGCTTGACCTTTCCCTCCGCCAAACTTACGACGATGGGCACTGGCACCACTGACAAAATCCACCATAATGCCTGATAGTTTAGGTTCATCGCGTTTTAAGAGTTGTAATTGATCTTGCTCAAATTTGAGTTCAAAGAGTGCTTGTTCATCATAGGTTAGCTGCCACTTTTGGCTTACTTGGCACAACGACGGTGAAGAATGATCAAAATAGATAGCAACAGACACAGCAGACTCAAAATTTGGTACGAAAGTGGCCAGATTATACGGAGCAGAGCTTTTATCGACAACCTTTAAGCTGACAGTTTCAGCTTTTCTCCGGCTTTGAAAGCATCGGGTTTAAGTATCGTATGTGGTTCGAAAAAAGGCAGGGAGTGAACATGACTAAACTGGGCAACCACATTATTTGGAAACAAGCGAAGATTACGATTAAGCTCAGTAACGGCCAGATTATACTTTCGGCATAAGGTAGAAAATAAGCTATGGGTTTCTCGGTAATGCCCTAGTAACACATTGTCTTCTAGCGCTTCATTTTGCTCTAGACTCCATTGTACTTGATTGAGGTGCTGGCTCAGCCTTGCTGTTTGCTTTAAATGCCAGTGCAACATGCGTCGATTCTTTGAAGTATAAGCTTTTAAAAATTGATGGCGATAATCATTAGTGACAACAAGAATGCGTTCTTTTTCGTTTGCACTGAGTGTGCTCTGTTGCAGGAGTTGCTTGAGTAAGTGAGTTTGGTGTTCTAGATCGATATCGAGTTGGGAGAGCAGTCTAAGCGCGATTTTTCGCTTTGACGTTAATCGTGCGTAATCTGTGATAGTCCAAAGCACAGCACCGATGAAGATCAGAAGCAGTAAAGACATCCTTGTATCAACCCTCCTTTAAGGCTGACTTAACTGTAGGACAGCTTAAAAGGGAATGCGAGTAAGTTATACACAATTTATTTAAATTGTCATATATTCAGTTGAAGTTCAGCTCATAGGCGTAACATGAACTTTGCAAGATTAGGGCAACCAATTGCTCGTGAATGCAGGACTCGAAAGAGTCCTTTTTTTTGCTCCAAATACGGCCTCTAGCGACTTTTAGGCCAAGAGATAGCCTGAGGTTGTTGCCACTGGGTTAATTGAGCAGTAACGGCCTGCGCCTGAAACATTTCACCAGCAGTGGGAAGTGAGGTAAATGTGTACGACTCGCCTTGATCATCAAACTCCAGTTGATAAGCATGAAGGTAGCAGCGATCCGCTGAATGTTTACCGTATAAGGGATCACCTAAAATAGGGACGCCAACACTTGCGAGGGCGACTCGCAATTGGTGAGTTCGGCCTGTGAGAGGTTTGAGTAGGTATAGTCGTAACCCCTCAGCAATGCTATGGCTAAAAAAATGAGTTATGGCAGGATTACCTGTCGAGCGCAATAATTTATGCATACCACGTCTAGACTTCGCCATATCACCAATAATGGCTCCTTGTTTCTTTTTCGGTTTTCCTTTCGCTATCGCCAAATAGTATTTTTGGATTTGGTGTTGTTTAAATTTGTCGGCAAGGCAAGCGGCTGCGGCGGAAGAAGTCGCTAGCAGAATTAATCCAGAAGTAGGAGTATCGAGTCGGTGAACCGGATATAGCTTTTGCTGAAGTTGTTGCTCGGCTTGTGCAACCACTCCAGCACTGCCGTCTTGGCTGTGAAAGTGAACATTAGGTGCTTTATCGATCACAATAAAATCTGCTGCACGATGCAGTAAAGTAAAAGAATTTGGAGTCATAGTTATATTTAAAAATCGATACTGACAATCAACCCTGGATGGTTATCGCTCAAACTGATGTTGGCATTGTGACGGGTTAGGATGGCTTTTACCATAGATAATCCTAGTCCAGTACCTTGATGATGGCGACTGGGATCGAGTCTGACCAAGCGATCAAACACTTTTTCTTTAAATTCATTAGGGATCCCTGGTCCATTATCAATGATTTTTAAGTGGCGACCATCTTGTTGGATTTCAATGGTGGCGTTTTCTCCCGAGTACTTTATCGCATTGTCTACAAGATTAAATAAGGCCTGAAAGAGCAAATGTTTGTCAGCATTTAGGGTGTAGTCATTTCCCAATTCAATGTTCAGCTTCTGCTGGTTCATTTCTGCCAATGCTTCAGCCATATCTTGGAGATCGTGACAAATGGCATGTAGGCTAACTGGTTGTCTTTCCAACTCTAATTGTCCCTCTTCAATACGGGTAAGGGAAAGCATGGCATCAAAAGTGCTCAAGCAATGATCCAGTTCTTCTAATAAGTTGGCACAGTGGTCGTGAATATTATCAGCAGGTTGATTAATGAGCTGCTCAATCCCAATTCTAAGGTGGGACAATGGTGTACGAAGGTCGTGGGCGATGTTATCGGTGATCCCACGGATGGCCATTAAGTTATTTTCGAGTGTATCAAGCACTTTGTTAAATTGATTGGCGAGGACATCGAATTCATCATTGCGCCAACTGAGGGGGAAACGAGTGTCATAACGACCTTGTTCAATCTCTTCACTCAGGCGGTTGTAATGGGTTAATCGGCTTAAAATAGTTTTAGAGAACACATATCCCATCGCCAATGCGACTATGATGGTGACCATGATGGCTGTGGCAGAGGCACTGACAAATTTATCTAGCATCGCTGAAAAGTGATCGGTGCGATTAGCAATAAGGAGGTTACCGTATTTGGTGTAAACCATACCACCAGTCAAAATGTGAAGTTTATCTGGACCGGTCGTGAGAATAGGAAAGTCTTTGGTTTGAGGTAGATAGGGCATATCATCGGGCATAAAACTTAAGGCTCCGATGACATCTTTACCGTTTTTCCAGGCAACCAGTACCGCTTTGGAATCTGCACGGCTGATCTGCTGAGCAAATTTATTACGAGATACGGTACTCGCTAATTGTTTATAGTGCTGCGCTTGGCTTTGGAGATTTTCGGTGACTTGGTAGTTTTGTTCCATATTCAGCTGTTTGTATAGGCCAAATAGCAAAGCACCGATGATCAAAGTCACCAGTATGGAAAAAACTATCGTTATCCGCCAAGCACTGCTTTGGTAAGGGTTAATTCCTCTGCCGTAACCGATAACCTGCACCTCTGACTGTCTCGATTAGTTCGCCATGGCCAAGCTCTTCAAATTTGCGTCTGAGCTTGGCAATGTGCACATCAATCACATTGGTTCTAGGATCAAAATGATAATCCCATACCGCTTCAAACAGTAATGTTCGGCTGATCACTTGATTGACGTGCTCCATCAAATATTTCAGTAGTTGAAACTCTTTTGGTTGCAGCATGATTTCTTGGCCATCAAGGGTGACGTTACGAGTGAGCAGCTCCATTTCCAGTGGCCCTGCTTTTAGATGGGTTTGCATTGGCTGAGTGTGACCACGTTGCATCAGTTTTTCGCAACGAACCAGCAATTCTGAAAAGGCAAACGGTTTGGTCATGTAATCATCACCACCGGCTCTCAGTCCTTTAACTCGTTCATCTACGTGGCTTAGTGCCGATAGAAGCATGACCGGAGTTTGATTACCTGTGGCTCTAACGGCGGCCAGTAACTTTAACCCACCTAGGCTTGGTAACATTCGATCTAAGATGATCAAATCATACTGGTTGCTTGTGGCGAGCAATAGGCCTTGGTGACCATCGCTGGCGGTTTCAATATTATGACCTTGCTCGGTGAATCCCTTGACAATATAGTCAAGTGTTGTTGCATCATCTTCAACCAATAAGACTTTCATATTACTCCTTAGTACCATCTTAGCAACGGTAACGGGCGTAGTGTTTCTACATCAAAAGCTAATCGATATGGTCCATTGTCATCAATTAGCTCTAATTCAAGATAGCTAATGCCCAGATCATGATCCAACTCTGCTTTCAATAAGTGCACTTGGCTTTTATCGATAGCAAGGCCGACCAATTGAGAAAACAGTAGCTTATTTTTTTCAATAAACCTGACCGCTTCCAGTTCTGAATGTTCTTTGGGAACTAAAGTGGAAATATACCGCTTGAGTAAATGACCATCTTTTCCTCGAAACTCAAAATGAGTTACTGTCCCATTACGTAAATTAACCAGCGTAAAAATATATTGCAGCCTTTGCTTTTGCATGTTGGCGCTGAATGAAGAAATGACTCCTGGCTCAGAACGCTCAATTTGCTGCATTGTTTTGATGGGATCTTGATTATTCACACCAGAGAGCAACGACAACACATCTGGCGCTGACATTGCTGTACTACTGAATAACAATAATCCAAGCAACCAACGCATACTTCCCCCACATACAGTGCAATACCGTAGACCGTAGAATAAATGGCGTTTGCTCAGACATACCCAAATTACATTGGGAACATTGGCTGTAAATAGTTATTAAGATCCAGCCTCATCAAATTTGCTACATAAAAGTATGGTAGAGGATTTGGATTTATCAAAAAATTCAGCTAAGACGATGCCAAACGCCGTTGTTTGGACGAATTCGGTTAACGAAGTGTACTCAACAACAGCTTAAATCCTAGTGTCGATATCATTAAGATTTGATCATCTTACAGCAGTTGAATCTCTGTCGGTGTTAAGCGCCAGTTCCATTGCTGCTCATCTGAAGTAATAAATTCTGCGGAGGGAATACTAAGAATAAGTGGGGTTTCATTACCATCAATGGTCGCTAACAGTTGATGACTGTGTCCTTGTTGATAGTGGCTATGAATATGCAATGACAATTCAATGGTTGAGGATGAAAGGGAGGGTTTCAGTTCGCTTGGTAATAAGCATGCGACCGCTTCATTGGCTTGACGAGCGCACATATCCTTTACACAAACTTGCTGATCACCCAATTGCAGCCAAGTTTTCTGTGTATCGATATCATGGCGAATAACGCGAGCATGAACCACATTTTGATGATCTAAAAGGTGTGCTGCTTTTATGGAATTAGGATTAGACATCAACTGGTTGGTTGGTCCTTGCTGAATGATATTCCCGTTATCGATTAACACAATATGATCGGCCAGCAACTGAGCTTCCCGCACATTATGAGTCACCATCACCACTGGGCAATGAATGCGTGATTTTAACTTAAGCAATTGCAAATGCAGTTGTTTACGGGTTTGAGGGTCAACGGCAGAGAAGGGTTCATCTAACAATAGGAGATCAGGTTCTCGAGCGAGCGCACGTGCTAATGCGATGCGTTGTCTCTGTCCACCAGATAACTGAGATGGTCTTTTGTGCTGTTCTTGAGTCAAACCAACCATATTGAGCCAATCACTGGCACGATTAAGACGCTCAGCTTTTGGCAAGTGGCTTAACCCTGACATCACATTATCCAGCGCGGTTTGATGCTCAAATAAGCCAAAGTGCTGGGGAACGTAACCAATATGACGCTGCTGTGGCGTAAGATGATGTTTGTGTTGACCATCAAACCATATTCTCTCACCTAAACTGATTTTTCCTTGATGCGGTTTGATAAGACCGGCAAGTATTTTCAACAAGGTCGTTTTACCAGCACCCGACGCCCCGAGCAAAGCGACGATTTCACCATTGGAACAACTAAATTCAGCGCTAATGCGAGTTGGATGATCCGTTTCTATCTGGCAATCTAATCCTTGGAATGATTCAGCCACGGCTTACCCCAATTTTTTTGGTTAAATGAGTGGTAAAGGCCAAGGTGGTTACGGCAAAAAGCAACAAAATGAATGACATGGTGCCTGCTGCATCAAAATCAAAAGCTTGCACTTTATCATATATGGCAATGGAAAGAGTTTTGGTTTCACCGGCAATATTACCGCCAATCATAAGCACGACACCAAATTCGCCTAGCACATGAGAAAAACACAAAACTATGGCCGTTAAAATACCGGGCCATACAAGCGGGATTTCGACTTTCCATAATGACTGCCAACGGTTTAGGCCACAGCAAGCGGCGGCATCTCGGACATCGTCAGGTATGGCTTCAAATGCTCTCTGAATAGGCTGTAGTGCAAAAGGAATATTGACTAGCAAAGACGCTAATACTAAGCCTGAAAAATGAAAAACGATGGAAGTACCAAGAAAAGATTGCAATGCTTGCCCGAGCCAACTTTGCTGACCAAAGCCCACCAGTAAATAATAACCAATAACGGTAGGTGGTAAGATCAATGGCGTCATTGTCAGGGCTTCAACCCAAGCTTTGCCTCGAAACTGATTAAACGCCAAGCTGCGAGCCGCCAATATCGACACTGGGATCAAAATGAGGGTGGTAATCACACTGAGTTTTATTGAAAGCAGCAGCGCTTGCCAATCCATAATGCTCCTTTGGGATTAATGAGTTAAGGGTGTTGGAAGATCGAAGCCAAAGTCTACCAAGATTTGCTGTGCTTTTGGAGATTGAAGATAGGAATAAAACTGTTTTGCAGGCTCAGAAGCATGATTGAGCAAGACCATAGCTTGGGTGAGCTTGGGATGAAGCTTGGCATCGATAGCGATGGCATCGGCGTGTTGTTTAAAGCCTTTCGCTTTAGTCAGTGACAAGGCCACAATCCCACCTTGAGTAGCGCTGGATAGCGCAAACTGCGCTGCTTGAGCCACGTTTTCGCCATACAGTAAATTGGGCTTAAGTTGTTGCCAAACACCAATGGCTTGCAACACATCTTTGGCACGAGCACCATAAGGCGCATGCTCAGGATTCGCAATAGCAAAGCGCTTAATTTTCCCTTGCTTTACGGCTTGTTTAAGGTAAGACAAATCACTGCTAAGTGGTAATTTAATACTTTTATTGTGGATGATGGCTAAGCGACCAATAGCGTATATTTTTGCCGGCGGCAGCGCGAATTTGCCATTGACCAGTCGCTGAGCATAATCGACATTAGCACTGAGAAATATTTCAAATGGGGCACCGTGTTGGATTTGCTGCATCAACTGACCCGATGAACCATAACTTATCCTAACTTGCTTACCCGTATCTTTATGAAACTGCTGTTGAATGTTATCTAAGGCAAAACGAATGTTGGAAGCCGCTGCGATCGTAGGAATGCTTTGTGCTATAGCAGCAGGTGCCAGCATCATTAACAAAAATAGTGTAAAACATAATCGCTTCATTTCAGACTCTTCCAATCATTCATTACTGCCATAAACTGGTTGCTTGCTGATCGGTATCTCTAGCATCTACCCATTTATCACCTTTATCAGTAGTTTCAAGTTTCCAAAATGGGGCTTTGGTTTTTAAGAAATCAATCAAAAACTCACAACCATCAAAGGCAGCTTGACGGTGTTTACTTGTAACGCCAATAAATACGATTTGCTCGCCTAAATTCATAGTGCCTACACGATGGATGATACGAATATGATTCAATGACCAGCGTTCTCGGGCTTGTTGTGCAAGTTCATGAAGTACTTTCTCGGTCATGCCGGGATAGTGCTCAAGTTTCAGCTGGCTGACGTCATTGCCTTCGTTGCGATCTCGGACTTTCCCGATAAAAGTGACTATCGCACCATCACTGTCGTCTTGGCCAAGATGAACATATTCATCAGCAAGACTAAAATCGGAGTGTTGCACTGAGATATAAGTATCTGACACGAATCACCCTCCCGTTACTGGTGGGAAAAAGGCGACTTCAGTATCGTCGGTCAGTTCGGTTTTCCAATCACACATTACTTGATCTACGGCTACTAACAAATTGTCGGCGGTCAGCACTTGTTGCCAAAGATCATTACGCTGAGCAAGGTGTTGGCGTAAGGCATCAGCGGTAAGCACTTCATCATTAAATGGAACGTCTACTTGTCCACAACCAAGCCTCTCTCTGATTTGTGCAAAAAAGAGTACTTTGATCATAGTGTTGCTTCCTCTGCTTTAAAATGTCCTGATTTACCGCCTTGTTTTTCCAGCAGACGAACATCTTTAATGATCATGTCTTTTTGCACGGCTTTACACATATCGTAAATGGTGAGAGCGGTGACGGAGGCAGCGGTCAGTGCTTCCATTTCTACTCCCGTCTTGCCTTTGAGCTTACACAATGTGGTGATTTTCACTTGGTTGTGCTCTGGCTTAGCCTCAATATCGACTTCAACTTTTGTGAGCATTAATGGATGGCATAGCGGGATAAGATCAGAGGTTTTCTTAGCTGCCATAATGCCTGCAATACGAGCGGTGGCAAATACATCACCTTTGTGATGTTGGCCAGATAAAATCAGCTCTAATGTTTGAGATGCCATCTCTACAATGGCTTGAGCACGGGCAGTTCGTTCGGTTACTTCTTTATTTCCGACATCGACCATGTGGGCATCGCCACTGGCGTTAATGTGTGTCAGGGTATTCATTTTTTTATTATTTTCCTTTTAAAAGGTGTCCGACAAAGTTGCAAGGGCGAGTGCGAGCATCAAGTTGCGGCTTGATGATTTGCTCCCAACCAAGTTGGCAAGCGCCCGGTGAGCCGGGTAAGCAAAAGATGGCGGTGCTATTGGCTAAGCCCGCAATTGCTCGTGACTGCACGCAAGAAGTACCAATATCGTCGTAACTCAATTGTCGAAACAGTTCACCAAAGCCTTCCATTGGACGATCAAACAAAGCTGATACTGCTGCAGGTGTGTTATCACCTTCGGTGAAGCCTGTGCCACCATTGATGATGATGGCGTGAATGTCATTATTGATGATCCATTGACTCACAATCGCGCGAATATGATGAATTGAGTCTTTACTGATCTGATGGTCAATACAATGATGACCGACTTCTTGGAGAGCGCTGTTAAGTTGATGACCAGAGGCATCAGAATCAAAGGTATGCCGATCGGAAACGGTTAACACCGCAAGGCCGAGAGGTATAAATTCTTTTGTGGTACATTTTGCCATGATGTTACCTGTTTTTGTTATTTGAAGTTAACCGCCGATTGACGCCAAATGCTTGGTGATGCCAGTGATCCCATGGTGTAGGTCATGAGTGGCTTTTTTGTGATGCAATTGCTGATGCAGTCGCTCAATCAACTCTTGTTGTTGATTGTCATGTTGCAGTAAATCACGCAGTACCACTCCTGCTTCAGTAAACAAACACAAGTGCAGCTTACCAGTAGCTGAAACTCGAAGACGATTACAGGTGTTACAGAAATCTTTGGAGTACGGCATGATAAGACCGATACGCCCTTGGTGAGCAGGATGGCAGAAGTTCATCGCTGGGCCATCGGTGGCTTGTGGCAGCTGGTGGAACCAACCTTGTGCTAATAATTGAGCTTTAATCACATCGCCACTGAGGTGGTGTTCATTGAAATAGTCATGACCTAATCCGGTTTCCATTAATTCAATAAAACGAACATCAATGGGGCGGGTTTTCAGCCAAGACAAAAACTTTGGTAAATCTTTATCGTTTAATCCTTTGAGCAATACGGCATTGATCTTGATTCGTTCGAATCCAGCTTCTAGAGCAGCATCAATCCCCCGCATCACTTGATGAAATTTATTCTCACCCGTAATTTGTTGAAACTGGCGCGGATCAAGGCTGTCCATTGACACGTTTATGCGTCTGAGTCCTGCATCAAACCACTCTTGCGCATGTTGCTCAAGGCGATAACCATTGGTTGTTGTTGCAATGGTTTTAATGCTTTCAATATCATTAGCAGCCCGAATAATGTCAGTAAAATCTTTACGGAGCGTTGGCTCACCACCTGTTATCCGAACTTTTTGAGTGCCAACTTTGGCAAAGGCACTGAGTAAACGCTGAATTTCATCTAAGCGCAGAAATGATGGCTTGCCATCAGGCTTATAACCATCGGGTAAGCAATAACTGCACTTAAAATTGCAGACATCGGTAATTGATAGGCGTAAATAACTAAACTTACGGCCGAAGTCGTCGACTAATTGAGACATGATCACCTTTCCAAGTTCGGGAGGCAGTGCCATTTCTGAGACCACCCTGGTAACGATAAGACCGTTAAATTTCGATCTATTGTTCGCTACGGCCAGTTACTCATATTTCTCAACTTAGAGTAACAAGCTCGGAGATTCGTTGTGGAGTGAGTATACGAAATACATTTTTGATTAGACAGTCAAAAGAGATGAATTATTGACCCTTATCAAGCTCGCGTTAATTATCTGTGACAGGTGAGAGCAAGATCACATAATTTAATTCACTGCGTAGTCGGCCGCTTTTTTGTTTGAAAACCATATTTGAGGTAAGGTTAAGCTTAAAAAACATTCGATACCAAATCGAAGTATCAAGACATCAAAGCAAAAGGTGAAATGATGGAACGCGAATCGATGGAATTTGACGTAGTGATTGTTGGCGCTGGCCCTTCTGGCCTAGCAACCGCTTGCCGTCTTATGCAAATAGCTCGAGATACCGAGCAAGAGTTAACTGTGTGTGTGGTTGAAAAAGGTTCAGAAGTTGGTGCACATATTTTATCTGGCGCCGTATTTGAGCCGAAGGTGCTTGATGAACTCTTCAGTGATTGGCGTGAAAAGGGTGCACCACTGAAAACCACAGTGACTCACGACGAAATTTACTTACTTAATTCTGACCAAAATAGTCGTTTAATGCCTAATGCCTTTGTGCCTAAAACCATGCATAACGAAGGTAATTACATTATTAGTGTCGGTAACCTGTGCCGTTGGTTAGCTGAGCAAGCGGAAAGCCTTGGAGTAGAAATTTTCCCAGGGTTTGCGGCCAGTGAATCCTTGTACCATGAAGATGGCAGCGTTAAAGGAATTTTAATCGGTGATATGGGCGTGGGCGAAAACGGTGAGCCAAAAGACAGCTATATGCCGGGTATGGAACTGCACGCTAAATACACGGTATTTTCTGAAGGCTGTCGTGGCCATCTTGGTAAAGAATTAATCCAAAAATTCAACCTTGATAACGGCAGAACACCACAACATTATGGTATCGGTTTTAAAGAAATTTGGACTATTCCTGCCGAACAACACCAAGCAGGCAAAGTTGTACACACGGGTGGCTGGCCGCTAACAGAGGGCGCATCAGGTGGTGGCTTCTTGTACCACGCCGAAGACAACCAAGTGGTGGTCGGGTTAATTATTGATCTTAATTATCAAAATCCACATTTAAGTCCTTTCGATGAATTCCAACGTTATAAAATGCACCCTGTGATTGCCAAAGAATTGCAAGGCGGTGAACGTGTGACATACGGCGCTAGAGCTATTGCCAAGGGTGGCCTAAACTCATTGCCGAAGATGAGTTTCCCTGGAGGTCTGTTGATTGGTTGTGATGCGGGCACCCTTAATTTTTCAAAAATTAAGGGTACTCATACCGCGATGAAGAGTGGCATGATTGCCGCTGAAACCATTGCAGAAGCCTTAATGGCTGGTGTTGACGGAGGTAAAGATTTAGATTGCTTCCAAACTAAATTTGAACAAAGCTGGTTGTATCAAGAGTTATATAGTTCTCGCAACTTCGGCCCTGCGCTGCATAAGTTTGGCACATTACTGGGTGGCGCATTTAACTATATAGATCAAAACTGGTTTGGTGGGAAGTTTCCTGTCACTCTGCGTGATGAGACACCTGACTACGCGCAAATGGCTGAAAAATCGGCTTATAAAGTTATTGATTATCCGAAGCCAGATGGCAAGCTCACTTTTGATAAGCTGTCGTCAGTGTATTTGTCTAACACTTACCATGAAGAAGATCAGCCGTGTCACTTGAAATTGACTGACGTGAACATTCCGATTTCAGTGAATCTTGAAAAATACAATGAACCTGCGCAGCGTTATTGTCCTGCTGGCGTGTATGAAGTCGTGGAAGAGGCTGGTGAAAAGACCTTTGTTATCAATGGTCAAAACTGCATTCATTGTAAGACTTGTGATATTAAAGACCCAAGTCAGAACATTACATGGGTGACGCCAGAAGGCGGCGGTGGTCCGAACTATCCGAATATGTGATCCTTTATAAATAAGTATCACGAGTATAAAGCTCCTGCAAAAGCAGGAGCTTTTGTTTTACCAGGTTATCGGTTGACCTTTATAGTCCATAAAACTTCCACTCTCGGTCTGAGTCAGTTTTTCGCATACATCAAAAAAGTGCTGAGCCGTTTGCTTGGGCGTTTGTAATTGTTGTGGCTTCATATGGTGCTGAAAAGGTGTGGAAAGCTCGGTATCGGTAGTCCCAGGATGAAAGGCGAATAAACAACAATGTTTCATGGTTCGTTGCCATTCAATACTAATGGTTTTAATCGCCATATTTAACGCAGCTTTACTGCTGCGATAGCTTACCCAACCTCCTAATCTATTATCACTAATGCTGCCAATTCGCGCAGAGAAGACTGCAAAGTGACTCTGTTTGCCAGCGTTGTTTAATGATGACTGAAAATGCTTCGCAAGTAGTAAAGTCGGTAAGGTATTAAGGCTTAGGTTTTGCTGGAAAAAATCGACATCAAATTGTTGCACGCTTTTTTCAGGCAATTGGCCGGGGGAATGCAAAAAACCAATCGAATTAATCAGTAAATCTAAATCAGTAATTTTTTGAGATAACTTAAATATTTGGTTTTCGTTTGTGGCATCAAGAGGTAGCCAAGTCAAATAGGGCAAACTCCATTGAGGTTTATTTTTATGATAAGTGGCGTAAATGGTTGCACCTTCAAATCGTTGCAGTGCTTCTTTAATAAGTGCCTGACCAATACCGCCACTACCACCAATGATTAAAATCTTCATGACTATTTATCTTTAAGTGCTTTGTCTTATGTACGTAGGAACTAGGGCATATTGATCTTTTTGGATTAAATTTTATTCAATTATTAAAATGATTTACGTAACTCGAAACCTCTTGCAACTGTACTAAGCTAATAAGGCTAGTTTCCATTGGGCATGTGCCCAACTAATAAAAAAAGATGGGTAAAAAGGTTTAAATAAGGGATTTTGTTCGATGATAGAAATCAATGAATATATCAAGCTCACGGTAGCTCTATTCGCAATCACTATTCCCGTCGCGGCATCGGCCGTCTACTTGGGGTTAACAAGAAATTACAGTCAAAGTGATAAATTAAAAACCATTGGAGTCACGGCGTTGCTGTTTTTTTCTATTTTGACCATGTTTACTTTTTTGGGTGAAAGCATTCTTAACTTTTTCTCGATTTCTATTGAGGCTTTTAAGGTTGCTGGTGGTGCAATATTATTTTTAAGTGCACTGCAGCTTGCCAGTGATAAAGGAAGCAATACTAAAACCGTAGATGATGGACAGGCCTCAAGCCCTATGGCAATCGCGGTTGTCCCTTTGGCAATGCCGATGTTGATTGGGCCTGGTTCTATTAGCACAGTCGTGATTTACACACACATGCATCCATCTTTATTACATGAGTTATTGATGGTAGGAGTAATTTTAACTAACACCTTGATCATCATGTTGATGTTTTGGTTAACCAATCATTTCGGAAAGCTGTTAAGCGACAATGTTACGAGTGTTATCAATCGATTGATGGGGTTAATCATTGCTTCAATGGCGGTGGAGTTCTTATTAACCGGAAGCGTTGTTCATATTCAAAACCATTGGATGCCGCAGTAAAAAATACGGCTTTTTAGAGAAAAAAGCCGTATTTGGGGATTAACGGCACACAGAGCAATGCTCATTTGGTTTGAGTTTCATTTCTCGGCACTCCAATGTCATCGCATCAAACATCAAAATGCGACCAATCAAAGGTTCACCCATTTGCGTGATTAACTTGATGGTTTCTAGCGCTTGCAAGCTGCCTATTACCCCTATCACAGGTGCTAGAATGCCTGACTCGACACAAGAGAGTTGCTGCTCGCCAAACAAGCGTGAAAAACACTGATAGCATGGGCTTTCAGGCCGATAATCGAATACGGTTAACAAGCCCTCCATGCGAATAGCTGCGCCAGACACCAAAGGTGTTTTGTGTTGAAAACAGGCTTGGTTTAATTGCTGGCGCGTGCTGAGATTATCGGTGCAGTCAACCACCACATCAAACTTAGCGACTAAGCTTGAAATGTCCGCTTCATCTAAAGATTGATTGAGGGCTTCAATTTCAATATGTGGATTAAGCCGTCTTAGGCTTTCGGCACCTGAATCAACCTTAGCTCGGCCAATATCGGCATCGTGGTGTAATACTTGGCGCTGAAGATTGGATAACTCTACATTATCAAAATCTACTATCGTTAGGTGGCCAATACCAGCAACGGCTAGATACTGGCTGGCTGCACAACCTAAACCGCCGACTCCAAACACTAATACTCTGGCTTGCTTGAGCTTTTCTTGACCGTCAATATCCATAGGCTTTATGGAAATTTGGCGGCTGTAGCGCAGCATTTCTTGATCAGAGAGCAGATCCACCACAGTGTCGTTCATCACGCCTCCTTAAGATAAAACGTGATTAAACAGTTCAACTGTGACTTGGCTGCCAGCAGTCATCTCACCTTGCTCTCTTGGCACAATTAAAAAGCTATTTGCCAGAGACATCGACGTGAGCATACCTGAGCCTTGAGCACCTGTGGTGGAGACTTCTAATTCCCCCTGTAGGTTGCGAGAGACAACGGCACGTTGATATTCCACTCGACCCGGTTTACGGCGAATATTATGGGTTAACTTCGCTTTTACGAAATGTCTTTCTAACTTGCCACGACCTTGCATTTTAGTGATGAGTGGTAGCACTAATTGATAGTATGTCACCATGGAGGCAACAGGATTCCCCGGCAACCCACAAAACATTGCATTTGGGAGTTTTCCCATGGCAAATGGCTTACCTGGTTTCATGGCTAAGCGCCAGAAAGTAATTTCGCCCACATCTTGTAGAACTTGTTTTACGTAATCGGCATCACCGACCGATACTCCGCCAGACGTTAAGACCAAATCCGCTTGTTCGGCAGCATTCAAAAAGGCTTGTTTAATGGCCTGTGGGCAATCTTTAATAATGCCTAAATCAATCCATTCAACGCCTGTTTTATTCAAAAGCCCTCGTATAGAATAACGATTAGAATCGTAAATTTGCCCTGATTTTAATTCAGTTCCCACAGGTTTTAGCTCATCACCTGTAGAGAAAAAGGCGACTTTTAATTTACGAAAAACAGTGACGGTGGCTTGGCCTAACGTGGCAAGCACTCCAAGTTCGGCGGCTCGTATTAACGTGCCGGCTTGTAAAACCGTTTGACCAACACTGACTTCTTCACCTTTTAAGCGTACATTGGCGCCCGTTTTGTTTGGGTGACTGATGATAATGGTATCGCCCTGAACTTCTGTTTGCTCTTGCATCTGCACGGTATCTAAAGCTGCAGGAACTTGAGCTCCAGTCATAATACGAACACAAGCACCCGTTGGGATTTCACCTGTAAAAGGGTGACCTGCAAAGGCTTCTCCAACTATCTGAAAAGTCGTGCTGCTGGCTTGTGGGTCAAGAGCTTCAAATCGAAATGCATACCCGTCCATGGCGGAGTTATCAAAAGGGGGTAAATCGATATTGGAAATGACATCTTCTGCAAGTACATGATCGAGCGCATCTTCTAACGGTAACCTAATGGTGTCAGTCACAGAGGTAACCTGCTCCAGTAACATTGGCAGTGCATCATTTGGGTGGATGAGTTCAGGTTTGGCACAAGGATCAGATGGTGTGGACATAAAATTCTCTTAGAATGTCTGGCGATTAGTGTAATGCTGCCATTAGCATAGGGATGAGTGCAAGTGTAGAAAAATTAACTCTGTATAGATTTGATCTGCAACAAGATGGGGTTACAAATAAAAATTATTCTTATTTAACAGTATGTTATAGGTTTTTCTTTGGTTGCTTTTTTATCCACAATGGCTCACAATTAGTTTATTATGAAGTCTCCGACTCAATTGAGGTATATGAATGTTAACGGACGTGATGGTTAAACAGTTGAATGATCAAATCAACTTAGAGTTTTTTTCTTCGAATTTGTATCTACAAATGAGCGCTTGGTGTGAAGATAAAGGCTTTGATGGTGCGGCAAAATTCATGCGTGCTCATGCAGAAGAAGAGATGGAACACATGCGCCGCTTATTCACTTATGTGAGTGAAACAGGTGGAATGCCGTTACTTGGTGCCATTGAAGCACCACAATCTGAATTTGGTTCGTTATTATCTTTATTTGAACACACCTATGAGCATGAACAAATGATCACTGGTAAGATCAATGAATTAGCGCATCATGCTTTCACTAATCACGATTATTCTACTTTTAACTTCTTACAGTGGTATGTAGCTGAGCAGCATGAAGAAGAAAAGCTATTTAAGTCGATTGTGGATAAAATTCGTTTAGTGGGCGAAGACGGCAAGGCATTATTCTTTATTGATAAAGATTTAGAAGTGATGGCTGATCAAGGTCATGACAGTGTTATGAATGCACAAATCAGTGCAGGTTAATTAGCGGCTAAAGTCGCACATTTTTAGTAAAGCAGCCCTAGTGGCTGCTTTTTTGTTGCTCTAACAATGGTTGTACTCTGCAAGCAACCAGCTGCAATCCATCACATCGAATAGAGATAAAAAAACATATTGGCAAGGAAATTAGATAGTTGTAGAAAGAAAAAAGCCTCAGCAAAAAACTGCTGAGGCGCCATAATTTGGCTGTCACTATAAAGTGAAATAAAGGTCTGAAAGATAGAACATCTTAACCTCTGTACCCTACGGAAATCATATTACGCAATTTGTTTTAAATTGGAAAACAGTTTTCTGTTTTTTGATTAAATTATGTGAAGTGGATCTTAATTTAATCTCAGCTCTGTATAACGACATCAATAACATTATGATTTACCATTAAAACATAATATTTCTATCTACAGTGCTGAGGTTAATTTAGGCTAAATGACGACCAACAAGTGCTTGATCGCCATTGAATAATACCAGTTAGTGGGCTTGCTGCCAGTTTTCACCAAGACCAGCTTCAGCGAGTAACGGTACATCTAAATCAGCAGCTTCGGCCATGAGCTCACAAATTTTACTTTGTACTCGTTCTGCGTCAGCTTTATTAACCTCAAACACCAATTCATCGTGAACCTGCATCAACATAGTGACTTCGCCATGAGTTTCTTTTTCAATCCAATTATCAACAATGATCATGGCTTTTTTAATGATGTCTGCTGCGGTGCCTTGCATAGGTGCATTAATGGCAGCCCGTTCAGCGGCTTGACGACGCATACCATTTCGGGCATTGATTTCAGGCAAATATAAGCGACGTCCAAATAAGGTTTCAACATAGCCTTGTTCAGAAGCAACGGCACGGGTGTCTTCCATGTATTTCTGAACACCGGGATAGCGAGCAAAATAAGCATCAATATAAGATTGAGCTTCAGCACGAGGAATATCCAATTGTTTGGCAAGACCAAAAGCTGACATTCCATAAATTAAGCCAAAGTTAACGGCTTTAGCTCGGCGACGCTGCTCAGTAGTCACTTCAGTAAAATCCACATTAAAGACTTCTGCGGCAGTGGCACGGTGAATATCTTTACCTTCTGCAAATGCCGTTAGTAAACCTTTATCTTGAGACAGGTGCGCCATGATCCTAAGCTCAATTTGAGAGTAATCAGCGGCCAGTATTTTTTTGCCTTCAGGTGCAATAAACGCTTGGCGGATACGACGACCCTCTTCGCTGCGGATAGGAATATTTTGTAAGTTGGGATCACTAGAAGATAAACGCCCAGTGGCGGCATTAGCTTGATGATAACTGGTGTGTACACGCCCAGTTTGTCCATTGACCATCAGAGGCAATTTGTCGGTATAAGTGCTTTTAAGCTTGGATAGGCTGCGGTGCTCTAATATCAGCTTTGGTAATGGATAATCTAAGGCCAGTTCTACTAATACTTCCTCTGCGGTAGATGGCGCGCCTTTTGGTGTTTTTTTGATGATCGGATAGTTGAGTTTTTCAAAGAAGATAACGCCAAGTTGTTTAGGCGATCCTAGATTAAACTTCTCACCGGCAATGTCATAAGCTTTCTGTTCCAATTCAGCGATGGTCTGTGCCAATTCTTGGCTGTGTTGAGCTAGCAACATGCTATCAATCAATACACCCTTACGTTCCATCTTTGAAAGAACCGATAATACTGGCATTTCAATATCAGTGAGCACTTTGGCTAAACTAGGTACTTTTTCTAGGCGTGACCATAGGTGCTGATGCAGTCGTAGGGTGATATCAGCATCTTCGGCTGCATAAGGTGCGGCTGTGTCTATATCGATTTGATTAAAGGTAAGTTGTTTCGCGCCTTTACCTGCCACTTCTTCGAAACTAATGGCTTTGTGACCCAGATACTTTAGTGCCATGCCATCCATATCGTGACGAGAGGCCACTGAATTGAATACATAGGATTCCAGCATAGTGTCAAATTCTACACCTTGTAGAGTGATGTTTTCATTCGCCAGAATCGCAATATCGTATTTGAGATTTTGTCCAACCTTGGCGATGGATGGATTTTCTAGAATAGGCTTTAACTTGGCTAGTGTTTCTGTCTTATCTAACTGGATAGGAGCATCTAAATAGTCATGTGCCAAAGGTAAATAAGCGGCTTTGCCTGCCTCAACAGAGAAAGACAGCCCAACTAGCTGCGCGTCCATATAGTTAAGGCTAGTGGTTTCGGTATCAATACAAATCAGTTTGGCTTGAGTTAATGTGTCCAACCACTGAGACAACTGCTTTTCCGTCAGAATGGTCTCATATTCAGCGTCAATGGCCTCTGGCTTTGTATCCTCGTCTTGAGCTTCAGTTGCGCTGGCAACATTGCTACTGGAGTCTAATAACTCGGCTAACCAACGTTTAAACTCCATTTCACCATAGCATTTAATTAATTCGTCTTTGTCAGCTTCTTTATGATCCAGCTGTTGCCAAGGTTGTTCCAATTCAACATCGGTTTTAATGGTGGCAAGCTCATAAGAAAGTTTCAAATCATCTGCATTTTCACGGATCTTTTTGGGCATGGTTTTCGAACCACGGAAACCTACTTCAATTACGCTATCTGGCTCAGCTAAAAGCTTATCTACACCTCCCACACCTGTAAGCATGGCTAAAGCGGTTTTTTCGCCTACTCCGGGTAGACCGGGAATGTTATCGGCTTTATCGCCCATTAACGCCAAAAGATCGATGATCAGTTCTGGGCCAACGCCAAATTTGGTGGTGACTCCTTCAGGTCCCATGATGGTATCCGTCATGGTATTAATAAGAGTCACATTGTCATCTACCAGTTGCGCCATGTCCTTATCGCCAGTGCTGATCAGCACATTACGGCCTTCTTTACTCGCTTGTACAGCAATGGTGCCAATCACATCATCGGCTTCTACACCAGGAATTGAAATTAACGGTAACCCTAATGCTTTTATGATGCGATGTAATGGCTCGATCTGGCTGCGAAGATCGTCCGGCATCGGGGGACGATGGGCTTTATAGTCAGGGTACATGTCATTGCGAAATGTTTTGCCTTTAGCATCAAAAACCACTGCAATATGACTAGGAGAATACTGCTTTAATAAACTGCGTAACATGTTCACTACGCCATATACAGCCCCTGTTGCCTCGCCCTTTGAATTGGTGAGGTGAGGGGGGGCATAGTAAGCGCGATATAAGTATGAAGAGCCGTCTACAAGTACAAGCGGATTTTCTTTGATTATTGACATAATTGACGAAACATTAATGGATGAATGAAGTTAGTTGATAGCATGCCACAACCAGCAAAAATCAGCCACGACAATTAATCACAGCCTGTGGATAAGTCTGTGAGTTATGCAAGATGATCCTGTGGTGCGATCGTTGATCCTAAATAGGGTGGCTTGCTAACCTATTGTTTTTAAAGGTTTTGGCTCTTAACTTCGTGGGGCGGGTAACCGATTGAAAAATCATCGTTATTTGTGGATTTAATTCTGACATGCAGATTGATCCGTGTTGATGTATCTTATCCCTAAGTGCGCTTAACACTATCTAAGTTAGCAGTTTTTTTGCACAGATCAATCAAAAAGTAACCATTTTTTAACATTAATTTATTAGGTAGATTCTAATCATGAAAAAGATAGCCGTAATTCTAAGTGGGTGTGGGGTGTTTGATGGTGCTGAAATTCATGAATCAGTACTGACATTGTTATCAATCGAGCAGCAAGGAGGTCAGTACCAATGTTTTGCTCCTGAGATAGAGCAAATGCATGTGGTCAATCATGCTACGGGGGAAGTCGCAGAGGGCGAGTCTCGGAATGTTTTGGTGGAGTCGGCGCGTATTGCTCGTGGAGACATCAAGCCATTGTCGGTGGTGGACGACAATGAATTTGATGCTCTGATCATTCCAGGAGGTTTTGGGGCAGCAAAAAATTTGTGTGATTTTGCTGTTCAAGGAGTTGATTGCCAAATAAATCAAGAAGTCATTGCTGCTGTGAAGGCTTTTAAAAAAGCTAATAAACCTATTGGATTTATGTGTATAGCCCCTGTGATGATCCCCGCTTTGTTTGGACAAGGAGCCACTGCAACCATAGGTACAGATGTCGATACCGCTGCTGCGTTTACCCAAATGGGCGGTGTGCATCAGCAAGCCGACGTTCATAATATTGTTGTTGATGAAAGTAATAAAGTGGTCACGACCCCAGCTTATATGTTGGCAACCTCAATATCCGAAGCATATAGCGGTATTCATAAGTTGGTGGCTAAAGTGATTGAGTTGGCATAAACCAACTCGTTTGTTGTATTGGAATGTATTGGTAGTGATTTGTTATTGATAACGTTTGCTGTCAATGACACCTTGAGCCAAGCCTATCAGTAAACCACCAAGATGAGCGCTATTGGCTGTTGCCGTTGGCAGCAGCCCAGCAAATCCTAATATCATCCACAATACTGACATCACCATCAGTGCGGGAGGCATGGCCAAGCCTTTTTGAGGGCAGCGTTGTTGCATCACCCACACATATCCGATCAAGGCGTAGACGACTCCGGATAAGCCACCAAAATTTGGGCCAGAAAAATGCGCTTGGAGCAAGTTTGGTAAGGTGCCAGCGACTATCAACAAAGTTAATAAAGTCACTAAGCCCACTCGTTTCTCAATTTTTCCACCAAAGTACCACCACCAAAGTAAATTAAAACTGATGTGCATTAGTGAAAAATGTAAAAGGCTGGGAGTAAAAAATCGCCACCACTCGCTGGCATCATTACCAAAGCTGCCAATGGCGCCAAAATAGGAAAGCTGACCGAATACTTGATTGGCATAGCCCATGTTCATTAGAGCAAAAATGACGATACAAAGACCAAAAATGATGAGAGTAAGCGGGCCACTATCGCGCAAAAATTCACGAATAATGCCTTGGGCAGAACTGCCGTAATCTATACGGTTACGGCTATCCCCATGATCCCATGAGGCTTGCAAATAACGAGGATCATTGGGATGGCTAAGGAAATGATCTAAGATCTCTTCAGCTGTTTTGACATCCTGATCATTAATGATAGAAATAATAATGCCTTCCGCAGCAGGCTCTAATTGGCAAGCAATTCCTTGACCCTTTAGATAGTCAGCTAAAGCTTGAGCAGCACGAATATTCGGTAACACACCAATTTCTATCATTAAAACTCCATTAGCTATGAGGTTACTAGAGCGTGTTGATCTTTCAGGGTTAAAAACAATCTCGAAAGATCAACACGCTCTAATTTACCATATCAGCAAAGCTGGTATTTAGCATCAAGATCAGTGGATTGTGTATAGTTAATCTTATGGCTAATCACAAAATATACTCATGTGAATAAATTTATTCCAGCATTGCAAATTACCACTGCAGTCGCAATAACCGCACTGTTGAGTTTGTGGTTACAGGTTAAGTTACCTTATCTCAGCATTGTAAGCTGTTATGTGTTGATGAAAGCCTATGGTGGGGAGCTACACAGTAAATCGCTGCAGCGAGTGTTAGGTACGATAGCGGGCGTTATGATCGTAGCAGTAGTCGTAATTTTTGCACAGGGTTGGTTGTGGCTACAGCTTACGGTGTATGGGATCAGTATCTTTATTTTTGCCTATTTACATCAACTCGACCGTTGGCCTTATGCAATGTTATTCACTTGTGGTGTGTTGAGCGTTGTTATGGCAACTGAAATCGTGTCTTCAGATACGATTGCATATAGCTACAGTAAGCATTGGATGTGGGAGGTGATTTTAGGTGCGGGTGTTGCTGTAGTAATGAAGACCATCTTTAGGATGATGCAAAGTAGCCAAGAGTCAATACATTTGAACAAGTTTGAGTGGTCAAAATTGCAGTGGAAAAAAAACAGATGGCTTGTATGGAATCCTACAGCTTTTGTTAATGCGTTGGCCTTGAGTGTAACCATTGCAGTGATCTTGGGTGGGAACTATGTTTTAGGTTGGCAACAATATAGTGCTCAAGCTTTAATTGCAGCGATCATTATATCTACACAAGCAACGAGTTCTCATGGACATGACAAGCTGCATCAGAGAATTTCTGGTGTCTTAGTAGGTACCTTGACTGCACTGTTCAGTTTAGTGTTTTTACCACATTCATTACTAATTTGGGCAATGTTGTTGTGGTTATTAGTGTTTGCTTGGATTGCTGAATATTGGCACCAATTTAAGTATCTTTTACTTCAAGCCGGGGTGATCGCTATCATTTTATTAGCGGTACCATTTGATGAGTCTACAGTGTCGACGAATATATCTTGGTATCGTGCTCTAGGCTCGTTGGAAGGCGGTTTAGTCAGCTTAGTGATCACCTATGTTTGCCGTCAGTATTCACCGGATCTTGATGAATAATCACTTCAGCATGATCAAACAACAGCTCAATTTTATGTTCGATGGTATCGGCAATGTCATGAGCCTGATATAGAGGTAAATCAGCGTCCAGATCTAAATGCAGTTGCACAAACACCATTCGACCAGATTGACGAGTGCGAATGTCATGAACCCCTTTGGTTTGCGGGTGTGCCATAGTGATATCATAAATTTGTTGCTGTACTTCTGGGCTCAGTTCTTTATCCATCAGTTCATTAATGGCTTCCTTACCTAATTGTAAGCTTTGCCAACCAAGATAGAGTGCGATTAAAATAGCAAACAGGCCATCACTCCACCACCATCCATACTGAGATAGCACCAAAGCGACTAATACCGAAAGATTTAGCAATAAATCACTCTTGTAATGAAGTGCATCAGCCGCAATGACACGGCTTTTCGTTTTTGCATGAGCGATGCGTTGCAAGAACACTAATCCAAAAGTTAATACAATGGCAAATGCACTGACACCAATGCCCAAATTTGTCCGCTCCACAGGTGCTTGTTCTAACAGACGTTCGCCACCATAAAAAATCAATACCAGTGCCGTTCCCGTAATAAATGCTGATTGAGCCAGAGCAGCTAAAGATTCTGCTTTACCATGACCAAAACGGTGATCATCATCTGCAGGAGTAATGGCGATACGTAGGGCAAAAAAGTTAACCAAAGAGGCCGCGAGATCCGAGGTGGAATCGGCTAGTGATGCCAACATGCTGGCTGAACCAGAATAAAGCCAAGCAAAAAGTTTAGCTACAATCAGAGTTATTGCGACCAGCACCGAGGCGCGACTGGCAAGTTTAACCCAAAAGACGTAATTGGTTTGGTGATCCATTGCATATTGACCAAGAATCAAGATGTTAACATTATAGTCAAGGATAAAGCTGGGAAGAAGAGGGCGTGCCTGAAAAATCAGGCACTAAAAGGAGAATTGAGATCTAAACAATGTTTATTGAATTGAACGAGCTTTTTTAGCAGCTCTAAGTTGCTCTGCTTTGGCTTGTTGTTCAGGAGTCAGCACTTGATACAAGTCATGACGTAATTTCATGGCTGTTACGGCTTGTTGCTGGCGAAGTTGACTGCGTTGATCAACTAAGTTGGCTGCGGCTTGAGCATCGAAATCTGCAGCCTGAACCAGTGCTTTTACTTGATCAGCATAAGCTTGTCGGTCTTCTTTGGTCGGTCTAAGTGACTTTTGCTCTTGTCTATACGCTTTGTAAATATCTTTGATTTGCTGTTTTTGATCAGCGGTTAAATCAAGCTTACGGAAAAATTTCATTAATTTATGGTGGCCGCGTTTTTGCACTTGTTGCATGCATTTTGTTCCAGCATCAGGTTTTGCATAGACGGCAATAGGTGCGAGCGCAGAGCAAGTTAACATTGCAGCAGCCAATAATTTTTTAGTCGTAGAGATGGTCATAATAACGTTCCTTTTGCAGAGGGAAATGAACTGGGTTGCTAGCAAGTGTAGAGATTGCAATGTAAGTTTGAATATGTGAAACGTAAAGCTAAGTAAAGATGGGTAAGGAAAGCGCACAAATATTGCTATTATCAGCAACAGTACGGTAAAGCGAGTAAATGAATGGCACGACTATTATTGGTAGATGATGATCATGGTTTGGCAGAGTTATTAGGGCAACTGCTTGAGTTGGAAGGTTTTGAACTCACTTTGGCACATGATGGTGCTCAAGGCTTGAGTTATGCTCTCGCTGATGATTTTGATTTGATTTTATTGGATGTCATGTTGCCTAAGCTCAACGGGTTTGAAGTATTACGTCAACTCAGGGAGCAAAAACAAACGCCAGTATTAATGTTAACGGCAAGAGGCGATGAAATCGACCGAGTAGTAGGGTTAGAGATGGGCGCAGATGACTATCTCCCCAAGCCATTTAACGACCGAGAACTGGTGGCGCGAGTTCGAGCCATACTGCGTCGTATTGAACATCATACCCATGCGGTAGAGCAACATCATGACGATATTCGTATCGATGTATCTAGGCAAGAAGCCCATTGTCAGCAACAAATTTTGCTGTTAACGGATTGTGAGTTTGCCCTGTTGCAAGCGTTAATCGAACATTGTGGTGAAATGATCAGCAAAGAAACCTTAAGCCTGCAAGTGCTCGGTAAGCGTTTAATGCCATTTGATCGCAGTTTGGACATGCATTTATCTAATTTACGGAAAAAACTGCCTGAGCGAGAAGATGGGCGTCCAAGAATTAAAACGGTGCGTGGTAAGGGATATATTTGGGTCGCTTAGGAGTCAAGGAGAGCATGGCAAATCGTATCTTCATTAAGTTATTAGTTGGTTTCTGGCTGTGTAGCTCCTTAACATTGGGAGCGGTGGCATTATTGCCATTGATTCAGCAAAAGCACGATCAAGCACCGTTACCCAATAATCTGCAAAAAATGTTGGTGAAAGCGGGCAAAAAGCTGCAAAAACATCCCGATTTATTGAAACCTGAAAATATCAAGCGCTTATCCAAACTCAAGCGCTTTAATCCACGATTTGTGTTGTTTATTGCTAATGAGGATGGACGCTTACTGAATCGACGACATTTTTCTCGTGATTTGCGGCGTTTTATGCTGATGGCAGAAGATGCACAAAAGCCAATCCGTCATCAATTTCGAGAGCGCGTCTTTTTTGGCCCCTATCAAATTGAAGTTCAAAACAGAACGTATTCACTTTATGGCAGCCTAGAAAACCGACATCCACGACCTTGGTTTTTTTGGTTTACAGAGTACAAATTACTGACGTTATTATTAGCTATTTTACTATCTGGCCTACTCTGTAGTGTATTGGCTTGGCACTTGGGCCGTCCGTTAAAGCAATTAAAACGTAGTGCGGATAAATTGGCACAAGGAGAGCTGAGCAGTAGGGTAGATGATTCAACCTTAAAGCGCAGTGATGAAATCGGGCAGTTAGCGCGTGCTTTCAACAGCATGGCCAATGCCATTGAACAAATGGTCAATCAACAACAGCGTTTAATTGGGGATATTTCTCATGAATTACGAACCCCGTTAACTCGATTGCAGTTGGCATTAGCTGTGGCAAGAAAAAAAGGACAACAGACCAAAGAAACTGAGCGTATCGGCTATGAAGCGGAACAACTCGAAGCGTTAATTCAAGAGCTATTGACCTTGTCTCGAGTCAGCAATCAGTCTATGCAGCAAAAGCAGTCTCTTTCATTGAATCAATGTTTAGCGCAGATGATTTCTGATGTTGAGTTTGAGGCTGAGCAAGAACAAAAACAAGTAGTAGTAGATATTGATGGTGCGATCAAAGTTGAAGTGGTGGCCAATTTACTTTGCCGAGCAGTAGAGAACATTTTACGTAATGCGCTGCGTTATGCTGAAACGACGATCCGTATTCGTGCCCTGCGATATAAATCCGGAGTGCAGCTGACGATAGAAGATGATGGCTCAGGCATTGAGCCGTCGGAGTTAGAAAATATTTTTCAGCCGTTTTATCGTCCCGATAGTGCCCGAGATCGTAACTCTGGAGGCTGTGGTTTAGGCTTGGCGATCAGCCAAGCTGCCATTGCGGCTCACCAAGGAGAAATAAAAGCGGAAAATATTGAACCGCACGGTTTAAAAGTGACCATCTTATTACCCCGTCAAATGGGGTAATAGCAAAGAGCCTGTATTGATGAAAGATCAATAAAACGGATTTGGATCTACGTTTAACGAACGTGGTGAAACACCACGCTCAATGTTGAGCACATCTTGCTCCAACAAGTCCACATATTCAATTTCGACATAGCGGTTGAGCTTGGTGGAATAAAAGCATTTAACTACAGGGTGAAGTACATCTCTGTCTAGCGAGTCCCATACAATGCCTACTCGACCATCCGATAGTTCTACTAGTGAGCCTGTAGGGTATACACCAATACATCGTATAAATTCATACACCAAGTTTTTATCGAGATGAAATGGCGTTAACGATAATAATATTTTGAACGCAGAAGCAGGGCTCATGGCTTCTTTGTAGCAACGGGTAGCGGTAAGGGCATCGTAAATATCAGCAATGCAACTCATGCGCCCATGTAAAGGGAGTTGGTCGCCACTGAGCCCTTTAGGGTAGCCTTTACCGTCTAATTTTTCATGGTGCATTAAGCACACATCTTTACTGATCAGGGAAAAGTCAGGAATATTTTCTACGATGTCGATGGCATGAAATTGATGCTGTTTGATGATGTCGTACTCTTCAGGGCTTAACTTCCCAGGCTTGTTCAATATCGCATCATCCACATGAATCTTTCCGATATCATGCAGTAGCCCGCCAACAGCCATTTCTTTAATCGTCTCAGTAGGAAGCTTCATATAGTTGCCAAAGGTGACTAACAGAAAAGCAACATTTATCGAATGTTCTAGCAAGTATGCGTCTTTGGTTCGAAGTGCGGCAACACACTTAAATGCATCCATATCGGTAAGGGCTGAATGGATCATTTTATCAGCCATGTGCTCAAACTCTGTAAGCTCTATGGCTTTGCCTTCAAAGGTTTCTGATAACACCTTGCGAACCAGTCCCTTGGCTTCACTTAATAATGTCTTAGTTTCAGTTTGTTGCTGAGCTCGAAGCAACTGCCGTTGCTTGGCATTTCGTGAGGTTAATGCAGGCTCATTTGGCTTTTCCTCAGGCTTAGAGTCAGTGTCATCTTGAGTTGGGTGCAAGCCGCAATCAGGGGCTGATCGTTCGACGTTTACCCATGCATATTTGATCTTATGCTTCTTTAATTTCTCCAACATACTTGAATGTCGAATTTGCCCAGAATTCGTAATGTTAAGTTTGCTATTACTGTCTTCAAACCGCTCGATAAACATGCCTTGTCGCAGCTTACGAATGGGGAGTTTTAGCAATTTAGTTGAAGAAAGAGGGGCTGGCATGAAAACATCCTACGGCAGTACCGATTGCAATTACGTTCCTTGAAAGCAATGCATATTACCATTTTATCTTATAAAATAATGAATTAAATATACAAAATACGAATATAAATGCAGCAGATAATAATCGATAACTGTTTTTAATCAATCCGTTTGAATTTATTAAATATTGTGAAACATGTTGAAATTATCGACTTTTGTATTCGTTAGAAAATTTGCTATTCTAAGTGGACTGACCAGTTAACATTGAGAGCTTATGTACCAGACCACTTACACTCAATCAGAGCAACTAACGCCAGAGCAACTTGAAGATATTCTTGAGATCAGCCGACAAATTTCAGAACTCGATAATGGCGTTACCGCTGAAAAAATTCAGCAGCGTTTGCAAGATAAAGCTTATTTAGTGTCTATTGCTTATGTAGAGGGAGAGCCTGCAGGGTATAAAATTGGCTACGCCTTATCTAATGAGCAATTCTACAGTTGGTTGGGTGGTGTCGCCAAAGACTATCGTAACCTAGGCGTTGCACAGCAGTTGCTGGACGCTCAAGAGCAGTGGGTACAAACTAAAGGTTACGGTGTACTCAAAGTAAAAACCATGAACCAGTTTAAAGGTATGCTGTGTATGTTGATCAATAACGACTATCAATTAATGGGTATTGAGTCGCCTGTCACAGATAACCTCAGCTCCAAGATTCAACTTGAAAAACACTTCGATTCTGTCTGCGGATAGGATATGGTAACTGACATGTCTTAATAATAAAGGTGTCAGTATGGGAGAGTTATCCGTCGATAGTTACGCGCCATTGCGTGCGAATGTAAACCTGCTTGGACAGATTTTAGGCGAGACAATGTCCAATGATCTTGGAGCAGGTTTTCTGGAAAAAGTTGAGCAAATTCGAGTGTTGGCGAAAGATTCTCGTAATGGAGATGAAACGGCTCGAAGCAAGATGCTGACCATATTGGCTGAACTTCCCGACGAAGAATTAGTGCCCTTTGTTAAAGCCTTTAACCAGTTCTTAAATCTGGCAAATATTGCGGAACAATTTCATACTATTAGTCATGATTGTGATGAAAAAGTTTGTGCGCCTCAGCCGATTGATGACTTATTCGAGCGATTAAAGTCTCAACCCAATGCAGAAGAAAAGGTATTGAATTGCCTTAATGAAACGTCGATTGATATTGTTCTCACCGCTCACCCTACTGAAATTTCTCGCCGTACGCTGATTAAGAAATATAACTCTGTGATTCATTGTTTATCTGTTTTAGATAGTGAGCGTATAGATTACGATGAACGCCAAAAGTACAGCCAACGTTTGCGAGAGTTAGTGAGCCAAATATGGCACACTAATGAAATCCGCCAGCAACGCCCAACGCCTGTAGATGAAGCCACTTGGGGATTGTCCACTCTGGAAGTGTCATTGTGGCAAGCCGTACCCGATTTCATGCGTCAATTAGAAGGGCAATTTCAAAAACATTTTAATCGCCAATTACCGAAGACAGTAATGCCATTGAAGTTCTCATCGTGGATGGGAGGCGACCGCGATGGCAACCCATTTGTAACCGCTGAAGTAACTCAAGAAGTCTTATACCGTAACCGTCAAAGAGCGGCATTATTGTATCTTGAAGACATAGATGAGTTGGTATCAGAGTTGTCCATGGATGATGCCAGTGACAGACTGATAGAGGCCGTAGGTGCCGACCGAACACCTTATCGTGTGCTGCTAAGGCAACTACGTAAACGCCTTAAACGTACTATCAAGGCGTTAGAGCTCAAATTAGAAGACGAAGAAGCAGAGTTACCAGTCAAAAAATTGATCTGGCATACCAGAGATCTAACTGCACCATTAACCATGATGTATGACAGTTTAGTCGAAAAGGGCATGACCTTGATTGCCAATGGCAAGCTGCTTGATACCTTACGCCGTTTGTCCTGTTTTGGGGTACATTTACTCAAGCTGGATATTCGACAAGACTCTGGACGTCATGCTGAAGTATTTCAAGAATTGCTGGCTTATTTAGAGTTAGGTGATTACAACAGTTGGAGTGAAATCCAGAAGCAGAAGTTTTTATTATCAGAACTGCAAAATAAGCGCCCGCTTATTCCTCAGCATTGGAAACCATCAGCTAACGTACAAGAAGTATTAGATACCACACGTGTTGTCGCTCACCAGTCACAACAAGCCTTAGGCTCTTACGTCATTTCTATGGCGAGAGAACCATCAGATGTATTGGCGGTGATTCTATTACTCAAAGAAGCAGGCTGCCAATGGACTATGCCAGTGGTGCCGTTATTTGAAACGTTAGATGACTTGAATCACGCCTCTGACAGCATCAATCAACTGTTAACCGTGGATTGGTACCGTGAGCACATAAAAGGTTCACAAGAAGTGATGATTGGTTATTCCGATTCATCAAAAGATGCCGGTGTGATCGCGGCTTCATGGGCGCAATACGAAGCACAAGAACAATTAGTGAAAGTATGTAAGCAATGGGATATTAAGCTTACCTTGTTCCATGGTCGTGGTGGCACTATTGGACGAGGTGGTGGCCCAGCTCACCAAGCGATTTTATCTCAGCCTCCTGGTTCGGTTGATGGCCGGATTCGAGTGACTGAACAAGGGGAAATGATCCGCTTTAAGTTTGGTTTACCTAAATTGGCCTGTAAAAGTTTAGCTCTGTACGCTTCAGCGGTAATGGAAGCCTCGATATTGCCTCCTCCTGAGCCAAAAGCAGAATGGCGAAAGGTGATGCACTTAATGTCGGAAACCTCCTTGCACGCTTATCGTAATGTGGTGCGACATGATCCTCAGTTCGTCGAATATTTCCGTTATGCCACGCCAGAAGTCGAGCTAGGTAAATTGCCGTTAGGCAGTCGTCCAGCTAAACGTCGAAAAGATGGTGGCATTGAGAGCTTGCGCGCCATCCCTTGGTCATTCGCGTGGTCGCAAAACCGCTTGAATTTACCCGCTTGGTTAGGAGCTGGAGATGCGATCAAAGAAGCGGTCAAGCAAGGTTATATTGATACTCTGCGCATCATGGTCAAAGAGTGGCCGTATTTTTCATCTCGAATGTCAATGCTAGAAATGGTCTATGCTAAGTCAGAAACCAACATTGCCAAATATTATGAGCGATGCTTGGTACCCAAGCAATTGCATGGTTTTGGACATCGTTTAAGTGACAAATTACATTCAGGTAAAGCCACTTTGTTGAACTTGAACGAATCTGAGGTGCTTATGGCCAGTACACCGTGGAGCCGAGAGTCGATTAATCTGCGTAACCCTTATTTGGATCCTTTACACGCGTTACAAGTGGAATTACTCGCTCGTACACGTAAAACGTCAGAAATGGATAAAGAGCTGGAATTGGCTTTGATGTTGACCATTGCAGGGGTTGCTGCTGGGATGCGAAATACAGGGTAATGGAAAAACTACATTTGGCGGCCTATCTTTTAAATGCTGTAAAATTAGGCCTGCCAATGAATTCCATTAAAGCAACATCTCCAAGCATAACCTTATCTAGTTTTTGAAAATAAGGTTTTAATGTGATTGGAAGCTTTGCTCGATTAGGGTTCAGTTCTAATGCTTGACCCAGTTGCTCTATCGCTGGCTTGTATAGTTGAGAATAACGGGTATTGTTCGTGGTCACAACATACTCACTGCATAAGTAATATAACGATGCTCTGAATGTTGGGCTTGAAAGTTGTGTTCCCATCCACTTTACTTCATCTTCAGTAATGCGAAGTGTAACTTCTTGCTTGCATTTGAGCGTTGCCTGCAATACCCAGCCTGAGCCGTTGTTGATAAATCTATATTCGTCGATTTTTTGGTTAAACGGGGAGTCAAGTTGTCCGTAGGCGCTATCAACTTGTATGAAGTGGTTTTCAACTTGTTGCCGTCTGTCTTCAACATAAGCTTTAGCCGCCAAGATTGGTAGATGATCCATGGCTATCGTTAATTTTCGTTCAGCAACAGCAACGGCGGACTCGCAATATTCAGGAGATAGTGTAGGTGTTTTGACTGAATCTAATGTTTTGTACTTTAGGACTGAAACCTGATAGTAAGCCTTTCCGTCACGAATAAATTTTAATTTGCCATAAATATCACCTTTAACTTCCGTTTCCTCTAATTCAAGTTGGTGGGCAAGGCGCTCAGATTCAGGTAAGTTTTCTAGAACAATATTAAATCGAACAAGCAGTTGATGATGTGCTGATGGTAATGATTTTGAAGGTTGTGAGTAATCTTCTAACACCTTTGAGAATGTTAATTCTTCTCGTGCATCGAGTATCATCTTTTTTGTATTAGTTACAAAATCACTGTCTTCATAGAATGATGATTGATTAGAGCTACTTTTAGGTGCCGATGTCAGTGCCGGTACTGTTATGGTGGGATATTCACCAGGCATAAGTTGACGCAAAGATTTACTGCGCGAGATAGATGCAGCTGGTAGTGTTTTTTTGTTGAGTGCTTTACAGGAATTAGAGCGAACCAGTTTTCGAGGCTGACGAAAAACCAAAGCGGATTTTGGGGTTTCTTGAACCGTTTGTATCTCTGTATCACCTGCCAAGGCAAGGTAATATGCTTCGAGTTGCTGATGAAAATTGGTATGAAATTGTAAAAGTAACTGTTTCTTTGTGTCATCGTTTACAATGTAATCCCATGTAGAACCAGCAGGCCCAAGTTTAGTTCTTTTTTGGCTGTCAGTACTGCCAGAGACATAGCCAGCTACTTGCTGAGGAGTCAGTAAGTAGCTAATGGGGGCATTACTGGGAAGTGTCGAAATCACTGACATAATACTGTTCCATCACATTTAAAGCGTAACTCAAGTATAGATTTCGACTTTAGCGATTAAGATTAGTTTCTCTTTATGTATGAAGGATAGTTAACAATAACGGTTTTATCGTTCAGTTTTCTGCGCAACATATCGTAAGCCACAGCACTGGCTAGTTGGCGGATAATGGTGCGAGATCGCTTAGGAAACTGCAATAATTGGCTGTAGACACCATTTTTATGGGCTAGTGCGATAGCAACCGTGCCGATAGGTTTGTCTTCGCTGCCACCTGATGGACCTGCAATACCGCTGGTGGCGAGGGCAAAATCAGAGTCTAATATTTGACGAGCGCCTATCGCCATTTCTTCAGCCGTTTGGCAAGATACAGCGCCGAATTGCTCTATGGTAGATGCATTGACATTCAGTAGTGCTTGTTTAGATTCGTTACTGTAACTCACTACGGCATGCTGCAAATATTGTGAACTACCAGAGAGCGCTACCAACTGCTCTGCAATCATTCCTCCAGTGCAAGATTCAGCTAATGCTAAGGTCTTTTGTTGTTGAATTAATTGCTGATGTATGGCTTGAGGTAGGCTAGGAATATTGGTAGTTACAATTAAATCAGTTAAACAAACTTTAATCTGCTCGCAGGTTTTGTCGAGTGCACTTATGGCGGTGTTCCCTCGAGCAAACACCTTAATCTCAATATAAGGTGCAGATGAGCGATAACCTAAACTGATCCCTTCGGGCAAATTAATTCCCTGAATTTGCTCAGCAAGCCAAGATTCTCCGGCACCAATCGTGAGCATTTTGGTGACTTTGGTGGGTTCAGAATTACCAAACTCCTGTTTAATAAACGGCAGCAACTGATCTTTGACCATGACTTTTAGTTCAGATGGAACGCCTGGTGTGAAAAACAACCATGCACGATTAAGTTTTACTCTAAATCCGCAAGCTGTACCGACTGGGTTATCCACCATAATGGCACTTTCTGGCAGCATGGCTTGCTTTAAATTATTGGCAGGCATAGGGCGATTATATTTACTAAACCACGCTTCTAATCGTTGTCGCCACTCCGTATTTTCAACGAGTGTTTCGTCTTTTGCTTGAGCCATCGCCTCAGCCGACAAATCATCGCTTGTTGGACCTAAACCGCCATTAACGATAATGACATCGGCATGATGACTACGTTCAATAAAAGCGGAGGCTAAATCGCCTAGTCGATCTCCTACCGTGATGCGGTGTTGCATTTCTATGCCCTGATCCATTAGCACATTAGCAACCCAAGCGGCGTTAGTATCAATAATTTGACCGGATAATACTTCTTCACCCGTGCAGATCATTTCCAGTTTCATACGTTTTCCTTGTGGTTTTGACACAGCTCAACTGATTTATACCTAAGTTAATGGATCGGGTCGATAACGACTTGATTGGTCACTTGCTGATCGGCTGTCATGCCACCGATACGGATGAGGCTTTGCTTGTAAAGCAATAACCCTCGGTGATCCATGCTTGGCTGTTTTAGCCTGATAGGCTCAAGCCATTGGTGCTTGGCCAAATCAAAACGCAGCATCCATTGTGAAGGCTTGCTTGGTTTACCGTTATAACCGATGCCGTTGTAGTTATAGGGATTGTTACTGCCGCCAATAAAGACAATTTGCCCTTGTTTACCTGCTTGTTGCACGCCCGTTGCTGCCATGCGATACAAGGCCGTTGATTGCGGGTAATGGGGGAGTTTGAAATGAGGCAGACTCTGCCAGTGAATGGTTAAGTGATCCTTCGCGTCAATTTGCCCATAAACACATTCAGGAGATGGGGCAAATGTGCGCTTTTGGTTAGAAAATGTTTTAATTTTCACGCCATCACACAATACTAATTTTCCATTTGCCATACCCACTGCTTGCCCAAAAGTTGCTGGAATAGGCAGAGGGGTGGCCTGAGCCCAAGAATCGGTCTTGGTATCATAGACTTGTACTAAATTGACGTTAGCGGTTTGATGCCAGCCGCTGAATAAATAGATATAACGGTCTTGATAGCTGAACCCTGAAGTGTCATCCACAGCGACAGGCATATCAGCAATGCGGGTATAGCGACGAGTATTTATGTCAAACTGGTAATTATCACGAGTGCTGATTTCGCTATGATCTTTGCCTACGGTGTAACCGCCGAAAATATACGCTTTATCTTTAATTCCGACAGCGGTTGCGGCAAGGCGTCCCGCTAATGCCTCAATATGCGGTACATCAGGGAGCGATTGCCATTTGGATTTTCCATCAAGTTTGAGTCCCCACGCTTTGGCGTGAACGTCTTGATACCCTTTGCCTTTACTTAACCCCATAAAACTCAGTAAGTAGTTGTTTTTGCCATCGGAAATCTGAGCCACAGCGTTATTGGTTACGGCTTCAGGTAAAGAAGAAAGCGGTGAAGCAAGAGCAGTGAATGAAAGTCCTATCAATAGGGATAATAGCAAGCGAGACATGCAGAAAAACTTATTAAATTAATCGATAAAAAGATGGTAACACAGGCATCACGAATATATCCCTTGTTTATTTGAACCCTACTTATTACAGATAAGAATTGATTTACTTTTGTAATAAATTTGCTAACAAATTGAATAAAGATGCATTTCGTGGTTGACTTTATAAACGTAAATGCGTACTAATAAAAAAGCGGTGAAAAAGCCCGCGTATTGAATGCCTTAACGAACAAAATAAGAGTTTGAGCACTGTGAAACATAACGCCATGACCACAACCATGATTATTACCACCCGTACAACAAGCGGGACGGGTTAGGTTTGGCTGCATAACACAGGATCAAACATCGAAACCCGTCACCATACAAGGTACGGGTTTTTTTATATCTGTGTTTTTAAATTCTCGCTGAAACCCTGCATTTTCAGGCATCACGAGTATAAAGGACCACCCCAAAGGAATAGACAGACGGTAGGAAACAACAATGCGTATACTTAAATTTGGTGGCTCATCTTTGGCTGATCCTGATTGCTTTTACCGAGTCGGATCAATCATTCAAAATACCTTTCAGCAAAGTGCTGTGGCTGTTGTGTTATCGGCACCAGCCCAAGTCACAAACCATCTTGTTGCGTTAACTGAGGCCATCGATTCTGTGCAACACGGTGCTGAACATTTAGCAGATGTGAATATCATTTTTAGTCATTTGCTCGATGGGTTAGCGCAAAAGCGAGCCAACCTTGATTTGGATGGACTTAAGCAACAGCTTGAGGGCAGACTTGAGCAATTGACACGTTTGCATCAAGGCATCGTTTTATTGGGGCAATGTCCTAATAACATTTATGCCAAAATTGTCAGTCAAGGTGAAGCGCTCTCAGTCACCATCATGCAAGCCTTATTGGAAAGCGGTCAGGTTGCAGCAAGTATTCTCGAACCCAGTCAGTATTTATTGGCTGAAGGTTGTTACTGTGAGGCTAGGGTGGATATTGAAGCCTCTAAACTTAAGATGGCGAAATTACCATTAGACTCGAGTGCTATTTCATTATTACCCGGCTTTACTGCGGCGAATGCACAAGGTGAAACCGTGGTACTGGGACGTAATGGTTCGGATTATTCTGCTGCAGTGTTGGCGGCTTGCGTCGACGCTGAATGTTGTGAGATCTGGACTGATGTCAATGGTGTCTACAATTGTGACCCGCGTGTGGTGGTGGATGCGCAATTGTTGAAGCGCTTATCGTATGCTGAAGCGATGGAATTGTCGTATTTTGGTGCTTCAGTATTGCATCCTAAGACCATTGCGCCAATTGCTCAGTATCATATTCCTTGTTTGATAAAAAATACGTTTAACCCACAAGGAGAAGGTACATTGGTTGGCCCTGCAAGTGGTGATGAACAGGCGATAAAAGGGATTTCCAGTTTAGATAACCTGACCATGGTGAATGTGTCAGGCCCGGGAATGAAAGGCATGGTGGGTATGGCGTCCCGTGTGTTTTCCACTCTTTCTCGTGGTGGCATATCCATTGTACTGATCACCCAATCTTCATCGGAATACAGCATCAGTTTTTGTATCTCTAGTGATGATGTGAATTCTGCTAATCAACTGCTACATCAAGAGTTTGAATTGGAACTGGCAAATCACTTACTAGAAGCCATTGACTATCAGTCTAATTTAGCCATTGTTTCTGTTATTGGCGATGGTATGCGCACGGCTAAAGGCATAGCCGCACGCATGTTTAATTCATTGGCTGAAGCTAATATCAATATTGTGGCTATCGCTCAAGGTTCGTCAGAACGCTCAATATCCGCTGTGATTGCTCAAGGTAAAGCTAAAGAAGCAATCCGCGCCTGTCATCAAAATCTATTTAACAGTCAGCAATTTCTAGATGTATTTGTGTTGGGCCGTGGAGGTGTGGGTGGCGAGTTGCTGCAACAAATCGAGCGTCAGCAGTCGGTATTGACTCAGCAAGGAACGGTCATTCGTGTGATTGGTATTGCAAGCAGTGACAAGATGTTGCTGAATGCTGACGGTGTTGATCTCAGTTGCTGGCAAGATCAACTGGCATTAAGTCAAACGTCGTTTTCATTGTCAGCACTTTCGAACCTCATTCAACAACGTCATCGTATTAACCCTGTGATTGTGGATTGTACGGCTTCAGAAGCCATTTCTCGTCTTTATGTGGATTTTTTAGAGGCGGGCTTTCACGTGGTTACCGCCAATAAAAAGGCCAATACTGATAGCCAAGCCTACTATCGTCAACTTCGTTTAAGCGCGAATAAAAACCGTCGTAAATTCTTATACGACACCAATGTGGGTGCGGGCTTACCCGTCATTGAGAATTTGCAAAACTTGTTATTTGCAGGTGACAATCTCAACCAATTTTCAGGCATATTATCAGGTTCGCTTTCTTATATTTGTGGCATGCTGGATGACGGCATGAGTCTGTCACAAGCAACTTTACATGCCAAAGATAAAGGCTTTACGGAGCCAGATCCTCGTGATGACTTATCCGGTATGGATGTGGCAAGAAAGCTGCTGATTTTGGCAAGAGAATGCGGCCTAGAGCTGGAACTTGATCAAGTGAAAGTCCAGCCATTGTTACCCCCTGATTTTGATGATTCAGGCTCTGTAGATGAATTCATCGCTCGATTACCAGAAGCCGATAGCTACTTCAATCAGCTGCAATCCAAAGCAGCAGCTGAGGGCAAAGTACTTAGGTACATTGGGCAAATTAATCAGGGCCAATGTGAAGTGAAAGTCACTGCTGTAGATGCCGACGATCCTATGCATAAAATCAAAGATGGCGAAAATGCATTGGCTTTTTATACCCGCTATTACCAGCCCATTCCTTTAGTTTTAAGAGGTTATGGTGCAGGCGGTGCAGTAACAGCCGCAGGGGTGTTTGCTGATATTTTAAGATGTTTGCCATGGAAGCGAGAAGTATGACGATGGATGAAATGAACATGGATTCAGTAGTGGTCTATGCGCCAGCCTCTATTGGTAATGTCAGTGTTGGTTTTGATGTGTTAGGGGCTGCGGTAACACCGACTGACGGCTCGCTGCTGGGAGATCGCGTTCAAGTCACGGCTGCTGATACTTTTCGCTTTGACGCTGTTGGACGATTTGTTGATAAGTTGCCGTCAAATGCTGACGATAATATTGTTTATCACTGTTATCTCCGTTTTGTTCAGGCGCTTGAAGGTAAAGGCCAGAAGGTTAAAACATTATCGATAACCCTTGAGAAAAACATGCCGATAGGCTCTGGTTTAGGTTCATCGGCTTGCTCTATCGTTGCTGCGCTGGTGGCACTGAATGATTTTCATCGAAAACCGTTATCTGAGAGTGAATTATTGGTGCTCATGGGCGAAATGGAAGGCAGGATTTCAGGTTCTGTACACTATGATAATGTGGCTCCCTGCTTTCTGGGTGGCCTGCAACTGATGCCTGAGCGCAGTGGCATCATCAGTCAAAGCATTCCCTGCTTTGATGATTGGCATTGGGTGATGGCCTATCCAGGTATCGAAGTTTCAACGGCTAAGGCTCGCGCCATTTTACCTGCACAATATCGCAAACAAGATGTGATCGCGCACGGGCGAAACCTCGCCAGTTTTATTCATGCTTGTTACAGCCAGCAATCTAAATTGGCGGCTGATTGTATTGAAGATGTAGTGGCCGAACCGTATCGAGCTCGTATCATCAATGGTTTTCGTCAAGCTCGTCAAGGTGCGATGGATGCAGGGGCGATCGCTGCTGGTATTTCAGGCTCAGGGCCAACGTTATTTGCCATTGCCTCAAACTTACAAGATGCCCAGCGGATTCAACATTGGCTTGAACAACACTACATACAGAACGAGCACGGCTTTTGCCATATCTGCCGCTTAGATCCTCAAGGGGCACGTCAAACGGGACAGCAATTATGATGCTTTATAATTTAAAAGACCCTCAAGAGCAGGTGAGCTTTACCCAAGCGGTACGCCAAGGACTTGGCCGTGAACAAGGTTTATTTTTCCCACAGTCATTATCGCATTTTGATGATATTGATGCCTTACTGGATATGGACTTTAATCAGCGTAGTACTGAAATTTTATCTGCCTTGGTTGGTGATGAATTTTCTAAACAGCAGGTTAATGATTTGGTTGAGCAGGCATTTCAATTTACGGCGCCGCTGGTTAAGGTCACTGAAAATATCTCTGCCTTAGAGTTGTTTCATGGTCCAACACTGGCGTTTAAAGATTTTGGTGGCCGATTTATGGCGCAATGTTTAGCGTCTATTCGTGGTGATGAAAAAATCACGATTTTAACTGCGACTTCAGGTGATACGGGCGCGGCCGTGGCTCATGCGTTTTATGGGCTAGAAAACATCAATGTGGTGATCCTCTATCCCAAAGGCAAGATCAGTGTTCTGCAAGAAAAGTTGTTTTGTACTCTTGGCGGCAACATTCACACGTTGGCTGTTGATGGTACGTTTGATGATTGCCAAGCATTAGTGAAGCAGTCATTTGATGAGCCTGAGCTTAGAGCCAAGTTTGGCCTTAACAGCGCTAACTCAATTAACATCAGCCGATTGCTAGCGCAAACCTGCTATTACTTTGAAGCCGTGGCTCAATTACCTAAATCGAAACGCGAACAAGCAGTGATCTCAGTGCCATCAGGCAACTTTGGTAACCTGACGGCAGGTCTGCTCGCCAAAGCCATGGGGCTACCCGTTAAACGCTTTATAGCCGCCACTAACGAAAACGATACTGTGCCAAGATATTTAGAGTCTGGGCTGTGGTCACCAAACGCCACCGTCGCCACCTTATCGAATGCGATGGATGTCAGCCAGCCCAACAACTGGCCGAGAGTGGAAGCACTGATCAACAAGTATGATTGGTCGTTAGCGGATATTGGGCATGGGCGTTTAACGGATGAAGAGGTTAAGCAAAGCCTAACGCAACTATGGGAAAAAGATTATCTATGTGAACCGCATGGTGCGATTGCTTATCAAGTGCTGTCAGAGCAACTTCAAGCGGATGAGGTTGGGCTCTTTTTATGTACCGCGCATCCTGCTAAATTCAAAGACAGTGTCGATGATATTTTGGATATGGATATTCCACTGCCCGCACCATTGGCTAAGCACGCTGAATTGCCGTTATTGTCACACGATATCAGTGCCGATCACGCAGAGTTGGTGGCTAAGGTGCAGCAACTCCTAGAAGTTTGAGTTTATTGACTCAGGAAAGGTTAGAAACAGTGTGAGGGTAAATATCGGGGTCATAACATCAAAAAAGGCTTAACCTGTTACAGTTAAGCCTTTTTAACATCAGTATGTTACTGAATAATTCTTAGTTCATGCCGTACTTTTTAAGCTTCTTACGAAGAGTACCACGGTTGATACCTAGCATGTTTGCTGCGCGAGTTTGGTTACCGCGAGTGTGTTGCATGATGATGTCTAGTAGTGGCGCTTCTACTTCACATAACACCATTTCATATACTTCTTCTGCATCCTGACCGTCTAACTGTTGAAAGAAGTTAGATACAGCGCGCTTTACAGCATCGCGCAATAATTGTGGCTTGATAGCGCCGCTCGCTGTTTCGATTTTGCCTACGGTTAGTGGGTGAACTTCTGTGTTAGTTGTCTGATCAAACATTCGTATTCTGCTCTTAATCTAAATCAATACTAGGGATGAACCCTTAATCTTTAAAATAGCATTCCACCATGGAATACTGCTGCTCAGCGTCTTCAAGCTTGTTAAATTGAGCTCGAAATTCCCGCTGTGAATCTTGGTCGAAATACCAACCTATGTGCTTACGAGCAAAGCGTATGCCTTTATACTCGCCATATAACTCATAGAGCTTGGTGAGATGTTCAAGCATGACTTGACGCTTTTCAGTGTCACTGACGGGATCTAAATGTTCCCCAGTTTGCAAGTAATGCTCTATTTCTCTAAATATCCACGGTCGTCCTTGTGCGCCTCGACCAATCATAATGGCATCAGCACCGGTCTTTTCCAGTACAAAGCGTGCCTTTTCAGGCGTTGTAATGTCACCATTTGCCACTACCGGAATGGATACCGATTGTTTTATGTGAGCAATGGTGTCGTACTCCGCTTCGCCTTTGTACATGCATTGTCGGGTTCGACCATGAACCGCGAGGGATGCAATACCACAGGCTTCAGCTATTTGCGCGATGTGAACCCCGTTTTTATGATCAGGGTCCCATCCAGTGCGAATCTTCAGCGTCACAGGTACGTCAACCGCATCAACGACCGCTGATACGATTTTTTCTACCAAAGCTGGATCTTGCATTAATGCTGAGCCAGCGAGCTTCTTATTCACTTTTTTTGCAGGACAACCCATATTGATGTCAATGATGTGAGCGCCTTGTTCTACATTGAACTGAGCGGCTTGTGCCATTAACTCTGGATCGGCTCCTGCAATCTGCACAGATCGAATGCCTTCTTCCCCTGAGTGCGCCATGCGATTTTTGCTTTTTTCAGAACCCCAAACTTTGGGATTTGAAGACAGCATTTCTGATACGGCAAGTGCCGCACCATGACGTAAACACAGGTTGCGAAAGGCTTGATCGGTGACGCCAGCCATTGGTGCCACGATCAGCTGATTTTTCAGTTGATAGGGTCCAATTCTCATGCGTACTATCACCTTGTGCGTCAAAGGGGCGCTATATTAGCCCTTTTTGCGCGGCTTGAAAAGGTCAATAAATAACCTAGATGCAAGTTTTTTACTTGACATTGTATTGATGTGATACCTGTAACACAGTTGCTGAAACATGATTTTTACATTTTAAGTGAAAATACACCCTAAACTGCATATTTATTGTGAGAGGAAGGCGTTGGCATAAGAGAATAGACTGAATTTCACTTATGCCCAAAAACCATAAATTATTTGCGAACCCCTGTTAAGCGGCTCCAATCGTCTTTATGGGCAGGTTCATCCATCTCAAACCATTGGCTGTAATGCTCAGCAAGTTCGATGGCTTGCTCTTTGAGTAAACCTGATAGGGCTAACTTACCGCCAGCTTTTACATGATTGGCGATTTGTGGCGCTAACTCACGCAAAGGGCCCGCAAGAATATTGGCCACTAACACATCGGCTTTTAGATCGGCTGGTGTTTGTTCAGGTAAATAAAGAGATAACTGCTCAGCGCAATCGTTACGTTCAGCGTTGGCTTTCGAAGCTTCGATGGCTTGATAGTCGATATCGATACCTGTTACCGCTTTTGCACCAAGCTTAAGCGCTGCAACGGCTAAAATGCCAGAGCCACAACCAAAGTCGATAACGTCTGATTGCGCTATGTCTAAACCGTCTAACCATTCCAAACACAGTGCCGTGGTTGGGTGAGTACCTGTACCAAAGGCCAAACCTGGATCGAGAATAACGTTGATGGCTTCTGGATCCGGAATGTCGCGCCAGCTAGGGCAGATCCAAAGGCGCTTGCCAAATTGGATAGGGTGGAAGTTATCCATCCATTCGCGCACCCAGTCTTTATCTTCGATTTGTTCGATTTTGTAATTGAGCTTGCCGTTAAACTCAGGCATTGCTTGCATTTCAGCTACGATAGGATTGAGATCCCAATCGGCTTCAAATAAGGCAATCACTATGGTGTCGTTCCACAGTGGCGTTTCGCCAAGCTTAGGTTCGAAAATGGGTTGATCTTGACCGTCTTCTAACGTGATGGATAGTGAGCCTTGCTCCATTAACCAATCACCGAGTGTTTCAGCGTGTTCTTTGTCGGAATGAAAGCGTAATTGTATCCAAGCCATAATGATATTCCGTAAATAAAATAGATAGAAAACAAAAAGCCAGTCAGATCATGACTGGCTTTTTTGACCGATAATGGTCGATTAAGACTTCGCGCGTTTCATAGCGGTGAAGAATTCATCGTTGGTCTTGCTCATCGCCAATTTGTCGATGAGGAATTCCATTGCGGTGACTTCATCCATTGGATGGAGGATCTTACGTAAGATCCACATTTTTTGCAGTTCTTCTGCCGTGGTAAGTTTTTCTTCACGACGAGTACCTGAGCGGTTGAAATCAATCGCTGGGAATACACGTTTTTCAGCGGCTTTACGAGAAAGGTGCAGTTCTTGGTTACCGGTACCTTTAAACTCTTCGTAAATCACTTCGTCCATCTTAGAACCAGTATCAACCAGCGCGGTAGCGATAATGGTTAAGCTGCCACCTTGTTCGATGTTACGTGCGGCACCAAAGAAACGCTTAGGACGGTGCAGAGCGTGAGCGTCCACACCACCAGTCAGTACTTTACCTGATGATGGAATGACGGTGTTGTATGCACGAGCTAGACGAGTAATAGAGTCAAGCAGAATGACCACGTCTTTTTTGTGTTCAACCAAACGCTTGGCTTTTTCAATGACCATTTCCGCGACTTGAACGTGGCGGCTTGCAGGTTCATCGAAGGTCGATGCAATCACTTCGCCTTTAACTAGGCGCTTCATCTCGGTGACTTCTTCAGGACGTTCGTCAATCAGAAGAACCATCAACACCACTTCTGGGTTGTTGTAGGTGATTGACTGAGCGATGTTTTGAAGAAGTAGTGTTTTACCCGCTTTCGGCGGTGCCACAATCAAACCACGTTGACCTTTACCGATAGGTGAACATAAGTCCAAAATACGAGCGGTAATGTCTTCGGTTGAACCGTTACCACGTTCCATGCGGATACGTTCTTCAGCATGCAGCGGAGTTAGGTTTTCAAACAAGATTTTGTTGCGAGAATTTTCAGGTCTGTCGAAGTTAACTTCGTTGACTTTCAACAGTGCAAAGTAGCGTTCGCCTTCTTTTGGAGGACGAATTTTACCTGAAAGTGTATCACCCGTACGCATGTTAAAACGGCGGATCTGGCTCGGTGATACATAAATATCATCGGGACCTGCAAGGTAAGAACCACCCGCACTACGCAGGAAGCCAAAGCCATCTTGTAAAATTTCTAGAACGCCGCCACCGAAAATGTCTTCACCGCTTTTGGCATGGGCTTTTAAGATAGAGAAAATGATGTCTTGCTTGCGCGCTCGCGCCATGTTCTCAAGGTTCATGCTCTCAGCCAGTTCAACCAGCTTCGATATGGGCATTTCTTTAAGTTCTGATAAATTCATGTTGGGGATCTTGTGTTACGCAACAAACGGCTGAATGGTTATCAGGCGTTGTGGTTAAGGATTATGATTTAAGTATAGAAGGTGGATATTTAGAATATTTTATGTTTAATAAATTAGCACTAACTTAATCAGACGTCCAGAAATTTAGTCAAACTTAGTGTAAATTATTTAGACAGGGCACTAAGTTTGACCAGTATTAGGGATTAAAGCTGAGCGTCAATAAACTCTTTAAGTTGAGTTTTTGAGATTGCGCCTACTTTAGTCGCCGCTACTTCACCGTTTTTAAACAGTAGTAATGTAGGAATACCACGAACACCATATTTCGCTGGAGAAATGTTGTTTTGGTCTACGTTTAATTTAGCTACTGTCACTTGACCGTCGTATTCCTCAGCGATGTCATCTAGGATTGGAGCGATCATTTTACAAGGACCACACCACTCTGCCCAAAAATCTACTAGAACAGGTTTGTCAGAATTTAATACGTCCGCTTCAAAGGCGTCATCGCTTAGGTATACAATTTTTTCGCTCATGATTTTCTCCAGTTAGGTTGCCATTTCTGGTTTGTTAATGGCTTAACCTGTATATTGGGATTCAGTTTGAAAGATTCAAGACTGAGTCGTCTATATATTAATCATACTCGATGCTTGAGTAATGACAAATGATAAGGATATTAGCCCACTTATTTTCAAAGTAAAAAGTCTTGTTTTAGCAGAAGCTGAGAAAGTGCCTACTTTTTGTTAAGATAGGGATATTTCCAAATGCTTTTTATCATGTTAACAAGGTATCATTGTTACAAAGGGCATCGATAGTTATCTATACATCGATAGTTATCTATATATGACCTGTCAATTGATGGTGATATTACAAATCATCAAATATTTTGTTGCAACCCAAAACTGGTATGCCGACGCTATGAGCGAAACACATTTATCAAATCAGAGATTTGCCGATTTACCTCTGCAGCCAAACGTGCTGTCGGCATTAAATGAAACAGGATTCGAATACTGTACTCCTATTCAAGCGTTATCATTGCCTGTATTGCTAGAAAGCAAAGATATTGCTGGGCAAGCACAAACGGGAACAGGTAAAACCATGGCGTTTTTGGTGGCGACGTTTAACCACTTATTAGCGACGCCATCTTCAACTACACGTCAGCTTAATCAACCAAGAGCCATTATCATGGCTCCGACTCGTGAATTGGCTATTCAAATTGCTAATGATGCCAAGTTGTTATCTAAGCACACTAAATTAAAAGTGGGCATTGTGTACGGTGGTGAGAGCTACGAAACCCAAATGAAGGTGCTTGATAAAGGTGTCGATATTCTTGTTGGTACCACAGGACGCATCATTGATTATGTTCGTCAAGGCGTTGTGAGCTTAAGTGCTATTCAAGCCGTGGTATTGGATGAAGCGGATCGCATGTTCGATTTAGGATTTATTAAAGACATCCGCTTTTTGTTCCGCCGTATGCCAGATGCCAAAGATAGACTGAACATGCTGTTTTCAGCGACGCTTTCGATGAAAGTACAAGAGCTGGCTTACGACCATATGAACGATCCTGTGAAAGTGGAAATCGCGCCAGAAGAAAAAACCTCAAAGAACATCAAAGAAGAGCTGTTTTACCCATCAGCTGAAGACAAAATTCCATTATTGTTGTCTCTTATTGAAGAAGATTGGCCAGATAAAGCCATCGTGTTCGCCAATACCAAGCATGTATGTGAAAAACTTTGGTCGTGGCTTGAGGGCGACGGTCATCGTGTTGGTTTATTAACGGGTGATGTACCGCAGAAGAAGCGTTTGCGCATTCTTGATCAGTTCACTAACGGTCAGTTAGATATTTTAGTCGCTACTGATGTCGCTGCTCGTGGTTTACATATCTCAGACGTATCTCATGTCTATAACTATGATTTACCGGATGACTGTGAAGACTATGTGCATCGTATTGGTCGTACTGGCCGTGCAGGTAAAAAAGGCGTATCAGCCAGTTTTGCTTGTGAAGAATATGCACTGAACTTGCCTGCGATTGAAACCTATATTGGCCATTCTATTCCTGTGACGGGTTACGACAGAGAAGCCTTGTTAGATGATATTCCTAAGCCTTCGCCGATTCATCGTCGTCATGCGCCACGTTCACCAAGAGAACGTTCAGGACAGAGAAATTCAGGAAGTCAAAATCGCAACGCTCGCCCAAGTCGTAATCCAAGACATCGTAGAAGCAGTTAAATGAGTCGACAGATCTGCGCCATCACCTTAGGCTCCAACAGTTTTAATATGTTGGTGGCTGAGGTGAAATCGGGTCATCCCGTAGTTGTAGCTAAATACAAACAAAAAGTGCGTTTGGCTGATGGAATTAATGGTGATGGCCATCTGGAGCAAGATGCCTTTGAACGAGGAATTGCTTGCCTTGAATATTTTGCAGAGCAAATACAGCAACACCAACTTGGCGACCAAGATATTAAAATTATCGCCACAGCAACCTTGAGGCAAGTGACTAATCAGCAAGCGTTTATTGACCAAGCTTTCAAAGTGTTGCCTACCCAAATAGATGTCATTTCTGGTGATGAAGAAGCTGAATATATCTATCAAGGCATGTGGCATACCACACAAGGCGACGACCGCCGATTGGTGATTGATATTGGTGGGGCCAGTACCGAATTTGTGGTCGGGGATACTCACAATATTCTATTTAAAGTAAGCAAACCGGTAGGCTGTGTTAGCTTACATCATCCATACTTTTCTCACTTCCCTTATCGCAATAGTGATTTTGAAGCCGTTGAAAAGCAAGTCAACATACAGTTGGCGGACTGTTTAGTGCGATTAAAAAATTACGATTGCCACAAAGCTGTAGGCGCTTCAGGGACAGTACAAACCTTGATAGAGTTATTAAAGCACAGATCTCAGCATCAAAAGATCACTGCCGAATTTCTTGAGCAGATCAAAGCTGAAATTCTCAATGAGTCATGCCATAAGCTCAGTAATATTGAAGGTCTGTCGCAAGAAAGAGCGCCAACTTTAGTTGCCGGAGTGGCAATTTTGCTAGCGCTGTTTAAATTACTTGACCTCAATGCTGTTCACCTATCAGGTGGTGCGCTTCGTGAGGGTGTGTTGTACTCAATGATTTAATGGTTATTGAGTTAGAATCGCGACCAAATCTTTTTCTAACGATTGTTGTGGCTTTTCTATAATGCGCCCCAGCTCTTGCTGATCATGATGAAGGATAATGGTAGGAATACGCTCAAATTGGTATTGGGCGCTGATGTTCTCTGGATCCGTTTTCTGTTTATCGACGCCAATATATTCCACAGTCATATTCTTTCCTTTGATGGCATCAATGACTTTAGCCAATCGTGGTACCTCTCGGTGACAGTCTGGGCACCAAGTGCCTATGATCACTGATATAGTAATTTCTTTGTTGAAATGTAAAACTGAGGTTAGACTGTCAACGTCAACCTGATAATCAGCATCGTAGTCAGGATAGCCTTTAAGGTGCTCCAATAAATCAGGCAAAGTAAGTTGACCTAATAACATAATATTTTCTCCGTAAACCTGATTGATGATTAAGACCATGAATAGTCAATAATCGATAAGGTGTTATCCAATTAGAGGGATGCGTAATGGAAAAAGATTTTCCCATCGATGTCAATGCTTGGTTGCTCCACCATGGATTTAGTGAAGCGTTAGCTCAGGTGATCACAGCGATAACGATGTTAACCATTGCCATTTTATTGGTATGGTTAGTCTATTTAGTGGTCAAAAGCGTGGTTCTGCGCTTTATTCATGCACTTATCCATCGTACAAAAGTACAGTGGGACGACTTGTTAGTTGAGCATAAAGTGTTTGATAAAGTGGCAATAGTGCTGCCTATTTTAGTGCTGTCGGAGCAAATGACCTACATTTTATCCGAACATCAAAAGATTGCCTCAGGTACACAACGCATATTGAGTGCTTTAGCCGTTGTGCTTATCATTCGAGCGATTTATGCCACACTGGATGTAGGGGAAACACTATTTGAACGTTCGTCAGTGAGTCGCCGTATTCCTTCTAAAAGCTTCGTACAATTAACCAAATTGTTTTTATTCCTCGTGGGGGCTGTGTTAGCGATAGCGGCCATCATCGATGAATCACCGTTATTCTTCCTGAGCGGTTTAGGTGTAGCCACTGGTTTATTAGCGATTGTGTTTAAGGATACCATTCTTGGATTTGTGGCAGGCGTGCAGCTGGCAGCGAATCGAATGGTCAGTGTGGGTGATTGGATCCAAATGGATAAGTACGGGGCTGACGGTGAAGTGATCGAAGTGTCGCTTACTACGGTTAAAGTTCAAAATTGGGATAAAACTTTTTCGATGATCCCTGCCTACGCGTTAGTTTCTGATGCCTTTAAGAACTGGCAAGGAATGTCAGAGTCTGGTGGCCGTCGTATCAAACGAGCTGTGTATATTGACCTATCTAGCGTACGATTTTTAAGTGAAGATGATAAGAACGAACTGTTGCGGATTAATCATTTAAAAGAGTACATTCCAAGAATCGAATCTGAGTTGGCACAGATCAATGCTCAGGTACTAGATCTTGAAAAACGCGTGAATGGTCGTCGTTTGACTAATGTCGGCACATTCAGAGCGTACCTTAAAGCCTATCTTGAAAACCATGAGAAAATTCATAAGGGAATGACACTATTGGTTCGCCAATTAGATCCAGGTGCTCAAGGTTTACCGATTGAAATTTATGTATTTACCAATGACACTAATTGGGGCACATATGAAGATATTCAATCCGATATTTTTGATCATATTTTTGCTATTCTGCCTGAATTCGATTTGAAAGCATTCCAATCACCATCAGGTGAAGATGTGCGTCAGACCCATTTAGTTATCAAGGAATCATAGTGAACATTGCTATTTACCCAGGAACTTTTGACCCCATTACCAACGGTCACTTAGATCTGATTGAACGTGGCAGCCAATTATTCGATAAAGTGATCATCGGTGTGGCGAACAGTTCGTCTAAACAGCCCATGTTTGATCTTGAAGAGCGCGTCGCTTTGGTTACACAAGTGACCGCTCAGTTTGGCAATGTTGAAACCGTAGGTTTTAGTGGCTTATTGGTGGACTTTGCAAAAGAACATGGGGCTAATGTGTTACTAAGAGGCGTAAGAACGACGGTAGATTTTGAGTATGAATTGTCTTTGGTTAATATGAATCGTGCCCTGAGCCCAGACTTAGAAAGCGTACTTTTGATGCCAAAATCAGAAAACGCCTTTATTTCTTCTACCTTAGTTAAAGATGTAGCTCGTCATGGTGGTGATATTAGCGCGTTTACTCATGTCGAGGTGGTAAAAGCGGTCGCGGCAAAACTTTAGGTTTTATGTGAAAACAGGTGATTGCCTTGATAATAAAATCACCTGATCTTGAATATTCTACAAAGGCTGGCATTGCTCACAAAATACAGTGGTGCGTTGCCCTAGCTTTATCTCGCAAAGCAAAGTGCCACACTCATGACAAGGCTGTCCACCTCGACCGTATACATGTAGCTTTTGGGCAAAATATCCGGGTTTTCCATCGGCATTGGTAAAATCTTTTAAGGTGGTGCCACCTTGTTTAATGGCATTAGCCAAAATGGTTTTTACTGATTTTACCAGTGTAGGTAACTTATTTTCGTCTACTTGATTAGCTGGTGTTTTCGGGTGAATGCCCGCTTGAAACAGCGCCTCATTTGCGTAAATATTGCCGACTCCCACTACGATATGATTGTCCATTAGGCATAATTTAATTGCCTTTTTCTTACCAGATAACGCTTGTGAAAATTGCTTAATATTAAAATCATCACTTAATGGTTCTGGGCCTAATTTATTCAATAATGGGTGAGTTTCTATGGGCAGTTCATACCACAGCCAAGCGCCAAAGCGGCGAGGGTCGTTAAACCTCAGCACTTTATGATTGCCTAACACCAAATCTACATGATCATGTTTTTCTACAGGGGTATCTTCATCCAGTACCCGTAAACTGCCAGACATTCCCAAATGAATGATGGTGATCCCTGCATTGGTTTCCAGTAACAAATACTTAGCTCGACGATGAATACTGTTGATGGTTTGGCCTACAATATTGTGAGCTACAGCGGGGATCGGCCAGCGTAAGTTGTGGTTACGAATAATAAGGCTAGCAACGTCCTGTTTGATTATATGAGGGCTGATCCCTTGGCGGGTAACTTCAACTTCAGGTAATTCAGGCATAGGGAAGCTCTATTTTTGATTCAATAAGGATGGCAATAAATTGTGCTGCAAACTAGGTGGAATTTGATACCAGTTACCTGAGGCTGATTGCAAAAAACCATCATCAGGATAATAACGCCAAGTCATAGGTTGCGGTGATTGCTCTATGGTGAGCTGTAGTGATTGAAAGCGATCATTAGTGAGCTTAGGCGCAGCGATTGGGCTTACCTTAAGTTGATGCCAAGCTTGTTGCCATAGTTGACATTGCTCAAGTTCAGGTTGGCATTGCCAGATATTTTTGTTTCTGGTTAAAGTGTAACCATCAACACTGATTTGTTTTATGGCCGCTTGTTGATCAAACAGTGGGATAGCATCATCTGGTACTTTTACTGTTTTGTTGTGCAAAACAGTAAGGGTGCCAATCATCGCAGCACTGGCAAAAATAATAATGTTATTCCATTGTTTTCGGGTTAACGCCATTATGTTCTCATTCTATAAACTCGCACTTTGTGGGCTTTTTAGCGTTGATTCTTCGTTGTTGTTAAAGCTTAAATTAGCCCGCTAGTTCTGCACTTTCACGCCTCGAATAATGCAACGCTAAGTAAGCCCTGAAAGTTGCATCTTCAAGTATCACGAGTATAACGCTTTGATGAGTGTATCACGACAGCTCATCAATGTGGTTGCAGTTGATAAAGTGTTTGGCATCGAATTCAACGGTTTGGTATTGATGACGGCGATACCATGCCATGACTCGACGCTCTCCGGAGGCAAGATAATCATCCAGATCAGTCTTTAACTGACGTTTGAGTAACATGATCACCGCATGTTCTTTATGACTGTCACAGGCCACGACAATATCAGTATTGTCTTGAGCTAACGCAAGCTGCATTTTTTCCAATAGATCACTCGGGAGATGAGGTGTATCGCAGGGGATCATTAGAAGCCATTCTGATTGGCAATGGTGTAATGCACTCGATAATCCGGACAACGGCCCTTGAAATCCTGACAATTCATCACTAAAAACGGGATAACCAAACGCTTGATATGATGCGATATTGCGATTAGCCATGATCATAAGGCGATTGACTTGTGGGTGAATCGCATCAATGACGTGCTGTACCAAAGGTTGATGTTGAAACGTGACTAAGCCTTTATCTTGGTACTGCATACGTCGACCTTGCCCTCCGGCGAGTATCACAGCTTCAACAGAGCGATCTGACATAGTGTTATTTTATGAAGTGAATAATGGTACTAGCTTATCAAAAAAAAGGCCGGACTGAGAGTCCGGTATAAGAGTGTGAGCAATGTATTGCTTGCATACTCGTCCCAGAACAATCACCAACAATAAAACGCATATGTAGTTCAAGAAAGAGTATTTGGAACGCATATAAACAATAATCATTATCATTTGAGTGCGCAAGTTTTTTGTAATTTATTTTTTGAAGAACTCAATTTTGAAGCAAAAAAATGGCCGAACTAAAAGTTCGGCCTAAGAGTGTGTGAGCAATGTTGTGCTTGCATACCCATCCAGAGAAACTAACCAACTTACAATCAAACTATTTAAGTTTTTAAGAATGAGTTTTGGAACGCAAATTAATGATAATCATTCTCATTTTCTTTTGCAAGCTTTGTTGCTCATTTTTTCGCAGTTTTTTATTACAACTCATCTTCCCATTTCACAACACCACCGCGTACGCCATCAACACTACTGGTAAAACGCTGCTCTAATATGTGTCGTTTAATTTTCAGAGTTGGGGTCAATACGTCATTTTCAGTCGTCCATGGTTCACTCACAATCACGATAGCATCTAAGGTGGCGTGAGATTCCAGTGTTGGATTAAGTTGATCCAAAGTCGTTTTAAGAGCATGGCGAATGTCATTACGCGGCATGAGTGATGCGCCTTCCGCTAATTGCACTAAGGCTACAGGGTGAGGTAAACCTGCTCCAATGACACATAAGAGTTCAATATGAGTGTCTTGCGCTAATTTACGCTCGATTGGCACTGGAGCAACATATTTGCCTTTAGCGGTTTTAAAATTATCTTTGATGCGTCCGGTAATTTTAATGTAGCCATCAGCATCTACCTCAGCGACATCCCCTGTATGGAAGAAACCATCGGCCTCGAATACCTGAGTGGACGTTGTTTCATCCTTATAATAGCCGGTCATTAATCCCGGGCTGCGAACCAGAAGTTCATTTTGGTCACCTATGCGAATGTCACAGCCATTGACAGGCACGCCAATGGTGCCGATTTTATTAGGATTGAATGGATAATTAATGATCGAATAAGCGCAGTTTTCAGTCATTCCCCATGCTTCACAAATTTCAATACCAATGCCTGTAAACCATTGAATAATGGCTTTAGGCAACGGCGCAGAACCGGAGCCAAATAAACGGCACTGATTGAGTCCTAAGCCTTTGCGGATTTTTCTTTTGATCAAGCTATTGAGAATTGGAATACGCAATAGCGTGTTCAGCTTTTTAGCGCCCCCGGCTTTTTCGATGATATTTTTCTGGAACAAACTCCATAATCGTGGCACGGATAAAAAGAACGTAGGTTGGCAACGATTGACATCATCAATAAAGCTATCAAGACTTTCAACAAAGCCAACTTGAGCACCGTTGTAAACGGAAGTACCAAGAATGGCGACACGTTCAGTGATGTGGGCCAGTGGTAAATATGAAATCAGCCTGTCTTTTTCTGTAATTTGAATGTGGTTTGCCGCACAACCACAAGTCCAGCCATAGCTGGCAAAGGTTTGCATAGCCCCTTTAGGGTTACCTGTTGAGCCTGAGGTATAAATGATGGTCATTAACTCATCAATTTGAGGGTAAGGCTGATTAGTTAATGGCTCGCCAATATTAAGAAAATTTTGCCATTGGTATTGAGCAGGCATGGTGTCATACGGAAATGCAATCCGAATAATATCTCCAGCAATAGCAGGCTCTTGGTCTTGCCAGTAATCTAATTTACCAACAAATACCGCTTTTGCATCACTGTGCTCAAGCACATAACTGATAGTATCGGCATTGGCGGTCGGGTAAATGGGAACACTGATATAGCCGCCGAGCATTAAGGCAAAATCGGTAATGAACCACTCGGCGCAATTTTTTGATAAAACGGCAATTTTATCACCCGGGACAAACCCTAAATGGCGCAAACCGCCTGCAACTTGCTGTGCCATTTGGCGAACTTGTTGCCAAGAATATTCTTGATATTCACCATTTATGGGTTGTTTTAAATATACCTTATCGCCTTGGGAGTCCGCCCAAAAATCGAGCATTTCAATTGGTGTTTTTATATTTGTCATTGTGTCACTCATTTGTTGAAACCCGTTTATTCCAGTATGGCGATTTTTTAAAATGGGTGCAAATCAAGCGATTAATGACAAATCTTGAATGTGTTTCAAAGGAAGTATTCTTGGTGGCTGAAGTAACAGCTTTTCAGCTTGTCTAAGCTGATCAAATGATGTTTGTTTAAAGTGTGGGATGCCCAGTTTCGTTTAAGAAGAACCGGCCATTGCTTGAGTTATTGATTACGACGCTCGTAGGCCGGAATATCAATAAAGTCATCATCGCCACGGTCAATGGCTTGTTTTAGCGCTGTTTTCTTTTCGCTACGTTCGGCCATGCTTTCCCCAAACACATGATGGTGAGCTTGCTCCATCAGTTCTAAGGCTTCTTTGTCGGTATAGATATTGAGCACTTTACCTGCTTGAAATAAGCCTTCAATGCGGGCTTTGAGCTCTGGATCAGTACGATTAAATTTAGCCTGCTCGAATAATTCTAATAATTGTGCAAAACAATAATCAATGTAATTTTGACGTCTCATTGTGCTCACTCAAAAAAGTAAAACTGATAGTAAGTTTAGCCTATCAAAACTGATTGTATTTTCTAGCTTTTTAATGACGAGCTGAACTTAATCGTTTAGTTTAACTCTATTGTTATCATTATGTTTCATTTAAAGGGATTTAGAATGTTCAAAAGTTTACTCATTGTGTTAGCACTCCTCAGCTTTCAACTTCATGCAGTGGAAACAGAGCCGCAAGCGAAAAAGCTCTTAGCGGAAAAAAAGATTGAAATGTTGATAAACGACATTAAGGACGACGCACCTTATGACGTCGCAAATTATAAAGTCATTGCCTTTAATCGGAGCAAGGAGTTTGACACTGCTATTGATTGGATTGATGCTCGTCTGCAAAAACTGCCAAAAGATAATAAAGAAGCACGGGCAAAAGAGTGGTTGTTAAAAGGTAATGTCTATGCCAATCAAGCCATGGATGCCAGCATTTTTACCGCCGCAAGTTATGCTTCTGACTGTTTAGAAAGCTATCAAAAAGCTCATGAGCTTGCTCCACATTTACTTGATACCAAAGAATCATTGATTGGTTTTTATAACAGTGCGCCAAGCTTTGTTGGTGGAGATAATGAAAAAGCATTAGCTCTGGCTTTAGAGCTTGAAAAAACACACCTTCTTGAAGGTGGTAGAGCCATTTTTGAGAGCTACAAAGGCATGGATGAAGATGAGAAGGCTCAAGCTAAACTGCAAGCTTTACTTACACAATATCCTCAAGATTTAACACTGAGATTGTTGGGTTCACGCTATTACTTTAAGCAAGAACGCTTTAAAGACAATCATGCTTTATTAATGGAATCGATAGGCATCAAAAAGCCCGAAGATGAAGAAACACAAGCGGTGTGGTATATCCTGCATTATGAACTTGCAAAGAATAGCATTGAATCGAAATTAGCCTTACCTAAAGCCATTGAAGCGGTGCAATTATTTCAAAGCGCTCCTAAGTATGTGACCGAATATTATGAGCAATGGCCTAAACTTCGTGAAGCTCAGCTTACCTTATTATCAGGCGATAAAAAGGCGGCTATTCAGCTTGCAAAACAAGCTCGCGCTGCCAGCGATGACAGTAAATTGAGAAAAAAAGCGAAACGTATTATTAAGCGAGGTAAAGTCTAGAGGCCGCTCCCAATTAGATTTTTGATTTGCTGCTGTTAATTTTTAGGTTAAACAAGGCGGAAAATGTGACGTGTAGTACTCTACACGAGCATTTGACAACGCAGTTTAAACAAAAAAGAAACGCAGCCCTTCGGGTTACACCTAAAATTTGCAAATTCTTCGTTACTCATCTTTCATTGACCGACATACAAAGCTGTCGTTACTGCGTTTAGCCCACTAAACTTCATTCTTCGTACCTTGATTTTGCAAATTTTAGGCTGTAACAAATCAAAAAATCTCTAATTGGGAACGGCCTCTAATCCCAGTATGTATCCCGTGGTGGCTTAAACTCAGTGATTGAGTCATCACTATGCAATACCGCAATTTTATTGGGTGCGCCATTTTCATTTAGAGTGACTAACCCAATACCACTATTATTGACTAAGCGTCGGCTGCGGTGGCCATTCGGGCGTCGACCTCGAAGCGACATTCGTTTACGTTTAGTGAACCAGTTTAGTGGTGAATAATGCCCGTAAAGCCAACCGTTGAGTTTATCAAACACGGGTAGTAACTTTTCTGGGAATTGATTTTTAATGCCACTGGAGCAGATCTGGTATATGTGTGCATCAAAATGGTCACACCGATGTTTAACATCATAAGCAAATGAATAATGAACATCGCCAGATAAAATCACAAATTCTTTGGGCGTTCGACGGTGGGCAAACATATTGAGTAAACACATGGCAGCACCTCGATGTGCCATCCAGTTTTCGGCATCCACCAACAAAGATAACCCACAAAATGTCGCCATACGCTGAATGGCCTCAATCAGCTTGACGCCAAAAATAGGTGCCGCTGAAACAATAATGACTTTTTCTTGATCAATAAGAGACTCTTGAAATTCCATTAAGGCTTCCCAATCCATCAAACCTGACGGTTTCGCCAAACTGTTTTCGCTGCGCCAGCGACGAGTACGAGTGTCGAGCACGATCACTTTTGGGGACGTTGCCAATTCATAGTGCCAACCTTCGAAGCGTAATACCGTTTGGATGGCACTTTGGTGTGTTTCTGGTGTTGGTTCAGTAAAAAATGAACTCAATTGCTTTTGTATCGATGCCAGCTTTTCTGGAGCGTTACCTAACCCTTGAAATAGCGCATAAGCGACCAGTGCATTGCCAAGAATTTGCTTGGAAAAGGGATGTTCATAAGCCGCTTGCTCCCATCGAGCACTGAGATTCCAATCATCGGTGACATCATGATCATCAAAAATCATATAAGTTGGAATATGAGCAAGCAGACGCCTAACAGACGTTAATCCTTGTTGAAAGGCTTGTAGTGCTTGCCACTCTTTCTGCCATTGCGCTTGATGCTTTGGTGATAAGCCCTCTAGTTGTTGCGGTACCTCGATACACTTCCATAATTCAGGTGACCAGATCAGTAAGTAATAAGCAATCATTTCACCAAGGCTCACTAAGTGATTGTGAGATAAGCGTGAAGTAAAAATTTCGTGCTTACTTCGCCACTTAAACAAGTGAAGTTCGGTCAAATATTCAGTCTCTGGCAGCAGTTGGCTATGGCGTTGATATAAATTATTGGCATCATAATTTAGCTCACGGCTCGAAGCGATTGGCGCTTGCGGAAAGGTTTCTTCTATTAATCCTAATTTTTCCACCACCTGAGCAATCGCCCATAACATTGGGCCTGCAATATCGTCGATGTAAACTTGATCGCCACTGAGCATGAGCAATGATGGTTGATTGTCAGTATTGAGAGAATCCGCTAATTGTTGTTCAGCCCTTACCAATCCATCGCCACTAGGGTGATGAGGATTTCGGCAAGAACCATGCAGTAATTGCTTAATGTTGGGCTTATGTACAAAATGTGGGGAAGAATGTTCTGGGTATACAAGCTTATCTATTGAAGCAAAAACAGACTCTCCTTGCTTTTCCAATAACTGATATTGAACCTGAGTGTCAGCGAGTAAAATATTGGGCTGATGTATCTGCAGCAAATATTGGTGAGCATGAGTGCCCAGTGGAATATGGTTGAGCTGTAACTCTGGCTCTGAAAATAACTGAACCTGCTCGTTAACGATTAACTGTAATTGAGGATTAATCAGTGGCTCACGAGTAACTAGCCATAAAGTGAAGTTATCAGAATCACATTTTCGTAAGATCGGGCCAGCGATCACCAACGGTAGCTCAGTTTGTTCAATCATTATAATGGTCTTATTAAGTGTTCCAGTAATACAAGCCAAACAATAGGGCAAAGTGCAGTAGCACTGTCATCCAATAGCGCCACATGAAACTGAATTTATTGAATTTATGCCGAAATCCATGTTGGCAAAATCGAGCAGTTAGCCATCCACCCAAGACACTCACTAGATGCAAATATTTTTCTGCTATTCTCCATTTACCATGAATGGCCGCGTGCTTGTCATAACCGTATAACGCTAAAGTAAGCATGTTAATCACGGCGTACCAACAGCCAAACAATATATAAATATTCATGTAATTAGCATACGGAAATCAAAAAAAACCGCAATATGTCTGCTGAATACAAAGTGCGAGGAGAGTAATCAACATCAAAGGATCGTCGACAATATTATGGTAGGCTTGAGCCATTAATGTATAACTAGGATTAAACCATGACTGCTGCAAAAATTGGGATTGTGACTGTAAGTGATCGCGCCAGCCGAGGCGAATATGAAGATATCTCAGGCCACGCCATTATTAATACGTTAAAAGAATATCTGACTTCAAGCTGGCAGCCTGTATATCAAGTGATCCCAGATGAGCAAGATCAAATCGAAGCCACACTGAAAAAAATGGTGGATGAACACGGTTGTTGTTTAGTGGTAACCACAGGAGGAACAGGGCCTGCTAAACGTGATGTGACACCAGAAGCGACAGAAGCCGTGTGCGATCGTATGATGCCGGGATTTGGTGAGCTAATGCGAGCTGAATCGTTAAAATTTGTGCCGACAGCCATTCTATCAAGACAAACCGCAGGGTTACGTGGTAGCTCACTTATTGTGAACTTACCGGGTAAGCCTAAGTCCATTCGTGAATGTTTGGATGCGGTATTCCCAGCTATTCCTTATTGTATCGACTTGATGGAAGGCCCATTTTTAGAATGTGATGAGCAAGTGATCAAGCCATTCCGACCTAAGGCTAAGTAATCTCCACTTTGTAAGAAAGAGAGAATAAGCAAACACTGAAACGCTGCAAGCCCATCCATGGGCGCTTGGCCTCGGCATTCATGTCTAGGACATTCAGCTTATTGCTTACCCTCTCTTAGCAAAATTCAATGAGCTGAAATCTAGCAGTACCTTAGTCGGTATGACGAAATACATTGATTGTATGCAGTGTAAAGTCTTAGCGCTTTTTAAGGCTCTTGACGAGTCGCTGCAATCACAATTTCACGAATACAGACATTTTGCGGCTGCTGGTAAGCGTAAGTTACAGCGCGAGCTACATCGTCAGAGGCAATGGCACCACCAATGCTTTGTTTCCACTCTTGATAACCGTCAACAATTTCTTTTGATGTGGTGTGGTTCAGTAGCTCAGTTTCAACGGCGCCTGGAGCAATGGTGATCACTCGCACATTAGAGCTTGCCACTTCTTTACGCACATTTTCAGAAATCGCATGCACCGCGAATTTGGTGCCACAATAGGCGGCATGATCATCGTAGCCTTTTCGTCCAGCCGTAGAGCTGATGTTGATGATGGTGCCTTCTCCTCGCGCTTTCATTGGCGCTAATACGGCTTGCATACCTGTTAATAAAGCTAGGACGTTTACATCGTACATGGCTTTAAATTCAGCAGGATCTTGAACATCAACTTGTCCAAGCAGCATGATACCAGCATTGTTGACGATGCAATCGGTTGGACCATAAACGGCTTCGGCCTCGGTGATTGCTTTTTTAAATGACTCTGCATCTGTCACATCGACTTTGGCACAAATGGTATTTGGCAGATTTAATGCTTCTAAACGCTCAATACGGCGTGCAATTAATAACAAAGGGTGACCGGCTTCGCTAAAACGTTTGGCGATGGCTTCGCCGATACCTGAGCTCGCACCTGTGATCACAGCAAGTTTTTTCATCTTGTTTCCTCAATTGGTTATTTTTTGTATTGAGCACATGATAGAGTGATAATCATTGTTGATATACAGCGTTTAGATCAAAAGACTGTTGCTATATGGCAACAAACAAGTGGGTGATTGATGCTTGAAAACATTAATGTACTAGACATAAAAGCGTTTCTACTGATTGCAGAAGAGGGGAGCTTCACTCAAGCTGCAGAACGCATGCAGGTGTCACGCTCTCATGTTTCTCGCCAGCTTGCTTCACTTGAGGCACAAATGGGCGTGGCGTTAATTGAACGAACGACACGTCGTCAGCGTTTAACAGCTATAGGTCAGCAATTTTATGCTAGTTGCAAACAAGCGTTTAGTACTATGGAGCAAGCGGTTCAGCAAGCTGTGGATGGTACAAATGATCTAAGAGGCAGTATCTATGTGAATAGTGTCGGCGGCTTGATTGGTGAAGAATTGGTGGCGGATTTAGTCACTCGCTTTCTCAATAAGTTTAAAGATATTGATGTGGAGTTAGATTTCAGCAGTCATCGCATTGATTTAATAAAAGACCAATTTGATGTTGCATTTCGAATGGGCGAGCTTAATGATGCTGGATTTGTAGGGCGTAAAATTGGTGACATTGAAGTCAATATCTTTGCCAGCCCTGAATATCTTAAACAACATGGGAAACCTCTTCATCCTCAAGAGCTGCAACAACACACCTGCTTGTCGGGTTCAATCTCTCAGTGGCGATTTGAATCGGCAGATCTTACTCAATCTTCGGCAGAAGTGAATGTAGAAGGGCGTCTTCGATGTAAAAGTGGTCGCGCTTTACTTCAAGCGGCAATTCAACATCAAGGTATTGTGCGTTTACCTACCTTGTATTGTCAGCAAGCACTAGAAAATGGCGAACTCGTGCCTGTCTTTGATGGTTGGCATATTGCATCGGTACCATTGCATTTGATCTATCATAAAAGTCACTATCAACCTCAACGGTTACGCACTTTTATTGATTTTGTAGTGAATGAGTTTGAGAGAAAGTCGCTAAGCTAATCGAACTTCAAACTATCTTTAGGACACCTTTTAAAAAGCTGCTAAAATAAGCGGCTTTTTTTGTTTGTGGCTTTTCTGTCGTTAGGGGTGTTATGCAAGTCGAATCCACATTATTTACTTATCCAAAATACTGGGCGGAATGCTATGGTACAGCGCCGTTTTTGCCTATGTCTAAAAAGGAAATGGATAAGTTAGGCTGGGATAGCTGCGACATCATTATTGTGACGGGCGATGCCTATGTCGATCACCCAAGCTTTGGTATGGCGGTGATCGGGCGTATGCTCGAAGCGCAAGGCTTTAGAGTGGGGATCATCTCTCAACCGGATTGGTCAAACAAAAACGATTTTATGAAGCTGGGTAAACCCAACCTGTTTTTTGGGGTAACGGCTGGCAACATGGATTCGATGATCAATCGCTACACCGCCGACAGAAAAATCCGTACTGATGATGCCTATACTCCCAATGATGAAGGCGGAAAACGTCCTGATCGTGCGGTAACCGTATATACCCAACGCTGTAAAGAAGCGTTTAAAGGTGTCCCAGTGGTGATTGGTGGTATCGAAGCCAGTTTGCGCCGGATTGCTCACTATGATTACTGGCAAGATAAAGTGCGCCGCAGCGTGTTGATGGACTCAAAGGCTGACATTCTCATATACGGAAATGCTGAACGCCCCTTAGCTGAAGTCGCACATCGTTTTGCCAAAGGCGAAACCATAGCCGATATGCAAAACATTCGTGGTACAGCAGTAATGCGTAATCAGCCTTTACCAGAATGGAAAGGCATGGATTCACGCAAAATCGATCAGCTGCATAAAATTGAGCCTATCCCGAATCCGTATGGCGCTGATGATGTTGGTTGTCAAAATTTATCGGGTCCGTCTGATGCCAAGGTGTTTGATCCATCTAAACCTAAAGCCATTAGTGTGCAGCCACCACGGCCTAAGCCGTGGGAAAAAACCTATGTGTTACTGCCGTCTTTTGAAAGCGTGTCTGAAGATAAATATCGCTATGCGCATGCTTCTCGTATTTTGCATCAAGAGCAAAACCCGGGCTGTGCTCGTGCCTTGTTTCAAGTGCATGGTGAGCGTGGAGTATGGGTTAATCCGCCAGCGTGGCCACTGAATACTGATGAAATGGATGCGGTGTTTGATTTACCGTATCAGCGCGTACCGCATCCTGTGTATGGCAAGGCCAAAATCCCAGCTTATGACATGATCAAAACGTCCATCAATATCATGAGAGGGTGTTTTGGCGGCTGTTCATTCTGCTCTATCACCGAGCATGAAGGGCGCATTATTCAAAGTCGCTCTCAAGACTCGATCATTCGTGAAATTAAAGACATTCAAGACAAGGTGCCGGGTTTTACTGGCGTGATTTCCGATCTTGGTGGACCAACGGCGAATATGTATCGCTTGGGTTGTACCAGTGAAAAAGCCGAAACCACCTGCCGACGATTGTCGTGTGTGTATCCGTCCATTTGTGGTCACTTAGGTACCGATCATAAACACACCATTGATTTATATCGTGCAGCACGTAATGTTCCGGGTATCAAAAAGGTGTTGATTGCGTCTGGGGTTCGCTATGACTTAGCGACAGAAGATCCTCGTTATGTGAAAGAATTAGTGCAACACCATGTGGGCGGTTACCTAAAAATTGCCCCTGAACATACCGAAGAAGGCCCGTTGTCGAAGATGATGAAACCGGGCATGGGCACTTACGATAAATTCAAAGAGCTGTTTTATAAATACTCGCAAGAAGCGGGTAAAAAACAGTATTTGATCCCTTACTTTATTTCAGCGCATCCGGGTACTCGCGATGAAGATATGTTGAACTTGGCTTTATGGCTAAAATCACAAAAATTTAAGTTAGATCAAGTACAAAACTTTTATCCGTCACCGATGGCGAATGCCACCACCATTTATCATACTGAGCTAAATTCACTGAGAAATGTGAAGCATGATAGTGAACAGGTGATGGTGCCGAAAAAAGGACGCCAGCGCCGTTTACACAAAGCCTTATTGCGCTACCACGATCCTGCAGGTTGGCCGCTGATCCGCGAAGCATTGATCAACATGGGGCGTGAAGATTTAATTGGTAATGGCGTCACTCATCTGGTGCCGTCCGAATCACAGCAAGGGCGAAGAAGACAATCGGATCACAATAAAGGCGGGCAACGGGCGTTAACGCGGTTTAGCAAAGATCAGTTTAATTCGAAGTCGAGTAAAGGTAAGAAAACCAAGCAAACTGGGTCAAAGCCCTTTAAAGCAAAAAGCCATAACAAATCCAAACCCGTTACAGTAGGACGATAGCATGGGATTAGTGTGTTCACATTGTCATAAGAATATGTCGATTGCCAAAATCGCGGAAACGCGTGGTGAAGGCTTAGCCTCGCACATTCGTTGTTATCACTGCCAAGCGTGGTTAGGGAAAAGCGTGCGTATTGCTAGGCTAAAAATGCTGAGTTTTTATCTGTTCGCAGGCTTGCTTGTCATTGGTTATTTTGTCGAACGGTTTGAGACGCTGAGTTTTATGTTCGCTGGAATGATGGCAATGGTATTGATGATTAGTCATTTTATGGATCAACTGCAAACCATTGAAGCGCCTGAGCCTGAAGACGTGTCTGATCAACTGAAAAAGTATCGTTGATGACGAATGCTGTTAAGCATCGCCGAATATTCATTGGGATCATGTGTCCTGATAATATTTGGCAGCCTTGGCAGCAACGGCTCGCACCTTTGGGTTATAGGTCACTACTGAGACAAGCCCACATTACTTTGGCTTTTTTAGGTGAGCTAACCGACACAGAATTAGCTGAGGTCAGTAAAAAACTTGGTGATATCCAAGTGCCAAAATTTATCCTGAATGTGACTGGTGGAGGCTATTTCTCGCTTAAACGACAAACCATTTTATGGGCGAAAGCGAGCCCTAATTCTCATTTATCTCTGCTTAGAGAGCAAATCGTAACAGCCCTAAAGCCACTAAATTTACAATTTGAAACGAAATTTGTCCCGCATATTTCACTGGTAAGAGCTGCGAATCTAGATTCAAATGCTTGTCAGGTTTTTTTGAGTCAAGTAAATGATTTAACGTTTTATTTTGCGGTAGACACCTTTGGTCTTTATGAGTCTATGCCGAATAACACTGGCTCCAAATACCGCTTGGTCACACAATTTTCATTAAAATAATATTGAAATTGTTACAACGTATCATTTAAACTCGGCAGCAGATCTTAGTTAACTCAAGCATTGAACCGTGACAAACCATCAAAGGCATCAACATAAGTGGATAATATGGCTCAGTGCCGTACTTCTGCTGTTGTCTGCGATCGGCTCAGCGCACGTTCACGCTCAAAACTATCCTGATAATGATGGATTTGCCGAACACTGTACTTTGTGTTTTCACCATCACCAGCTGCAACATTCCATCAGTAGTTCGATTCCATCTATTGGTATCTCAGTTCAAACGTTCATTGAAACTGAGCAAACCTTTAACCCTCATTCAACTGAGTTTGTTTCATTTTTCAGTGCACGTGCTCCGCCTTTATAACTCCTGATTTTCTAACCAATTGTGTTTGTTATGGGCGACGATTTCCCGAACGCTAGACGAGACCATGTGTTTTCTTGCTTTCGTTATGCATGATGTTGTCAACCCCACGCTATGCATTACGAGCCTTATTTCGTTGCGTTGTCGTCCATTGTTTAAAAATTAAAGTTATAAAAATCAGCCTGTTATAGTTTTGGCTGAGCATGGAGTTATGTATGAAATTCTCAAAATCGGCACTGTTTATCGCGTTAGCATCAGTTTCAATGGCAAGTGCTGCACAAACCAATCAAAATAGTTTGGGTAAAAATATCAATATCAGTTCGGTGCTGACAGGTAACTATCAGTCGGCTGATAAAGCGTTATCTGAACGTGAAAAAGGCTTTAGCTTAGGTGGTTCTGAGCTGGCGATCAGTGGCTTTATCGATGATTCACTTTATGGAAAATTTACTACGGTTTTACACGACCATGAAGGCAAGATGGAAGTTGAGGTAGAAGAAGCCTTTATTCAGACGATGTCATTGCCAGCAGGTTTCAGTTTACGTGGTGGTCGTTTCCTTTCAAATATCGGTTACTTAAACAATCAACATACTCATACTGATGCCTTTGCCGATCGCCCTGCGGTTTATCGTGCGCTATTGGGTGATCACTATTTTGATGATGGTTTACGTTTGGACTACCTAGCGCCAACGGAACTCTACTGGACAATGGGTGTTGAAGCCTTCAAAGGTAAGAAATTCCGTGCAGAAAATGACGAAGTAAAACCAAAATCAACCGGTGTGTATACCGCTTATACCAAAATTGGTGATGATATCGGAGACAGCAGCTCTTGGCAGTTAGGCTTTAGCTACATCAATAACCAAAATGGTCTTACCGCACTTGAGCATCATGAAGAAGAACATGATCACGATCATGAAGATGAAAAAGAGCATGCTCATGAGGCTGAAGGTGAGCACGGCCATGAAGATGCACACGGTCATTCACATGCCGCTAAGTATACTGGTAAACACATTTACGGTGTCGATGCCGTTTATAAGTGGGCACCAAAAGGGAATTACAAATATCAACATCTAACGGTAACGGGTGAGTACTTTAAAGCGACGGATTTGTTTGATGCAGAAGAGCACCAAGACGAACTCGACGATTTGTCTCATAACGGTTGGTATGTCAGCAGTGTATATCAATTCTCACCAAACTGGTCAGCAGGTTTACGTTATGGTGAAGTAACAGTCCAAGAAGCCCATGAAGATCATGCTGATGAAATGAAACTGAAAGAATCTGAGTTCCAAGTGTCTTACCATACTAGTCACTTCTCAACGATTCGCTTACAGTACTCTCATCAAGACGGTACAGGTGAATTAAAGCCTGTTGATGAAAACAGCATTACATTGCAATTTGTGGTTGCATTAGGAGCTCATGGTGCGCACCAGTTCTAAACTTATATTGATGACGCTGCTGTGCTTTGGCAGCGTTCAATCGGCAGTGGCAAAGCTAAATGTCTTTGCCTGTGAGCCTGAGTATAAGGCGTTAATTCATGAATTAGCGCCTGAAGTTAAGGTATATTCTGCGACCACGGCGATGCAAGATCCGCATATGATCCAAGCACGCCCTAGCTTGATTGCTAAGCTAAGACGTGCTGATTTGTTGGTGTGTGCTGGTGCTGAACTGGAAGTGGGTTGGTTACCGATGCTGCAAATGAAAGCAGCGAATTCCGCTGTGCGCAACAGCAACACAGGGCTATTTTTTGCAGCCGATCACATCGACACCTTAGATAAACTGCAACGTGTTGATAGAAGTATGGGAGATGTCCATGCTCAGGGTAATCCGCATATCCAATTTGATCCGTATCGATTGTTACAAGTTGCAGACGCTTTACATCAGCGCATGATCAAGCTTGATCCTAAACATCAAGCAGAGTATCAGCAAAACTTTGAGGCGTTTAAACAACGTTGGACTCAAGCAATTAAAAACTGGGAACAAAAAGCAGCACCTTTGAAGGGCAAGCAAGTCATCGCTTATCACTCGACGTTCCGTTATTTGTTTAATTGGTTGGGTATAAAGCAAGTGGGGGATTTAGAGCCAAAGCCGGGTTTACCGCCAAGTTCGTCTCACTTAGCGAGCTTGTTGTCTATGAGTAAGAAAGAAGCGATCAGTGCGATTGTGGTAACGTCTTATCAAGACACCAAAGGGGGAAAGTGGTTGTCCAATAAAACCCAGATTCCACTCTTACAGCTGCCCGCTTCTGTTGGCGCTAATGAAACCAAAGATTTATTCCAGCTTTACGATGCTGTGATTGCTGATCTAATCGGAGCTATCCGCTAATGGACAGCACATTATTGCTCATTCTGTTGCCAGCGCTTGCCGCTGGCATCTTGGTATTATCTACTCATGTTTTGCTTGGTCGGCAAGTGCTTAAACGAGGGATCATCTTTATTGATCTCGCGATTGCGCAGGTAGCGGCACTGGGTGCAATAATGGCAAAAACCGTGCATGAATTTGAGCACTTACCTTATGCCAATTTGTTGCTGCCTTTGCTATTTGCCCTGTTGGGTGCTGCGATTATTGCTTGGCTGGCGAAGCGTTTTGCTGATGAACTTGAAGCCATGATCGGCTGTTTGTATGTGATGGCAGCAGTACTCGCCATTCTCTTATTGACCAATAATCCTCATGGAGCGGAATTACTCAAACAGCTGATGGATGGACAAATCCTTTGGGTGGATTGGCCACAGTTGCTATTACCCTCATTAGTCTATGCAGCTATTTTGTTGTTGCTCTGGTTGAAACCTCAGTTGCTTACAGGTAGTAGCTTTTATCTATTGTTTGCTGTTGTGATCACCTTATCGGTTGAGTTAGTTGGGGTTTACTTGGTATTCAGTAGCTTGATTTTACCCGCGCTGGCTGTGAATAAACTCAAAACCCGCCATGCTTTGCTGATCGCCTACGGCGTGGGTATCGGTGGCTATCTTGCAGGTTTACTCTTTTCAGCAACATGGGATTTACCCAGTGGTGCCGCCATTGTAATGTGCTTAATGGTTATGGGGATGCTGGTTCGAGTGTTTACCAGAAAAGCGGTAATATAAAAAAGTCATGTTAGCCCTCTAGGGGGAAAAGCCCGTATTTGATCTTTGAGTAGTTTACTGTTGTTCTTAGGGTTGAGTGGTGCGGATTTACTTGTGAGCCACTCAATAAGACCTGTTTTTGAAACTGGCTCCCAACTATCCCAACACTGCAACTCAACGATATCTGTAGGCTTTAATGGTCTGTATGTAATCGGGCAATCACCTAAGCTGTTTTCAGGTACACTTTCAGGGACAGTTTGTGAATTTATCCACTCAATAAGTGATAATACTTCTTCATTTTTTTGCCGATATTCTTTCATAAACTCGGTGGCAATATAGGTCATTTGCTGAAAATAGTGATAATTGTATACAAAGTCATCATCGTCTTCTTCCGTAAATAACCTGACAGTTTGAATAATGCTGGTGTAACTATCTTCAGAAACCTTTGCAAAAAATTCAGAAATAGCGTCAATGTTCCCATTTATCGCTGAGCAAATAAGGTAGCTTTGTAGCATTTCAGCTGTGTGAAGAAAGCGACCTTCGACAACTTGATGTTCATCCCCTTTTTCTGCCATTTCTAATGCATTTGAAATAATTGAAATGACGTTTTCTTGCTCGAAGATGTTGTCGGGAAACGATTTATGTGGCGGATTTTCTGAAATATTGACGTGAAAAAAGTATTCAATCCTACGTTGGACCAGTTTTGATAGTCTTGATAGTTCTTCAAGAGAATATAGACGATCTCTAGCTAAGAAGAACCCCAATTCATTATCTATCGTAGAATCTAAGGCTTTATTTGCGTCTAATAATTGTTGAACAGTTGAAATGGGAGATACAGCCATAATCATCAAGATAAAGAAATTATGGCTTTTACCTTACAATAGTGTGTTTTTTGCTCAAGTTAAATTATGTTCACTCGTAACTTACGCTTGTTGTTGAGGTTTGATATAGCCTTTTACGGCTTCGATAAATTTTGACTTTTCACGTGGTGAAACTAATACATACTGGCCATCTCCATATTGAATTTCCACTCTATCTAACGATAATGCAGGGCCTGCTAATGGGTTGCTGGTTTCTTTAACAGAAGAGATTTTGCTTAAAGGAATACGCCAGTGAAAAGGGCCATTTTGGATCAGCAGTTTGTTTTGGTGCTCATCGATTCGATAATACGTCCTTGCACACAACCAGAGTGGAAATACAGCACCTATTGTGAAAGTAAACAGTCCAATCACTAAGTTAGTTAATGAATACTGAGAGATGGCTAATTGCAATGCACCAAATGTACAAACCACCACTGTAATGAGTAACACTAACATCAGCCATACATCGACTTTTGATCGGAAAATTAACTGCTTTTGGTGGCTCATTTTATTCTCCCTAATATGAAATCACTTAATGCTGTCAATATGACATAGCTGTCAAAGAGACAGTGTTTAAGTGGGTGTTAAATTGACAATAACGTTATGTTGCATTTCATTGTTACCCTTTTAAAACAATAAGTTAACAGCTTGGCATGAAAGCCGCAATAGTTACGCAAACAAGAGTTCGAAAATCGCTTTTGGGAAGTGGAACGCAAGGGGCTGTTATGAATAAACAAAAACTCACTGCCATCGCATTGCTTATGGTGCTGGTGGCTTCATTTACCGTACTGCTCAGTTTGGGCAGTGACATTTATCGTGAAAAACCACCCATACCTGAGGCCTATACCGATAGCCATGGCCAAGTGGTATACAGTAAAAATGATGTTGAACAAGGTCAGCTGGTATGGCGCTCAATGGGCGGACATCAGTTAGGTTCGATTTGGGGACATGGTTCGTATGTCGCTCCCGACTGGACGGCAGACTGGCTACACCGCGAAGCACAAGCTTGGTTAAATATCACTGCAAATCAGAAATATGGTAAAGACTTCTCATTATTGAGCAGTTCTCAACAAGCTGGTCTTGAGCAGTTACTGCGTGAAGACATTCGCAAAAATACCATTGAAAAAGATGCTAATGGTCGAGAGTTCGTGCGCTTATCAGATACTCGTATCAAGGCGATTGAGCAACTTCAAACTCATTACATCGCTTTATTTGGCGATGATCCAGCGCTGCAACCATTGCGTGAACAATACGCAATGAAAGAAGGAACAGTAAATACCGCTGAAAATCGTCAAAAGCTTTCGGCTTTCATTTTCTGGGGCGCATGGGCGGCAATCACTGAGCGTCCGGGGCTTGACCATACTTACACTAACAACTGGCCGTTTGATCCTCAATTAGGGAATACGCCGACTTCTGACAATATTGTTTGGTCAATTCTAAGTATTGTTATGTTGATTGCGGGTATCGGTGCACTAGTGTGGTATCACGCTAGCGTTAAGCATGATCCACTACCAGAGCCTGCAAAAGAAGATCCTCTCTTTTTCACAAACCCTACACCATCACAAAAAGCGGTTTATAAGTACTTTGTAACTGCGATAGGTTTATTCTTATTGCAAATCTTTTTAGGAGGAATTACGGCGCACTATGCGGTAGAAGGTCAAGATTTCTATGGTATTCCTCTAGCTGAAATTCTACCTTATTCAGTCGTACGTACTTGGCATACGCAGTTGGCCGTATTCTGGATTGCCACTGCATGGTTAGGTACGGGTTTATATATCGCACCAGCATTATCTAAATATGAACCTAAGTTCCAAAGAATCGGTGTCAACGTTCTTTGGGTGGCGTTGGTTGTTGTCGTACTTGGCTCTATGACAGGTGAATGGTTAGGTGTACAACAGTACTTCGACCTAGACATGAACTACTTGTTCGGTCACCAAGGCTATGAGTACATTGATTTAGGTCGCGTGTGGCAAGTTCTGCTACTCGGTGGTCTATTAATTTGGTTGGCATTAGTCACTGCGGCTATCAAACCAGCATTGGGCGATAAAGGTGAAATGCGCCCTGTTATTTGGATCCTTTACGCATCATGTGTGGCCATTGGTCTGTTCTATGGTGCAGGTCTGATGATGGGCAAACACACTAACCTTGCGATTGCTGAATACTGGCGTTGGTGGGTGGTTCATCTATGGGTAGAAGGCTTCTTTGAAACCTTTGCGACTTCAGTTATCGCATTGATGATGGTTCGTCTTGGCCTTATCAGAGCAAGAAGTGCCAACGGTGCAGTATTGTTCGCAACGGTTATTTTCTTAACGGGTGGCTTGATTGGTACTTTGCATCACCTTTACTTCACTGGTGCACCGACTGCCGTTATCGCTTGGGGCGCAATCTTCTCAGCATTAGAAGTAGTACCGTTAGCGCTAATTGGTTACGAAGCGGTAGAAACGTATCGTATGCGTAAAGCAAGTCCTTGGATGCAGCGTTATCACTGGGCGATCATGTTCTTCGTGGCAACCGCATTCTGGAACTTAGTAGGCGCTGGTATCTTAGGTTTCCTCATCAATCCACCGATTTCACTGTACTTTGTACAAGGTCTAAACACTACGGCAACTCACGGCCATGCTGCATTCATGGGTGTGTATGGCATGTTAGGGATTGGTCTGATGTTGTTCTGCCTACGTGGACTAACTGGTCGTTTAGAGTGGAATGATGGCTTATTAAAAGGCGCGTTCTGGAGCTTAAACATTGGTCTAGCGGCGATGGTGTTCATCTCATTACTGCCAATGGGTCTGGTTCAGTTCTTCGCAGCTATTGAGCACGGTTACTGGTTCGCTCGTTCACCAGAGGTGATCCACAGTACTTTGGTTGAGAACTTAGTATGGTCTCGTATGATTGGCGATGTTATTTTCGCGCTGGGTGGCTTATTCATTGCGATGTTCTTGTTTGACTTAATCAAAAAAGCTATTTCGCAACCCAAAGCTGTACCTGTTAAAGGTGAGCCTGCATAAAATATTAATTTGTAATGCAAAGGAGCCTTGAGGCTCCTTTTTTAATATGGATCAAGTTCTGGTCGGCAACAGAGTGTTAAAGTGACGATGTAATAGTGACAATAGCATGTAACGGAGAATTCCTATGGCCGCCCAGTCTCAGTACACTCAGGAGGCAGTTATGGCGTTAAGTCAATCTGATCTAACTCGCCTAGCGTTGGATATAACCTCAGGTTTGGCGAGCCGTGATCGATTCTCGAGTTTGCTTAACACCCTTAGACAAAATTTACATTGTGATGCCGCAGCGTTGTTATCCTATAACGGCACTTACTTTACCCCTCTTGCTATAAATGGACTGCACGATGATGTGCTAGGCCGTCGGTTTATGTTGGACGAGCACCCACGTCTTGAAGCCATTGCTCGCGCTGGAGATATCGTTCGTTTTCCTGCTGATAGCGAGTTAGACGATCCTTATGATGGTCTGATCCCCAATCAACAAGATGAGTTGAAAGTTCATGCTTGTATTGGTTTGCCGCTGTTTGCCGAAGAACGTTTAATTGGTGCGGTGACGATTGATGGTTTCGACCCGATGCAATTTGATCAATTCACTGATTTCGAATTGAGAAGCATCAGTGCCATTGCTGCAGTATCTCTCAATAATGCCCTGATGATGGAGAAGCTTGAGCAGCGAGCAGTACGTGACCAAGCACATCGTAGCGATGCCGATCATCATTCTCGTCATTCTGAAATTGACCTCATTGGTCAATCGTCTTTAATGAATGCTTTAAAGCAAGAAATTTCGGTAGTGGCGAAAAGCGATCTTAATGTGCTGATAAGTGGAGACACAGGCACAGGTAAAGAATTAGTGGCCCGCAGTATTCATGGTCAGTCCTCTCGCTCGAATAAGCCATTAGTGTATTTGAATTGCGCGGCTTTGCCTGAGTCAGTAGCGGAAAGTGAGTTATTTGGTCACGTAAAAGGAGCCTTCACAGGTGCCATCGGTCATCGCCGTGGTAAATTTGAAACGGCCGATAACGGCACATTATTTTTAGATGAAATCGGCGAACTACCGTTAGCATTGCAAGCTAAGTTATTACGGGTATTACAGTATGGTGATATCCAAAAAATTGGTGATGATCACAGTCAGCATGTTGATGTTCGCATTATTGCCGCTACCAATAAAGATTTAAAAACGGAAGTGATGGAAGGCCGGTTCCGTGCCGATTTGTATCATCGCTTAAGTGTGTTTCCGATTCTGGTTCCACCATTGCGAGAACGAGAAGGGGACATTACCGTACTCAGTGGTTTTTTTGTTGAGCGCTATCGTCAAAAATTAGGCTTAAAACACCTAAAACTTAGCCCAAGTAGCCTGCTACTGCTGAATGGCTATCGTTGGCCGGGGAATGTCAGAGAGTTGGATCATGCTCTGCACCGTGCAGCAATTCTTGCCAATGCTCATACCGAAGATGAAATCTGTACCATCAAACCACAATATTTTGAGCTTGCTGGCGAGATGGAAGGACTAACAGGACAAGCGCAGGCGACGTCGCATTCGCCATCATTGCTACCGATGAAAGATCTCAGTTTAAAAATGGCGGTAGATGAGTTTCAGTCAGATTATATTCGCCGCGTTTTAGCAAACAATAAAGGGAACTGGGCAGCAACAGCACGTGGTTTAAAATTGGATCCTGGTAATTTGCACCGTTTAGCTAAGCGCTTAGGGTTAAAATAATTTTGCGGTTGAATTTTGCTCAACTTTTGTGTCGAAACTCACAAAGCGGTATTCTTAGCCGCTTATTTTAGAGAACAAACTCAAGTATACTAGGCGCGAATTTGTTTTCGGAGTGTGTCCGTGCTGTTAGTTTTTCGTAGTTTGATTTTAGCTTTTCTGCTGGTGTTAGTGACGATTGGTGGAGGCTTATATTGTTTATTGCGCCCTCGTCACCGCAATAATGTTCACTTCATGGCCTCTATATTTTCTAAGGTTGCCCCCATTCTTGGCATCAAGTTGATCATTCGTGATAAAAAGCACGATGATGCTAAGCCACAAGTGTTTGTCGGCAATCACCAAAATAATTTCGACCTATTTACTCACACGGCTGTAGTACCTAAAGGGACAGTGAGCTTAGGGAAAAAAAGCTTAGCTTGGATCCCCTTTTTTGGGCAAATTTATTGGCTGTCAGGTAATATTCTGATTAACCGTAGCAATCGCCACAGTGCCGTCAGCACCATGAGTAAAGTGGCGGAAAAAATCAAACAAACTGGGCTTTCTGTATGGATTTTTCCAGAAGGTACTCGTTCGCGAGGACGTGGCTTATTGCCATTAAAATCAGGTGCGTTTCATACCGCGATTCAATCTGGCGCGCCTATCGTGCCAGTTGTGGCTAGCTGTCAGGATCATATAAAACTCAACCGTTGGAACAATGGTGTAGTGATCATTGAAATGCTAGAGCCTATCGCAACGAATGGACTTGAAAAAAACGATGTTCGACAATTAGCCGATAAGGTTCATCAAAAAATGAAGCATAAGCTAGAAGAATTAAACCAAGAAGCGCAGCAGATGATGCGCCCTCAAACTCAATAGGAACGGTCATGTCACGTCAAACTTTACTGCAAGAACAATACGCTGAAAATCGCGAAATTGTAGAAGCGATATTAGCCGATGGTTCACACCCTACAGCGGAATACATTATTGAGCATCACTTTGCCTGTAGCAATTTTGATCGCCTAGAAAAAGCGGCGGTTGATGCATTCAAACTTGGATTTGAAGTCACGGATGCAGAAGAAGTTGAGCTCGAAGATGGCACTGTTTTATTTTGTTTTGATGCGATTGCGAATCATCAATTAGAAGTGGAGTTAATAGATCACGCGTGTGAACAATTGATCCAGCTGGCTACCAAACACAATATTGATTATGACGGTTGGGGCACTTATTTTGTTGATGAAAATGGTGAGCCTGTATATGACGATGAGGACGAGGTGTTGCACTAATTACTAGTGCAACTTCAACTGGCAGTAGATAAAGAAAGTTAATGCAGGTTCTTCTCGCTGTCAGTATCTCGGTAGATAACACAGCGGTTGCGGCCACTTAATTTTGCTCGATACAAGGCTTTATCGGCCAGTGAGATTAGGTGGCTGATATCACGAATATTATCATTGATGGTACAAATACCAAGGCTGATGCTAACGCTAAAAGTCTGCTCATCGTCGGTGGTAAAAGTCAGTGTTTCAACGCTTTTTCTCAGCCGCTCGGTGAAGTGTAAAGCGTCTTCTGCTGAAGTACCGGCTAAGATCACCCCAAACTCTTCCCCGCCATATCGTCCAGCAAAATCGGTTTCTCTTAATGTTTGAGTTATGGTGTGCGCCACTCGCTGGATCACCGTATCACCCATTTGATGACCGTAATTGTCATTAACGGCTTTGAAATGATCAATGTCTAACATAACTAAGCTTGCGGGCGTTTGATAACGAGCAAAACGTTCAAATTCTCGTTCAAGACACTGCTGCCAATGACGGCGATTTTGCAGTTGAGTCAGTTCATCGGTTTGACTTAGGCGTTCAAGTATCTGGTTAGCTTGGTTGAGCTGTAATTTCTTGATGGCCATGTCAGTAACATCGTAAATAATGATACTGATACTGGTCACTTTACCTGTCGGGGATAATAGTGGTTGTAATGTTACGTTTTGGTACATGTGTTCGGCGCGGCCAGTGATGGGGCGATAATTTTTGAATTTGAACACATAAGGGCGTTGTTCCCAACTGATAAAGGAGCGGTTCTTAAGCAGGAATACTGACTCAATTTTTTGTTTTAGCCAGTTCGCATCCAATTCTGGAAAAGCATGAAATAAGTTCTTATCGAGCAACTCTGAAGGCGCTGTTCCACTATGATTTTCCATAAACCCATTCCAGAGTTTAATTTCATAGTCATTGTTTATTACCACGATACCAACATCTACCGTTTGTACTAGATCGAGCAACCAGTGAAACTCGTTAATTGTGTTTGGATTTTTGGTCATCACGATTCACCCTCAATATTAATCAGGTAGCTCAGTTTGTTATTTAAAGCAGGCAAAGAGTCTTCGGTGAACAACAACAACAGATCACATTGAATATTATGATCTTTAATATGATAGTTGATTTCCATCGCTAATGTTCGTTGCCACTTTTCTGCATTATCGTGGATCAATTCATCAGCCGTGCAATGTCGACCTAATATTACGGGATGGTTTTGGCTAAAAGAAATATTTAGCTGATCAGAAATGCCATTTAAAAAAGCACCAATAAGGATGTTACCTGTATCGACCATGACTTCGATTTCAGCTTGAGATGAGTCTGGATGGCAAATATTCATCAGCTTAGCCATGTCATCAAAGCTGGAATCATGGAATAACAGTAACGCTTCTCCAGCGACTCCGGGGCCGATAAAACCTTGGCATAGTGCAGACACTTGGCGGCAATTCTCGGTTGCCTTTAACGCCATGGTTAACTCGCTCACTTCGAGTACATTAACAGCGGGGATCGGCAGTGGAACATAAACATCAAGCAAGGTTGCCAGTAGATCGGCTGCACGCCCCATCGCGACATTAGCGATTTCCTGACAAGCGTCCCTCAGATTTACTTTAATCTCAGGAGTGTCAAACGCTGAAATGACGTCAGTGCCTTGGTAGATGCCATATTCTTGCAAAATATGTTGTACAGAATCAGGGCTGACAGGTTTTTGTATGAACTCTACGGCCCCGAGAGCTTTTACTGTTTGATAAGCTTGCTGCTGAATATCACCTGATACCACAATGATTAAAGCAGGAAGATCTAATTCTTGAACGGTTTTCAGCACTTGGTAGCCATCCATAACGGGCATGGTGAGGTCTAAAAATACGACTTCACCTTGTCCAGCTTTGATGGCTTCTAATCCTTCTACGCCATTAGTGGCAAAGGTTACGCTGACATTCCAATCTGAGGGTAATATTCTCGCCATTTGTTTCCTTGCCATGGCTGAGTCATCACAGATTAATACCTGAGTGGTCATTACGTTACTTCATCCTTAAAAATTCATCACTCTTTGGTGATGTTTTTACCGCTCTTAGGCGTTCTTTTAGTTGTTGAATTATTGAGCTTTGTATCAATTATTGACGTCAACTTGCTGACAGTTCAATGTTTTTTGACGGGAACAATACTACCACATTTGATGTGGATTTGAATTTGATATTGAAGAAATTTCAGTCTAATTGGAGTGGTCAGGGGTGTAAATGTTCTAATTTTTCATCAACTAAAAATGGCAACAAAAATAGCTATCAATTAGATTTGTGAAAACAAGCCGAGATAATGTTATCTCGGCTAGAGGTATTTGAGAGTAGTTTAACCTAAAAACATCAGTTGAACGCTCAATAAGTTAATATCTATTTGAGTTAGCAATAATTTCAATGTCTTAATCATTCACCGAATGGATGAAACGCTCAACGCCCGCAAGCTTGCTAAAATGGCCGCTAGCTGCGTTGTAACTTTTGCAAGTAGAGCAACTACTTGCTGCAAGCTACGCCTTACTAGCAATCATTTTTTCTACGCTTGAGAACGTAGCCAACTGATGTTTTTAGGTTTAAGCGTGGCTAACTAAAACCAGACGAATTGCATCAAGCTGCAACGGGCAATCATCCATGTAGCCATTAAGCTCGGTCATTTGGTCTTTAAGGTAATCCAATTCATCTTCACGAATATTTGGATTTACCGCTTTTAGAGACTCAAGCCTTGTAAGCTCAGCACTGATTTTTTGGGTCATCGTTTCACGCGCTTCAGTTACTAGCGTTTCTAGTGCCACTTGCGCCACTTGCTCTGCTTTAGGCAACAGTGGGGCGATTTGTGCTTGAGACGCAGTAACTAATTTGCTGCCGATATGACGGTTTACAGCACTTAGCTGCTTGTCAAAACTGTCGTAGTCCACTTTTGCTGATAAGTCGTTACCGTTCTTATCCAGTAGTACACGAATTGGGGTTGGTGGCAGATAACGATAAAGCTGGCTGGCTTTCGGTGCAGAAGCATCGGCCATGTAGATCAGCTCAAGGAATAGAGTACCAGCTGGAAGTGCTTTATTCTTCAATATTGCGACACTGACGCTGCCAGTTTCTGAGCTGGTGATCAAATCTAAACCGGTTTGTACCAGTGGGTGTTCTTCGGTGATCAACGCAATATCATCACGAGACAAGGCTATATCACGATCGAAGGTTACTGTCATGCCATCTTCAGGTAATCCTGGATAAGTGGGGAACAGCATATTTTCAGATGGCTTGAGGATAATGGTATTTTCGCCATGATCTTCTTGGTCGACACCGATGATGTCCCAAAGTCGGATCACTGAGCCAATCAAATTCACGTCTTGATCTTTTTGCTGTAAACGCTCAACAATCGCCGCTGACTTGTTACCGCCATGAGAGTTGATCTCTAACAGCTTGTCACGGCCTTGTTCCATGGCTTGTTTTAGTTCTTTATAACGCTGCTGAGTGTGATTCATCAGCTGAATCATCTCGTCAGTGTCACCAGAGACGAGCGCCGATAATAGTGGCTCTGCGAACTCTTTATACAGCACATGACCGCTTGGACAGGTTAGCTCAAAAGCATTAAGCCCATGGTGATACCATTGCATCAACTGCTCTTGGGCTGTGTCAGCAAAATATGGCAAGTGAATATTTACATCATGCTGCTGACCGATACGGTCTAGACGACCGATACGTTGCTCCAATAGATCTGGATTTAACGGTAAATCGAACAATACTAAGTGGCTGGCAAACTGGAAGTTACGACCTTCTGAGCCAATTTCAGAGCAGATCAGGGCTTGAGCGCCTGCTTCTTCTTGGGCAAAGTAAGCACCTGCTTTGTCACGCTCGATAATCGACATACCTTCGTGGAAGACGGTCGCTAAAATGCCTTCACGAGTACGCAGTGCTTCTTCAAGACTAAGCGCCGTTTCAGCCTGACTGGCAATGATCAGTACTTTTTGACTGCGATTGTTTTTTAGAAAGTCGATAAGCCAATCAACCCGTGGGTCAAACTTCCACCATTCAGAATTGCCAGCATCAAATTCTTGGTAGATTTTTTCAGGACTCAGAGCTTTTTTTACTTTGAGCTCAAGTTGAGCCACGCCTGTCGCTGTACCTGTGGACATCATGGCGCTAACGCGAGCGGCGGTGCGATATTGCTCAGGCAAAGCCTGCGGGTGAGCATTCAAAATGCGTTGTGGGAAGCCTTTAACGCCCGCACGAGTATTGCGATATAGAATGCGTCCAGTGCCGTGTCTATCGAGCAATTCTTGTAGCAGTTCATCTCGAGCTTGCTCACGCAGCTCGGCATCAACATCACTGGACTGGATCATTTGGATCTGAGGATTGATGTCTTTTTCTGACAATAGCTCAGTCATGCTATTCATCGCATCATCTGATAACGCTTTGTCAGCTAGCAAGGCTTCGGCTGCTTCAGCGACACTACGATAATTTTGCTCTTCGGCCAAGAAGGTTTCGTAATCGTAGAACCGATCAGGATCAAGTAAACGCAAACGGGCAAAGTGACTTTGATGACCGAGTTGATCTGGTGTTGCTGTGAGTAGAAGTACACCCGGCACCACGTCGCTTAATGCTTCAACAATCTTATAAGCGCGGCTTGGATTATCTTCTGACCATTCAAGATGATGGGCTTCGTCGACCACCAGTAAATCCCAGTCTGCATCAACAGCTTGCTCTAAGCGTTTCTTCTTGCGAAGCAGCTCCATTGAGCAAATGACTAATTGCTCAGTGTAAAATGGATTGTCGTTATCCGCGTAGGCTTCTACACAGCGTTCTTCATCAAAAACAGAGAAGCGCAGGTTAAAACGACGCATCATTTCAACCAACCATTGATGGCGCAATGAGTCAGGTACAATGATAAGAATACGTTCGGCACGACCCGTTAACAGTTGTTGATGTAAGATCAAACCCGCTTCAATGGTTTTACCTAAGCCAACTTCATCTGCCAATAACACCCGTGGTGCAAAACGCTGACCGACTTCATGAGCAATCCAAGTTTGGTGCGGGATCAAGCCGACTCGAGGACCTTGCAGCCCGAGGATATCTGATGTGGCGAGTTGATGACGTAAGTGTTGGGCTCTATAGCGCAAACCAAAGCGATCAAGACGGTCGATTTGACCGGCAAACAAGCGGTCTTGAGGCTTGTTAAAACGCACATTATGGTTCAGTAGCGTTTCACGCAACTCAGCGGTTTCATTGGTGTCGAGACGAGTACCATGATAGGTGATCAACTGGTTATTTTCTTCAATCTCAGAAACCGTTAGCTGCCAACCTTCGTGGCTTTCAATGGTATCTCCGGGATTGTAAATAACTCGAGTTAAAGGGGCGTCTTCTCGGGCAAACATGCGGTTGTCACCAGTAGCGGGAAACAACACGGTGACCATGCGGCCTTCAACTTGAACAACTGTACCTAAACCAAGATCAGTTTCTGTATCACTGATCCAACGTTGACCCAAAGCAAATGGCATGTGAATTTCTACTCTATCTTCTAGGCTGACTCAAAAAGGCGCGTATCTTACACATTTGGCAAACAAAATTGCAATTGCCGATGGTAAGTTAATGGCGATCTTCGTTTTTATGTTCAAATTTGAGGCAATAGCAGGTTAGCATCAAGCTCAACGAGATTGGACAGTCTTTTAGCCAGTCTGATACAACAAAGGCTTTAGCCTATACCTCGCCCAACAGAAACTCAATCTGAATTTATTATGGTTTATAATCAGGCTTTGGCAGTGCGGGTTTATCGCCGGATAAAGTTTGTATGTAAGCTTGCCAAATCTCCATGGTTCTTGTTTGAGTCAGTCGAGTTTTGCAGTCCAGCATCATGCTAGGGGCAATAGTGCCAGGTAAGTATAGCTGGTATACCGTATCGCAGTGTTCATCAGCGTATTGCTGCCAGCGCTTCTGTTCACTGTCTAAAGCTTGTTTGAGAGCAGCTGGCTGAGAATGTTGTGTGAGGGCTTGTTGCCAATATTGCTTCAAAGTGGCTTGTATCTGTTTAAGACGTGTTTGCTTGCATTGATTAATGCTTACGGTATCGGATAGATGTTGGCAGGGGTCACTAGCGTGAGCCACCCCACTGAAAGCAAAAATGATCGATAATACGAGTCGAAGAGAAAAAATTTTCATACGTCACCCCAGCCTATATAAGGCTTTAAATGCATTCATTAAAATTTTACACAAATTTCCGTATCTTTTTTGGTCAGCTTACGCTTTACTAGTGGTATCAACAAGTCGAAATATTGTCATGGAATGGACATAATTTTGAACCATCATCATTACTTCAACAAAGGGGGCTTCAAACCAATTTTTCTTATACCAATCGCATGAATGGAGGCGCCATGGACCGAGACGACACCAAGCTGTTTGTATTAGATACTAACGTGTTATTGCATGAACCACTCGCAATTTATTCTTTCAAAGAACATGATGTTATAGTCCCCATGACGGTACTCGAAGAACTCGATACCATCAAAGATAGAAAACGCGATGTGAGTCGCGACGCCCGAGTTGCCATTCGTACTCTCGAAGATACGTTAGGTGGCAATATTACCCCAGAGCAATTGGTACACGGTGTACCACTTCCTGTCAGACCGGGAAACGAAGACGCAACCGGACACCTTGCCGTTTTCCCCGACCATCTAATTGAATTTACTATCGGCAGTTTAACTGGCGATAATAACGATAACCTGATCCTTAACACGACGCTGCATTTACAACAGCAGCACCCTAATCGCGATGTGATTTTGGTGACCAAAGACATCAATATGCGCCTGAAAGCTAAAGGGGTGGGTATTGAGCTGGTTGAAGATTATCGCCGCGATCAAATCATCGATGATGTACGCTTTTTGACCAAAGGCTTTCATCAATTTCAAGGTAGCTTTTGGAAAAATGTCGATAACATTGAAACTGAGCGTTTAGGTCGCAAGACTATGCATCAGTTGCCACTTTCAGAGGTTGATACTGATCTTCTTTACGTCAATCAATACCTGATTGATGAAGAATCAGATTTTTGTGGTCGAGTGACTAAGCTTGATCAAGATTATGTCACCTTTCAGGACTTAAACCGTGAACGGGTCATGAATGCTGAAGCGTGGGGCATCAGACCTAAAAATGTCTACCAAGGCATGGCACTGCAAGCTTTACTGGATCCAGATATAGATATGGTGATTTTAACCGGTCCTGCTGGTTGCGGTAAAACCCTATTGGCGATGGCGAGTGCACTTGAGTTGGTGGTGGAACGAAATCAGTATGAGAAAATCATTGTAACGCGCAATACTCCAGAAATTGCGGAATCCATTGGTTTTTTACCCGGTACCGAAGAGGAAAAAATGGGTCCTTGGCTCGCGGCCATAACCGATACTCTCGAAGTGTTGCATAAACATGATGTTAATCCGGCTGGTAGCCTAAATTACATCATGGAAAAAGCTAACGTTCAGTTAAAGTCCATTAACTTTATGCGAGGACGCTCGATTCAAAATACCATCGTATTGTTGGATGAGTGTCAGAACTTAACCGCCTCACAATTGAAGACCATGATCACACGCATGGGTGAAGGCACTAAACTGATTTGCTGCGGTAATCTCGCGCAAATTGATTCTAACTATCTCACGCCAGTAACATCAGGCTTAACCTATATTGTTGAACGTTTTAAAAACTTTGATGGTAGTGCCAATATTTACCTAAATGGAGTGGTGCGTTCTCGATTGGCTGAGTTTGCCGAAGAATATATGTAATTTGATATTATTCATCATAAAAAAGCGCCCTAAGTGGGCGTTTTTGTTATGAGAATCAGTGACAGTGTTGGTTTGGTGAGTATAATTAGTTCAGCATTGCCACTGATGAGTTTCAAAAAGGCTCTACATGAATCCCACTGAACCTGTTCAGCAACTGACATCTTCTATTCAAAAAAACTATAACTGGGCTGTGTTATACACCTATTTTGGGGTGATTATCATTGCCATGTTGCTGTCATGGTCGGCGTATGATGCTCAAAAAAAAGAACTTATTCAAAAGCGAGAGTTACAGATTGAGCAGCATGTTCGCCAAGTGGATTTACTGTTAGAGTCGAGTATTCGAGCCATTAGCAGCTTACGTAATGTAGCAGTAGACCATTTGCGACGAGGTGAGTTAGTTCGAAAAGACCGATTATCCGAATACGAAAAGTTTAACGAAACCAGACAGTTTTTTACTCTAGAACCACAGTATGCCAAAAGTGGGCAGCCTTTTACCAACATGGGGCGGATCACGGGCACAGGGTCGTTGGAGCATCGCAGTGATCGGTTCTACCAAGAATTAGAAATGTTGTTTGAATTGTCACTGTCCTTTCCTGTGGCTAAGCAAGCCGCACCTGAATCATCTTCAATCTATTACATCTCAAAACGCAAAATGATGTCTTATTATCCGTGGCCATCAAATGAACAACGTTTTAGAGAAGAGCTACTGAATAACAAACAATTCCAGTTGGCGGGTCCAAGGATGAACCCACAGCGTAACGTGTTTTGGTCTGAAGGCTATTTAGGTGGCGTGAGCAAAGAGTTACTGACTACCGTTGGTGTCCCTGTCTATCTGGATAATGAGTTTATTGGGTCTATTAATCTGGATATGACGCTGTCTTCATTGTCAAAACAGATTGATGATTACTTTAAAATGCCGGGAACGGTTATTTTGCTGGATCAGAAAAACAATGTGTTATCTGACAGCAGTATGGAAGCGGGCGGCATGAATCGGGTGTTTCACTTAAGTCAGCGTATACCAGCAAAATTACATGATATTTCTGAGTCAGAACTGTTTGATGCCGATGAAGGTTTTATTAGAAACGGTTACTACATTCAGGCTGTAGCCCTGCAAAATGTACCGTGGCGATTGTTGTATATGCAGCCTGTAGAAGCGATGTTTCAGGATGCGAGAACTGAAGTAGAAATGACCTTTATTTTTGTGGTCATTGCCTTATCAGTATTGGTTACCATTGTTCACTGGCTGACTCGTCGTTCATTTGTGGCTCCTGCGTCACAACTTTTATCTCACCTCGAGAATTGTTCACAAATACCTAGACCTGTTCCCGAAAAAATGTCTCCAGCTTGGGTTCCATGGTTTCAACTCGTGAGTCGAATTTTTGATGAGAACCAACAATATACCCGTAATTTGTCAGAGCAAAACAAACGCTTAGATAAGCTAGTGGCGAATCGTACCGAGAAACTGAAAGAAACCACAGAGCGTCGCGAGCGTGAATATGCGCTGTTAAGATCACTGATTGACTCGATCCCTGAAGCCATTATTTTCAAAGATAAAGAAGGCAAGTATCTCGGCTGTAACAAGGCAGCGGAGCGCATGCTGGGGTACACCGAAAATGAATTGATAGGGCAAACTTCGGCGACCTTGACCAATCCGGAACTGGGCGAACGTATTCGTGCTGAAGATGAACAGATCCTTAAAGATAAAATACCAATGCGTTATCAAGAAAAAGTTGAATTGTTTGGTAAGCAAGTATTGCTCGATACCCTAAAACTGCCTTTTTATAATCGACGTAATGAATTATTAGGCTTGATTGCTGTTTGGCGCGATGTTACTCGTGAGCATGAATCTGCTGAGCAGCTGCGTTTATCAGAAGAGCGCTATCATCTGGCGATGGATGCTGTAGAGGATGGGCTTTGGGACTGGTATTTAGATTCAGAGCAGATCATCTGTAATCCCGCTTTTTATACCATGATGGGCTACAAACCTAACGAATTTCCAGCATTAGTGTCCACGATTGATGATTTGATCCATCCAGATGATCAGCAGCGGGTACAGGAATACCGTGAGCATTATCTTCAAGCTCCGGATTCTGTTTATGAAATTGAATATCGCATGCAGGCGAAAAATGGTGAGTTCTATTGGCTACTTTCTCGTGGTCGGGTAGTAGAGTTTACCGCATCAGGTTTACCCAAGCGGATGGTGGGTACCCATAAAGACATTACTCGCCAGAAAATAAACGAAGTGGCGTTATTAGAAGCCAAGCAAGATGCGGAATCAGCGAACCTCTATAAAAGTGAGTTCTTAGCCAATATGAGCCATGAGATCCGTACTCCGATGAATGCGGTAATTGGCATGTTGGAACTAGCTCAGCGTACATCATTGACCGAACAGCAGCGTGATTATCTCCATAAAGCTGGATTTTCGGCTCAGTCTTTATTGCGGATCATTAATGATATTTTGGACTTTTCAAAAATTGAGGCCGGTAAACTGGAGCTTGAAAAAGTGTCCTTTACCCTCGATAAGGTTCTTGATCACGCTGTTGATCTCAATGTCATCAAAGCTCAAGAACAAGGAGTGGAGTTATTGCTATACGCTCCTGTTACAGCGGGGCTAACGTTGCAAGGTGATCCGCTGCGTTTAGGGCAAGTGTTGATTAATTTACTGTCTAATGCGGTGAAGTTTACTCAAGAAGGGGAAATAGAGCTAGGTTGTGAAGATCTTGGAGAGCGAGATAACCGTATCACTTTACGTTTTTGGGTGAGAGATACAGGAATAGGCATCGAAAAAACCAAACAAGAAACCTTATTTGATGCCTTTGCTCAAGCTGATGGTTCAACGACCCGTAAATATGGTGGCACAGGGCTTGGGCTATCCATTAGCCAACACTTGGTGTCGATGATGGGCGGAAAAATGGAAATTGAAAGCGAGCCAGCTAAGGGCAGCACATTCAGTTTTACCTTAAGCTTTGAAATCGCCGACGATATCAAGCCTGAATTAAAAGCCTTGCCTGAATCACTGTCTTCAATGAAAACCTTAGTTGTAGATGACAACCCAACAGCATTACAAATCTACTCTAATATCATGCAAGATTTTAATTTTGATGTGGAAACTGTAGATAACGGTGAAGCGGCATTGGAACAGCTGCAAAAGCAAGATATTGATTTACTTCTGATTGATTGGATGATGCCGAATATGCATGGCGGTGAAGTGATTGAAGAAGTTGAACGTATGCTTGAAGATGGGCGCATTCAACATCGACCCGTTATCATCATGATGACCGCTCATGCCCAAGAGCCGACTCAAGACGAAGTAGACAACACTAAAGTCTTCACCTTTTTACAAAAGCCGTTTAAAGCTTCAGCCTTGTTTGATTCTATTGTCGATGCTTTTGCACAAAAAGAGTCCCAAGACTCATTAGAATTACAAACTCCAGTCGAAATCCCAACCAGCAAAGGCAAGGTGCTGTTAGTTGAAGATAACCTGATCAACCAGCAAGTAGCCTCTGAGTTACTAAAGAGTGCGGATTACGAAGTTGAGATTGCTGAAAATGGTCAAGTAGCGTTGGATATGATTGCCGAAAATAATTATCAAGCTGTATTGATGGATATTCAAATGCCTGTCATGGACGGTTTGACAGCGGCGAAAAAGTTACGTGAAACTTACAGTACAACGGAGCTGCCTATTATTGCCATGACAGCCCATGCCATGTCGGGAGACAGAGAAAAAAGCTTATCTGCCGGAATGAATGCGCATATCACTAAGCCGATTATCCTCAATGAGTTATTTGATACGCTTGCAGAGTGGATCAAATCCAGCTAATCCTCTATGCATCACGGCCATTGTTTTAGGTCGTGATGCTTTAACCTAAAAGCATTAGTTGAACGCTAAGCTAGATATTAACCTGATAAATGATAAAGACATTTCGTTTTTTATTGGTTCACCCATTAGGTGAATCGCTTCACGCTCACAAGCTTACTAAAATAGCCCCTAACTGCGTTGAACCTTTTGCAAGTAGCACAACTACTTGCTACAAGTTTCGCCTTGTTATCAACAATTTTATCTAAGCCTGAGAACGTGCCCAACTGATGTTTTTAGGTTTAATTCCATTTCTTCCCTTTATTTTTAATAAATATGATAATTGATTTGTAGTCAGTAACCCTTGAGGTAAGATAAGCGTTACTGATGGCTTATAAAAGTCAGTACTGTTCGGAAAATAACAATAAAAAGCGGGATCAGAATGACTTCGAAATTAAAGATAATATTAAGCCCCTTTCTATTTTTGATGTCGCTTTGTATTGGTATCGCCAACGCGAGTCCGACCAATTCAGATAACTGCACCAGTTGCCATAAAACCGAGCACAAAGATTGGCTTAAGTCCGATCACGCCAAAGCTATGATGTTGCCTAATGACCAAAGTGTCTTGGGGGATTTTAATAATGTGACAGTGGAGCACCACACTCAAAAAGCCCGTTTTTTTATGAAAGGGAAGACATTTTGGGTTGAGCTTACTGAAGGTGGCAAAACGCATCGTTATCAAATCGCTTACACTTTTGGTCACTATCCACTGCAACAGTACTTGATCAAAACCAATAATGGCCGTTACCAAACCTTTTCGTTTTCATGGGACAGTCGCCCAAAATCTGAAGGTGGACAGCGTTGGTATCCTAATTATGCTGATGAAGATGTGAAACCCAACGATCGCTTTCATTGGCAGCAACCGCTGCAAAACTGGAACGGCATGTGTGCTGATTGCCACTCACAAGGGTTAACTCGAAACTACGATAAAACCAGTGATAACTTTAACACCACATTTGAAGGCATCAATGTCAATTGTAAGTCGTGTCATACGGTAAAAGATGATCATGTTAAAGCTCCAAAACCTAAAGTCGGTTCACAGCTAGACTGGATGTTTAGGCCGGGCGAAAAAATTGCCAGCCGCACAAACAGCCCGCGTGACAACAGCTTTATGGATACTTGCTTTGCTTGTCATGCACTGCGAACGCCTTTGACGGATGGTATTGACCCAGCGAAACCGTTTTTAGATCAATTTACGCCTGATCTACTCGCCGCACCTTTGTATCATGCCGATGGCCAAATCAAAGAAGAAGTGTATGTTTACGGTTCATTTTCACAGAGCAAGATGTATGAAGCTGGAGTGAATTGTTTAGACTGTCACGACAAACACACCATGAAGGTAAAAGCTCAGAATAATGGCTTGTGTTTGCAATGCCATAAAGCCGACGCCTATCAAACACAAGCTCATCTCAACCATCCGTTTGACAGTGAAGGCGCACAATGTGTCAGTTGTCATATGCCAGAAACGCGTTACATGGGTGTGGATGATAGGCGAGATCACAGCTTTAGCATTCCAAGACCGAGCTTGACTGAGCAGTTTGGAATTCCCAATGCCTGTAGCACTTGCCATAAAGATAAGCCTGTCAGTTGGGCGAGTGGTAAAGTGGCGACTTGGTACGGTAAATCGAATACCTTAACTCAGGTTGAATTGGATTATATCCGGCTACAAAAGCAAGGTGGGTTACCTTTATCTCAGCACTTAGCGGTTATCAATGATCACCGTTTGGCGGTGATCAAACGTGCCAGTGCAATAGCACTGCTGCCCAACAGTACAAGGCAAATAGACAATGCTACTGTTGAGCCTTGGTTACACTCGAAAGAGCCATTGATCCGATTAGCGGTAGCGAAGATAGGGCAATTATTGCCAGAGGGGCAACGCCAATTATCTTTGCCAAAATTGCTTAAAGACAAATACCGCGCTATTCGAGTCACAGCGGCAACGGCATTATTAGATTCACATCTCACCGATATGAACGCACTTAAAGCAGCGTATGACGAACTTGTACAATCTCATGATATTAATTCATGGCGAGGAGAAGGCAGCTTAAATGCCAGTCAAGAATTGGTAAGGATGAGAAACTATGATGCGGCTATTGTTGCGCTCAATCACAGTATTAAGGTTGATCCTTACTTTGCTGAATCATATATCAATTTGACGGATATTTATCGCAACTTACGTCAAATTGATAAAGAGCAGCAAGTGTACTCTGAAGCGCTTCAACATGTCCCTAATTCGGCTGTTGTGAGTTACAGTTTTGGACTGTTTTTAATTCGTCAAAAACAGCACCAACAAGCGTTAACCTACTTTAAACGAGCTGTTCATCAAGCGCCCGATAATGCTCAATATGCCTATGTGTATTACATTGCCCTTGATAGTTCAGGCAGAACGCGACAAGCGCTTTCCGAGCTTAAAAAGGTGGTTGCTCATTACCAGCACAATCCGAATTTATTAAATCTAGGTCGACAATTATCACAAAAGTTACAAGACGTAGAGTCATACGAGTTTTTTAGCACTCAAGGGAGTTGGTAATAGCTAACTTTCTTTGACGTAATTCCACATCAGATTCACGCCTGTATTCATAAACATTCCATTACATCATTGTGGTTTTTATCGTTAAATCAGGATGATAGTATAACCCGCCAAACTAAGTTCTTTGGTGAATTAAAAGGAAGTACAGGCATGTTAGAAAGTTGGATCACCTTAGTATTAACTACGGCCGCGTTTTTAGGATCGCCCGGTCCAGCACCATTGGCGTTAGCGGCAGTAGGTGCCAGTTCAGGGTTTAAAAGAGGCTTACCATTTCTGGCTGGGATTTTATCGGGCATCGCGGTTGCCATTACCATTGCGGCGATTGGGTTAGCGACCTTATTTGAAACCTTTCCTAAAGTTCGATTAGTTTGTCAGCTGCTTGCGACAGGGTATCTGTTGTTTATCGCTTATAAAATTGCGACCGCAAAAGGCGGTGTGGCTCAGGGGGATGAAACACCTGATTTTAAAGACGGTTTTTTACTGAATCTGTTTAATCCGAAAGTGTATGCCGCGTTTTTGGCTTTGTTCTCTCAATTTCTACTCCCTATCGATAATGTCATTCTAAGTTACGTCTTAACTGGCATTACTGGGTTTATTGTAGCCTGTGTTGTTGATGTTATCTGGCTGGGTGCAGGTGGGCTATTAAAGCCGGTGTTCGCGACACCAAAGCGTGCTCAGTTTATTCGCATTCTCTTTGCCCTGCTGATGGTGATTAGTGTTGCAGCGGCGTTGTTCCTATAAATAAAATCAAACATGGACGACAGAAGAAGATGGAACAAATACGATATTCAGAGTTAGATTGGCTGCGAGTTTTGTTGATTTTGGCGGTATTTCTTCACCATGTGTTTATGCCATTTAATGGTGATGGCTGGCATGTAATGAACCAAGAGTCGAGCAAGTTACTTGATGACATCATGGTGTATTTTGAGCAATTACGGCTGCAAATTTTGTTCTTTGTCGCAGGAGCTGGAAGTTATCTCCTATTGCAAAAAGTCAGTATTAAATCGTTTTTACTCAGTAAGTTTCATCGGTTATTTGTGCCGCTCATTATTGCAATGATGTTCATCGTCCCTCCGCAAAATTACTACGAAAATATCGATGATTATCAAGGCTTAGTCGACGCTTATAAAAAGTTAGTCTTGTCATTTGATGTCAATCATCTGTGGTTTATCGAATTTTTGATCATTTTTATGATTATTGCCGTGCCATTAAAGCGTGTTTTAAACAGTAACCTCGGTGAACGCTTTATCAAGAAACTCAGTCGATTGACCACTACTCAGCATGGGCTGTTTTCGTTAGTGATTTTAGTGTTAACGGTTAGGTTGAGCCTTAAATGGATAATGCCATCGCAAAGCCATAATATTGAGAACTTATCGGTGTCGGTATTTTTCCTGATGTTCTTTATGGCAGGGATGTGTTTTATAAAGAGTCCCAGTAGTTGGAAAGCACTCGCTGACAATCGCAGTACCAACCTCAAGTGGTTTATTTTCAGTTCAGTATTGTTTTACGGCTATTATTTCAAGCCCGATATCAGCGCCTACGTGTCATTAGATATACGCTGGCAATTATGGTGGTTGGTCTGCACCTTAGTGTCATGGTCAGGCTTACTGACGCTAGTCGGTTACGCCAGTGTCATGTGTAAAACCACACCAAGGTGGCTAAAGACGGCCAATGAGTTGATTTACCCTTTTTATATTTTGCATCAAACCATTATTGTCGCGTTTGCCTATTACATCGTGCAATGGGATGCGGGGATTGCTGTGAAATCAATTAGTTTATTGGCTGCTGCTTTTTCTTTATGTGTAGCAACTTGTTATTTCGTGATTAAACCTTTCAAATTGACACGGTATTTGTTTGGATTGAAATTAGGGCGTGTTGATCTTTCGTGATTGTTTTTGCAGTGATAAATTGGTTATCTTATGCAAGGCAGAGTTTGTGAGGTGTGGTTCTTCCACATAAACAAACGATAACGCAGCAGAAGTGACCAATTTACGCTGTCTTCGATGCTTTTGAGCACTTCCTGTTCTGTGTTGTGATCAGCTTACTTAGATGGCTAAGCTTCACTGCTCACGCCTTGAACAGAAAAGTGCTCAAATAGCACAAAATTCAATCTTGAAAGATCAACACGCCCTAGATAACTCATTGAATAAAAATACTATATGGAGATTGAAATGAGATTAGCCGTTGTTGCTTTTTGTTTGTTTTTGGGGGCTTGTGGTTCTACGCCAAAATTAATAGTAAATTCTGATACAGCAAGTATCATGAATTTAATTGCATTATCAGAGGAAAATGCGCCAGAAGGAGTAAAAGGGACGTTCAAGTTACCGATTAAAGCCACGGGCATGCAGTCAGAGCGCGTTTATTTAAACACACAAAATGACTATCGAGATAGACGCAATATTTCTGTGCATATTACTCCTATGCTCGCTTTTGAGCTTGATGAAAAATACGGCACTTCACCGGAAAAGTACTTTTTAAATAAAACGGTTGAGGTAAAAGGTGAAGTGAAGAGAGTGAAGATATATTTCTTATCGAATGGCAAAATGACCAACAAGTATTATTTCCAAACTCAAATCAAAATTAACTCGCTGAATCAAATTAAAGTGATCGGTTAATCCTGTTGAAATTAAAAAGCCGCTTCTCAAAAAAGCGGCTTTTAATATTCTGATTACGGCTAAATATTAATACCCATTAGGGTTATTCGACTGCCAGCGCCATGTATCTTCCATCATGGCTTCTAGGCTACGTTTAGCTTGCCAGTTAAGTGCCTGAGCCGCTTTGTCGGCATTCGCCCAAAACGCAGGCAGATCACCTGCACGACGTGGTGCAACCTCAAATGGAATTTGAATATTATTAGCACTTTCAAAAGCTTTGATGATAGCAAATACCGAAATAGCACTGCCAGTGCCAAGGTTAAAGGCTTCAGTACCCGTAAAGTCACGGGTTTTCTCTAACCATTGTAATGCTGCTACATGACCTTCGGCTAAATCGACAACGTGTAAATAATCACGCTCACATGATCCATCTTGAGTTGGGTAGTCGTCACCAAACACGCTTAATTTCTCGCGTTTACCAACGGCTACTTGAGCTACAAATGGCAATAGGTTGTTAGGCAAACCTTTAGGATCTTCACCAATTTGACCACTTTCGTGAGCACCTATCGGGTTAAAGTATCGCAGAGAAACACCACGGAAATTAGCATCGGATTTGCCAAAATCTTCCATCACTCGCTCAACCATGACCTTGCTTGCGCCATAAGGGCTGCTAGGTGTACCGAGCTTCATAGTTTCAACATAAGGAGGAATGGCTTCTTCGCCGTAAACGGTCGCTGATGAGCTGAAAATAAAGTCGAAAACCTTATGCTGCTTCATCACTTCTAATAAGGTAATGGTGCCATAAACGTTGTTGTCGTAGTAAGCCAATGGAATTTGTGCTGATTCACCCACGGCTTTTAAAGCGGCAAAGTGAATGGTGGCTGAAATGTCATGCTGCTCAAACACTTGGCTTAACGCAGCTTTATCACGAATATCACCCTTAACAAAAGTGACTGATTTTCCCGTGAGCTGTTCGACTCGCTTAAGTGAGGTTTCACTCGCGTTTGATAGGTTATCAAACACGACGACATCGTAGTTATTTTCTAATAAATTCAAAACAGTGTGAGAACCGATATAGCCCGCACCGCCTGTGACTAAAATTGCCATTTTACTACCTTAATTTTATTCCTTTAACTCACCCGCACCAGCTTCGGCTGAGCAAACAAAAACATCCGGCGTTAAGCCTGTTGAGGCAGGGTACTTATCTTTAATGGTTTTCACAACTGTTGCAACTAATTCATCTGGGATAAGAGAAACCACACAACCACCAAATCCACCACCAGTCATGCGCACGCCACCTTGAGTGCCAACGGCTTCTTTAATGATGTCGACTAAAGTGTCGATTTCAAAGACCGTAATCTCAAAATCATCACGCATAGAAGCATGAGAGGCCGCCATCAAAGCTTGCAGTTTGTGAATGTTACCATTATTCATGGCCTCAACGGCTTCCAGTACACGTTGGTTTTCAGTGACAACATGACGAGCCCGTTTGGCGATCACTGGATCTAAACCATCAATACCAGCTGCTAGTGTAGCCAAATCAACTTCTCGTAAGCTTTTTGCTCCGAAATAAGCAGAAGCAGCTTCACATTGTTGGCGACGGGTATTGTATTCACTGTCCACTAGTCCACGCTGTTTATTGGAGTTCACGATGACGATCGACAGACCTTCAGGAATGGACACCGAAGAAAGCTCTAAGGTTTTACAATCGATTAATGAGGCATGACCTTGCTCGGCTTTGGCTGAAATTAATTGATCCATGATCCCGCAATTACAGCCGACAAACTTGTTTTCGGCTTCCTGACCAATTAAGGCCACTTCTTGCTGCGAAATATCGAGTGAATATAATGTCTTAAAGGTTTGACCCATGACTACCTCTAATGAGGCTGATGACGATAGACCTGTGCCTTGAGGGATGTTACCGCACACCGCAATATCGGCACCGTTAAACTCATAACCGCGCTCCACAAGCACTTTAACAACACCACGAACATAGTTAGCCCATTGCTTTTCGACGGGTTCGATAGGGGTATCTAGACTAAATTCGTCTTGTTCAAGATTATAATCCAGTGCAACTACGCGAACAGTGCGATCTTGGCGTGGGTTAGCACACACCAAGCTATGAAAATTGATAGCACAAGGCAGTACAAAGCCATCATTATAATCGGTGTGTTCGCCAATCAGGTTCACGCGACCCGGAGCTCTAATGGTGAATTGAGGTGCAGAGGCAAAAGCCTGCTCAAATGCATTTTGAGTTTTCTCTAATAAAAGTGACATAGGGCTAGCTCTTTTTATTGTTCGCTGTAGTGAATATTGGATAGATTTCTTAGGCGATCTGCCGCTTGCTCTGCTGTGAGATCACGTTGAGCTTCAGCCATCATTTCGTAACCCACCATAAATTTACGCACTGTGGCAGAGCGTAATAACGGTGGGAAGAAGCTAGCATGTAACGTCCACTCGCCGTGTGTTTCACCATCGTAAGGAGCACCATGCCAACCCATTGAATATGGGAAAGAGCAATTAAATAAATTGTCATAACGAATGGTGATTTGTTTGATAATGTCAGCCAAGCTTGTAGCCTTTTCAGCATCAAGATCCGTCATACGTGCAACGGCAAACTTTGGTAACAGCAAGGTTTCAAACGGCCAGCTTGCCCAATAAGGAACGACCACTACCCAATCAGAGTTTTCAACCACCACACGCTCTTGAGATTCAACTTCACGTGCCACATAGTCACTTAATAAGTTACTACCATGCTGAGTAAAGTAATCAGACTGTGCTTGTTGTTTTTTCTCAACTAAGGTCGGTAAGTGCTGCTGCGCCCATACTTGCCCATGAGGATGTGGATTCGAACACCCCATAACCGCACCTTTGTTCTCAAACACTTGCACCCATTTGTAGGTTTGACCTAAATCAGCGCATTGAGCTTTCCATGTGTGAACCACATCGGCGATTTCATCAACACTTAGCTGTGGTAACGTTTTACTGTGATCGGGTGAAAAGCAAATAACTCGACTCACACCTTGTTCGGTACGCATGCGAAACAGAGGATCGTCGGTTTCATTTATAGGAGTATCAGGTTTTAAAGCCGCAAAGTCATTTTGAAAGACAAAGGTTTTTTCATACTTTTCATTTACTTCGCCATTGATACGAGTATTTCCTGCGCACAGAAAACAGCTTTCGTCATAGGCTGGCTTTGCTGTTTCCTCCAGTTTTTCAACTTGGCCTTGCCAAGGGCGCTTAGCCCGATGCGGTGACACCAAAACCCACTCATTGATCAGTGGGTTATAACGACGGTGTGGATGCTCAGTAGGATCAAATGGCGATGTCATATTGGCTTTCCTAAATTTTTGCTTTGGGAAAGGTTAAACGTTTACCCTTATTTCTGCAACATAATATTAAATTTTTGTTGATTAGTTTATAATCCTTGCTCTTTTTTAAAATAGCGTATTAAGGCAACAGCTAAACTTATGGTGACAATTAAAGATGTAGCAAAAGCAGCTGGCGTTTCTGTTGCTACCGTTTCGAGAGTGGTCAACAATGGCCCCAAGGTAAGCGATAAAAAGCGCGAAGAAATCAAAAAAATCATGGTTGATCTTGGTTATCGACCTAATGCAAACGCTCGAGCTTTAGTCAGTCAAAAAAGCACCACCATTGGTGTCGTGATCCCTGACATCTCTGATCCATTTTTTGCGGTATTGGCGAATGGCATCGATAAAATTGCCCGTGAACACAATATGCAGATCTTATTAAGTACTGGTGGTCATACAGCTGAGTCGGAGCGGCAAGCGATTAATTTATTATTAGAAAGACGCTGTGACACCATTGTCATGCACAGTAAAAAATTGCCAGCAGAAGAACTAATAGCCCTTAGCAAAGACATTGCCGGTTTTGTGTTGATAGATCGCTACATCGAAGAAATTGCTGAACGCTGTATTTGGTTGGATAACCTTGAAGGTGGACGAATCGCAGGTCGCCACCTGTTAATGCTCAATCACCAAAATTGTGCCTGTATCATGAGTAATTTTACGATTGATGATCCGGTTCATCGCCATCAAGGATTTCAAGAAGTGCTGCAAGGAAGTCATGTTCCGTTAAATCCTAAATTAGTCAAATATGCTGAACCGAACCCACAAGGCGGCAAGTTGGCGGCGCAGGAATTATTAGCCAGTGGTCAGTCCTTTTCTGCCATTTTTGTCTATAACGATGCCATGGCGATAGGGGTTGTCTCTACTCTAGAAGATAATGGCTTTCGAGTTCCGCAAGATGTGTCAGTGATTGGTTTTGATAACGGTATCTTGGCACAGTTTTCCCGCCCTAAACTAACGACGTTAGATTACCCTGTGGAAGAAATGGCACAACATGCTGCCAAGCTCTCCATGGCATTAGCGGCTAAAGATCAAACTCCACCCCAGCAAGATCAAAAATATGTGCCATTGCTGATTAAACGAGAGTCTGCTGCCAGGGCATAAGTTCTTCACCATAATGTTTTTAAAGAGCATTATCATAGTTACAACTACTGAGTGATTCATGATTTATGGATCACTTTGTGTGGTTTCATCTTAAATTAAGCCCATAGTTCAATTTTCATGATGTTGAGAAATCGTTGCTAAATCTGAGTGTATATTTTACATTGTATACAATTCTGATTGGGTGATTACAACTGATATTTGAATATTATCGTTGCGTAAATTGATATCAGCAGATCTGGTCACCATTAAAAACAGACATGTGTTTTACCTGATTACTGCGCTTGGTAAATGTCTAATAAGCGAAATAATTATAAAAAGGTGAATACCATGAAGTTAGATTTTATCGATTCCAGTGTGTTTATTGTCTATGTTGTCGGGCTCTTGCTTATTGCGTTATGGATCTCAAGAGACGATAAGAAAGAAGGTAAAAATACTGAAGATTACTTCTTAGCTTCTAAAGCCTTACCTTGGTGGGCTATTGGGGCGTCATTAATTGCGGCTAATATTTCCGCTGAACAAATCATTGGAATGTCCGGCTCAGGTTATGCCATTGGCTTAGCGATAGCGTCTTATGAATGGATGGCCGCGATTACCTTGATCCTTGTGGGTAAGTACATGTTACCCATCTTTTTGAAAAATGGCATTTACACCATGCCACAATATTTAGAGCAACGTTTTGATCACCGAGTAAAAACCACTCTGGCGGTGTTTTGGTTAGCGGTTTACATTTTTGTTAACTTAACCGCCGTTCTTTGGTTAGGTGGTTTAGCTATCGAAACCGTCGCAGGTGTCGATTGGATGTGGGGAATGGTATTCCTTGCGGTATTTTCAGTCGCTTATTCACTTTATGGTGGACTCAAAGCGGTGGCTTACACGGACATTTTACAAGTCGTGCTGTTGGTATTCGGCGGTCTATTTTTAAGTTACTTGGCATTGGACGCCGTAGCTGAAAGTGCCGGAGACCAAGGAGTGCTTGCTGGTTTTGGCATCTTAGCCGATACCCTCCCCAGTCATTTTGATATGATCTTAAGCCCAGACAATGAGCATTACATGAGTCTTCCGGGTATTTCTGTTTTAATTGGTGGTATGTGGGTGATGAACATCAGTTACTGGGGATTCAATCAATACATTATCCAACGTGCTCTAGCAGCCAAGAGCGTTAACGAAGCCCAAAAAGGCATTGCGTTTGCCGCTTACCTAAAACTGCTTATGCCATTAATCGTAGTCTTGCCAGGGATTGCAGCCGTGGTGCTATATCCACAATTAACAGCGTCAGATCAAGCCTATCCATCCATGATGTCATTAATGCCGGTAGGTATCAAAGGGCTGGTTTTTGCCGCACTCGTGGCCGCCATTGTGTCATCGCTAGCGTCGATGACCAATTCGATATCCACTATTTTTACCATGGATCTTTACGCTAAATTAAAACCAACTAAAAGCCAACGTCATTATGTATTTGTAGGTCGAGTTGCCTCTGTAGTAGCGCTGTTGATAGCCCTGTTTGTTGCTGAGCCTCTGCTTGGTAAATTTGATCAAGCTTTCCAGTATATTCAAGAATTCACGGGCTTCTTCACTCCGGGCATTGTGGTGATTTTTTTACTTGGAATGTTCTGGTCTAAGGCGACAGCCAATGGCGCTTTAGCGGCTGCCACAGGATCGGCGGGTTTCTCAATTTTATTAAAGCTGGTATGGCCTGAACTGCCATTTATGGATCGCGTTGGTTTGGTTTTTCTCCTCTGTCTGGGATTATGCGTCGCGATATCATTATTAGGTAAGCAAACTAATCAAAACCATAGTGTTGATTTAAGTGAAATCAGTTTTGCAACTCGATCAGGTTTTAATGTCGCCGCGGTTGGCGTTGTATTGATATTAACTGGATTATACGCCACTTGGTGGTGATGTCCCTTTTGGGGATTGAATAACTAGAGCGTGTTGATCTTTCGTGATTGTTTTTGCAGCGATAAATTGGTTATCTTATGCAAGGCGGAGCTTGTGAAGTGTGGTTACCCCACATGAATAAGCGATAACGCAGCAGAAGTAGCCAATTTACGCTGTCTTCGATGCTTTTGAGCGTTTCCTGTTCTGTGTTGTGAGCAGCTTACTTAGATGACTAAGCTTCACTGCTCACGCCTTGAACAGAAAAACGCTCACATAGCACAAAATTTAATCCTGAAAGATCAACACGCTCTATAAATCAGACCGTAAGCTATTGTAAAAAAAGATCAAGGACGCTACATGAAATTACCAAGCCGATTGGCCGTCGGATTATTTATTGCCACTGCTAGTTATACTAGCGTCATTCATGCTGCTATTGATGTTGCAACGGCGCAGCAGCAACAAGCTTCCAGTCAAATCTTTTATCAGCTTAATTATGATAACGAAACTGGCGATTTGTTGCTGAATGTCGAAAAGCTCAATCAACCTTTTTTGTTGGTGACGAGTCTAGTTCAAGGCGTTGGTTCTAACGATATAGGATTAGATAGAGGTCAGTTAGGCACGACACGTCTTGTACAATTTGAACGATATGGCCGTGATCTTGTCCTTAAACAGCTGAATACCAAATATCGAGCCGACTCTGATAATCCTGCTGAGCAACAAGCGGTAAAGGATGCCTTTGCTGACTCCATCTTATGGCGTGGCAAAATCATCGATGGTAAACAGCCGAAAGTGGCGATAAATGATTTGGTGGTCAATGATCTCCACGGAGTGGCGGCTAGGTTAAAAAATACTGGGCAAGGCAGCTATCAATTGGCGAAAGGGTTGTCCTTGGTGGAGCCAAGCTCCATTAAGATCTTTCCCAAAAATGCCGATGTTGATGTGCTTCTTACTTTTACCAGCAATAAGCCGGGTAATTATGCTTGGCAAGTAACGCCTGATGCTAAAAAGCTATCCCTAAAATTACGTTATTCTATGGTGGCGCTTCCTGAAGCAGGTTACCAATCTAGAGCTTATGATCCCCGCAGTGGTTATTTATCGGGATCCTACATGGATTATGCACAACCGATTGATAAGCCCATAACTCAACGTTACTTATTAAGACATCGATTAGAAAAAGTGAATCCAGGTAAGGCGCCAAGCAAAGTTAAAAAGCCGATTGTGTATTACCTCGATCGTGGTGCACCGGAGCCTATTCGCAGTGCTTTATTAGATGGTGCTCGCTGGTGGTCAACCGCTTTTGAAGCGGCAGGGTTTATTGATGGTTTTCAGGTTAAGTTATTACCTGAAGGTACCGATCCACAAGATATCCGTTACAACATGATCCAATGGGTGCATCGTGCTACTCGTGGTTGGTCGTACGGTGCCGTAATTGCTGATCCTCGTAATGGTGAAATCATTAAAGGTCATGTGACATTAGGGAGTTTACGCGTTCGACAAGATTTATTAATTGCCCGTGGGTTAACCGCGGGCTGGAAAGACCGTGATGCTGCTGATAAAGCAGCTATGGAGATGGCACTTGCTCGAATTCGTCAGTTATCGGCTCATGAATTGGGACATACCATTGGCATAGCTCATAATTTTGCAGCCTCATCTACGCATGATGCATCAGTGATGGATTATCCACACCCTAAGATAACCTTAAATAATGGCAAGGTTGATATCAGTAATGCCTATGGTGTTGGTGTGGGCAAATGGGATGAATTTGCGATTAAGTATGGTTATGGTGAGTTTACTAACCCACAAGATCAAAAACAAAGCCTGAAAGCATTAATAGCCCTAGCTCATAAAGATGGCCTGAGAAATATTGGTGAATCAGACTCTCGCGCGGTTGATGCTAGTCATATTTATGCCAGCTTGTGGGATAACGGTGCTAATGCGGTTGATGAGCTGAATGATATGCAAAAGGTTCGTCAGCAGGCGTTAAATGACTTTAATGCTAATGTGTTATTAGAGGGACAACCTTTAGGTGAGCTTAGCGATGCCTTAGTGCCGATGTATTTACTTTCTCGCTATCAAATTAATGCTGCAGCTAAATTTATTGGCGGAACCGATTATGACTATGGTTATACCTCAGAGTGGCAGTTTAGCTCTAATGAGTCACAGCGCCTTGCTCTGAGTGCTCTACTTGATGCTTTATCGCCACAACAATTAGCCTTGCCAGCAGCACTTAAAACTCAATTAGTACCCAAAAGTGGGGCTTATCGTCGCACCCGAGAAAGTTTTGCATCTCGCTTAGGTGTAGTAAGTGATGAGCTCGGAATGGCAGAAGTGCTCAGTCGTCATATCAGCGATAATATTTTGCAGCCAAAACGCTTAAATCGTATTGATGAAGCGAATCAAGTCTCTGCTGAACGGTTATCAGTAAAAGCGTTACTCACTCAAGTTTTAAATAGCACTTGGTTTAATAAGCCGAGTCAAGCCAATATGGTTCGACTGTGGATGAGAACCAATGCTGTGATGGCTGATAGTCTTTTAGCGAGTTTACATCACCCAAATACTTCGCCAGAAGTAAAGGCCTTGATGACAGAACATTTGCTGTTGAGTGGCAAACAACTTACACGACAAGCTCGCTTAAATAACGGTGATATTGAGGCTCATTTGCAATGGTTAGCAGCTGAAGTAAAGAAGGGGATAGAGGATCAGAATCATCGGCTAATTGCTAAACCACTAGCTTTGCCTCCCGGTTCGCCAATTTGATGCTTAATTTATATGAGGGGGCTTGCCTCCTCTTCTGCTTCCCAATTGAACACTTCATGGAGAACAACGGGTAAGTGGTACAGGCTCGGATTGTTTAAAAACCATTCCACTGCTCTGACGTATTCAGGTTTTATATATCGTTTAACGATCTTCATTAAACAGGCTTCAGCTTCCGGGTTATGGTGTTGATATTCCGTTAAAATCCCGTCATGGAATGAACGAGCCAGAATATTGGTATGTTGTGCACCTCTCGGATAATGAAGGGGGAGCCTCCTAAATGCTTCGCTGATACTGTAAAAAATCGTTAGCAATAAGGCATAATTATCACTGCTAATATTGGTGGTTAAGCCACTACGACGCTGTTCTCGACAGCGATTCTCGTGCAGTGTTTGAGTGATATAGGCATTAGTACCGCCAACTTTATTCAGGGCACCTAACTGATTAACGATGCTGCCACTAAAATCAATAATTTTAAGCTTCACGCTTGGCAGCCAACATATTTTTCCTTGAACCGTCACGGAATCTCTAACCAAAATGTTTTCAGGTTTGAAATCACGATGAATAATATTGGCTTTGTGCAGCATGGCCACTTGCTCTGTTAATGACTTAAAGGGAAGAAGAGGCAGTGAGCCATGTGATTTTATGTAGCAAGTGATATCTATTCCCCCCTTTGCCGCTACCATTTTATGATTAGCCGTTACTAGACCTAATAACCCAGGAGCTAAACAGGAGTCTTCAAGGCTTGGTCTTCCTAACGCTTTTTGCACTTCTTCGTAAGTAGTCATCGTTTTGGCATTATGATTTGAGCTGAATTGTGTCGCGAGAGGCGTACTACCATCAGCAAAATCAAGGGGCTCAGGTGTAAACTCGATATAATGATCATCTTGGGTTGCCACTCTTTTGGCTGCACCATGAGGTGTGCCGTATCGGTGTAGACCAATGATATCTTTAGCTCCGATAGGGTGACGCATCGGAGGATAAATTTTTCTCTTATCATGGAAATAAATAGGGAGCCTAATTTGCGTTTTAGTAGTGCTCCTACCCTTATTTTGAGCTCGATAATTTTGTAGGTAATGCTCTATAGCGACCGAGATTTTGTGATTACGATAAGCTCTTTCAATGACACTCACCGCGTTTTTAATTACGTTCCCACTCTTTGTATCTTCCTCTTCTTTTTTTACTTCGATCATGGCTTGTTGGCTTTGGTGTAATTTGGCTAGGCTTTGAGTGATCTGGTGTAAATTGCTGGCATGACAGGCGTTCACTAACTCCTTAGTCTCAGCTTCTCCCCAAACAGGGCTTAGCCTTGATATGGCGTGGCATGATGATTCCAATACTCCTGTTTTTTGAGTGGCCATAAAAGCTAAAAAATGAACTAGCTTAGGGTGGGTTGAGTGCATTGTTATCATTTCAGCGATATTTGAAGCTGGGACTTGAGAGACCAGCGCAAACAATGCATCATCGTTTAAAAACAGCAAGCAACCTTTGTAAACCTCATAAGATTGATTGTAAATTTTCGAAGCGCCTTGATTAAATACCTGAACTCTATCCTCTGCTTTTGTTAAACGCCACCAAGTTTGAAAGTGGTATTCATAGGTAAAATCTGTAATTACGACTAACAAGTCACTGGGGGTTCTCTGAGCCAGAGCTTGCCAGTGTACCCAAGGTATTCTTCTTATTAGTGTCTGGCGAGGCTGAGAAGGTAACCCCTTTATTAAGCTTAATAAATAGCCATCTTGAGCAGGTAGAAATTGATCCCATGTAAGAGGAGGGCATTCGGATAAGACGCGAGCCGCTGTTAATGATGGGCTGAGTTGCAGTAACTCTAAGAGCTTGTATTGCTTAGTTTGGGAGACATAGAAAAAATATTCCGTGGGGAGGCGGCTTAATAGTTCGGGTAAGCACACGTGCCCATGCTGTTCAGCTAAAAATACCAATTGAGTGACAATCGACTTAGCTTCTTTGGGGGGTAACTGACTGAGCACCGATTCTAATTGCAGGGCACTGCAAAAGAAGCACAGGGTTGCCACTTGTTGATGAGTATTTAAGCCTAATTCCGTACCGATAAGGGATTTTGTTTTAGTAAGGTACTTCAACAAGTAGGCTTGAGCCTGTGAAAGTTTGGGGCTTGATTTTAATTGCTGCAAATAAATAAGTGCTTGCTCGGGTTCCATTGCGGCTAACACCTGAATAAAAGGTTGAGGTTTGAGCTGAGTTAATATCAACAATGCTTCACCTTGTTGAAGCAAAAGAATTTGTTTGGCAAAAATGGCTTGATGAGGAGAAAGGTCGCTACGGGTTACTGCATATCTAAGGTGCCAATCCTGTTGCTGTTCTGGTGAGAGTAGGTGGGCTAAATGTATAAAGGTATCGATGGGAAGTTGAATAATCACATCATCAAACATTTGTTTAATCTCTGGTAGAGATTGCACAGATTTTAATAATGCTAGAAATTTATCAGTGTAATAGCCGGTGTCTATGTCTGATGCAGAGATATCAACTTTGGCCCAATCTTCATATTCTTTATCTTGGAGCAGTGACTGGATGCTATCGAGTAAGTTAATCAGCTCTTGCTCATTTTTTTGAGCCAAAAACGTATGTTGCTCTGCAATGGAGAGCTCAAAAAACAATTGTGCATGCCGCTGTGAATGCTCTAAATGCTGGTTGCTTAGTATTGATTGTCTACAATCGGCACTAAATTGACTGAATATTGATAGCGCCATCTTAACGTCAAGCTGTTTTAACGTTTGAGCTAGATCATCTAGATTCGGTGGGGTAGAGTTTACGAAGGTTTCAGAAAGCAATTTTGCTGCTTTTTTGGGTTCGAGCTTATTAATGACTTCTACTTTTAGCGGAGGAAGCGGCAAGGATGTAGTGAATAATTCTTGTTGTAAAAAGGCAACAGAAGCCTGCGATGAAATAGCTGTAAGCAGCTGATATTCATGATGGTTGGTATTTGATTGATCCGAAAGAGTGTATTCGGTTTTTCTGATTGGTAGTTTAGGGTTCTGTACCAGCACTAACTGGTTGTGAGATTTTTTTACGGTGTAACGACGCGCAAAATAACCACCAGTATCGATGCTTAATTCACACGGTTTGCCTTGTTGTAATGCCTCAAAATCGAGTTGCTGAACGGCTTGCTCATACCTGCTTAGCGTTTGAGTAGGCCTGCCATTAACTGCCAATATAAATACCTATTTCTGCGATTATAAAATAACTACAGAACTTAGAGCGCATAACTGCAAGAAAGTCTCAACAATTGTTCATAAAACTAACTTAATTTAATGATTAGTTTAAATTCGGTTCGGTCAGCTGTTTGGATAAATAGTAGCAAGCCAAGCCCATAGTTAAATTGGTTACTGGCAAGGCAAGTAAAATGCCTCTAACCCCATCAAGGTAGGATCCTAACAGTGCCAATGGCAACATCAATAAAAACAAACGGCTGACATTAATCACCAAAGAACTCATCGGGCGGTGGTACGCATTGAGGGCGGTCGCAAATAAAATGATCATGGCTAAACCGCCATAAGCCAAAGGTAATGCCACTAAATATAAGTGTAACCAATGCAGCACGGCCGGATCTTGGGTAAAGAGAATGGCGATATTCTGGGAGAAAATAAATACAGGAATATACAGCACACACTGAAAGATAAAAATGAACTTCAACGATAAAGTCAGTGCTTGCTTAGCGCGCTCCTGATTTCCCGCGCCTAAGTTTTGAGCAATAAAAGGCACAAGGCTGGATGACAATGCCATAACGGCCATCAGTAAAATAGATTCAATGCGAGTGCCGGCACCAAATGCGGCTACGGCTGCATGATCCAATCGAGCTAATAATGCCATTAACACAGCATTGGCTAGCGGGTTGATCAGATTAGTAAAAGCAGCGGGGCGAGATATGTGTGCTAGCCGATGCCAGCTATGCTTTATCCGCTTTAGATTGAAATCTACAAACTCAATCAGTTGGCGTTTAATGGCAATGATATAACCTGAAAATCCAAAGGCAACTAACCAAGAAATCAAAGTAGCAATCGCAGCGCCTTGGATTTCTAATCGAGGGAAGGGGCCAAGGCCGAAAATCAATAGCGGATCCAGCACTAAATTTAATAGGGCGCTAAATGCCATGATCGTTGCTGGTGTGCGGGTATCACCCGTAGCCCTTATTCCTTGGTTACCCACCATAAGTATTACTAAGATTGGTGCGCCTAGGTACCAAATCGACATGTAATCATGAATAAGTGGCAGGCTTGCAGCCTTTGCTCCCAATAGTTGAAACAGCCCATCAATACTAAAAAAGCCTATCAAACATATCATTGCTGTTACTAACAGACTAATCAGCAAAGCATCGTGTAGCAGTACCCGTGCCTGATCATACTGTTTTGCTCCGATCAAGCGGCCAAAGTTAGTGGATACGCCCGCACCAATACCAATGGCAATACTGACAATCAATAACGTCACAGGAAAAGTAAAACTGATGGCCGTTAACGCATGAGTGCCTAAACGACTGATAAAAAAAGTATCTATGAGGTTGAAGCTTAATACCGTAAAAATTCCCACCAAATTTGGCAGGGTCATTTTTAACAGCGTGGGCGCGATTGGCGCATGCAATATGCCGTGGTGATCTTTCATTAACATCCAAAAGAGAGGTTGCTGCTTTTCTGAGGTAAAAATGCAACGAAGCGGTAAAGAATCAGTATTTTAGCAAAAATAGCCATAAAACGGCAGAGACCAAGCATTAACAAAAATTGATTTTTTTTGTGCCACTCTCTTGAAACTGACAAATACAGCCATATATCCCTGTTATCAAACGGGCTTATGGCCAGTTATTCCATCTTAATTAGATTGTTATTCGTTAGGAGACTCCATCGATGAAGATTCGTCCATTACATGATCGCGTGATCATTGAGCCATTAGAAGTAGAATCAAAATCAGCTGGTGGCATTGTGCTAACTGGAAGTGCGGCAGAAAAGTCATCGCGCGGTAAAGTGTTAGCGATAGGTAAAGGTCGCATTCTTGAAAACGGTACTGTTCAACCATTAGATGTTGCAGTAGGTGATATTGTGATTTTCAACGAAGGCTATGGTGTGAAAAAAGAAAAAGTTGATGGCAAAGAAGTATTGATCTTGTCTGAGTCAGACATTCTTGCGGTAGTCGCTGAGTAATTTTTAACACGAATTTAGAGGACAAAAACAATGGCAGCAAAAGAAGTGCTATTTGGTAATGACGCTCGCGGCAAAATGCTTAAAGGCGTAAACACACTGGCAAATGCAGTAAAAGTAACATTAGGCCCTAAAGGTCGTAACGTAGTACTAGACAAAAGCTTTGGCGCACCACTGATCACCAAAGACGGCGTAACCGTAGCCAAAGAAATCGAGCTGAAAGACAAGTTCGAGAACATGGGCGCACAAATGGTGAAAGAAGTAGCATCAAAAGCAAATGATGCTGCTGGTGACGGTACTACTACCGCTACTGTACTAGCGCAAGCAATCGTAACTGAAGGTTTAAAAGCGGTTGCCGCAGGCATGAATCCAATGGATCTTAAGCGTGGCATCGACAAAGCGGTTAAAGCTGCAGTTGCTGAGCTTAAAGAGCTGTCTCAAGAATGTGCAGATTCAAAAGCCATTGCTCAAGTAGGTACGATTTCAGCGAACTCTGACGAAACCGTAGGTGCCATCATTGCTGAAGCGATGGAACGTGTGGGTAAAGAAGGCGTGATCACCGTTGAAGAAGGTCAAGCACTAGAGAACGAACTTGACGTTGTTGAAGGTATGCAGTTCGACCGTGGTTACCTATCTCCTTACTTCATCAACAAGCAAGAAACGGGCAGCGTAGAGCTAGACAGCCCATTCATTCTGCTTGTTGATAAAAAAATCTCAAACATCCGTGAGCTATTGCCTATCCTTGAAGGCTTAGCAAAAACCGGTAAACCACTGCTTATCATCGCAGAAGATGTTGAAGGCGAAGCTCTAGCAACGCTTGTTGTGAACAACATGCGTGGCATCGTAAAAGTTGCAGCCGTTAAAGCGCCTGGTTTCGGTGACCGCCGTAAAGCCATGCTACAAGATATCGCTATCCTAACGGGCGGTACGGTAATCGCAGAAGAAGTTGGTATGGAGCTTGAAAAAGCGCAACTTGAAGACCTAGGTACCGCTAAGCGCGTAGTTATCACTAAAGACACCACCACCATCATTGATGGCAATGGTGAAGAAGCGCAAATTCAAGCTCGTGTTGCTCAAATAAAGCAACAAGTTGAAGAATCGACTTCAGATTATGACAAAGAAAAACTGCAAGAGCGCATGGCGAAATTGGCTGGCGGTGTTGCAGTGATCAAAGTCGGTGCAGCTACCGAAGTTGAAATGAAAGAGAAAAAAGAGCGTGTTGAAGATGCCCTTCATGCAACCCGTGCAGCGGTTGAAGAAGGCGTAGTTCCTGGCGGCGGTGTAGCACTTATCCGTGCAGCGTCAAAAGTCACTGATGTTGATGTGACTAACGAAGACCAAGCACATGGTGTTGCTATGGCACTGCGTGCAATGGAATCTCCACTGCGTCAAATCTCGACCAATGCTGGCGAAGAAGCATCAGTAGTGGCCAACACCGTTAAAGGCGGCACGGGCAACTATGGTTACAACGCGGGCAATGACACTTACGGTGACATGCTAGAGATGGGTATCCTTGACCCAACCAAAGTAACCCGTAGCGCACTTCAATATGCAGGTTCTATTGCTGGTCTTATGATCACAACTGAAGCCATGATTGGTGAAGAAGAATCAGACGCAGCAGCTCCAGACATGGGCGCCATGGGTGGCGGCATGGGTGGAATGGGCGGTATGGGCGGCATGATGTGATCTGCCCTTAACGCATTCTTGATAAGACCGCAGTCATTGACTGCGGTTTTTTTTGCTTGAAAAATACGATTTCACTAAGCTTGAACTTATATTACCTAGCGCTATGAGTTACAAAAATAAAGCCTAAAACTAAGCTGTTGAGCTTAATGAAAATTGAGTAAGCTAAAGAAAATATAAAAGATTTCTATTCGATTATGTCAGGATCAATTGCCCCAATCTTAAAGCCGTATTCAGCTGAAGAAAATATGAGCTTCTATGGTTATGAACAGGAAATGGATGGGGTTGTACTTGATTTATCGGATAAACGTTTTACGGTAAGAGGTTGTCCTACAGACAAAGATATTCAACAACAAGATGGCTATGTAACTGAAATGGCAGAAGATGCCTCATTCCACTCATCTAAAATAGATAAAAAAACAACTAAAAACGAATGTAAAGCTTATCTTTTAGAGCGGAGGGTAAGTTTACTCGATAGGATGAAAAAAGGGCGTGAAGAAGGGTATGAGTCATTAAGAGAGCAAACGATTGACGAGCAAGATGTAAAAGCATCTGAGAAAAAGAAAATGGCGGCTAATTTCGACAGGTTAACTGATAAAATTGAACATTTAGAAAAAGCCGTTAATTCAACAAAATCTGAAGTGACCGAATAGACATTATTCTTCAAACTCGTCACTAAATTCTCGGCTTTGTGCCGTTACTAAGGCATCGATTGCTTTCATTACGACGGCTTGAGAGTTCTTCACCGAATATCCACCATTCATAAATGTCGCTCCAACATAGGCTCGGTGATCATGGTCAACATGTTGTTTGAATCGAGTATTGGCTAAAAGTGCATTGTGTTGTCGTCGTAGTTCAATACAGTCACCGAGAAGTGATAATGTTTGTTCAACGGAGTGTATTCTTTCTGTGCACTCAATTAATGCTTCGCAGACAATGTCATGGTTCTGTTGATCTTCACTTGAAACCTGAGCTGAAATGGCATTGAAGTTAGCTAATCGTTGTTGAAATGTATTGACGCTTTCATTTAATTGTTCACACAGTTCAGTTAACTTGCCATAGTGTAAAATCATTCTATCGTAGAGTGAATCATCACCAAAACGATGATATTTAATTTTAATCGCTGTTTCTAGTTCGAGTTTAAATGCTGCTGCATCTTTTGATATGGATTTAAATTTATTGAGTGCTTTGGTGACGTCCTGCACTGAAGCGAACGCTATACCGATTTGCGCACGAACTTGATAGTCTGGTTTAGACTGAGATAATTCATAGATTTTCTGAAACTCTTGAATGGCCTTTGAAACATTAGTCTTTGCTAGCAATTCGATGGGAGAAAATACCTTATCAATTTCAGATTGAGCTGGAGCAGGCGTTTCAGCGACTGGTTGAATTACTTTCTGAAGTTGGGGTTTTAAAGGGCGAGGCGCTTTTTTTTGATCCGCAGGCCTAGGCTTCTTTTTTCGTTCAAGTAGTTGTAACCAACGCTTTTGCAGTTGCGCTAATTGTTCTTTTGCCTCAGCCCATTGCTGAGTAATATCGTGTTGATGTTTTTTGATGAGTAAAAGTACATTTTGATCTTTTGGGACGCATCCTTTTTGTATGAATTCAAGTTCAGACCAATGACATTTTAGCCAGCCATATTTAAAGCTATTTAGTACAGCAACTGAAATAGGGCAATTAACAGCTCGCTTGGTACTGCCGATTTTTGTTATTTCGGAATGGACTCTTTGAGTCAGTTCTTTGAACAGAAGTTGTAGCATGAAATTAGGTGTATAAAGATCAATATTAAAAGAGTCTAATTGAGTTAGTGCTTCTACTGTATCTTCTGAACTAACAATCAGCTTGATACAATTCCATCGCTGTCGAAGCTCAGGGGAAATGTTCAAGCCTGATGGTATTAACGCAGCCGATAACAATGCCCTATTTTGAGAAAAAGTACCGTGAAATACTGATTTTTTGAGAGGAGATAAAATGACTGTAGAAGCATAACTATGCGAGTGACATTTAGAATATATTTCTAAGGCCGCTTCCCAGTATTCGCACATCATTGTGATACTGAAGATGATCAATTCTGATTGTTTTTCTCTACTATTTGCTCCTTCCTTAACATTTGCGATCCGTGTAAGAAAATGAATAATACTATCCAATCGTTCCACCTGACTTTCTCGTATTTTTTTTGCTATCTCTGCAATTTGTTGTTGGTAAACCTCGACAGATTTTGCGGTCGCAAGGTTGTTGTACAAGCTTTCTAATTTCGGTAGGTGTTGGTAGGTTTCATATTTGTAGCGTTTATGTAAACAGCTAAGTCGTTGAAGTGTATGGTGATTTCTTTTAAGGTTTGAAAGGACTTCATGCATTTTATCTTTTATGTCTGAATCTAATTTAATGTGTGGTGACGTGTGCACTAATAATTGTCTTTGAACTGGTGTTTTTGTTAATAGAGTTTGATAACGAGAATTGATTAGATCCACACTTTTAAGCATCTCGTCCGAGATGTTTTCATTTGGTTTCGTATGTAGTTGGTGCTCGAGTTGAGCAACGTAAGGCGTGGCTTGCCAGTACAAAGCATTTAAGTCTTGATAAGATCGACTAGAAACTCGGAATCTTGTTAATGGAGTACGGTAGCTGGCCATTACTGGTATAGAAAGTGCCACCTCTACGCATTGATCTATCTTTTGACTTGGCTCTTGTTGAGCGCAATCTGTTGACGTTGTTGGTTTGGCTGTAGATGTGTCAATTGGTTGTGAAGTCATTTTGGGCACAACAATTTGGGGTAGTCGATGTCTAAAATGAACAGCTAAGATTTGATTTGCTAATGCCGATGCTGCTCTTGCTTTCTTGCTCTGCCTAGAAAAAATCTCTTTTGTTAGGTTTTGCTGCAACCAACTATTTTGATCGGTCATCATATACACTAAGGTTTCTACATGCGGAGACATAAACAGTGTGCCGACAATGGGGTCATTTGGAAGCGAACGGTTAAGAAAGAATGCGAGTAAATCGATGAGCGATAGCAGTTGTTCCTCATCCGGAAGACCTTGCGCCTGATTAAGCAGAGCCAATAGTGATATTATCTCTGCTGGTGCAATCAAGTATTGTGCAAAGCGTAAACAATCAATTAAATATTGATATTGTTGCCGTTCATCTTTATCTTTCCCTACAAAAACCGTTGTTAAGATTTCATGATGGATGCGTTCAAGAAATGGAAACTCCTTTAAAGCTTGCCTTGAGGCTTTTAAATTATTGTCAGTGAAAACCAAATCTTGTTGTGCAGCTTCTTGAACTAAGCTCCCTGTATTTGCCATAAATTGAGCGAAATTTTTACACAGATTAGTAAACCCTTTCGAGTATTGAGACTTTTCTGTGAGCTCAATCCCTTGCCTAAACAAGGTGATTTTTAATTCAATAAAAGAATCTAAGCTGTCATTACTGAGTTCTTTACTCAATAGAGTATCAGCAATGGAGCGGGCGGCCATTGGCAGCCTACTTTTGCAAACGCCACGGTGTATATCGTTTAACAATATGAAACCATCAAATATTATTTCAGCACATTGGAGGCATTGATTCATTATCAGAATATGCATCATGGCATAGCTGTAGTTTGATGCTCTGGCGGGGTCAGAGGTGTATTGCAAGAATTCTTGTTCGATGGGACTTTGGGATACATAGTGATGATAATGTTTGAGCAACCAATAATTCTCTATGTATAAAGTCTCTGCTTCAATTTGTTGTTCGGTCGTTGCCCTTTGTTTGCTGATTCCTTTGTAAAGAGTGTCAAACTTAGCGTGTAATTCGGTTGCTCGAGCATAAAATCGATGAAGTTGGCCGTTAAGTCGGTGTGTGGATTGAGACTCGACCTGTAGGCAAGGAGTATCTTGTATAGGTGATAGGCGAAGTTGCTTTATTTCATCACTGACATTCTCAGGATGGGTCACAGTCGGGTCTTGGTATAATGAATCTTCATTTTCCGCTTCAACAGGCGCATAGCCCATGAGCCAGTAATAAGCGCTATTTAAAAGGCTAGTCGGGTTAAACATGCTTACCTCAAATTAGTAATTTATCTTCTCCTTTTGGTTGTCTCCTACGCCACCAATATAGCGTAGAGTGTATCTTTGATGGATTAAACATAGTTTATGGATGGGGTGGAAAATCAAATATATAGAACAGGTTAGGAACAAACCTTCACGGCTCACTCCTTGAGCGAAAAGTGATCAAATACCTCAAAACTCAATCCTAAGAGATCAATCAGTTCTAATAAAAGCGGCTTACAAATCATGGTTTTCTGCACTCTATGAATAATAAATACGCCGTGACAGTGACTATCTTTTTATTATTAATTATTACTTTTCAAATCAAAAATCTAATTGGGAACGCCCCCTAGCACATAGGTAAAATTTATTCAGAACATAATCCATTGTTAAAACTTCCAAAACTTTGGATGGAAAATCACTGCCACGGTTAAGATTTCCAATCGTCCCAACAGCATACCAATCGATAATGTCCACTTTGCCGTATCACTCAAACTAGAGAAATTACCTGACGGACCAATAATGTTTCCTAATCCGGGGCCGACGTTGGCTACGGCAGTGAGCGCTGCGGTTAAACTGGTCATCGGATCTAAATGGGTTAACACCAAAATAATGGTTATAACTATCACCACTGCCACATACAGCAACATAAAGGTCACTAAAGAGCGCACAATATCCGGCTGAATGCTGCGGTTATTGTATTTTTCGGTAAAGACACCATTGGGATGAAATTGTACTTTCAGTTGTTCACGCATAATGGCAAAGGCAATTTGAAAACGGAAAATTTTGATGCCACCAGAGGTAGAGCCGGAGCAACTGCCCACCGACATTAAAAATAAAAATACTACAAAAGAAAATGCGCCCCAAGCCCCATAATCAGTAAGCCCATATCCTGTGGTAGTGACCACCGAGACCACATTAAAGGCTGCCAGCCTGAGGGCATCGAGCGGGTGAGTGCCATCATGGGTAAACCAATACCAAACGGCTAATACAATGGAAACTAAAGCTAAAAACTTCACAAACCCGACAACTTGAGCGTCTTTCCAAACCAATAGTGTGCGTAGGGCAATGCATTGCACGAAGATGATCAAAGGCAGTCCGCCAGCCAGCATAAATAAGGTGCTGATCCACTGTGCTGAATGGGAAAAGTGAGACATGGACTGATCTGAGGTTGAATAGCCACCAGTGGAGATGGTGGTCATGGCGTGGTTAATGGCTTCAAACCATGTCATGCCTGCAAGATGATAACTTAGAGCGCAAGCAACGCTTAATAGGATGTAGATAAAAAACAGGTTTTTAGCCATGTCTTGAGTTCGAGGTGTGCTTTTATCACTCCAGTCAGAGGATTCGGTACGAAACAAACGCATGCCACCGACGTTTAAAAATGGCAGTACCGCCACCGCCATCACGATAAACCCAATACCACCGAGCCATTGCAGTAACGATCGCCATATCAAGATACTGTGGGCCATGTCGTCTAAGCCAGATAATACCGTAGAGCCTGTGGTGGTCACCCCTGACATGGTTTCAAAAAAAGCATCAGAATAAGTAATGCCGTGGTAAAAGGTAAAAGGCAAGGCCGCAAACAGACTGACTACAAACCAAGTGATACTGGTGAGAATGAACATCTCACGAATATTGAGGTGGATACGAGATTTTTGCCCTTGATGAATACAAATACTGGCAGCAATACTAGTCAGCACTGTAGCTTGAATAAAGGCGATGCTGGTGTCTTCGGCATAAATGATAGAGAAGCTGAGGGGAATAAGCATGAATCCCGACAGCATCGATAAGAATGTACCTAAGGTAAAAATAACAGGGCGAAAGTTGATCATAAAACCAAAAACGTTCGATAAGATGCAATTAAGTGTAGTAACAGCATGCTTTTACCTCTAGAAAAAGAACGCGCTAGGTTGGAATAATTTCTCCACTTCACCAATGAATTTCTTGTTAACCAAAAACAGCACCACATGATCCCCTTGCTCTATCACGGTTTTATCATGTGCCATTAATACCTCTTGGTCACGTACAATGGCACCAATTGTTGTGCCCGGTGGCATTTTGATGTTGCCAATGGCTTTACCGACCACTTTAGAGGTGTTGGCATCACCATGAGCAATCGCTTCGATGGCTTCTGCCGCCCCTCTTCGTAATGAGTAGACGTTACAAATATCGCCTTGTCGAATATGTGTTAATAGTGCGGAAATGGTGGCTTGCTGGGGTGAAATCGCAATATCGATATTGGCTTCCTGCACAAGGTCTACGTAGGCCTCACGCTGGATCAGTACCATCACTTTTTTTGCTCCCATCCTTTTGGCGAGCAGAGCGGACATGATGTTGGCTTCGTCATCATTGGTGACCGCTATAAACACGTCGGTTTGGTCGATGTGCTCTTCAAGTAATAACTCTTGATCGGCAGCATCACCACAAAATACCGTGGTGTTTTCAAGTAATTCTGATAAGGCTTCCGCACGCTCGGGTCTTGATTCCAAAAGCTTAACAGCGTGGTCTTGCTCAAGCTTTTTAGCGAGTCCTAAACCAATGTTACCACCACCGGCAATCATGATATTTCGGTACGAGTTATCCAGCTTTTGCATTTCACTCATCACCGCACGTACATGGCGGCTATCTGCCACAAAAAACACTTCATCATCGGCTTCGATAATGGTGGTCCCTTGTGGCATGATTGGACGGCCTTGGCGGAAAATGGCCGCTACTCGAGTATCAATGTTTGGCATGTGCTCTCTCAGTGCTGAAAGGGCATTACCGACTAAAGGGCCTCCATAATAAGCTTTAATCGCAACTAGACTTAAGCGACCTTCGGCAAATTCTAATACCTGCAAGGCGCCAGGGTATTCTACCAAGCGATGAATGTAAGAGGTGACTAATTGCTCTGGGGCTATCAACTCATCAATGACAAAACCACCACGGAATCGGTTATCCGAGTTTTTACGCTCACTATTGATAAACAGTTTATTGCTGAGGGTTAGGTATTGCTGAGAGCGAATACGCGCAATTTTGGTGGGTGTGCCGTAGAGCGTGTAAGCAATTTGGCAAGCCGACATGTTACATTCATCGCTGTTGGTGACCGCAATCAACATATCGGCATCTTCGGCACCGGCTTCCTTCAGTACTTCTGGGTGCGCACCATGGCCATTAACAACCCTTAGGTCAAACTTATCCTGCAGTGCGCGAAGCCGAATTTTATCATTATCGACAAGGGTAATATCGTTGTTTTCACCGACCAAGTTTTCAGCCAGAGTACCGCCAACTTGCCCTGCACCTAAAATGATAATTTTCATTGTCTATCCCTATGATTTTTTATCGAGCCCTATGATTTTCGAATGCGGGCATAGTAAAAACCGTCCATTCCAGACTCACCTGGAGTGATTTGCCAACCAATATTTTGGTTATCGTTTTGCTCGGCAATACTTTCAAGCTTAGCATCAGATGTGCGAGCGAGAAATGCTTTGATTTGCTCGGCATTTTCTTCAGGTAAAATTGAGCACGTGGCATATAACAAAGTGCCACCCGGTTTTAGCCATTGCCAACAGTGGTCTAAGATCTGCGCTTGTAGTTTGGCAAGCTCTTCAATATCTTTCGACTGTCTCAACCATTTGATATCAGGATGGCGACGAATAACACCGGTTGCTGAGCATGGTGCATCTAATAAGATACGGTCAAACTTGTCTCCATGCCACCACTCATCAATATTCGCGGCATCACCGTGAATCGTGCGTGCTGTTAAGTTGAGACGCGATAGGTTTTCGTTAACGCGGGCTAAGCGTTTGTCATCAAAATCGACGGCGACCACTTGCGCTTTTGGGGCTTGCTCTAATATATGGCAGGTTTTACCACCGGGAGCCGCACACGCATCTAATATCAACTCATTATCTTTTGGCTCAAGTAACCAAGCCGCCCATTGTGCCGCAGCATCTTGAACAGAAACAGCACCTTGAGCAAAGTTTGGTAACTGCATCACATCTGTCGCTTGCTCAAGTAAGATTGAATCTTTGCTATTGCCTTTTGATGCAGCAATACCGGCATCGGTCAAAGATTGAAGATACTGCTCACGAGTTTGTGATATTTGATTATTACGCAGCCACATAGGAGGACGCTGGTGGCTGTGCTCAATGATACGTTGCCAAGTATCTGGATAGGCTTGCTGTAAGCGCTTAATGAGCCAGTTGGGGGTATTGAACTCTAATACAGAGTTATCGGTACTGAGTTCAGCTTTGCTACGTTGAATATTTCTAAGTACCCCATTGATGACTTTAACTAAGCCATCAAATTTAAGTTGGCGGCAAGCTTCAGCGGTTTCAGAAATCGCCGCGTGTTCAGGGATACGGGTAAAGTACAGCTGATAACAGCCAACCAACAACAATTGATGCAATACTCGTTGTTTATTTTTAAACGGCTTGCTCAAACAGTCACTGACACGTTTATCCAGTTGCGGTAGCACACGAAGTACACCATAACAAAGCTCGGCTAACAGACCTTTATCTTTGCCGTTAGTGAGTTTTTTTTGTTGCTCTGGCAGAGCAACTGATAATGAAATACCTTGCTCAAGGACAGCGTATAAGGCTTTAGCTGCGAGGGCTCTTACATTCATGGTTAAGCCTCACTGTTGCCGATCAATTGTCCAATTTGAAACCAATCGGCTTTGCCATTGAGGACATCTACAGCCGCCATCGGCTTTTTGCCTGGAATTTGTAGTGTCTTTAAAATTAAAACACCGTCAGTGGTAGCAATCGCAATACCGTGTTTATCGGCAGAAACTACGCTACCGATGTTGGCATTATGTTCCGCGCTTTGAAAATCTGCTTCCCACACTTTGATGGTTTGCTCATGGTGTGAAAAATGACTGACCGGCCAAGGGTTGAACGCACGCACTTCTTGCCATAATTGCTTGGCAGGTTTATTCCAGTCGATTTTGGCTTCTTCTTTTGACAGCTTTTCAGCGTAGTTAGCGAGTGCATCGTCTTGCTTTTCAGCTTGCAAAGTGCCTGCAGCCAGCCCATCTAGGGCGGCGAGTAGCGCTTGAGGCCCTTGCTCTGCTAATTTCTCATATAAAGTAGCGCTGGTATCTTCAGGTAAAATGGGCAGCTTAGTTTTTAGCAGCATATCACCGGTATCTAGACCGATATCCATTTGCATAATGGTAACGCCCGTCTCTGCATCACCAGCCCAAATTGAACGCTGGATCGGAGCGGCACCACGCCAACGTGGCAAAATAGAACCATGAACATTAATGCAACCCAAGCGTGGGGTATCAAGTACCACCTGTGGCAAGATCAAGCCGTAGGCCACTACGACCATGATATCAGCGTTGAGAGAGGCTAGCTCTTGTTGAGCATCTTCTAATCTTAAGCTTTTAGGCTGATAAACGGCAATTTCATGTTGCTGAGCTAATTGTTTTACTGGGCTAGCTTGGAGTTTTTTTCCACGACCCGCGGGACGATCTGGTTGGGTATAAACGCCTATCACATTATGATGAGAGTCAATCAAGGCTTGCAAATGTCGAGCAGCGAAATCCGGCGTACCGGCAAAAATAATGTTTAATGGTTTCAAAGTAGTACCTTAGGCGTTTTTCGCAGAGAGACGCGCTTCTTTTTCCAACTTCTGTTTAATGCGGTTGCGTTTTAGTGGTGATAAATAATCCACAAACAGCTTGCCAACAAGGTGATCCATTTCATGTTGCAAACAGATAGCAAACAAACCATCAGCTTCGACAGTAAATTCTTTACCATCGCGATCAAGGGCTTTTACGGTCACGTTTTCGGCGCGTTCAACTTTGGCGTATATGCCAGGAACAGATAAACAGCCTTCTTCGTTTTCAAAATGGCCGCTGGATTCAACAATCTCAGGATTAATGAATACATTTGGGCGCTCTACTTCATCTTGCAGATCCATGACAATTAAGCGTTGATGATAGTCAACTTGAGTAGCAGCAAGGCCAATGCCTTTTTCTTCATACATGGTCTCAAGCATGTCTTCAATTTGAGTCTGTAGTTTGTCATCAAATTGAGTAACGGGTTTTGCGATAGTACGCAAACGCTCATCAGGGAAACGCAAAACGGTTAATAGTGCCATAGATGTCCTCTAACTCTGTTAAATCTTAATCAGTTGGTTATACTGATTCTGGAATCAATCGGGTAATTTTAATCCTTTGTTATGGCGAATACCATTGTTCAAGATGAATAAGTCTTTATGAACAAGCGGTAGAACGGCATAATAAGCTAGGGAATGGCTTAGAGGAGTACCCGAACGATTTTCAGTTGGGGAAACCTGTAACAATAAAATGGACTGTTAAATGATACGCATATTAGTAATTGTGTTCGCAATGATATCCAGTGTTGCGATAGCCGATACTTTGGCACTAAAGCAAGATCGCCCACAAACCTATGTAGTTAAAAAAGGCGATACTCTATGGGATATTTCTAGCTTTTATTTACAGAACCCATGGCGTTGGCCTGAATTGTGGGGGGCTAACCCACAAGTCAGTAATCCTCATCTTATCTACCCCGGTGATATATTGACCTTAGTTTTTATTAACGGTAAGCCTAGATTGGTGAAAAAACCGCATAAAAAACTATCACCACATGGTCGAATTATTTCTAAAAATAATGCGATTCCGATGATCGACCTTGGGGTTATTCAACCCTATATTGTGCAAAACCGAGTTGAAACGGATCAATGGCTTGAAGGCAAAGCTATGGTCGTCGGTGGTGAGCGAGAATCTCGTTTCCATATGCTCAATGATGTGATTTACATTGATCAGCCTCTTAAAGTTGGTCAAAAGCTTGCCTTATATGAGCCAGGGCGAGAGCTTGAAGCACATGGTGAAGATTTAGGTAAAGAGTTAGTGTTGACTGCCAGTGGTCGCGTGATTGAATCTGGTAAAGTATCTAAATTAAAAATTCTAAATAGCTTACGAGAAACCAAAGCGGGCTTTTATGCACTGCCTGTTGATGAAGAAGCCATGATGTCGGCTTATTACATGCCATCTCCTGGAACAACAAACGCCACCACAAGAGTGCTAGCGATTGCCAATCATCAGCGAGAAGCAGGGCAGCTGAATGTGGTGTATCTGGATCGTGGTCATCAGGCAGGGATTCATCCTGGACAAGTCTTCGATATCTTTCGTGATGGCGATGAAATCGTTATCGACGCCGATGGTCAACCCATACAAACCGGTGATCGTAGTGCTTACGACGATATGATGGCGAGTTTATCAGCAGATAATGCCGTCACAGTTCCTGATACGTTCCGTGGAAAGTTGATGGTGTTTAAGGTGTTCGATAACGTCAGTTTTGGCTTGATCTTATTAGACGACCGTCCAGTACGTATCGGCGATAAAGTCATGACACCGACATCAGGAGCTATAGCCAGAGAATGACGGCATCGACACTGGCCGATTGGCTAGTTGTTAGTGCCGTATCTGGGTTAGGGCCAACTCGGGTTCAACAATTACTAAAGCATTTATCCTTATCTGAGCTGCGCTGGGCGATCGAACATCGCCCTAGTGACTTACCGCGTTCAGTTCAAAGTCTTACTTCTTTAACATTCAATCCTGCTAAAGTTGATTCTGCGTTATCTTGGCTGGAAGCCTCAGCTGAACATTATATTATTTGCCTTGACGATGATGATTATCCATCGTTACTTCGTGAAATCGCTGATCCTCCTACGTTGCTGTTTGTTAAAGGCGATCCTATGGCATTAGCATTACCATCCGTGGCGATGGTGGGGAGTCGAGATGCAACGCCAGCCGGATTAAAGCACAGCTATGAATTTGCCAAACAGTTGGTTGAAGCTGGAATAATGGTAACCAGCGGCTTAGCGGCGGGTATTGATGGTGCGGCTCACAGTGGAGCCCTAGCCGCGAGAACGGAAACCAGCTATAAAACACTAGCGGTATTAGGAACGGGTGTTGATGAAATTTATCCCAAGCGTCATCGTAGTTTATATCAAGAAATTCAAACACAAGGATGCATCATCAGTGAGTATTGGCCTGATACTCGTCCTTATGCTGGAAATTTTCCGAAACGAAATCGTATTATCAGCGGTCTAAGTTTAGGAACCCTAGTGGTGGAAGCTTCTCGTCGTAGTGGTTCACTGATAACGGCAAGAATGGCGATGGAGCAAGGACGAGATGTGTTTGCGTTGCCGGGTAGTATTTTGAGCCATCAAAGCCAAGGATGTCATGACATGATCCAACAAGGGGCAAAGCTGACCTGTTGTGTGGACGATATTTTGCAAGAGTTACCAAATATTTTCAGTCACCATCTTGAAGAGTCAAAAAAACAGCACCATATAGGAGAAGAAGCACAACCCGATTTGCCATTTTCGTCACTCTTGGCTAGTGTAGGCTATGAGACAACGACAATTGATGTCATTGTCGAACATAGTGGAATTGCGATCGATTTGGTGCTGGAGCAATTACTTGAACTTGAACTACAAGGTTGGGTGGCAACGGTACCTGGTGGTTACGTCAAACTGAAGAGGAGTTAAGCCTGATGTTCGACATATTAATGTACCTTTTCGAGAACTATGTCCAAGGAGATACCGAACTGTTAGTGGATGAAGACGAGTTAACGAAAGAACTAACTCGTGCCGGTTTTCATCAATCAGAAATCATCAAGGCCTTAGATTGGTTAGAGAATTTAGCGGATTTACAGACTAAGGAGGGCTCTTATCTTCGCACTCATAACCCACAATCATTTCGTATTTATACCGCTGAGGAAATGGATAAGCTGGACGTTGAAAGCCGTGGCTTTCTGATGTTTTTAGAGCAAATCAAGGTGCTAAATGTCGAAACGCGTGAAATGGTGATTGATCGTGTCATGGAGTTAGAAGACAGTTATCTTGGTTTGGAAGACTTAAAGTGGGTGATCTTAATGGTACTGTTTAATGCACCGGGTCACCAATCCGCCTACGAACAAATGGAAGACTTGATTTTTGAACAGCCTGATGGCCGTTTACATTCATGATGTTTAAGCGTACTAAAAGAAAGGAAGCGATTTGCTTCCTTTTTTGATCATAGATGTTAGGACTTGTTGATCTTTCGTGATTGTTTATGCTGCGATATTAATAGTGCTTGTGCATCTGATCAGCAACAAAATGATTCGGGGTTAGATAATCACGATAACTGTAGCGGTTAAGCTTATTGATCTCGGGCGCTTTACTTTCCTCTGTTTGCTTATTGGTTTCCAATAATGCGGTTAACCAAGTTTGAAAGGCATCATTGTGCTGTTCCAACTCCGTTAGTTTGGCTTGGTAATCATTAAAAATATCGGCTTTCAATGCTTGGCTCAGATTTAGCATTTCTTGAGGGTGATGCTCGGATAGATAGCGAATCGCTAAGTAACTCCATTGATAGGTACGCTCTAAACCATCACCGTATTGAGTGGCAAAAATGGTTTTTAGATCGGGGCGTTTATCTTTACTTTCTTTAGCGACTTTCATCGCTTTAGGGTTCTCATTGCCTTTAGAAATGTATTCCGCTAGTCCTTCTGCCCACCACACCATATGGCTTGGGAAGTGACCAAACTGTCCGTATTTAACGAAGCGGCCATCAAGATAATGAACATATTCATGGTTTAGGTTCCAAACCGAAAATTCAGGTTCGACCCACCATTGGCGAAAAGCCAAAAAGCGAGCTTGGTTTCCTGGTTTTTGTGGTGTGCCCTCAAGATACATTCCACCATTGTCGGTATTGATATCAAACAGCAGTTGACCGCCAATGTGGTACTGACTCCAATTCTTAAATACGATGACTTCAAGGGCTGTATTGTGATCGTTCGCCGTGGGTGCATGTTGCGAATCAAGCAATTGATGGAAATCGCTTTCTTGGGAGGTAAGCCGTTGGCAAGACTCGGCCAATTGTTCAGATGTGAGATCTTGATGGCGAATGATAATGGTATCTGAGCAAGAATGGGTTAATGGTAAGAGTGATGATTCATCAGGAATACGGCATCGTTGTTTGTTTTCTAAGCAAGCTTGACGAAGTGCAAAGGTATTGATGTGGTAACCAAGGGTATAGGCATCTTTGGCTTGTTCGCTACGTTGCTTAATATCAGCATCGGCAATACTGGCAACCGCATCATCAATTTCTTGCTCTTGTTTGGTGGGGCTATCAGTATCAGAAGCTGGCAAGGTTAAGCGATATAATGCTAATGCCCAATAAGCATTTTGTTTTGGCCAATCGCTCTGTTGACGAATGCTGTTACTGTGTTTAGCAAAGGTGATCAGCGGTAAATGCACTCGCTGTTCTATCAAGGTCTTTGCCAAATCGCCATCAGGTTGTTTTTTGGCTTGGTTGAGTAAAAGACCATAGGCACGTAAGGTTTCCCACAAGGCATAATCCGTTGCTTGATTGATGGGAGCATCAGTAAGTTCAGCCAACTGGATTTGTAATGGTTTTAGCAAAGGTTGTAGTGATTTTACAGCATCATCTTTATCAAAATAACGGTAAAGCGTAACGGCAAACTGTTCTTGAAAACGTGGATTTTGTTGTAACTCTGAAACCGTGGTGAGTCTTTGCAGTTGCTTTGACAGTGAGTGTTTCTGCTCAGTCGTGAGAGCTTTCATATCGCCAAAATAGCTATAAGCACGAAGAAAATATAACAGTTGATTGATGTCTCTGACTTGAGTGGTAGGTGCAAGGCTATCAACGGCTTTATCAAAGGTCGCCGCTGTGAGTAATTGGGCATTGAACTGGAATAAATCTTCTGGAGACGAAACCAACACCTGTTGGATTTCAGGTGTTACCAGTGCTTGCTTTGCTACTTTTGGTGAAGGGCTACATGCCGTTAGGGCCAAAAGCCCAATGATGATGCCGTTAAGCAGGGATGTCCGTATTATCACAATATGCCTCCATTCTTTATCTTTGTATACAATATTCCATTATTAAGGGGAAGTGAAGCTTTGTGTCAGTTGGCGCGTAGGGACGGATGCGATAAAATGGCACTTAAGCCAAAGGGTAATGGATATTTATGTCTAATAAAATTGATCCACAATTGTTTTCGATGCACGAACATGCGCTTGAGAAAGAGTATGAACTTTGCCCTGAGTGTGGCTCAGAACTATCGGTTAAACACAGTCAGCACGGCAGCTTTTTAGGTTGTAATAATTACCCTCAATGCCAATACACACGGCCGTTGGTTCAGCATGAAGCCATAGCATCCCAAGTGATTGAAGGGTCAGAGTGCCCTGAGTGTGGTCATGAACTTGCGGTAAAATCGGGTCGATTTGGTATATTCATTGGCTGCACCCATTATCCAGAATGTCATCATATTGAACGTCCTGATCATGAAGATGATGACGGGATGATTGCTTGCCCTAAGTGCGAACAGGGGCAACTTGAACACCGTACCAATCGCTTTGGCAAAAATTTTTATGCGTGTAACGCTTACCCTGAATGTAAATTTTTGGTCAATCATAAACCTGTGGCGCAAGCCTGCCCTGATTGTGGATTTGGTATTTTAGTCAGCCGTAAATCCGCATCTGGAGTGCGATTGGAATGCCCTCAAAAAGCGTGTAAATTCAAACAAAATATTTAAAAGGTATCTTAGATGCACCATCTGCATCCTACACAAGTCAGCGAGTTGATAAATGCTGGTGGGATTATCGCCTACCCAACTGAAGGCGTTTATGGGTTAGGTTGTGATCCTGATAATGTCACTAGCATAGAACGTTTACTGACAATCAAACAACGACCTTGGGAGAAAGGGTTGATCATTGTCGCCAGTCGTTTTGAACAATTGGCCGATTATGTCGATTTTTCCCAGTTAACCGATGAGCAAATCAGTACCATCAAATCTCATTGGCCTGGCGCTGTTACTCAAATCATGCCTGCAAAACAGAGCGTGAGTACTAAATTAAGAGGGCAGTTTGATACGATTGCGGTAAGAATTTCAGCGCATCCAACTGTGATAGCGCTATGTGAAGCGATAGGTAAACCGTTAGTGTCTACCAGTGCCAATGTAGCGGGTGAGCCACCTGCTATGAGTGGAAATGAAATTGAAGCACAATTTTCACAGCAAATTGATGCCTTGATTGAAGGCGAATTAGGAGGGCGTAAACAGCCTTCTACCATCATTGATGCCCGAACTGGGCAAGTTTTACGATAAGGAATGGCAAAGTAATGGGAAAAGCAAATGCTAACGAAGTAAAAGTGTTTTTACTGCAATTACAAAATAATATTTGCCAAGAACTGGAGCGTTTGGACGGTAAAGCCGAGTTTCAACACGATCAATGGCAACGAGAAGAAGGTGGCGGAGGCCAAAGTCGTGTCTTAACAGATGGAAAAGTATTCGAACAAGCGGGCGTGAATTTTTCCCATGTGACAGGTGCGCAAATGCCTGCATCTGCCACAGCGCATCGCCCTGAGTTAGCAGGGCGCAGTTTCGAAGCCATGGGCGTATCTTTGGTGATCCACCCTAAAAATCCTTACATTCCAACGACCCATGCCAACGTTCGGTTCTTTATTGCTGAAAAAGAAGGCGCCGATCCTGTGTGGTGGTTTGGTGGTGGCTTTGACTTAACTCCATATTATCCTTTTAAAGAAGATGTGATTGAATGGCATCAAACCGCAAAAGACTTATGTATGTCTTTTGGTGATGAGGTCTATCCAAAATATAAAAAATGGTGCGATGACTATTTTTATCTGCCACACCGTCAAGAGACGCGTGGTGTTGGTGGATTATTCTTTGATGATCTCAATGAGTGGGGGTTTGATAAGAGCTTTGCCTTTATGCAGGCTGTGGGTGAAGGCTTTATCAAAGCGTATGCGCCAATTGTTGAGCGAAGAAAAGACACTGAATACGGTGAGCGAGAGCGTCAATTCCAGCTCTATCGCCGTGGCCGTTATGTCGAATTCAACTTGGTTTATGACCGTGGCACCCTGTTTGGGTTGCAAACTGGCGGACGTACAGAATCAATCTTGATGTCAATGCCGCCACTGGTACGCTGGCAATATTGCTACGAACCAGAAGCGGGAACGCCTGAAGCTGAACTTTATGATACTTATCTAAAGCCTCAGAATTGGTTAGCTGAAGTTATTTAGGCTGATTACGCATATGATCGGCTAAAGTTGAAATCGCCTGAAAGATCGCTTGTTGATGTTCGGGTGATTTTAAACTTTTCCCTAACGCATAACCCATACATTCTAACCACTGATCACGCATAGAATCATCAATGGCAAATGGCATATGTCTCGCCCTAAGGGCTGGATTACCATGACGCTGTTGAAACAATTGCGGTCCTCCTAACCAACCACTTAAAAATTCATACAGCTTTTGTTCGGAATCTTTTAATGAACTTGGGTGAATCTCTCGTAATGATCGAACACTGGGTTCAGTTTCCATATATTGATAAAAATACTGAGCAATGACTTTGATGGTGTCATCACCACCTATCATGTCATAAGCATTGGATTGTTTTGGGTCACGCTCATTCATTGCGTTATTACTATTAAACAGTTTATTGAGCCACTTCATGGTAAGGTTAAAGAAAGTTGAAAATTGGCTGAATTATATCGGAAACATCTATGATTGATAGATACGCTGTATTTGGTAATCCCATAAAGCACAGTAAGTCACCTTTTATTCATCAAGCGTTTGCTAAGCAAACACAACAAGCGTTGAGTTATGAAAAACGGTTAGCACCACTAGATGGATTTGACGAAGCGGTGACTGATTTTTTCAAAACAGGTGGCAAAGGTGCGAATGTCACCGTCCCATTTAAAGAGCAAGCCTTTACTTTATGTCATCAATGCTCAAAGTCGGCTCAACTTGCCAAGGCCGTAAACACGTTGTGGTTGGACGAAAAGGGAAATCTGATCGGGGATAATACCGATGGCTTAGGGCTTGTGGCAGATCTGGAGCGTCAGTTTGGTCTAATAGCCAATAAAAATATTGTCATTTTAGGTGCTGGTGGAGCGGTTAGGGGTTGTATTCACCCTTTATTGGAGAAAAAGATCAATCGAATCGTGATTGCAAACCGAACCAAACAGAAAGCCATATACTTAGCAACCGAAGTGAATCAATCAAATGTTCAGGGAATAGGGCTGGATGAATTATCCAATCAAATTGAGTGTGATATTTTAATAAACGCAACATCTTCTGGAGTCGATGGCAAAGTACCAAGCATTTCAAGTGAATTCATTCAACCTCATATAAAAGCTTACGATATGTTTTATGATGCCAAGAAAACAGCGTTTATCGAATGGGTAGAGCAACAAGGAATAAAACAGAGTGCCGATGGGCTTGGGATGTTGGTAGGGCAAGCCGCCGAAAGTTATTACCGTTGGCGTGGAGTAAAACCAAATATAGAAGCTGTATTAAATCAATTACGACAAGATCTACTTAAGTGAAGTGACCATGAATCAAAGTATTATTTTTATTGATGACATAGAGTGGGAGGAGCACTCCCAAGTAATGGTGTTTACAGCACAAGTTCAAGGCATGATGATCCCATGCCAAATTAGCTTAACTAAGTTGAATGAAATCTATAAAACAGACATTGAGTCAAAACAACAAGCGCTTGAACTAGCAGAACACAAGCGCTTCGATTTAGAAGATATCTTTGAGGAGCTTATTGAACAAGAAGCTATGAATGAAAAAGGTATCGTGGTTTACTCATAATCTTCGGCAATATAATTATTCTTTAAACGCACATAGTGGGCGGCTGAATAAGACAGAAACTCGCGCTCTTTGTCAGTCAATGGGCGCACTTGCTTTACAGGGCTACCTACATAAAGAAAGCCACTTTCTAATGTCTTCCCCGGCGGTACTAAACTGCCAGCACCGATAATGACGTCATCACTAATAGTAGCGTTATCCAAAATCAGTGTCCCCATACCGACCAAAACCCGATTGCCGATAGTACAACCATGAAGCATGGCCTTATGACCAACAGTAACATCATCGCCAATAGTGAGTGGATAACCTGTAGGGTTAGACTCTGATTTATGGGTGACGTGTAGTACGGTACCATCTTGAATATTGGAACGCTTGCCAATACGAATTGAATTTACATCACCACGAGCCGCCACCATAGGCCAGATACTGACATCATTCTCTAAATGAATATCACCAACTAATACAGAAAGCGGATCAATATAAACAGACTCACCAATTTTAGGTGAAATTCCTTGGTAAGGGCGTAAAGGAGAAGGCATAAGTTGGTTCCATAATATGTTCTAATTAACAAACTATACCGAAAAAGCAGTAAAACAGGCTAGTTTGGCAGGAAAAATAAACAGATCGCTGGATTTGTCGGCAAGCGATCGTCGATCAATAAAAAACCTTAAAAAAGCCCTTGCGCA